>NZ_CP140152.1:5400000-6000000 GCF_034479515.1 Duganella zoogloeoides
CTCAGCGCTTCGTCGGTGCCGTTTTCTTCAACAAAATTCTTGATCTTTTCGCCGAACTTGCGCAGCTTGGCGCCGTTGTCGCCGAGGATCTTGCGGCCCAGCAGGTCCAGCGACTGGATGGTGTTGGTGCCTTCGTAGATCAGGTTGATGCGGGCGTCGCGCACGTACTGCTCCATGCCCCATTCGGCAATGTAGCCGTGGCCGCCGAATACCTGCATCGCTTCCGAGGTGGCGATCCAGCCGTTGTCAGTGATGAAGGCTTTGACGATAGGCGTGAGCAGCGCGACTTCGTCGGCGGCTTCCTTGCGCACGTCGGCGTCCGGGTGGTGCAGTTCGCGGTCGATCTGCAGCGCCACGTACGACGTGAATGCGCGGCCACCTTCGGCATAGGCCTTGGCGGTAAGCAGCATGCGGCGCACGTCCGGGTGCACGATGATCGGATCGGCCGGCTTGTCCGGGAACTTGGCGCCCGACAGCGAACGCATCTGGATGCGGTCCTTGGCATAGACCAGCGCGTTCTGGTACGCGACTTCGGTCAGGCCCAGCGACTGCATGCCCACGCCCAGGCGGGCCGCGTTCATGAACACGAACATGGCGTTCAGGCCCTTGTTCGGCTGGCCGATGATCCAGCCCTTCGCGCCGTCCAGGTTCATCTGGCAGGTGGAGTTGCCGTGGATGCCCATTTTTTCTTCGATGGCGCCGCAGGTGATCGGGTTGCGCGCGCCAACGGTACCGTCGGCGTTTGGCAGGAATTTCGGCACCAGGAACAGCGAAATGCCTTTCGAGCCTTCCGGTGCATCCGGCACGCGGGCCAGCACCAGGTGCAGGATGTTTTCCGCCATGTCGTGTTCGCCGGCCGAGATGAAGATCTTGTTGCCGGTGATCAGCCACGAGCCGTCTTCCTGTGGCAGCGCTTTCGAGCGCAGCATGCCCAGGTCGGTGCCGCAGTGCGGTTCGGTCAAGCACATGGTGCCGGTCCATTCGCCCGAGACCAGCTTCGGCAGGTAGGTCGATTTCTGTTCGTCGGTGCCGTGTTCTTTCAGGCATTCGTAGGCGCCGTGCGACAGGCCCGGGTACATGGTCCAGGCCTGGTTGGCCGAGTTCAGCATTTCGTAGAACGAGTTGTTCAGCAGTACTGGCAGGCCCTGGCCGCCGTATTCCGGATCGCACGCCAGCGCCGCCCAGCCGCCCTCGACGTACTGCTTGTAGGCTTCTTTAAAACCTTTTGGCGTGGTCACGGAGTTGGTCGCCACGTCCAGCTTGCAACCTTCGCGGTCGCCCGAATGGTTCAGCGGGAACAGCACTTCCGACGTGAACTTGCCGCCTTCTTCCAGTACCTGGTTGATGATGTCGGCATCGATTTCGGCGTAGTCCGGCAACGCTTTCAGTTCTTCCTGCACGTTGAGCAGTTCGTGCAGCACGAATTGCATATCCCGGATTGGCGCGACGTATTGACCCATGGTGTTCTCCTGATGACTTTTATTGACTGCAAAAATGGTGGCTTGCGTAGGTGTTACCAACTGCCTTGCTAATTCTTGTACGACACGATCAAACGTTCAAATCCATTACCGGCCCGTTCCAGGCTGCCGGGGATGCGCAGGAAGCGCGCATCGTGGTGCAGTGCCAGGATCAGGCCGTACATCTCGTAGACCATCTGGCGCGCATCGCTGTCGGCTTTCAAGTCGCCCACTTCGATACATTGCTGCACGCAGCGCAACAGCGCGGCCTGCCAGGCGCCGACCATGGCCATCAACTCTTCGCGGATCGGGCCCGGGCGATCGTCGTACTCGACCGCGCCGCTGATATAGATACAGCCCGACGCCACTTCCACGCTCACGCGCTTGACCCAGCGCGCAAACATCGAGCGCAAGCGCAAGATGCCGCGCGGCTCTTTGACGCTGGGGAAAAACACTTCCTGCTCGAAACGATGGTGGTACAGCTTGAGCACTTCCAACTGCAAATCCTCGCGCGAGCCGAAATGGGCGAACACGCCGGACTTGCTCATGTTCATCTTGTCCGCGAGCAGGCCGATGGTCAGGCCTTCCAGCCCGTCCCGGCTGGCCAGGTCCAGCGCCACGTCGAGAATTGCCGCCCGTGTCAGTTCGCCCTTGCGCATAAATTTAGTTGAGGTATTAATAAGAATGGATCCCGAGGTGAATTTGGCCGTGGAGCAAAGTATTCTGCGCCACTTAAATTTACTCCGTGTGAAAAGAATTGCGAACGCTCGTACTATTATCCAGCGCGTGACAAAAGTCAAACGCTACGTTTAGAGTCGAGGTTCTATTGCTGCGGCGCAGCATGGGGATATGCGACGTGTGCACTCACCCGTAACGGTGATCTGTTGCAGGGTGGCGCCTTGCGCGCGGTCCGGCCCCGCGCATCAGGCTGGAATTGAGCCTACAATTTGCCGAGCTGGCGACGGTCGCGCTTGGTCGGGCGGCCCTTGAAGTCGGCGGTCGGCTCGCGGAACAGGCGGCGGTTTTCCGCCACCAGCGCCCGCCGCTGTACGCTCCCGTCGGTCTCTTCGTACAGGTTGCGCGCGATCGGCGCGGCGGCGCGCACGTCGGACAGATTCATCACATCGACTTCCCAGCGGTCGGAGCCGTTGTCGATGTCGAGCTGGTCGCCGATGTGCACATTGCGTGCCGGTTTGACCTTGTCGCCGTTGACTTTGACCTTGCCGCTGTCGATGGCATCGGTGGCCAGGGTACGAGTTTTGAAGAAGCGCGCGGCCCACAGCCACTTGTCGAGTCTGACGGTATCACTCATGCATATTTTCCTACTGAGAACAGGCGCATCACGGTCCGGTAGAACACGAACGCGATCTCGTAACCGATGCGGCGAAAACGGCCGACATGTTCGAAGTCGGCATAATCAATCGGTACGCCATCGGCGACGGCGTCCTCGATATGGGCGCGCAAGGTCTGCGCAAATGCGGCATCCTTGATCACCACGTTGGCTTCCTGGTTCAGGAACAGCGACAGGCCATCGACATTGCTCGAGCCCACGGTGGCCCAGTCGTCGTCGATCACGGCCACCTTGGCGTGCAATTGCGTCTTGCGGTACTCGACGATCTTGACGCCGGCCGCCAGCAGTTTCGGATAAAACGAGTGGGCGACCGCATCCTGCAGCCAGATCTCGCCCACGCCGATCAGCAGCGTGACATCGACCCCGCGTTCGGCGGCAGCGGCCAGCGCGCGGCGAAACTTGCGCCCCGGCGCGAAATACGGATTGGCCAGCAGCACGCTTTTACGCGCGCGGCCCAGCGCCTGCAAGTACGCGCGCTGGATGGTGCTGCGGTTGCGCAGGTTGTCGCGCACCACGAAGCCGGCCTGCACCATGTTCTCGGCGGCAGCCTTATTCACCTTGCGCATGTCGCGATACAGGCTGATGCGCTTGATGAGGTTCATCTTGCCCAGCCGGCGCCACTGGGTTTCCTGCTCTTTTTGCACCGACGCCACCAGCGGCCCGCACACTTGCACCGCGAAATCCCAGCGCGGAAAATCGAGTGGAATCGCGTGGTTGTAGTCGCAGAACATGTCGTCGTTGATGTTGATGCCGCCGACCAGCGCCACCTCGCGATCGACCACGCAAATCTTGCGATGGGTGCGCGTGACGCCGCGCTTGAACCACGGATTGAACACGCGGTGTTCGACACCGCCAGCCACCAGCTTCTCGTGCATGCTGTTGACCTGGCGCCGGCCCGTGCCCCACCAGTCGGTGATCATGCGCACGTGAATGCCGCGCTGGGCGGCGCCGATCAAGGCTGCCATCACGCGCTGGCCGGTGTCGTCAGGGGCGAAGATATAAGTTTCGAAATAGATTTCGTGACGGGCGTTGTCGATCGCTGCAATGAGCGCGGGAAAATAATCCGTGCCGGTATGCAGGAGCTTGACTTCGTTATCGGCGAGGAAGTTGACAGAGGTGCCCATGGTTCCATTCTAGCAGCCTGTCGGACTTGGGGAGTCAGAGCGAAAAAATAGCTGGTCGAGGCCAGATTTTTGTCGATTTCGCAGTGCCCATAGCAGGCTATGGGCCGAGAAAGCGGCGAAATATGGACCGATCCAGGTATTTTTGCAGCTGACGATCCCGGGTCCGACAGGCTGCTATCCAAGTGATAGCGACGCGACAATCGGCGCGTGATCCGACAGCTTGGCCCACAGCGACCCGTGCAAGACCTCGGCCGTATCGACCTTGAAGCCGCGCACGTAAATCCGATCGAGGCGGAAAAACGGCAGCGCCGACGGGAAGGTGCGGGCCGGATTGACGGACGATTTGCGGCGCAGTGTCCGCATGATGTCGCTGAGCGCGGATGGCGGACCGCCAAGCTGGTCGAACGCCTCCACCACGCCGAGCGCATTGCGCAGTTCGGCGCTGAGGGTGTTGCGCCAGTCGTTGAAATCGCCGGCAATGATCACCGGTTCGCCATCGGGCGCCGACGCGCGCACGGCGGAAATCAGGGCCTGGGTCTGGCGCCGGCGCCCGGCCTCGAACAAGCCCAGGTGCACCACGTAGCAGTGGACGATGCCGTGCGGGGTATTGAGTACGCAGTGCAGAATGCCGCGCTGTTCATACGCGTGGTCGGACACATCGTGATTGGCCATATTGGCGATCGGGAAGGCACTGAGCAGCGCATTGCCGTGGTGGCCGTGATCGTACACCGCGTTCATGCCGTAAGCCGCGTGCAGGTGGCGCGATTCGCCGGCAAAGTATTCGTGCTGCGACGCGGCGGGCCAGTGCTTGGTGCCGAGGTGCTCGGCGCCGTACTTGGCCGCCTTCAGGTCATGCTTGCCCTGGACCTCCTGCAGAAACACCACGTCGGCGTCGAACATGCCGATAGCCTGCTTGAGCGCCAGAACACGCGGCTCGGCCCGGATCGAGGACACCCCTTTATGGATGTTATATGTGGCAACACGGATTTTCATGGAAACATTGTAACCCTGAGTCCGCGACGCTGTACGTTCGCCGCCGCACATACCAATTTTCCGGCGAACAAGGGTACAACTTCGTTACGCTGCCGCCACTTCCTGCAACAACTCCGGGTGATTGTTCAAGAGCTTCAGCAGTTTGACGGTGGCCAGTGGCGGCCTGGTTTTGCCCAGCTCATAGCGCGAAAATGCATTGACACCACCGCCGAAAATCTCGCCAGCCTGGCGCTGGTCGAGATTGAGTTTCTTGCGCACGCTGACGATGAATTGCGGATCGACCGCCGCCGCATTGACTTGCTTGTTAAAGGCCAGCATCAGGTCCATCGTGCGCCGGGACTCTTGCGGACCGAGCACGGATTCATCGCAGACGGAGCAGAAATCCCCTTCTACCTGCGGCAGGATCGTGGTTTCGCCCTTGTACGTATAAGGCACGTCGCGCACATCGTGCACCAGTGCGGACGCGCCGCAGTTTTCGCATTTCATCGCTATAACTCCTTGAAAGAGACGATCAATACGCCGTTTTGTATCATCAGCTTGAGATAGACCGGATCTCCCGCCGACGTTCTGGTGTGGTAGACATCCATCCAGTGTCCCGGGTTTTTGAGCGACTCCATGGTCTTGTAAAACCGGCCCCTGGCTGGCAGATCCACCACGACGTCAATCAGGCCGGCTAGGTCGAGTCCCAGAGCGACGGCGCCAACGCGCGCCACGTGAGTCGTGCGGAACTGCCCCTGTTTTATCAGCGCAATCATGCGCGAGAGGTCGTGTGTCGGAATACTGTAGCTGGTCATGGCGATTGTCCCAAGCTGGATCGAAGATTAACCCAGTTGGTTAATTTAAGCAACCAGGTTAATGCAGAGTAGCTTGGGTGCACAGCCGGGGACTGCGGTAGATCAATCGAGCAGAGCTACCCCAAGTGCCGTGGCAGCAGCAGGATCGCCTCCGCATTCGAAGACGAAAAACACTTGTCGGCCGCCTCCAGGTGGGGCAGCCAGGCGTGGTTGATGTGCTCGCGTGGCGACAGCGTGACCGGCGTGTCGCGCGGGACTTCCACGCTGAAGATGTGCTCGGTGTTTTCGACTACTCCCGGTGCGTAGCGGTGGCGCCATTCGGGGTAGATGGTGTAGATATTCGACAGTTGCCAGTCGCGCAGCACGATGCGTTTGCCGTCGGCCACGATGCCGGTTTCCTCGAACAGTTCGCGCGCAGCGGCCTCGATGAACGGCTCGCCAATCACATCGATCGAGCCGGTGACAGATTGCCAGAAACCGGGACGGTCGGCGCGTTCGATGAGCAGCACTTGCAGGTCGGCGGTGTGGATTACGACCAGGACGGATTCGGGGATCTTGTAGGGCTTCATGTTCAGGGCAAAAGAAAAGGCGCCTCGGTATCCCGGGCGCCTTTTCATTATGCCAGAAGGCTAACTAAAATCAGCTAGCGACCTTCGGCTCCGCCGCACGCAAACGGATGTGCAGTTCTTTCAATTGCTTCTCGTCGACTTCCGACGGTGCCTGGGTCAGCAGATCCTGGGCGCGCTGGGTTTTCGGGAAGGCGATCACGTCGCGGATCGAATCGGACTTGGTCATCAGCGTGACGATACGGTCCAGGCCGAAGGCCAGGCCGCCGTGCGGTGGCGCGCCGTATTGCAGTGCGTCGAGCAGGAAGCCGAACTTCAGGCGCGCTTCGTCGGCATCGATTTTCAGCGCGCGGAAGACTTTCGACTGCACTTCTTCGCGGTGGATACGGATCGAACCGCCGCCCAGTTCCCAGCCGTTCAGGACCATGTCGTAGGCCTTGGCAATGCAGGCGCCCGGGTTGGTTTCGAGCCAGTCTTCGTGGCCGTCTTTTGGCGCGGTGAACGGGTGGTGGGTGGCGGTCCAGCGGTCCGATTCTTCGTCGTATTCGAACATCGGGAAGTCGATCACCCACAGCGGCGACCAGACGTCGTCGAACAGGCCGGCGTTCTTGCCGAATTCCGAGTGGCCGATTTTCACGCGCAGCGCGCCGATGGCGTCGTTGACGACCTTGGCCTTGTCCGCACCGAAGAAGATCAGGTCGCCGTCTTGCGCGCCCGTCAGTTCCAGGATCTTGGCCAGGGTTTCGTCGTCGATGCTCTTGACGATCGGCGACTGCAGACCGTCGCGGCCCTTGGCTTTTTCGTTGACCTTGATGTACGCCAGGCCACGCGCGCCGTAGATGGCGACGAACTGGGTGTACGCGTCGATTTCCGAACGCGGCATCGAACCGCCTTGCGGTACGCGCATGCCCACTACGCGGCCGTTAGGCAGGTTGGCGGCGCTGTTGAAGATCTTGAATTCGACGTTTTTGACCACTTCAGTCAGTTCGGTGAATTCCAGTTTGACGCGCATGTCCGGCTTGTCCGAACCGTATTTGCCCATCGCTTCGGAGAAGTTCATCACCGGGAACGGGTTAGGCAGTTCAACGCCCATGGTGTTGGTGAACACCTTGCGGATCATGTCTTCGAACAGGTCGCGGATCTCCTGTTCGGTCAGGAACGAGGTTTCGCAGTCGATCTGGGTGAATTCAGGCTGGCGGTCGGCGCGCAGGTCTTCGTCGCGGAAGCACTTGGTGATCTGGTAGTAACGGTCGAAGTTGGCGACCATCAGCAGCTGTTTGAACAGCTGCGGCGACTGCGGCAGCGCGAAGAAGCTGCCGGCGTTCACGCGCGATGGCACCAGGTAGTCGCGTGCGCCTTCAGGCGTGGACTTGGTCAGCATCGGGGTTTCGATGTCGATGAAGCCCAGGTCGTCCAAATACTTGCGCACTTCCATCGTTACCTTGTAACGCAGGCGCAGGTTGTTTTGCATCTGCGGGCGACGCAGGTCCAGCACGCGGTGGGTCAGGCGGGTGGTTTCGGACAGGTTGTCGTCGTCGAGCTGGAACGGCACGGCCACGGAAGGGTTCAGCACTTCCAGTTCGGCGCAAACGACTTCGATCTTGCCGGACTTGAGGTTGTTGTTGACGGTGCCAGCCAGGCGGTCCTTGACCACGCCGGTCACGCGCAGGCAGAACTCGTTACGTACGGCTTCGGCGGCCTTGAACACTTCGGCTTGTTCCGGATTGCAGACGATCTGCACCAGGCCTTCGCGGTCGCGCAGGTCGATGAAGATCACGCCGCCGTGGTCGCGGCGACGGTGTACCCAGCCGCACAGGCTGACGGTTTGGCCAAGCAGCGCTTCAGTGGTGAGGCCGCAGTAGTGAGTACGCATTGAGGACATGATTATTTCTCGGTTCAGGTTAAATTACTCAGAGAGTTCGGCTGTATCTTTTACTTGGTGATGCGGTCCGGCAGGGCGATGGCTTGCGGAACATCTTCCGGCGCCACCACGCCCATCGAGACGATGTATTTCAGGGCGGCATCGACGGTCATGTCGAGCTCGACCACATCCTTGCGCGCCATCATCAGGAAAAATCCCGACGTCGGGTTGGGCGTGGTGGGCACGTACACACTCACGTAGTCGCCCACCAGGTGATTTTTCACGTCGCCGCCAGGCGTGCCCGTGAGGAAAGCGATGGTGTACGAATTCTGGTGCGGGTACGGAATCATCACCGCCTTGCGGAACGCGTTGCCGGACGACGACAGCAAGGTGTCGGACACCTGCTTGACGCTCGAATACAGCGAGTTCACCAGCGGGATGCGCTTGAGCAGCTTTTCCCACACGCGCAACACGTAGTTACCGACCAGGTTGTTGGTCAGCAGGCCGGTCAGGAACACGATCACCACGGTCAGCAAGGTGCCCAGGCCCGGGATGTCGAAACCGAACAAGGTACGCGGCTGCCAGCGGTGCGGCACGAACAGCAGCGACTGGTCCATGGTGCTGATCACCAGGTTCAGCACCCAGGCGGTAATCGCCAGCGGCACCAGGATCAGCAGCCCGGTAATGAAATATTTACGCATCGGTTGCTCTGCTCACGGGATCAATCCCCCTTGGTGGTGCTGGAAGGCGCCGCAGCCGCCGCCGGTGCCGCAGCGGGCGCCTCCGACTTGGCCGGCGCCGACGAGGCGATCGCGCCCGACGGGCTGGACACGCCGGTGGCTGGCGGCGTGCCCCCACGGAAATCGGTCACATACCAACCCGAGCCCTTGAGCTGGAAGCCGGCGGCGGTCAGTTGTTTCTTGAACGAGTCCTTGCCACATTCTGGGCAAACAGTCAGCTGCGGGTCGGAAATCTTCTGCAAGACATCCTTGGCAAAACCACATGCCTCGCAGCGGTAAGCGTAGATCGGCATCTATTACTCCGCAAAAATCATCAAAACCCTGAATTATAAAGCCTTTTGGGCGCCCTACTCCTGTTTCCTGCGGCCAAGGTCAGCCGGTGGCGAATAGTTAATCGCTTTCATTGAAAAAAGCTATTCGCCAGCGGTTTAAATTCATGGTCTAATCCACCCTCATGCGCTGATTTCCCAATCCCTGAATCGTTGCGCGCCTTGCCGTCCAGCCGTCGACGCTTACATCTCTTGATTGGGAAACACATGAAAAAGTACGTCTTTGCCGGCCTGTTGGCCACTACCCTGTTCTCTCCTGCCTTTGCACAGAGCAAGTTCGTTGCCGAGTCCCCCAGCGAACCGTTGCACCGCCGTTCGATCGTCTTGTGCGCACTGGCGCTGGTCGCGGGACATGCCTGCGCCAGCCGCCGTAAACTACCCGGCAAGCGTCCGTTGCTCAACGCCGGCGCCACACCATCCAGCGCTCCCTGCCTGCAAACACAGCAATAGAATCACTGACGGCCTCGTCCGCTTCGCAGGCGAAATCGGCCTGCAACAGCGCGTCCAGCGCGGTGCGGCCGATGCCGAATGGCGGACCTTTCGGCCTGCCGTCAAAAAAGAAATAACCAGCCAGCAGCGCGCCCGCCGGTAACAACTGCGCCCAGCGCGCGGCCACTTGCGGCCACATGGCCGGCGGCATCGCGCATAAAAAAGCCTGCTCGTAAATCAGTTGCAGTGTCTGTGGTGGCTCCCACGTGAAAAAATCCGCCTGCACCACGTGCTGACCATGGCTGCCTGTCACCACCTTGGCGGCAGCGACGGCGGCCGGCGAAAAATCGATGGCGGTGGCGTTCCAGCCGGCGTTGCGCAGCAGTACCAGCTCGTGGCCGGCGCCGCAGCCGGGAATCAGCGCGGCCATCGGCGCGTTGGCAGCGACGAAATCGTGCAGGGCTTGCGGTGCGGCGCCCCGGTCCCAGGGCGTGAAACGGCGCTCGAAGCGTTCATCCCAGAACGCTGGCGACAGGGGATCGCGCTGGGCAAAGTCCGTCATGCTGGTTGCATCACCTTATTGCGGCATGAAATGGGGCCAGAACTCGTAGGATACCAGCGCCAGCACCACCAGGGTAACGGTCCAGGCCGCGCCACTGAGCAGGCGGTTGGTGCGCTGCTGTTCGTGGATCAGCACCTTGAGCAGCTCGGTATTGTCGCTGGGACGCTCGCCCTGCTGTTCCAGCGCCCGGTGCAGCAGGCGCGGCAGTTGCGGGAAGATCTGGGCATAGCGCGGCGCCTCGGCCTTGAGCTTCTGGTACAGGCCCTGCCAGCCGACTTGCTCGGCCATCCAGTTTTCCAGGTACGGCTTGGCGGTTTTCCACAGGTCGAGGTCGGGGTCGAGCTGGCGGCCGAGACCCTCGATATTGAGCAGCGTCTTTTGCAGCAGCACCAGTTGCGGCTGCACTTCCACGTTGAAGCGGCGCGACGTCTGGAACAGGCGCAGCAGGATCTGGCCGAACGAGATATCTTTCAGCGGGCGATCAAAAATCGGCTCGCAGCAGGCGCGCACGGCAGCTTCGAGCTCATCGACGCGGGTTTCCTTGGGCGCCCAGCCCGATTCGATGTGGGCCTCGGCCACGCGCTTGTAGTCGCGGCGGAAGAAGGCCAGGAAGTTTTGCGACAAATAATCCTTGTCGTAATCGGTCAGCGTGCCGACGATGCCGAAGTCGAGCGCGATGTAGCGGCCGAACGTTTCCGGTTCGATCGAGACCAGGATGTTACCGGGGTGCATATCCGCATGGAAGAAACCGTCGCGGAACACCTGGGTGAAGAAAATCTCCACGCCGTCGCTCGACAGCTTTTTCAGGTCCACGCCGGCCGCAGCCAGGCGGTCGATCTGCGAGACCGGGATGCCGTGCATGCGCTCCATCACGATCACATTGCTCGAGCAGTAGTCCCAGTGCATTTCCGGCACCAGCAGCAGATTGGAATCGGCAAAGTTGCGGCGCAGCTGGCTGGCGTTGGCGGCCTCGCGCATCAGGTCCAGCTCATCGTGCAGGTATTTGTCGAACTCGGCCACCACCTCTTTCGGTTTCAGGCGCTTGCTGTCGGCCCACAGGCGGCTGGCCAGGTCGGCGGCGATCTGCATCAGCGCCACATCCTCGTCGATGGTCTTTTTCATGCCCGGGCGCAGCACCTTGACTGCCACCTGCTTGCCATCCTTGAGCGTCGCAAAGTGTACCTGGGCAATTGAGGCCGAGGCCACCGGCGTGCGCTCGAACGAGGCGAACAGCTGGTCCGGGTGGGCGCCGAGCGACTTGTGGATTTGCGCAATGGCGATATCGGAATCGAACGGCGGCACCCGGTCTTGCAGGCGCGCCAGTTCGACGGCGATATCGGGGGGAATCAGGTCGCTGCGGGTGGAGAGCACCTGGCCGAACTTGATGAAGATCGGGCCCAGGTCTTCCAGCGCCAGGCGCAGGCGCACGCCGCGCGGGGAAGACAGGTCGCGCCAGAAAATCACGGTGTCGATGAACCGCGCCGTGCGCGGCACCTTGAAGCCGGAAATCGCTATTTCGTCGAGGCCGTACTTGATCGCCACCCGCATGATCTTCAGGAAGCGGAGTAATTTCAAAATCATTGGGTTCCCAGTTTCTGTTCCAGTTTGGCCAGGCGCTTGGCAGCGCGCTCGACGTCGTCGCGCAGGCGCGTGACGTCGGCCGATAATTCTTCCACCGCGTGCGGGCGCACCAGCAATTGTTTTTCGTCGAGCAGGTATTCGGCGACGTTTTCAGCCAGTTTCTGGTGACCGTTTTTCACCGCCTTGAGCACATCGCGCGCACCTGCCGCCAGGCGGTTGGCCGCCAGCGGCCCCACCAGCTTTTCCAGGTCCACCTCGGCCTCCCAGCGCAGCGACTGGCTCAGGCTCGACAGCGCGTTGGCGAACTCGGCATCGCCCTCGATGCGCACATAGGAAAACGCCCGTGCGCGGTCCTGCACGATCAGCGGCAGGTCGGTGGGTTTCACGCGGATGGTCACGCTGGCCACCTCTTCGACCGGGGCCGCTTCGAGCAGGCCGTCGGCGGTCACGCGCAGGCGCAGGCTTGCCACGCCGGCGTCGATGGCGGCCACCTTGCCGGCATGGCGCTGCAACTCGCGGCGCGCCCACGGCTCCTGGGCCAGCAGGTGGTTGATCACGGCGCTGGCGGGCACGGCGGCAGAAAGAACACTGGGATTGGGGATCGTCATTCGGTACGCTATCAAAACAGGGCCACAAAACAAAACCGCCCATCTGCGGGCGGTTTTGATCTTACCATTTTGCGGGGAAACCCACGGTTCAGGCCACCTGTTGAATACCTGCCAGCAGCCAGCCGGCCGAACCCGACACGGGCTTGCTCAGGTTCCACACTTCGTTGAGCGGCTCGGCCAGTGCATCGCGGGCCGGCTTGACCATGCCCGTAAAGCGTACGCTGGCCAGGTAGTCGGTCGCGGTGGTCTCAATGCCCAGCAGTTCGGCTTCGAGGCTGACCACGTCGGTGTAATCGGCCTGGGTGCGCTCGGACAGTTGCAAACGCATTTCGGCAAACACTTCCGGCGTGGTGAATTCGCGGATATCGTTGGTATCGCCCTTGTCCCAGGCTGCTTGCAGGCGGATGAAATTGCCTTTTGCGACACGCAGGAACGACGCTTCGTCGAAGTCCGCCGGCACGCCCCATTTCTGATGCGCGGGCACGGCAGCAGGCTGGTACTGGTAGTTCTGGCCCGATGCCAGGCCCGAACCGATTTCCGGCGTGGTGTTGCCGCTATTGAATTGCGCAGGCTGCTGGGCTGGCGTGAACGGCTTGACGTTGTCGTTATAGCCACTGTTACCACCATTGCCGCCGAAGCCGCCGCCGTTACCGCCGAACGCCGAAGGCGCCGGTTGCGGCTGCGATTTACGGCGGATCATGCGCACGATGAAGAATACCGCGCCGGCCAACAACGCCAGCATCAGGATGGTGCCGATGGCGCTGCCCAGCGCGCCACTCAAGCCCAGGTGCGAGAACAGTGCGCCCAGGCCCAGGCCCAGCAGCGCGCCGCCCAGGATACCTTTCCATGGGCTGGCCGGTTTTGGCGGCGTGGCGGCGTTGGGCGTGGCGGCTGGCGCCTGGCGCTGCGCGCCTTGCGGAGCCTGCTGAGGAGCTGCGGCCGGCGGCATGCGCTGGACGTTTTGCGACTGGCGACCGATCGAACGGCCACCCCCGGCAGGGCGAGCGATGGCTTCGGACACCATCGAGAAGACGGAGACGGCCAGCACGGCGGTCATCAGGAATTTTTTAACAGTCATGGTCTCTACCCTACAAAGTAATTGCTCGTTGCGGGGACCCGGAGCCTGTTGTGGTGCGCGTCGTTTTGTACGCGACGCGCGGGCGGCCCGGTGTCCTTCGAGCCGCCAGCTTACCTGCAAAGGGGCTGGACAGGCTTAGTTACAGCTTAATGCCGGTGTGCAACGCGGCCACGCCGGCCGTCAGGTTGTAATACTTGACGCTTTCCAGGCCCGCCGTTTCCATCATGGTCTTCAGGGTTTCCTGGTCGGGATGCATGCGGATCGATTCGGCCAGGTAGCGATAGCTTTCGGCATCGCCGGCGATCTTCTGGCCCATCCACGGCAGCACCTTGAACGAATACAGGTCGTACGGCTTTTGCAGCGGCTCGATCACTTTCGAGAATTCCAGCACCAGCAACTTGCCGCCCGGTTTCAGTACGCGGCGCATTTCCGCCAGCGCCTGGTCCTTGTGCGTCATGTTGCGCAGGCCGAAGGCCACGCTGACGCGGTCGAAATAGTTATCGGGGAACGGCAGCTTCTCGGCATCGCACAGCAAGGTGGGGGTCAACAGGCCGCGGTTCAAGAGGCGATCGCGCCCCACGCGGAGCATCGATTCGTTGATGTCGGTGAGCCAGACTTCGCCGGTAGGGCCGGCCTGCTTGGCAAACGCCTTGGCCAGGTCGCCCGTGCCGCCGGCGATATCGAGGCATTTGAAGCCCGGACGCACGCCGGCATTGGCGATCGTGAAGATCTTCCAGATGCGGTGCAGGCCACCGGACATGACGTCGTTCATGATGTCGTACTTGGCGGCGACAGAATGGAAAACCTTGGCGACTTCGCGGACTTTGTCGTCTTCCGCGACGGTTTTGTAACCGAAGTGAGTGGTATTGGTCATGGTGGCAGGCCTGTTAGTTTGCCTGCATTATACAAGGTAGGGAAACTTGTGAGCGCCGGGGAAACGTGGCAAACTTGGCAACCACCACCTGACCGGATGCTCCCGGATAATCAAAAATGAAAACAGTCATTGCCGCCCTGCTGCTGTGCGCATCGGGCGCCGCCTTTGCCAATTCCGCCTGCGACAAGCCAAAAAGTGATTTCGATGGCCTCTACTGCTTGAACAAGGTCTACCAGGAAGCGGACAAGGAACTCAACACCAATTACCAGGCGTTGAGCCCCAAGCTCGATGCCGATGGCAAGAAAGCACTGAAAAGCGGACAACTGGCCTGGATCCAGGAACGCAACGACAACTGCTCGCGCCGCGAGGCCCGGGGGTTCTTCGTCAACCTCCAGTGCGCGACCGACACCACCATCAAGCGCTCGCAGTTTCTGCAGGACCGGGTGCGCGAGTGCAACAGCTCGGGGTGCCAGAACAGCAAGCTGAAAGAGTAGTCACGTTCTTCTGATCATCGCGCCGGCAGATGCCGCCACTCCAGCCCCAGCGCAGCGCGTTTGGGGAAGCCTTGCCACAGGCCGGGGTCGGGTTTGATGGTGCCGTCGGCGGTCAGGGGCGGCAGGTCGAGGTAGCCTTGCAGCGGCTGGCCCTTGAGCTGGACGCCGAGGAAGGCGGTGACGAAATGCTGGTTGATGTTGTTGATGCGGCGGCTGTCCCACACCGGCTCGGCGTACGACTGGAAGTCGTCGGGGTTGCTCCACATGGCCGGTGACGGCGGGTTCGGCGCGCTGTTGTGGCGCCCGCCCACGTAGGTCAGCAGGTAGCGGTCGGCGTTGACCGTGCCTTCGAACAGGCGCTTCACGCCGTCCTGGTAGCCGGCCACGTCGTCCTGGTCGCCGCTGATGAACAGTACCGGCGTGCGCACGCCGGCCAGGCCGTCGGCATCCCACACCTTGTGCGCGCCGCCCCATGGCGCGAATGCCACCACCGCCTTGATGCGGGCATCGCGCTGCTGCGCATATTGGGTATTGCCCTGCTGATTGACGGCCAGCTTGCCGCCGGGGACGAACGCCACCGCCGCTGCACTCACGCCCGCCCCCACCGTGTTCAGGGCGCCGTAACCGCCCATCGAGTAGCCGACCAGCGCGGTGCGGTCCACGTCCACCAGGCCGGCCAGGAAGTTGCCGCTGCCCGGCTTGGCCCACGCGGCGACGGTGTCGAGCACGAACAGGTCATCAAACCGGCGGTTGAGCAGGGTACTGGCAAAGCCGGCCTTGTCGGCGCGGGTCGATTCGGGATGGTCGATGGCGACCACCACGTAGCCTTTCGAGGCCAGGTTCTCGGTCAGGTAGCTCATTTGCAGGCGCGAACCGGGGTAGCCGTGGGAGACGATCACCAGTGGATAGCTTGTACCCTGGACGGGCGCGGCATCGCGTGCCGCGCGGCCGTTGAACTGGAACGGCGTGTTGGGCCGCTTGGGGTCGTTGGGGCCGGAGCCCAGGACATCGGTATAAACGGTATGCTCGACCTGACCGTTGGCCAGGGCGGCCGGGTACCATACTTCGAGCGTGAGCTTGCGCGTGGTGCGCGGGTTGGGCACCTGTTCGGTCACGCGCAGCACGTCGAGCTGGTCGCGGTGTTCGATCGCCAGCGTGCGTACGCCTACCTTGGCCGGGCCGCGCGCGGCCAGTTCCGGCGCGTCGGGCCGGGCATCGCCGAAGTACTCCTGGGCGTGCGGAGCGCCCATCATCATCAACAACGCTACCGCCACTACCCTGCTCACTGCCTTCATCAATACTCCTGTAATCCCAAGTGGTCGCGCAAGGTGGTGCCCGTGTACGCGGTGCGGAACAAGCCGCGCCGCTGCAACTCCGGCACCACCAGCGCCAGAAAATCATCGAGGCCGCCCGGCAAAGCCGGCGCCATGAAGTTGAATCCGTCGGCCGCCCCGCCCTCGAACCAGGCTTCGATCTGGTCGGCCACCGTCTGCGCCGTGCCGATCACGGTGAAGTGACCGCGTCCACCGGCGATGCGTTCGTACAGCTGGCGGATCGACAGGTTCTCGCCCTGCGCCAGGTTGGTCAGCAACTGCTGGCGGCTGCGCTGGCCGTCCTGGGTTTCCGGCAACTCGGGCAGCGGGCCGTCGAGCGGATAGCCGGACAGGTCGAAATTGCCGATCATGCGGCCCAGCAGCGCCAGTCCCGCCTTCGGTTCGATCAGGCTTTGCAGTTCGCCGAACTTGTCGTCCGCCTCCGCTTGCGACGCGCCCACTACCGCGAACAGGCCGGGCATGATCTTGAGCGCATCGGGATGGCGGCCCTTGTCCGCCACGCGGCGCTTGATGTCGCGGTAAAAATCCTGTGCGCCTGCCAGCGTAGGCTGGGCGGTAAACACCACTTCGGCGGTGGCCGCCGCCAGGTCCCGGCCCGCTTCCGATCCGCCCGCCTGCACCACCACGGGCCGGCCTTGCGGGCTGCGCGTGACGTTCAGCGGGCCGGCCACCGCGAAGTGCTCGCCGCGATGATCGAGCTTGCGGATGCGCGATGGATCGGCCAGCACGCCGCCCGCCTTGTCGTTGACCAGCGCGCCATCTTGCCAACTATCCCACAGTCCTGTGACAACCTGATGAAATTCGCGGGCGCGCGCATAGCGCTCGGCGTGGGCCACGTGCTGGTCGCGGCCAAAGTTGGCCGCCTCCGCCGCGTTGTCGGACGTGACCAGGTTCCACCCTGCCCGGCCGTCCGACAACTGGTCGAGCGAGGCGAACTGGCGCGCCACCGTGTACGGCTCGTTGTACGTGGTGGTGGCGGTGCCGATCAGGCCTATCTTCTCGGTCGATGCGGCCAGCGCCGACAGCAAGGTCAGTGGTTCGAGCGACGGGATATTGCCGGTCAGCGCCAGGCTGTCGGCAAAGAACACCGCGTCGAGACACGCCGCTTCGGCGTTACGCACCTGCTGGCGGAACACCTTGAACGGATTGCTGTCCAGGTCCGTTTGCGGGTGGCGCCACGCAGCCACGTGGTGGCCGTGGCGCATCATGAAGGCGGCGATGCTCAGTTGTCGGCGGGCGGCTGGTGCAGTCATCAGAACTCCTTGCGCGCGGTCAGGCCGAAGTAGCGCTCGTCGTCGCGCGGCACGGCGCGGGTGACGTAGCCGGTGGCCGTGACCAGGTTGGTGGCGTACGACTTGTTGGCCAGGTTTTTGCCCACCAGCGCGATGCGCCAACCCGCCACCGGCGACGACAGCGCAATGCTGGCGTTGACAATGCCATAGGCGCCCTGGATTGCATCCGGCGACTGGAACAGGTCGAACTGGGTCTTGGACTGGTAGGCGTAATCGGCCGAGAAGTCGGCGAACAGGCCGTTTTGCAGCGCCAGCGCGTAATTGGCGCGGGTGAAGGCCTTCCACTTCGGCGAGAACGGCAGCGGCTGGCCATTGAGGTTGCACGACGCGGTGGCCGCCGGCGGGCAGTTGAAACTGTCGATCCTGGCGTCGGTGTAGGCCAGCGCACCGGACAGCGTGAATTCGCGCGTGGGGCGGGCGGTGACATCGAGTTCCACGCCACGGGTGGAGACCTTGCCGGCGTTGATCAGGCGCGTGATCACGGTGCCGCCCACGGTGTCGAAGAAATTGGCCTGGTAGTTGTCGTACCTGGTGTGGAACACGGCCAGGTTGGCGGTCAGGCGACGGTCGAAGGCGCTGGTTTTCAGACCCAGCTCGAACGAGTCGGACGTCTCGGGCTTCAGCGCCAGCGTGTCGCGCGCCAGCATGTTGAAGAACACGTTGTAGGCCGGGCCCTTGTAGCCGCGCGAGTAGGTGGCGTAGGTGTTGACGTTGTTCGAGACATCGTGTTGCAGGCCCAGGCGGCCCGAGTAGCCGTCCTCGCTGGTGGAGCCGCTATTTTGCACGCCGGGCTGCACGCCGGGGAAGGCGGCCGTGGACGTCGAGGTGCGCACATGGTCGTACGACAGTTCATCGCGGGTGGCGCGCGCGCCGACGATGGCGCGCCAGTCGGCGGCAAAGTTGATCGTGCTTTCGCCGAACAGCGAGTAGCTGTCGTTCTTGACGCCATAGTCGGCGCGGCCGGCATTGAACACATTGGTGGTAACCAGGCGCTGGTAGGTTTCGCGGTCCTTGCCGTGCAGGTAGTAGGCGCCCACCACGTAGTCGACAAACTGGTCTTTGGGCGATGCCAGGCGCAGTTCCTGCGACACCTGGCGGAAGTCCACCGTGCCGATATCGCGCGTAGCCGGATACGCGGCCGTGACGCGCGACGGTTCGGCGGCATTGCCGATGGCCGAGGTGCTGGTGTACTGGGCGTTGTCCCAGTCGCGCACCGCCGTGATCGAGGTCAGCGTGTGGCCGCCCAGGCGCCAGTCCACTTGCGCGGACAGGCCACGGTTGGTGTCGCGGATGTCGCTCGGGATGTCGGTAATGACCTGGCGATTTTCCGCGCTGGCCACCACCGGCGCGATGCCCGCCACAAACGGGGCGCTGGTGGCAGCGGTTCCGGTGAGCTTGTACGGCGTGAAGGTGGGCGATGCGTTGGAACGCAGGTAGTCGGCGATCAGCACGATATCGACATCTTTATTGGGCGTGATATCGATGCGGGCGCGGGCGCCCTTGCGGTCGTACCCGTTGACCTTGCCACCGCCGGCGTGGAGGTTATCGACATTGCCGTCGTAGTCGGCATACAGCGCGGTGAACGAACCGCGCACCACGCCCGGCTGGATCGCGCCCGAGACGCCGGCGCGCACGCGCTTCTCGTTACCTTCGTACCAGGACGCATCGACATACCCGCTGGCCTGCTCGCCCGGCTTGCGGCCGACGACGTTCAACACGCCCGACGACGCATTCTTGCCGAACAGCGTGCCTTGCGGGCCGCGCAGGATTTCGATGCGGTCGATATCGAGCAGGTCGAGCGTGGCCTGGCCCGGCCGCGCGAACACCACGCCATCGACCACGGTGGACACAGTGGGTTCCACGCCGGGCGACGTCGAGATGGTACCGATACCGCGCACGAAAATGGTGGAATCCTTGTTGCCGCCCTGCTGGCGGAAGGTGGCGCTCGGCACTTCCTGGATGATGGTGTCAATGCTGTTACGGTTGGATTGGGCCAGCTGCTCGCCGTCGATCACCGACACGGCCACCGGCACCGATTGCAGCGACGCGCTGCGGCGCGTGGCGCTCACCGTCACGGTGGGAATCGATGCAACTTCGCTGCGGTCGGCTATCGGCGCGGCATCCTCCGCAGGGGTTGCCCATGCGCTGCTGACCAGCAAAGCGCCCGTCGCCAACACGCCGATTTTTTTAGTCTTGTTTTTCATTGCAGAGTCCTTGATTGAGAAGCGCGCCTTGCGCCATATGCATAAATTGACTTTTGATCGGTGAAGAACCAACTTAGCTGGGCAGCTGCTGTTTGCTACACTTTGGCTACACTTCGATGGTACCGATACCCTTTTTTTAGTGTCGTGGCATGCAGTTTTGAAGTCAAAGAATTAAAAAAATCATCGATATGTCTTTTTGGAATATGCCTTTATGAGCGCCATCCATGACTGAATCTGCAGCACCAAGAAAGCGCCGCGGCTCCGGCCGCGCCACCATTCACGACGTGGCGCGGCTGGCCGAAGTAGGCTCGATCACGGCCTCGCGCTACTTCAGCGAACCGACCCGCGTGGGCGCCAAGCTCAGTGCGCGCATCGCCGCCGCCGTCAAGCAGCTCGGCTATGTACCGAACCTGGTGGCCGGCGGCCTGGCCTCGTCGCACGGGCGCATGGTGGGCATGGTGATCCCGAATATCTCGGGGCCGATCTTTGCCAACACCATCCAGAGTTTCAGCGACACCCTCACCCGCCACGGCTACCAGCTGCTGCTGGCGTCAAGCTATTTTTCGGCCAAGCAGGAGGAGAGCGCTGTGCGCACCTTCCTCGGCTGGAAGCCGGCAGCGCTGGTGGTGACGGGGCGCTTCCACAACCGCGCCACCGACAAGCTGCTGGCCACCGCCGGCGTGCCGGTGGTGGAAACCTGGGACTACCAGCCACGCCGCCGGCATATCCAGGTGGGCTATTCGAACCATGCAGTGGGCGAGCAGGCCGCGCGCTACCTGTACGCCAAGGGTTATCGCCGCATCGCCTTCGTGCAAAACAGCGTGGCCGGCGACTTGAGCGCGGTCGATCGCAGCGACGGCTACGCGGCCGTGATGCGCGAGCATGGCCTGGAACCGGTGATCTACGTGCCCACCATGGAAGCGCCGTTCGACGCCGGCAAACAGGCCATCGAAGCGCTTGCGCTGGCGCCGGCTAAAAAGAGCAAGGCGGTGGAAGCGATCATCTTCGCCAACGACAACCTGGCTGCCGGCGCGCTGCTGGCCGGCCAGCGCGCCGGCCTTGCCATCCCCGGCAAGTGCGCGATCGTCGGCTTCGGCGACTATGCGTTTTCGTCGCTGCTGCTGCCGAGCCTGACCACGATACGGCCGCCGGCGCGCGAGATCGGCGAGATCGCCGCACTGCGCATCCTCGAACAACTGGGCGTGCTGCCCGCGTCCCATGCCGATTCGCGCTTGAATCTGCTGGCCTGTGAATTGATAGAGCGCGAAAGCGCATGAGGAACAACATGAAGAAATGGATCGTGACGATAGTCGCGGCAACAGCCCTGCCCCTGGCTGCCCAGGGTGCCGAAATAAAAATCGGCTTTCAAAAGGGCAGCGGCCTGCTCAGCATGATCAAGGCGCAAGGCTCGATGGAGAAGGCCCTGGTGGGCCAACAGATCAAGTGGATCGAGTTCCCGGCCGGGCCGCAGATGCTCGAAGCGCTCAACGCCGGCAGCATCGATTTCGGCAGCACCGGCGCACCGCCGCCCGTGTTTGCGCAGGCCGGCGGCGTCGATCTGCTGTACGTGGGCGCCGAGCCGGCGCCCGTCAACAGCGAGGCGATTTTCGTGCCCAAGGATTCGCCGCTGCGCAGCGTGGCTGCGCTCAAAGGCAAGCGGGTGGCATTTCAAAAGGGTTCCGGCTCGCACTTCCTGCTGGCCTCGGCCTTGAACAAGGCCGGCTTGAAGATGGCCGACATCGTGCCCGTGTACCTGTCGCCGTCCGATGCGCGCGCGGCCTTCGTTTCGGGCAGCATCGATGCGTGGGTGGTGTGGGATCCGTATTTCGCGTCCGCGCAAAAAGCCTACCAGGTGCGGGTGCTGGCCGACTACACGGGCCTGCCGCTGGCCAACGGCTTTTACCTGGCGTCGCGCCGCTTCACGCAGCAATCGCCGCAACTGGTGGCAACCTTGCTGGAACAGGTGTCGGCGTCGGGCCAGTGGGCCAATGCGCATCCGAAGGAAACCGGCGCCAGCCTGGCGCAGCTGACCGGGCTGCCGGCCGATATCGTGGCCACGTGGCTGGCGCGCTCGCGCTTTGGCGCCACGCCCGTCACGCCCGAGATTGTTGCCAACCAGCAGCGCGTGGCCGACCTGTTTTATGAGCAGAAACTGATACCCAAGCAAGTCAACATCGCCAGCCGCGCCTGGGTCTGGCAACCGAGACCGGCCGTGCGGCCCGATTGATGTAGCCGAAACTAGCTGATGAGTTCGATGCTACGCTGGTCAATGCCGCCGGTTGCGCGGCATGCCAGAGCGAGGGCGACTCCATGCTCCAAAAGGTCTACATCGACACGTCAGTGATCCGCTTCCTGACCGCTCCGTTAAGCCGTGATCCGTTCGTGCGCGGATGCCAGAAACTCACGCGGCAATGGTGGGCCCGCCGCGACCCCTTGATGACGTACATCTCCGACGCCGTGCTCGATGAGATCAAGGCCGGCGATCCCAAGCGGATCGCCGCGCGGATGGCCATCGCGGAAAAGCTCATCTATTTTCGCCCCGATCCGGAGGTGCCGATCTTCGCTGAACTTTTGATATTGGGCGGCGGTCTAAACGCCACGGCCAGAATCCCGGCGCAACATATTGCCAGCGCGGCGTTCCACGACATGGATGTCCTGTTGTCGTGGAACTGTGTCGACATCATCAATGCACGCAACTGTGCGGTGCTGCGCAAGCTGATGATGTTGAAAGACCTCGAACTGCCGGAGCTGGTCACACCGTTCGCGCTGATGGAGAACAGTTATGAAGATCTACAATATTGAGATGCCGCCCGACTTTAATTTTCCCGACCTCGACAGCGACACCAGGGCAGCAATCGATGCCTTGCACGCCGCCATGCTGCGCGACAAGGCGGAGGCCGACGCGTTGGTCGAGCGGCGCCGCGCCGAAGGCTATGTCATCCCCACCCACGAGGAAACCATAGCCCGCATGCGCTGCGATAACCGGCCGCTGCGCCCGCCGGCCCTCAATGTCGCCGCGCTGCGCGAATTACCTCCACGCATGCAAGCGATCTTCGCCTATCTATACCGGCACGATATTACCTATTAACTTTTGCAACCGCAGCTACCGCTCCCGCAGCCACCACCCTGCTTGGCAGCCGACGGCCCGGTCAGCGAGATACCGCTGTCGCGTCCACTGTCGCCGTCGAAGCCGGACGCGTGCAGGCGATCCATGTAGGTGGCCCACAACGCCTCTTTCTCGTTGCCGAGCTTGTACAGGTAATCCCAGGTGAAGATGCCGGTGTTGTGGCCGTCCGAAAAGGTCGGCTGTACCGCGTAGTTGCCCACCGGTTCCACGCCAGCGATGCCCACTTCGCGCTTGCCGGTTTGCAGCACTTCCTGGCCGGGGCCGTGGCCCATCACTTCGGCCGACGGCGAGTACACGCGCAGCAGTTCGAATGGGATCGAGAATTTGGCGCCGTCGTCAAACGCGATGTCGAGTACCTTCGACAGGTTGTGAACGGTCAGTTCGGTGGGGTTCCTGGTCATGATGATGCTTTCAGATTTTCAATAATCGCCGCGTGCAGGGCTGGCAACAGGGCGCGCCGCGCCGCCAATGCCTCGGGCGTGGACGCGCGTACTGCCGGCGCCCAGGTGGGGTTCGGGAAATGCGCGTCGTCGCGGTAGCGCGGGATCACGTGCCAATGCACGTGCGGCGTCATATTACCAAAGCTGGCCAGGTTGATCTTTTCCGGCGCCATGACGGCGCGCTGGGCCGCTTCCACCGCCCACACCACGTCCATCACGCGGGTGCGCTCCAGCGGCGCCAGGTCGGTCATTTCCTTGACGTGGGCGTTCCACACCACGCGCGTAAAGCCCGGGTATTCGGCTTCGTCGACGGCCACCACCGACAGCTGGTGATCGGCCCAGACCAGGGCCGCGCCTGGCGTTTCAAGCAACTTGCACAGGTCGCAGGCCATTACACCAGCACCCGTTCGATGCCGCCGTCATTGGCGCGCTTGACGTAGTCGGGCATCCAGTTCTCGCCCAGCAGGTGCTTGGCGATCTCGACCACGATGTAGTCGGCCGTGGTGCCGGCGTCGTCGCTGTAGCGCGACACGCCGCCCAGGCACGACGGGCAGGAGGTCAGAATCTTGACTTCGCCATCGAAACCGTCGGCGCGCAGCTTCTCGGCGCCCTTGATCATTTCCTCTTCCTTGCGGAAACGTACTTGCGTGGAAATGTCGGGACGCGACACCTGCAAGGTGCCCGAGTCGCCGCAGCAGCGGTCGTTCTTCTCGATCTTGACGTTATCGACCGTGGTGATCAGCGCGTTGATGGTTTTGCCCGACTCTTGCAGCTTCATCGGGTTGTGGCACGGCTCGTGGTACATATAACGGGTGCCGTTGACGCCTTCGAGTTTCACCTTCTTTTCCAGCAGGTACTCGTGGATGTCCATGATGCGGCAGCCAGGGAAGATCTTGTCGAACTCGTAGGTGGCCAGCTGGTCGTAGCAGGTACCGCACGAGACCAACACGGTCTTAATGTCGAGGTAATTGAGCGTGTTGGCCATGCGGTGGAACAGCACGCGGTTGTCCGTCATCATCTTCTCGGCCTTGTCGAACTCGCCGTTGCCGCGTTGCGGATAGCCGCAGCACAGGTAGCCCGGCGGCAACACCGTCTGCACGCCCACTTCCCACAACATCGCCTGCGTGGCCAGGCCCACTTGCGAGAACAGGCGCTCCGAACCGCAGCCAGGGAAGTAGAACACCGCTTCCGTATCGGCATTGGTGGTCTTGGGGTTGCGGATGATCGGGATGACCTTGTCATCTTCGATATCGAGCAGCGCCCGCGCCGATTTCTTCGGCAGGTTGCCCGGCATCTTTTTATTGATGAAGTGGATCACCTGCTCGCGCACTTTCGGCTTGCCCACGGTCGGTGGCGGCGCCTTGGTCTGCTTTTTGGCAAATTTCTTCAACACATCGTGACCGAGGCGCTGGGCCTTGAAGCCCCAGTTCGACATCACCTGGCGCGTGGCGTTGATGGTGGTCGGATCGCTGGCGTTAAGGAAGAACATCGTCGCGGCCAGGGCCGGCTTGAAGCTCTTCTTCTCCATCTTGCGCAGCAGGTTGCGCATATTCATCGACACGTCGCCGAAGTCGATATTGACCGGGCATGGCGTCACGCACTTGTGGCAGACGGTGCAATGGTCGGCCACGTCTTCGAACTCTTCCCAGTGCTTGATCGAGATGCCGCGCCGGGTTTGCTCTTCGTACAGGAACGCTTCGATCAGCGACGACGTCGCCAGGATCTTGTCGCGCGGCGAGTACAGCAAGTTCGCACGCGGCACGTGGGTCGAGCACACCGGTTTGCACTTGCCGCAGCGCAGGCAGTCCTTGACGCTGTTGGCGATCGCGCCGATATCGCTTTGCTGCATGATCAGCGATTCGTGGCCCATCAGGCCGAACGATGGCGTGTACGCGTTGGACAGGTCCGCTTCCATGCCGGGCAGGTTCAGCAGCTTGCCCTTGTTGAAGCGGCCCTCCGGATCGACGCGCATCTTGTAGTCGCGGAACGGGCCGATTTCTTCTTCGGTCAGGAACTCGAGCTTGGTGATGCCGATGCCGTGTTCGCCCGAGATCACGCCGTTGAGCGAACGGGCCAGGATCATGATGCGCGCGACGGCCTGGTGCGCCAGTTGCAGCATCTCGTAGTGGTCGGAGTTGACCGGCAAGTTGGTGTGGACGTTGCCGTCGCCGGCGTGCATGTGCAGCGCCACGAACACGCGGCCGCGCAGCACGCGCTTGTGGATCGCGGTCGCTTCATCGAGGATCAGCTTGTAGGCGGCGCCGTTGAAGATCTGGCGCAGCTGGGCGCGGATTTCCTGCTTCCAGGTCACGCGGATGGTGCGGTCCTGGACGATGTCGAACAGGGTGGCGTCGGGCTGGGCTTTCAGGCGTTCTTCGAACACCGGCAGCAGGCGCTCCATGCCGTGGGCGGCCAGCGCATTGGTGATGCCGGCCAGCGGCAAGTCGAGATTGGCCAGAAGATAGGTCCAGCGCGCCTGCACCTGCGTGAGCAAGGCGTCGGTTTGCTCGGCGCGGTCACCGAGCATTTCGGCGTCGCCCACCGCATCTTCGGCATCGTCGCTCTTGCCGATCGGCAGGTTGCCGGCGGCAAAGAAGGTCTGCAGTTCATCGACCAGTTGCAGCTTGTTCTTGATCGACAATTCGATGTTGATGCGCTCGATGCCGTCGGTGTACTCGCCCATGCGGTTCAATGGGATCACGACGTCTTCGTTAATCTTGAAGGCGTTGGTGTGCTTGGCAATCGCAGCCGTGCGGGCGCGATCAAGCCAGAATTTCTTGCGCGCTTCCGGGCTCACTGCCACGAAACCTTCGCCGACGCGGGTATTGGCCAGGCGTACGACTTCCGAAGCGGCAATCGCCACGGCGTTTTCATCGTCGCCGACGATGTCGCCGAACAGCGCCATTTTCGGCAGCACGCCGCGCTTGGACTTGGTGGCATAGCCGACCGCGCGCAGGTAGCGCTCGTCCAGGTGCTCGAGACCAGCCAGGCGCAGGGTTTTGAATTGTTCGCCGGTGGCCGGCAGGCCGTCGAGGTAATCCTTGATTTCAACGATCGACGGAATCGCGTCGCGGGCCTGGCCGAAGAACTCCAGGCAGACCGTGCGCGCGAATTTCGGCATCTTGTGCAGGATCCAGCGGCCCGACGTGATCAGGCCGTCGGTACCCTCTTTCTGGATGCCGGGCAGGCCCGACAGGAACTTGTCGGTAACGTCCTTGCCCAGGCCTTCCTTGCGGAATTTACGGCCTTCGATTTCCAGGATCTCGGTCTTGAACGGCGCGCCCTTGGCTTCGCCCAGGCGGTTCGGATGGGTCCACTCGAGCTGGAAACGGGCCAGCGGCGTATCGTGGATTTTCGACAAGTTGTGGTCGAGCCGCGTGACCTCTAACCAGTCGCCGTTCGGATCGACCATGCGCCACGAGGCCAGGTTGTCGAGCGCGGTGCCCCACAGCACGGCCTTCTTGCCGCCCGCGTTCATGGCGATATTGCCGCCGATGCACGACGCGTGCGCCGAGGTCGGATCGACCGCGAACACGAAACCGGCCTTCTCGGCCGCTTCCGACACTTTATTGGTGATGACGCCGGCGCCGGTGTAAATCGTTGCGTATTCCTGGTCCAGGCCAGGCAGCACCTTCATTTCCACCGCGCCCATGTTGAGCAGCTTTTCGGTGTTGATGACGGCCGACATCGGCGTCAGGGGAATTGCGCCGCCGGTATAACCGGTGCCGCCGCCGCGCGGGATGATGGTCAGCCCCAGCTCGATACAGCCTTTGACCAGGCCCGCCATTTCATCTTCGGTATCGGGCGTGAGCACCACGAACGGGTACTCGACGCGCCAGTCGGTGGCGTCGGTCACGTGCGAGATGCGCTTCATGCCGTCAAAGCAGATATTGTGCTTTTCCGTGTAGCGGCCCAGGACCTTGGTGGTGCGCTTGCGCAGGTCGTACACTTGCTTGAATTCTTCGCCGAAGTCGGCCACGGCCTTGCTGGCCGCGCGCAGCAGTTTGACCACGTTGTCGCTGCGCTGGCGCGCGTGCGCATCGTTCTCTGCGCCGTCGTCTTCCACGGTCAGGCGGCGTTTGTCGACTTCGGCCAGGCGGTGATGCAGCGCGTCGATCAGTTCCTGGCGGCGCTTGGGGTTGTCCAGCATGTCGTCCTGCAGGTACGGATTGCGCCGCACGGCCCAGATATCGCCGAGCACTTCGTACAGCATGCGCGCCGAGCGGCCGGTCTGGCGGGCGCCGCGCAGTGCATCCAGCAAACTCCACGATTCCTCGCCCAGCAGCCGGATGACGATCTCGCGATCGGAAAACGACGTGTAGTTATAAGGGATTTCGCGCAGGCGCGTGGCCTCCGGACCGTGGGGCGTTTCCGCCAGTAATGCTTGGATTTGTGCAGGGGCATTCATTGTGCGATTGGACTAGTCTACTGAACCCGGGACTGCCATTTTAGCGTATTGCGGTGCACCACGCGGGAACAGCCTTGCTTTACCAAGGGACACTCACCGCGCAATCAATCCGGCTTTTCTACGTAAAAACCGCCGTTTATTGGCAATAAAATTCAACTTTGCAATTTAAGCGGAATTTAATTCAGCATCCAGCCTCTGTCGCAGTAGGATCGGTTGCACCGTTTTAGCCCAGCAACTGTCCAATCCGGTGCCAGAAGCCGTCCGGCACATACAACAGCAGCGTGGTCATGGTCAGATAGCGCAGGCACTTGCCCACCGCCATGTAGGCCAGGCTCGGCCAGAATGGCAGCTTGAGCCAGCCGCCCAACGTGCACAGCGGATCGCCGACCACCGGCAGCCAGGCCAGCAACATGGTCTTGGCGCCGTAGCGCTCCAGCCAGTGGAACCAGCGGCTCTTGCGCTCCTTGGCAAAGGTCTGCTTGGCCTGGTAGCCCATCCAGTAATCGACCGCACCGCCCAGGGTGTTGCCCACGGTGGCCACCGCAATCGCGCTCCAGAACAATTCGGGATTGGCCTTGATCACCGCAAACACGGCCGGCTCCGAGCCCAGCGGCACCAGCGTGGCCGAGATAAAACTGATGATGAACACCGACGTCAGCCCCACTTCCGGCGCAGCGATCACGTTCAGCAGCCAGGCGATTGCAGATTCGATCATCGGTTTCTTTGAGGTCTGATAAGGGTGTCCATTATAATGATCCGCACACCGCACGATTGAACAGTTCGGTCCATGCCCATCCGCGCGGACCTGCGCCCCTGCTCCACCCGGTCACCCGCCGGATAGTTAGCATCGACCACTGCGGAACCATCCCCACTTCGGGGTCAGTGCCGACATTTAGACACGGCCTCAGCTTTTAGCAGCAGAGCTCGTGTCCGAATGTCGGCACTGACCCCGAAGTTAGGGGCTGGCTCCATCGCTCTTTTTCTTGTTTGCAGACCATGACTATCGACTATCTGAAGAAAGTACTGACCGCGCGCGTTTATGACGTTGCCCAGGAAACCCCGCTGGAACTGGCGCCGACCTTGTCGCAGCGCTATGACAACCGCATTTATTTCAAGCGCGAGGACATGCAGAGCGTGTTCAGCTTCAAGATTCGTGGCGCCTACAACAAGATGGCCCACCTGAGCGAAGCGCAGCGCAAGCGCGGCGTGATTTGCGCCTCGGCCGGCAACCACGCCCAGGGCGTGGCGCTGTCCGCCGCCAAGCTCGGCTGCCGGGCGCTGATCGTCATGCCCACCACCACCCCGCAAGTGAAAATCGACGCGGTCAAGGCGCGCGGCGGTTCCGACGTGGAAGTGGTGCTGCACGGCGAGTCGTACACCGACGCCTACAACCACGCCCTCACGCTCGAGAAAGAACAGAAGCTGACCTTCGTGCACCCGTTCGACGATCCGGACGTGATCGCCGGCCAGGGCACGATCGGCATGGAAATCCTGCGCCAGCACTCGGGACCGATCCACGCGATTTTCGTTGCCATCGGCGGCGGCGGCCTGATCTCGGGGGTGGCCGCGTACGTCAAGGCGATCCGCCCCGACATCAAGATCATCGGCGTGCAGACCATGGATTCGGACGCGATGGCGCGCAGCATCAAGGCCGGCGAACGCATCACGCTGGCCGACGTGGGCCTGTTCTCGGACGGCACTGCCGTGCGCCTGGTGGGCGAGGAAACTTTCCGCCTCACGCAACAGTACGTCGATGACATCATCATCGTCGATACCGACGCCATCAGCGCCGCCATCAAGGACGTGTTTACCGATACCCGCAGCATCCTGGAACCGGCCGGCGCATTGGCGATTGCCGGCGCCAAGGCCTACGTGGAACGCGCGGCGCTGTCGAAAAATCCGGTCAAGAACGAAACCCTGATCACGATTGCCTGCGGCGCCAACATGAACTTCGACCGCCTGCGTTTTGTCGCCGAACGGGCCGAGCTGGGCGAAGCGCGCGAGGCGCTGTTTGCCGTCACCCTGCCCGAGCAGCGCGGCAGCTTCAAGCGCTTCTGCTCGCTGGTCGGCCCGCGCAATGTCACCGAGTTCAACTACCGCATCAGCGACAAGGACGAGGCCCACGTGTTCGTCGGCGTGCAGATCGCCGACCGCGGCGAATCGAGCGCGCTGGCGCGCACGTTCGAAGCGAACGACTTCCGCACGCTGGACCTCACGCACGACGAGCTGGCCAAGGCCCACGTGCGCCACCTGGTCGGTGGCAAGAGCGCGCTGGCCAACAGCGAGCTGCTGTACCGCTTCGAGTTTCCCGAGCGCCCGGGCGCGCTGATGCGCTTTTTGAACAGCATGGCGCCGAACTGGAATATCTCGCTATGCCACTACCGCAGCCAGGGCGGCGACGTCGGCCGCATTTTGATCGGCTTGCAGGTGCCGCCGGGCGAGATGGACCAGTTCGGCCAGTTCCTGACCACGCTCGGTTACCGCTACTGGGATGAGACGGCCAATCCGGTGTACAAGCTGTTCCTGGGCTAAGGCGCTTCCGACAGCCGGGCGAACGGCAGCGGCAGCGGCCGCGATCGGTGCCCGGACGTGGACCTGCCCAGCCCGTCTGCGGCACTGCCGGCCGCTTGACGGGCGCCGGCAGCGCCCTAAAGGGTGCAGTACAATGTGGCGCTTACAATGCCATCACTGCACCCCACCACGCCCGCCATGACCAATACCGTCGACTTGTCCCCGCTGGGAAAAACCTCCGCCTACCGCACCGATTACGCGCCGGAACTGCTGTTCCCGATCCCGCGCCAGGGCAAGCGTGACGAGCTGGGTTTGTCCGGCACACTGCCCTTTTTTGGCGTCGATATCTGGAATGCCTACGAAATCTCGTGGCTCAACAGCCGTGGCAAACCGCAGGTGGCCATTGCCCGCATCACGGTGCCGGCCGATTCGCCCAACATCATCGAATCGAAATCGTTCAAGCTGTACCTGAACTCGTTCAACCAGACGCGGCTGGAAAGCGTCGATGCGCTGCACGCGCTGCTGCAACAAGACCTGTCGAAAGCGGTGGGCGCATCCATCCACATCGTGCTGACCCAGCCCGACGGCTTCGACAAGGTCGCCATGGGCGAGCTGGACGGCCTGCTGCTCGACCGCCTCGACATCGAGATCGATTACTACAGCCCGGCCCCGGAACTATTGAAGGCGGCGCTGGACGAGGAACCGGTCGAGGAAAAATTCGTGTCGCACCTGCTCAAGTCGAATTGCCTGGTCACCGGCCAGCCGGACTGGGCCAGTGTGCAAATCCACTACAGCGGTCCGCAAATCGACCAGGAAAGCTTGCTCAAGTATCTGATCGGCTTCCGTGAGCACAACGAATTCCACGAGCAGTGCGTCGAACGCATCTTTGTCGATATCCTGCGCCAGTGCGCGCCGCAGCAACTGGCCGTCTATGCCCGCTACACGCGGCGCGGGGGCCTGGACATCAACCCGTGGCGCAGCAACTTCAGCACCGGCCGCAATCCGCCCAACCTGCGCGGCGCCCGGCAATAAATACTGATCACGGCAGGCAAGCCGCATCGCCTCGCTGCGATGGTAGCTTCTGCATAAATCAGGCGTATGATGACGGGTCGGCCCGAGGTTTCGGTCCATTGATTGAAATACAACTCGGACGCGAGCGATTTCATGTTACACGGCGCACAAACAAGCCTATAATTCGGGCCGTGCGCCGCAACACTATTGTCGTCATATGAACAACCTGAGCAAAATTCTCTCTCTCGAAAACGTCCTGCTGGACCTGGAAGTGTCCAGCAAAAAACGTGCTTTTGAGCAAGCTGGCCTGATTTTCGAAAACAACTGCGGCATCGCCCGCTCGACCGTGTCGGACAACCTGTTCGCCCGCGAACGGCTCGGTTCCACCGGTCTCGGCCACGGGGTGGCCGTACCGCACGGGCGCATCAAGGGCATGAAAAGCCTGAAGTCGCCGCTGGCTGCGTTTGTCCGCCTGTCGGAGCCAATTCCGTTCGAGTCGCCCGATGGCAAGCCGGTCAACCTGTTGTTTTTCCTCTTGATCCCCGATCACGTGACCCAGCAACACCTGGAAATCCTGTCCGAGATCGCGGAAATGTTTTCCGATGATGCGTTCCGCACCGCGCTGACCACGGATCCCGATCCGAAATCGGTGCACTCGCGCATCATCAACTGGCTGCCCAGCCTGCAAGCTGCGGGTTGATCCGCCGCCAGCAACTTGCAGTACACTAGGCTCTCCCTCTCCTGATTCGGACCACGATGCCCATGCTGCAAACCCCGCTGACGATACAACGCCTGTACGACGACAATCGCGAAAGTTTGCAGCTTGGCTGGTTTGCCGGCTTTCCCGGCGGCGAGCGCCTCATTTCCGGCGATGTCGCTTCGGCCGCCGACCAGGTGGGCCACCTGAACATGATCCACCCGGGTCGCATCCAGGTCTTCGGCCACCAGGAAATCAATTACTACCAGCGCCTGAAGTCGCTCACGCGCGCCCACCTGATTGGCGAACTGATCGGCGGTAATCCGCCGGCGCTGATCGTCGCGCAGGGGCTGGAAACGCCGCCCGACATCCTGGCCATTTGCGACGAAAAAAATATCCCGCTGTTCTCCACGCCGCTGCCGGCCGCGCAGGTGATCGACTTCCTGCGCGTGTACCTGTCGAAGAAACTGGCGCAGCGCATCATCATGCACGGTGTGTTCATGGACGTACTGGGCGTGGGCGTGCTGATCACCGGCGACTCGGGCCTCGGCAAAAGCGAACTGGGCCTGGAGCTGATTTCACGTTCGCACGGCCTGGTGGCCGACGATGCCGTGGAATTTTCGCGCATCGCCCCCAATATGATCGAAGGCCGCTGCCCGGCCCTGCTGCAAAACCTGCTGGAAGTGCGCGGCCTGGGCCTGCTCGACATCAAGGCCATTTTTGGCGAGACGGCCGTGCGGCGCAAGATGCGCCTGAAACTGATCGTGCACCTGGTCAAGCGCGGCGGCCAGGAAGAAGAAGTCGAACGGCTGCCGTTCCAGTTCCCCACCGAAGACGTGCTGGGCCTGCCGATCCGCAAGGTCGTGATTCCCGTGGCGGCCGGCCGCAACATCGCCGTGCTGCTCGAAGCGGCCGTGCGCAACACTATTTTGCAACTACGCGGGATCGACACCCTGCAAGAGTTCATGGAGCGGCAACGACTGGCAATGAGTGGAGATTGAATGTTGCTAAGGAGTCGCGCCAAGCATGGCGCAACCGTTACGCAGGCGCAGAGCGATGCTCTGCGAATTCCCTGCTTCACCAACGCCTCGCCATGAGCGGAGACTGAGTTATGCGTATCGTCCTCATCACCGGAATTTCCGGTTCCGGCAAATCGGTGGCCCTCAATGTCCTGGAAGACCTCGGCTACTACTGCGTTGACAACCTGCCGCCTGCCCTGCTGCCGCACCTGGTCTCCACCCTGGTGGGCGAAGGCTTGCGTTCGCTGGCGGTGGCGGTCGATGCGCGCAGCGCCGAATCGCTGGCCACGTTGCCCACCGATGTGGCGCACCTGCGCGAGGAAGGCCACGACGTGCGCGTGATGTTCCTCACTGCTAACACCCATTCGCTGGTGGCGCGTTTTTCCGAAACGCGGCGCAGCCACCCGCTGTCGCACGAACTGCGCCCGGGCCAGAACCCGGCCGCGCGCCGTACCCTGATCGAATGCATCCTGGAAGAACGCGAACGGCTGTCGGCCATTGAGCAGCTGGGCCACGTGGTCGATACGTCGGAGCTCAGCGCCAACAAGCTGCGTGCCTGGGTCAAAGACCTGGTCGAGCTCGAACACGCGCCGCTGACCCTGTTCTTCGAATCGTTCGCCTTCAAGCTGGGTGTGCCGATGGATGCCGATTTCGTGTTCGACGTACGGGCGCTGCCCAACCCGTATTACGACCTGTCGCTGCGCCCGCTGACCGGACGCGATGCACCGGTGATCGAATTCCTCGACGCCCAGCCCAGCGCCGGCGAGATGCTGGAGGACATCCGCGCGTTCGTGGAAAAATGGCTGCCGTCGTTCAAGACCGACAACCGCAGCTACCTGACCGTGGCCCTGGGCTGCACCGGCGGCCAGCACCGCTCGGTATACATCGCCGAAAAGCTGGCAGCTTACTTCCACGCCAGCGAGCGCGTGGTGATACGGCATCGCGAGCAGTAAAATTTGCGCGCGATAGAGCTTGATCAAAGCCGGGGTGGTTGTCTAAACTAGCCTTGATGGATGATGCAGATCATCCAATCAGAAACATTCAACAAGTGGGCCGCGGGGCTGCGCGATCCACAAGCGCGGGCACTGGTGGCATCACGGCTGCTGCGCCTGTCGCAAGGCATGGCCAATGACATCGCCGCGCTCGGTGACAGTCTTTTCGAGCTGCGCCTGCATATGGGGCCTGGCTACCGGATCTACTTTATTCGCGAGGGAGCAACCGTGGTTGTGCTGCTCAGCGGCGGCACCAAGGGCTCGCAGGTGCGCGACATTCTCAAAGCGAAACACCTTGCTCATCAGTGGAGACACCACCATGACTGAACATTTCATCCCATTCGACCCTGCCGAACTACTGACCAGCACCGAAGCGATCGATGCCTTCATGGCGGACGCGATCGAAACCGCCGACCCCGCGCACATTGCCGCAGCGCGCGAGGTCGTGCGGCGGGCGCGGGCGCACGCGGTCAGGCAGCGCCGTGAAAATGGCGCAGCGGATGCGCGTGGTCCGGCCACGCGGGCGCCAAAATCTGCCTGACCATCTCGTCGGTTACATCGGCCAGCGCCGGCGGCGTCCAGCGCGGGGCGTGGTCCTTGTCGATCACCAGCGCGCGGATGCCTTCGATGACCTGGCCGTTTTCCAGCGTGCGGCGCACGGCCGCGCGTTCCATGCGCAGGCAGTCGGCCATGCTCATTGCCGCCCCCAGCTCCTGCAAGGCATGCGCCACGCACATCATCAGCGGTGAGCGCGTGGCCATGAGCGCCAGCGTCGCCCTGGCAAACTCGCTGTCGTCGTGTTGCAACGACGCGACAATGGCCGGCACCGGTCCCGCACCAAAATGACGGTCGATGGCGGCACGGTCGCGCTCAAGTGAACCTGGCCCGGCAGCGGCCTTGAACGGCGCGGCAAAGGCCGCAATCGCCGCCGGCAGGCCAGCACCGCCACCCGCATTCAAAACCGCTCCCAGCGCCGTTAAATTGGCCGCCGGCACGTAATGGTCGGCCAGTCCCGCATACAGCGCATCGGCCGCGCCGATGGTGGCGCCGGTGATACCCAGGTACAGTCCCAGCCGTCCCGGCAAGCGGGACAGGAAATAGCTGGCGCCCACGTCCGGGAACAGGCCGATATTGGTCTCCGGCATCGCCATCCTGGTGCGGTCGGTCACGATGCGTGTGCGGCTGTGAGGGCCGGCCTGCGCCACGCCCATGCCGCCGCCCATCACCACGCCGTCCATCAGCGCAATAAACGGTTTCGGGTAATGGTGGACCAGGTGGTTGAGCGCATATTCCTCGGTGAAGAAATCCTCGACCAGCGCGCTGCCCTGCTGCGGCGTGGCGCGGCCCAGGTCGTGGAAGAAGCGGATGTCGCCGCCGGCGCAAAACGCCTTGTCGCTGCTGCTGCGCACGACCACCGCCTGCACGGCGTCATCGTCGCGCCAGGCCAGCAGGGTGTGCGTGATGGCGCGCACCATGTCGAGCGACAGCGAGTTGAGCGCGCGCGGACGATCGAGCGTGATGACGCCGGTGCCGTCACTGACGGCAGTTAATACGTGTTCGCTCATGGCTGTCCTGTGGATTTGTTCGACGACGGAAAATGTTCTAGCGGGTTGGGCAAGGTTAAATCGCCGCCGAGGCGGGCCTGGAATTTTGCAGCGGCTGCTGGCGGGTGCCCCATGTGGCGCGCGTAGATCACGGCAAACGGCATGTCATTCACCGCTTCCTGCTTGAAACCGGTCGCCTGGTTCATGGCCGAAGGATTGCGCGCGGCGGCCAGCGTAAATGTCACCAACCGGTCCAGCATCGGCGACTGCAGGTCGAGGATGGACGCCATCATGGTCAGCGGCGCGGCAGCAAACGCGTGGTAGTGCAGCGCCTTGGCGCCGCGCGCCATCTCGGCCGGCAGCGCGCCGTCGGGTGCCACCTGGGCCATGGCGTTGTCGAACACGCCGTGGCCCCAAGTTAATAGACGCTGGTCGTGGGTGACGGCGCCGACGGCAGTCACTGCCAGCCCTTCCCAGTAGTAATGGTTGTTGCGCTTGCCCTTGCGGGTGTCGGCGTGGACCAGCGTGGCGTCGGCCAGCGTGGACAGCCACGCCTCGATCGCTTGCTTTTGCGCGGGCATGGCGGCTGCCTGCACGCGCGCATAGCTGAGCGCCAGTCCGCCCAGGGTCCACTTGCGCACGAAATACGCCTGTTCGCTCGACATCTTGCCCAGCATGGCCTGCTGGCCGGCCCAGCTGTCCAGCCAGTTCAAGGCGCAGGCGGCGTCTTGCGGCTTGCCGTTGGCCTGGTAGCGGCTGGCGTTGCGGGCGACGCCAGACAAGAATTGTTCGACCGGCTCGGTGCTGGCGATGTTTTTGGCGCGCCGCGCCGGGTCGATCACGGAATGGTTGGCGTCGTTGTAGTAGCTGTTGGCGTCGATGTCGATGACGGCGGCCGGCGCCGGCTGGCAGGTGGCGGCGACGGCGGAAGCAGCGGAGGCGGAAAGGAGAACGGTATAAACCAGATAAACAATTTTCATGTAGCTCCAAAAACAAGAAAGGGCGCCTTGTGCGCCCTTAGTTGGTGTGTCGCGCCGTTGTTAAAGGGCGGCGGCAGCTGGTTCGAAGTTATCCGGGAGATGCTTGATCGCATCGTGGCCGTGCTGTTGGACTTTGCCTTTGTACTTCATGACCTGGCGGTCCAGCTTGTCGATCAGGGTGTCGATCGCAGCGTACAGGTCTTGCGACAGGCTTTCCACGTAGACCGTTTTACCGGACAGGCGCAGATTGATTTCAGCCTTTTGGCGCTTGGTTTTCTCTTTAAGGTTATCTACGGTCAGAATGACAGCAATATCAATCACTTGATCAAAGTGCCGTGTCACGCGTTCGAGCTTGCTCTGCACGTATTCACGAATGGCGGCGGTCACTTCGAGATGATGTCCACTGATGGTGAGATTCATACACACTCCTAAAGATAAATGTCGCTGACGGTTCGTGCTTTACCCATTGTTGCCGAGTAAGCAGGAACCAGTGCACTACAAAGACTTGCGGAGACTGACTGGAGGGATTTTGAGGGCTTCGCGATATTTGGCAACAGTGCGTCGCGCAATCACCATGCCCTGTTCTCCCAGCATGTCCGCAATCTTACTGTCGGATAAAGGATTTTTAGGGTCTTCAGCTCCTGTCAGTTGCACGATCAGTGCCCGTATCGCCGTCGAACTGGCTTCACCTCCCGCTTCGGTGGCGACGTGGCTACCAAAAAAATATTTCAGCTCAAACATGCCGTGCGGCGTCAGCATGTATTTCTGAGTTGTTACCCGAGAAATGGTGCTCTCGTGTAAACCCAGTGTATCAGCAATTTCGCGAAGCACAAGGGGGCGCATGGCAACGGCGCCGTGCGAGAAAAAGTTCTTTTGTCGTTCTACTATCGCTTGCGCCACGCGCAGGATGGTGTCGAACCGCTGGCGCATATTCTTGATCAGCCACTTCGCTTCCTGCAGCTGCGCGCCCATGGCGCCCTCGCCTCCCTCGCCCTTCTTCTGCTTGAGCAGGTTGGCGTACATGGCGTTTACGCGCAGGCGCGGCATGACGTCGTTGTTCAGGCTGACCTGCCAGCCGGTGCGCGATTTTTTCACGATCACGTCCGGCACCACGTAGTCCGACACGTCGGACGCGAACGCCGCACCGGGGTGCGGATTGCACTGGCGGATCACGGTCTGTACTTCGCGCAAGTCTTCGTCGTCGCACAGCAGCGCTTTTTTCAGCTTGTTGAAATCGCGCTGGGCAAACCACGTCAGGTGCTTTTCGACGATGGCCACGGCCATCCGTCGCGTCACCAGCGCGATGCCGGGCAAGCGCTTGATTTGCAGCGCCAGGCACTCGGCCGCATTGCGCGCCCCCACGCCGGCCGGGTCGAAACTTTGCAGCAGCGACAATGCCGTTTGCAGCTCGTCGAGTTCGACTTCCAGTTCCTCCGGCAGGCGCGCGTGGATCTCGTCGAGCGCTTCTTCGAGGTAGCCGTTTTCGTCGAGCGCGTCGATGATCAGCTCGACCAGCGCGCGGTCGCGCAGCTCGAGCACGGTCACCCGCATCTGCTCCATCAGGTGTTCGCGCAGGGTGCAGTGGTGCGCTTCGATTTGCGGACGCGCGTCTTCGTCGTCGGGCGCCTTGCTGCGGCCGGCGTCGCTCCAGTCCATGTCCGCTTCGGCGGTGGTACTTTCGGTATCGGCGGCGGGGCCTTCGTAGGCGTCGGCCTCGCCGGCGGGCGCCGCTTCCTGCGGGCCCGATTCGGACGGCGCTTCGCCGGACGGCGCCTGCTGGCTGATGGCGCCGTCGGACAACAGCCGCAGCGAATGGTCGAGCGGGTCGTCTAACCGCTCGAGCAAGGGATTGTCGGTCAGGAGTTGTTCGAGTTCCTGGTGCAGCTCCAGCGTGGAGAGCTGCAGCAAGCGGATCGATTGCTGCAGTTGGGGCGTCAGCGCGAGATGCTGCGAGGTCCGCAGTTGCAACGACTGTTTCATGGATTACATTCGGAAGTGTTCACCCAGGTAGACGCGGCGGACCGACTCGTCGGCGATGATGTCGTCCGGACGGCCCGAAGCCAGCACCGAGCCCTGGTTGATGATATATGCGCGGTCGCAGATGCCCAGCGTCTCGCGCACATTGTGATCGGTAATGAGGACGCCGATTTGCCGCTCCTTGAGAAAGCGCACGATGCGCTGGATCTCGATCACGGCAATCGGGTCGACCCCGGCGAATGGTTCGTCGAGCAGCACGAAGCGCGGGTTGGTGGCCAGCGCACGGGCGATCTCCACCCGGCGGCGTTCGCCGCCGGAGAGCGAGAGCGCGGGGTTCTCGCGCAGCTTCTCGATTTGCAAATCGGCCAGCAGGGTATTGAGCCGTTCAGTAATGTCAGCCTTGGATAAAGGCTTGCCGTCCACTTTCTGGATTTCGAGGACAGCGCGAATATTTTCTTCCACCGTCAGTTTGCGGAACACCGACGCTTCCTGCGGCAGGTACGACAGGCCGAGCGAGGCGCGGCGGTGGATCGGCAGCGACGAGACGTCGACGCCGCCGATATCGATGGTGCCGGCGTCCGACGGTACCAGGCCGACGATCATGTAGAACGACGTGGTCTTGCCGGCGCCGTTGGGGCCGAGCAAACCCACCACTTCGCCGCAATCGACTTGCAGGGACACGTCGTGAACGACCTGGCGCTTGCCATAGCTTTTCTGCAGGCCGCGAACGATCAGGGTGCTACCGCAACTTGGTTCCATGTCATTTCCCCGCAGGCTGGGTGGCCGGCACCGGCTGCGCCGGCGCGATCGGCGGGCGCTTGGACGATGGCTGGATCACCATGGTGCCGCGGCCGGCGCCCGGTTTGCTCTCGCCGCTGCTGCTGTTCTTCACCGCGAACACTTCGCGGCGGCTGTCGTAGGATATGAACTCGCCATCGACCTGGCTGGTGACCTTGCCCGACTCGAGCTGCTTGATGCGGCCCTTGGAGATCAGCTTGACCAGCTCGGTCTTGTCGTCGTATTCGATGCGGTCGGCCTGGCCTTCCACCCACTTGTCGGTCTCGCCGTCGAGTTTCTGGCGGAACGTGGCCTGCACGCCGGGCGTGCCGGTGAGCACCACGAACTGGTAGCCCTCGGGGTCTTGCGTGACCACCGCCTTCGGCGAGGTCATGCGGATGGTGCCGCGCGTGAGGATGACATTGCCGGTGAAGGTCTTGATCTGCTTGACGTCATCGGAGTCGGCCTGGTCGAACGACACTTCGATCGGCTTGTTGGAGTCGGCTTTTTCGGCGCGCGCCGGAATGGTCAGTGCCGCCAGCAGCAGTGCTGCCGACCAGAAGGTGTGCTTGGTGATTGCTCTCATAATCTTCCTTTAGCGTGCCGCATGCGGCGGCACGGTGATCTTGCCGCGTCCGCCCAATTGGGTTTGCAGCGTTGCGTTGTTGGCGGTCATGCCGACACCCGTGGCCACCGTCTTGCCCAGGTGCAGTTCGACCGGTGCGACGGTTTCCATCCGTTGCTCGTCCGGGAACACGGTGAGCGTGGACGTGGTCAGGCTCATGGCCTGGCTTTTGCCACTGGCCGGGCGTACCACGCTGACGTTGCCGTCGAGCTTGACGCGCGAGTTGTCCTGATCGACGCGGGCGGTGTCGCCGCGCACCGTCATTGGCGGATGCTCGGCCGACAAGGTGTTGATATAGGGCTTGATGATGTCGGACGCTTCTTCGGCCGGCAGGTGGGTGAGCTTGTCGCCGGAAATGATATAGGCCGGCTTGCCGTCCTTGGTCATGCGCACCACGCTGAACCGGTCGATGATGTAATCGGGCTCGTTGCGGAACTTGTCCTGCGCCGTATCCTGGTTCGATTCGTTAATCAACTGCACCATCCAGCCGGTACCGACGGCCACGAATACGCCGATGACGACCATCCAGGTGAGCGACCAGCGGTGGGCGGTTCTTTTACGTACGTTAGGCATCAGATCACCTTGGCGCGTGTGAGGTCGTGGATGTGCAGCGCGCCGACCAGCTTGCCATCGGCGTCGGCCACCAGCACTTGGTTGATGCGGAACTGTTCCATGATTGCGACCGCATCGACCGCCAGCTGTTCCGGCGCGATGCTGCGCGGGTTGGCGTGCATGACGTCGCGGATCAGGACCTGGGTGAAGTCCTGCACCTTGTCGATCATGCGGCGCAGGTCGCCGTCGGTAAATACGCCGATCGGTCTGTCCTCGGCATCGACCACGGCGGTCATGCCCATGCCTTTTTTGGTCATTTCAAGCAGCGCGTCGGTGAGCTTGACGTCGGCACGCACCTTGGGCACATCGGCGCCGCTGCGCATGACGTCGCGCACGTGGGTGAGCAGGCGCCGGCCCAGCGCCCCGCCCGGATGCGACCGGGCAAAATCTTCTTCCCTGAAACCGCGCAGATCGAGCAAGGCCACTGCCAGCGCGTCGCCCAGCGCCAGCGTGACGGTGGTGGACGTGGTGGGCGCCAGGTTCATCGGGCACGCTTCCTTGGCCACCGCTACATTGAGGTGGACGTCGGCGATGCTGGCCAGGCTGGAGCCTGGTTTACCGGTGATGGCAATGACCTTGCTGCCCATGCGCTTGACCACCGGCAGGATGGTCATCAGCTCGGTACTTTCGCCCGAGTACGAAATGGCAATGAAAGCGTCGTCAGCAGTAACCATGCCGAGGTCGCCGTGCGCAGCCTCGGCCGGATGTACGAACATGGCGGGGGTGCCGGTGGAGGCGAACGTGGCTGCCATCTTGCGAGCGATGTGGCCGGACTTGCCGATACCGGACACCACCACCCTGCCCTTGCAATTAAACAACAGTTCAATCGCTTTGACGACGGTATGGTCGTCACCCAGGCGCAGCTCCAGCGCAGTAATGGCAGCAGCCTCGTTTTGCAACGTTTCACGGGCGAGCCGCAGCGCATGCGCCGCCATTTTTGCGTCAAAAGCTTTCAGCATTGTTTTTTCATGGGTTACACTCATACCCAAGTATAGCCGAATTAAGAAAGCAAAAAACTTGCCAGTCGAAACATTGTGCCTGCGTGGGGCGAAACCACTGAATAAAAAACTGACGGCTACGGCAACATGACGTTTTCCCCGCTCGAACTGACCCTGGTGTTGTTAGGCAGCGCCGTGCTGGGCGTGGTGGCCTTCCGCATGATGCATTTGCCGCCCATGCTCGGCTACCTGGCCGTCGGCATCCTGATCGGCCCCCACGCGCTCGGCTGGGCCATGGAAAGCGAAGCCACCCACGGCCTGGCCGAGTTCGGCGTGGTATTCCTGATGTTCTCGATCGGGCTCGAATTCTCGCTGCCCAAGCTGCTGGCGATGCGCGGCATCGTGTTCGGCCTCGGGCTGGCGCAGGTGGCGTTTACCATCATTGCCACCTTGCTGTTCGGCTGGCTCATCGCCAGCCAGCTACCGGCCCATTTGCAGATCAGCTGGCAAGGCGCGTTTGCACTCGGCGGCGCGCTGGCCATGTCGTCCACCGCCATCGTGGTCAAGATGCTGACCGAGCGGCTCGAGCTCGAGAGCGAGCATGGCCGCAAGATCATCGGCATTTTGCTGTTCCAGGATCTGGCCGTGGTGCCGCTGCTGATCATGATCCCGTCGCTGGGCCAGCGCCCGGACGCGCTGGCGGAAACCCTGGCCTGGGCCGGTGTCAAGGCCGTGATCGTATTGACCCTGCTGCTGTTCGTCGGCCACCGCCTGATGCGCGGCTGGTTTACCATCGTGGTCAAGCGCCGCTCGCAGGAACTGTTCATGCTCAACCTGCTCCTGATCACGCTGGGCGCGGCATGGATCACCGAACAGGCCGGGCTGTCGCTGGCGCTCGGGGCGTTTGTCGCTGGCATGCTGATTTCCGAGACCGAGTACAAGCACCAGGTGGAAGAAGACATCAAGCCGTTCCGCGACGTGCTGCTGGGACTGTTCTTCATCACGGTGGGCATGCTGCTCAACCTGCGCATGGTGATCGACAACTGGTGGCTGGTGCTGATCCTGCTGATCGGGCCGGTGCTGGTGAAGTTTGCCCTGATCGCCGCGCTGGCCAAGCTGTTCGGCTCGAGCGATGGCGTGTCGATCCGCACCGGCCTGGCGCTGGCGCAGGCCGGCGAATTCGGCTTCGTGCTGCTCAACCTCGCCAGCGGCAACAAGCTGATCGATCCGTTCATCACCCAGGTGGTGCTGGCCTCGATGGTGCTGTCGATGCTGGTGGCGCCGCTGATCATCGCCAAGTCCGACCAGATCGTCATGAAGCTGGCCAGCAACGACTGGATGATGCAGTCGCTGGCGCTGACCAAGATCGCCAGCCGCACCATGTCCACCAACAAGCACGTGATCCTGGCCGGGTTCGGCCGCAGCGGCCAGAGCCTGGCTACCCTGCTGTCCGAAGAGAAAATCGACTACCACGCGCTCGACCTCGACCCCGAGCGGGTGCAGGTGGCGCAGGCGGCCGGCCTGCAAGTGTCGTACGGCGACGCCGCGCGGCGCGAAAGCCTGGTCGCGGCCGGTATCTACCGCGCCAGCGCGGTGGTGATCACCTACGCCAGCACACCGTCGGCATTGAAGGTGCTGCACCAGGTGCATTTGCTGGCGCCGAATTTGCCGGTACTGGTACGCTCGCACGACGACACCGACCTCGACGCCCTGAAAGCGGCCGGCGCGGCCGAAGTGGTGCCGGAACTGATGGAAGGCAGCCTGATGCTGGCCTCGCACACCTTGGTGATGCTGGGCGTGCCGCTGCGCAAGGTCGTGCACCGCGTGCAGGCCGCGCGCGAAGCGCGCTATGCGTCGCTGCGCGGCTTCTTCCACGGCTTTTCCGACGTCGGCGAAGACGCTGACCTCGACCGCCTACACCCGGTCACCCTGGCCGACAACACGCCCAGCGTGGGCAGGCAGCTGGGCCAGTGCCTGCTGGCCGACAGCGGCGCCGTGGTTGCCAGCCTGCGTCGCGGCAAGCAGGTAATCGACTTCGGTCCCGAGACCGTGCTGGCCGCCGGCGACGTGGTCGTGCTGCGCGGCGCGGCCGACGCCGTGGCGCGCGCCGAGAATTTGCTGCTGCGCTGATCCGGCGCGGCAGTTGCACCAACTTAGCAAGGCAGTCATGTCCGCAGGTTTTACCCCGCAAGAAATCGACACCGTCTATCGCGTCATCCAGGAGCGGCGCGACGTGCGCCACTTCGTTCCCGGCCCGGTGGACGAAGCGGTGATCGCGCGCCTGCTGCACGCGGCGCACCAAGCGCCCAGCGTCGGCTATATGCAGCCGTGGCGCTTCATCCGCATCGCCAGTCCCGCCGTGCGCAGCGCCATCATCGACCTGGTGGAAGCCGAACGGCTCAACACGGCCGCAGCGCTGGGCGCACGCGGCGCCGAATTCATGCGGCTAAAAGTGGAAGGCATCCGCGAGTGCGGCGCGCTGTTCGTGGTGGCGCTGGCCGACGGCCGCGAAGCGCACGTGTTCGGCCGCCGCACGCTGCCCGAGATGGACCTGGCGTCGGTCGCCTGCGCGATCCAGAACATGTGGCTCGCTTCGCGCGCCGAGGGACTGGGCATGGGCTGGGTATCGCTGTTCGACCCGGAACAACTGGCGCAACTGCTGGCCATGCCCGACGGCGCGCGGCCGGTGGCCGTGCTGTGCCTGGGGCACGTGGCGCAATTCTATCCACGGCCGATGCTGGAAATGGAGGGGTGGGATACGCGCCGTGCGCTGGATTCGCTGGTGGCGGTAAATACGTGGTCCAACACCGCCGGAAAGTAGGCGTCTGAACCAAGTCATGCTTGGCAGGTCTAAACAATGACCTCGCCTATCTGCGAGTGAACATTCCAATGCGTTATGCATGGAGCTCGCATGAAGGAAAAGAAGCAGCAAAAGACCAACTGGAAAAATATTGGCCAGCCCGACTTGCGCCATCTCGACAGGTCGAAACGACTTCCCGACCAGCCCCTGGTGCGAACCGTAGATTCAGCCGATGCTGCCATGATCATCCTGGAACAACATCTGGGATTTATCGACGCAGGCATCACCCAAGTGGAAATCATCACGCCGATGGACGTGGTTGTCATTGAGCGAGCCAATCTACGGCACATCGTCGAAACGTCAGGATGCACGTGAGCGCTATGTCAGGCACGCTCTTGCAACGATCCGAGATCCCTACGAAATATGGATTGTCGAATACGAAGACGAGAATGGCAAGGAAGAACTGCGCCATGTCTATATCGGCGCCTTCCAAGGTAAGCAACATATGCTGGTGGTGTTCATCGACACGACCGGCCGGGTACTCTGGAATTTCATGCACGGCGATGGCAAGGCGCTCAACAAACATCGACATGGCGAATGTATTTACATTCGCCCGTAAAAGCAAAAGGCAAGCTGTGCGCTTGCCTTCGCTAGCTTGTTGTTAACCCTGTACAGCACAGGAGCAGAGGTCTCACACGACACAAATTCCGGGGTACTTGCGGTGTCCCTCGACTGGCTATTGCCGCCCCGGGGCAGTCAGTCTCGCGCTCTACGCGTAAATTGTACTCCACATCGCACGTGGCGACACAAACCCGAAATAAAAATCACGCCGCCGGCGCGCTGCTGACCACGCGGTTGCGCCCGGCCTCTTTGGCTGCGTACAGGCGCAGGTCGGCAGCGGCGACCCAGGCGCGGGCGATGGCGACCGGGTCGCCTTCGGCGTCGCCCGGATGCAGGGCTGCCACGCCGATCGACACCGTCACCGACACTTGCAGCTCGGGCGTAAGGGCGATCATGGTGGCAGCCACGCCGGCGCGGATGCGCTCGGCAACGAAGGCGGCGCTGTCGAGCGGCGCATCGATCAGCAGCACCACGAATTCCTCGCCGCCGAAGCGCGCCAGCGCATCCGAGGCGCGCAGCTCGTTCTTGATGCGGCTGGCGACTTCGCGCAGCACTTCGTCGCCGCCGCCGTGGCCCACGGTGTCGTTGACGCGCTTGAAGTGATCGACGTCGATGTACATGAACGAGATCGGATACGCCTGGCGGCGGGCGCGGGCGATTTCTTCCAGCAGGCGGCGGTCGATGTAGCGGCGGTTGTAGACGCCGGTGAGCGAGTCGGTCAGACCGATGTACTTGAGCATCTCGTTACTGATGACGTTTTCCAGGCAGATGGCAACGATCGACGCCATGTGCTCGACGAAATCGGTGCCCAGGCTGGGCGTGAAACGGGTGGGGTCGCGGCTGGCCAGGTTGAGGCTGCCGATGATGCGCTTGTTGCGCAGCAGCGGTACCAGCGCCACGCTTTGCAGCCCCGTTGTCGCGTTGGGAAAGGCGGCACCGTGACGGTGCGCATCGAACATACCCAGCAGCGGCTTGGGCGGCGGCGAGGTCGCGGTGCGCTCGGACAGGTCGAAGCCGAGCGCATCGAGCGCTTCCACGAAAATCAGGTCGGGAAAATCCTCGAACACCACGTCGAGCTTGAGCATGACGGTGCGGATATCTTCACCCTCGTCCAGCAGCGTGAGGGTAACCGCGTCGAGCTCGGAAATGACCGGCAACACGCTGAGGATGGTGCCGACCAGATCGGGGAAGTTGCCGGCGCTGACGATGTTCAGGTCGAACGCCTGGTGGCGCGTCATGATCGAGTGATTGCGTTCAGCCTGCTCCAGCAGATAGGCCATGCGGGCGCGGAGAGCCTGGTTTTCGGCGGCCAGCTTGTTGACCAGTTCAGCGTCTTGCGCCGCGTAGTCCGTATCCTTGCTCGGCGCCAACTTGCCGGTTGCAGTCTGCGTCATAAATAATTCCTTGCTCTTCACCCAATATCTGGTCTTGCATAACCTTACGCCAAGTTATGCCGCTTGGGAATGCCCCGCCGGCCGGAAGTGCATTAAAACGCCAGCGCAACCGCGATTTCCTGGCCCACCCGCACGATACGGCCATCACCGGCGGTAACGATGGCGTTCATACCGAAACACAACGCACCATCGAGCTCGGGTTTCGCGCGGTAGCTTTGCAGGATTTCCAGCGGATCGGGACCGAACTCGCCGGTGGCCTGGTCCACCGATGGCATCGGGCAACGCGGGCACGGCTTGACGGGTTTTAATTCGACCTCGCCGATCTGGAAGGCGTCGGTGTAGTCTTCCTCGAACGCTTCGATGCCGGCGATCACCACGTTCGGCCGGAAGCGGTTCATCGGCAGCGCCGCGCGGCCGGCGCCGCGCAGTTTGTCGTTGAGGTCATCCAGCGAGCCCTGGCCGATGACCAGGATCGGGAAACCATCGGAAAACAGCGTGGTGGCGGCAACGTCGCCGGTCCACTTCTGGCTGACCACCCGCACGGCGCCGGCATGGAACCGTACCAGCCGGCAAGGCACGCCCAGCGCTGCGCTGAACCATGCGGCTGTAGCGTCGTCGCAGTCATAGGCGCGCAGGCTGTCATCCCAGATGTGCACGCGGCGCGTGGGCGCCGACTGCGCATCGGGCCGCGCCAGCGCCAATTCCAGCGACGGCATGCCAGGGAAGGCCAGCGCCAGCGTGTCGGCGTGCAAGGTGGGGGTGATCAGCGCCATGCGCGGAAAATCACGTTGCGTCATGTAGCCGCCGTTGGCATCGACCACCATCCATTCGCGGTCGACGATTTTTGCATCGGCAGTGGCCAGGCCGGCCGTGGTCAGCAACGCTTGCGGCAGCGACAGGCCGGCGCAGGATTTGATCGGGTAGAGGACGAGTTCTGACAGGATGGGCATGGCACACACGGAAAGCGGCGCGACCAGCGCGCGGTTAGTCGGATTGCAATCTTGCGATATTGATTCACAACGGGGGCGCGTGGCGGCGCCCCCGGGGTATTACTCTTCCGTGGCTGGCGCCTTGGAAGCTTTCGGCGCCCGTGGTGCCTTGGGCGCCCGTGGCTGCTTCGGAGCCTTGGCGGCCGGGCTTGCGTTGCCGGCGGCTGCTGCTCCCGCAGTTGCTTCGGCTGCAATGGCGGCCGGCTGGGCAACCGCTGCTGCTGCGCCATTCGCGCGTTCGGCGGCCGGCTTGGCTTTCGGCTTGGCTTTTGGCTTTGCCGGACGGGCCGGCCTGGCGTTGGCGCCGGCACCGCCTGTTTCGGCTGTCGGTGCAACTGGCGTGTCCGCTTGGGCGACGCCCGGCGTGGCTTCCTGCCCCGCTGGTGTAACCACCTGGGCGGCGACCGGCGCAGCTTTCTGCGCAGCTGGCGCAACCACTTGGGCGGCGACCGGCGCGGCTGGCGTGTTCGCCACACCCTGCTCGGCCTGCGCTGCCGGTGTGTTCGCCATAGCTTGCTCGGTATGCACTGCCGGCGCCTTGGCAGCCGCTTTTACCTTGCGTGCCGGTGGTTTGGCGCCGCTTTTCTTTTTGGCTGGGGCCTGTGGCTGAACCTGGCCTGGTCCTTCGCCGCTGACAACGGGCGCATCATGCACCACTGGCAACGCCACTGCTGCTTCCAGCACGACCGGCGCGGCGACTTGCACTTCTACCTCGCCAGCCTGGTGACGCGGCTGGTCGGGCTGGTTGCGTTGGCCACCGCCGTTGCGGTCATTGCGATCGCCTCGGTCATTGCGGTTGTTGCGGTCGCGGCCACCACGGTTGCGATTGCGGTTGCCATCGCGGTCGTTGCTGGCTGCCGGTGCAGCAGCGGTGCCGGCATTGGCAGCCGCTTGCGCAGCATCGGCCAGTTCTGCCAGTGGTTCGGCAGGCACGATGGCGTCGGTTTCCGGCGTGGTGTCGATGGCAATCGCGATTGCGCCCTGGTTGTTGTCGGCAGGGCCTGGACGGGCCTGGCCCTGGCGGCCATGGCGCTCGGCCTGTCGTTCGGCAAAGCGTTCGGCGGCCGTGCGGCCACGGTTGCGGCTGCGGCGCGATTCGTTGCCCTGCTCCGGCGCGTCGTTGCCGCCGTTCTCGTTCTGGCCGTTGTGGCTGTTCTCGCCGGACTGGCCTTCCGCGCGCGCCTGGGCCGAGCTGTTTTGCGCGCCGCTGCTGCGATAGACGTAGGCGCCCGACTTTTCGTCGCGGCCGAATTCCAGCAGGCCGCGCGCCTTGCATTCCTCGATCAGGTTGCCGAAGGTGCGGAAGCCGTAGTAGGACTCGCTGAAGTCCGGCTTGCGGCGCTTGATCGCTTCCTTCAGTACCGAGGCCCAGATCTTGCCGCTGTCGCCACGCTCGAGTACCAGGGCTTCGAAGGTGTTGACGGCGATTTCCACGGCCTGGTCGCGGCGTTTTTCCATTTCGTCGCGGCGGGCGTTTTCTTCTTCGGGCGAGCGCTTGACGGCAGGCTTGGCCTCGCCTGCATCGCGGCGGGCGCGGCGGCTCTCGCGCACCAGGTCATCATAGAAAATGAATTCGTCGCAGTTGGCCACCAGCAGGTCGGACGTCGATTGCTTGACGCCCACGCCGATCACCTTCTTGGCGTTCTCGCGCAGCTTGGAGACCAGCGGCGAAAAGTCGGAGTCGCCCGAGATGATGACGAAGGTATCCACGTGCGACTTGGTGTAGCACAGGTCGAGCGCATCGACCACCATGCGGATGTCGGCCGAGTTCTTGCCGGACTGGCGCACGTGCGGGATTTCGATCAGCTCGAAGTTGGCCTCGTGCATGGGCGCCTTGAAGCCCTTGTAGCGATCCCAGTCGCAATACGCTTTCTTGACCACGATGCTGCCCTTGAGCAGCAGACGTTCCAGCACCGGCTTGATGTCGAACTTGTCGTAGTTGGCGTCGCGCACACCGAGCGCGACGTTTTCAAAATCGCAGAACAGCGCCATGCTGACGTTATCGTTGGAAGATGCCATGAGGAATATTTTCTAGTGAAGAGGGGGTGCGGGGGAACAAACGCGTGGTCCGGCGGTCGGCTAATCCGACGATTATACCCAACAACGCCGTGCCCTCCTGTACTGATCCATGGACTGATCCATCCCCTGATCTATAATGGCCGTTCTTTCCAAGTACCGAGGTAGTCGTCCAATGCGCCATTGATGCCGCCGTCTTCTTGACGGCCAGTCTCCACTGCTCCCCTTTCCACCGGGAGTTCCTGGCATCTATTGGAGTGACGTATGACGCAACTTTCGACCCCGCACATCACGCTCGATGGCGTGACGTACAGCCTGCCCGACGGCAGCATGCTGTTTTCCGATCTGCATGAACAATTCGACCAGCAGGCCACCGGCCTGGTCGGGCGCAACGGCGCCGGCAAGACCGTGCTCGCGCGCATCCTGGCCGGCCAGCTGGCGCCCGCCTCCGGACGCTGCGTGCGCCACGGTTCCGTGTATTACCTGGCCCAGCAGGTGGCCCCCGCGCCCGGCGCCACCATCGCCGACCTGGCAGGCGTGCGGGCAGAACTCGACGCCCTGGCCCGTATCGAGGCCGGCAGCGTGGCAATGGAAGACTTCGACCTGGTGGGCGACCGCTGGGATTTGCCGCAGTTGCTGCAACAGGAACTCGAACGCAACGACCTGGGCCGCCACGACGCCAACACCCCGGCAAGCGCCCTGAGCGGTGGTGAAGCGATGCGCGTGGCCCTGGCCGGCGCCATGGTTTCCGGCGCCGATTTCCTGATCCTCGACGAACCGAGCAACCATCTGGACCGCCACCACCGGCAAGCGCTGATCGCCCAATTGCAGCGCTGGCCGCGCGGCCTGCTGGTAATCAGCCACGACCGCCAGTTGCTCGATACCATGGCGCGCATCGTCGAGCTGTCGCCGCAGGGCTTGCGCAGCTATGGCGGCAACTACAGTTTTTATGCCGCCGCCCGCGCGCAGGAACGCCAAAGCGCACTCGACCAGCTCGACCAGTGCAAGCTCGAACGCCAGCGCGAGGAACAAGCAATGCGCACCCAGCGCGAACGCCAGGACCAGCGCCAGGCCAGGGGCGCGCGCCAGGGCAAGCAAGCCAACCAGGCCAGGATCCTGCTGGGCCGGCAGAAGGAGCGCAGCGAAAGCTCGGCCGGCAAACTGCGCCAGCAACAGGATGCCGCGCGTGAGCAACTATCGGCACAGGTGCGCGCTGCCGCGCAGCAGGTGCGGGACGAGGCTGAAATCGTGCTGCATGCGCTGCCGGCAGTGCGCGGGGCGCGGCGGTGCGTGGCGCAGCTCGACGCGGTGGCGCTGCCATGCGTGCCGGCAGCCACGCGCCACATCACGCTCGGCTTGAACGCCGGGCAGCGCGTGGGCGTGATCGGCCCCAACGGCTGCGGCAAGTCAACCCTGCTGAAAGTGCTGGCGGGCCGCATCGCCGCGCTGGCAGGCAGTTGCCAGGTGACCGATGCGGGCGTGTACCTCGATCAGCGCCTGGCCGATCTCGATCCGGCGCGCACCGTGCTCGAACACCTGATGGCAGCCAATCGCACCGTGGCGCAAGGCACCTTGCGCACCTGGCTGGCCCAGCTGGGGCTCGGTGCGCAAAAAATCAATGCCCCCAGCGGCATGCTCAGCGGCGGCGAGCGCCTGAAGGCGGCGCTGGCCTGCGTGCTGTACGCCGATCCAACGGCACAACTGCTGCTGCTCGACGAACCCGGCAACCACCTCGACCTGCCGTCGCTGCAGGCGCTGGAAACCATGCTGCGCAGCTACCGGGGCGCGCTGGTGGTGGTGTCGCACGACGATGCGTTCCTGGACAACTTGGCGCTGACCGACCGGCTGTCGGCCGGCGAACATGGATGGCGGCTCGATCCATGGTGAGCGCTTGACTTGGAGTGCGCTCGAAGTATTAGCCTTGGGTTGAGAGCTTTCTCATCGACCAACCAGGAGCATACCCATGGCACTCATGACCACGCTGTTTCCGAAAACCCTGCTGCTGGCCGGCATCGTCTCCACGACTGCCGCCAGCGCCCAGGAGCAACGCGATGAACGCCGCGTGCGCGGCGAACACACCATTGCCGCCATCACCGGCAGCGCAGGCACGACAGTGGTGGACTCGTTGCGCGACCTGTCGCCCGAGCTGGGCCACTGGATTGTCGATTTTGCCTATGGCGACGTGTTCTCGCGCCCTGTCCTGTCGCTGCGTACGCGCGAACTTGCCACCATTTCCGCCCTGACCGCGCTGGGCAATGCGCAGGCACAACTGAAGGTCCATATCGAAGGCGCGCTCAACGTCGGCTGCACGCCGGAAGAGATCATCGAAGTCATCATCCAGATTGCCGTGTACGCCGGCTTTCCCAGTGCCCTGAACGGCATCGGCGCCGCACGCGAGGTGTTCGAGAAGCGCGGGGTTAAAATCGCTGCAGCAAAATGACATCCACCAGGAGCGCCCCATGGCATCCCACCTCAGCATCGACGAAGTCGCCAGGCGCACCGGGCTGACCGCCCACACGCTGCGCTATTACGAACGGATCGGACTGATCGCCCCGGTGGGCCGCGCCGAGGGGGGCCAGCGGCGCTATGCGGCGGCAGACCTGGCATGGATCGACTTCCTGCTGCGGCTGCGCACCACGCGCATGCCGATCAGCCGGATGAAAGCGTTCGCCACCCTGCGCGCAGCAGGCGACAACACGGTGCCGGACCGGCGGCGGATGCTGGAAACGCACTTGCAGGACGTGCTGGCAGAGATGGACGCGATGCGCCTGTCGGTGCAGGCGTTGGAGGAGAAGATCGGGTATTACCGGGCAGTGGAACGTTCGAAATAGCAATGACAGATACAAAAAAGCCCCGCATCAGCAGGGCTCCTCGGTTTCGATCAGTTCCGTTCGATCAGACGTTGAACAGGAAGTTCAGTACATCGCCATCCTTGACCACGTATTCCTTGCCCTCGGCACGCATCTTGCCCGCTTCCTTGGCGCCGGCTTCACCCTTGTACTGGATGTAGTCGTCGTAGGCGATGGTTTGCGCGCGGATGAAGCCGCGTTCGAAGTCGGTGTGGATCACGCCGGCCGCTTGTGGGGCGGTGTCGCCCACGCGGATGGTCCAGGCGCGCACTTCCTTCACACCGGCGGTGAAGTAGGTTTGCAGGCCCAGCAGGTTGTAGGCGGCGCGGATCAGGCGGTCGAGGCCCGGCTCTTCCATGCCCATGTCGGCCAGGAACTCGGTCTTGTCGGCGTCGTCGAGGTCGGCGATTTCCGCTTCGATCGAGGCGCAGATGGCGACGATCGGGGCGTTCTGGGTTTTCGCGTAGGCGGTCAGCTGGTCGAGCAGCGGGTTGTTGGTGAAGCCGCTGTCGGACACGTTGGCCACGTACATGGCCGGCTTGGCGGTGATCAGGCACAAAGGCTTGATCAGGGCCATTTCGTCGGCATCGAGACCCATCGCGCGCACCGGCTTGGCTTCGTTCAGGTGCGGCACGATGCGCTCCATGATGGCCAGCAGCTTGGCGGCGTCCTTGTCGCCCGAGCGCGATTTCTTGTTTTCGCGGTGGATGGCTTTTTCCACGGTGCCCAGGTCGGCCAGCGCCAGCTCGGTCTGGATGACTTCGATATCGTCCAGCGGGCTGACCTTGCCGGAAACGTGGATCACGTTGTCGTCTTCGAAACAGCGCACCACGTTGACGATGGCGTCGGTTTCTCGGATGTGCGAGAGGAACTGGTTGCCCAGGCCCTCGCCCTGCGAGGCGCCAGCCACCAGGCCGGCGATGTCGACGAATTCGACGATGGCGTTGACCATGCGTTCCGGCTTGACGATCTCGGCCAGCGCAGCCATGCGCGGATCGGGCACTTCCACCACGCCGACGTTCGGCTCGATGGTGCAGAACGGGTAGTTTTCGGCCGGGATGCCCGCTTTGGTCAGGGCGTTGAACAGGGTGGACTTGCCGACGTTAGGCAGGCCGACGATGCCGCATTGGAGACTCATGGAAAACCTTTAATAATCATAGCGCCGGCAAGCGGCTGGTGAAAAACGGCCTGAATGGCGTTTTTTAAGTTCAAGGGGTCTATTGTACCTCCCCCGCCTCCCACGTTCAAAAAAACCGCGCCCGCCGCACGGTCGAACTCATGCTTTTTGGGAACAATTGCTTACATTTGATACGAATTCCGGGTCATACCAATGGCGCCGGTGCGCGTTAGTTGTGTGTACAGTGTCTACGTCAGGCAATCACTCAGGAAAGGTCTTACCATGAATAACAATACCAACAAATCCTCGCTGCACCCGATGGTTCTCGCCGCCGCCGGCGCAGTCGTCCTGGTCAGCGGTGTCGGCGTGGCCGCCATGATGGGCTGGCTGCCGTCCTCCAACAGCCAGACCCCGGAGGTGCCGCTGGCTGCCAATGTTCCTCCCGTTATCGAGCAACAGGCTGCCGCAACGCCGCCCGTACCGGCTCCGATCGCAGCGCCGGTGGTGGCGCCAGCGCGTGAAACCGTGCGCGAGCCGGTCCGTGAACCAGTGCGCCAGGCCGAGCGCGAACCCGTGCGCGAAAAGCCACCGGTGGTCAAGCATACCCCTGCTCCCGAGAAAGCGGCCCCGGCCGTCTGCAACAGCTGCGGCGTGATCGAATCGATCACCTCGGTGGACCAGCGCGCCGAAGGCAGCGGCGTGGGTGCGGTCGGCGGCGCCCTGCTGGGCGGCTTGCTGGGCAACCAGGTGGGCGACGGCAACGGCCGCAAGCTCGCGACCGTGGCTGGCGCCATCGGTGGCGCGGTGGCCGGCAACCAGGTCGAAGGCCGGGTGAAAGGCACCCGTACCTATACCATCGCGGTACGCCTCGAGAACGGCAAGACCCAAAACATCATCCAGACCGAGCAACCGAATTGGCGTGAAGGCGACCGCGTGCGCATCGTCAACGGCAATCTGCGCGCCGACGGCTAAGCGAAAAGGACGTTTCGTCGCAGAAAACAATACCTCAATTCTTTCCGCATGGACAGTCTTGCATTTGTGATACTTTGCAAGGCTATCCTGCGGAGGCTCCATGGAATTTGTGCTGCTTGTTTTTGGCCTGGTGACGTTCAATATCGCCTGGCGCGCGCGCGGCGAAACGCGCTACTTGCGCAAGCTGATCGATGAATTGCGCGCGGAGGTCATTGCCTTGCGCGGCAACCACCTCCCTGTTCAGCAACCGGCCACGGCGCCGCCGGAGGCGGTGGTAGCGCCACCGGCGCCACGCCAGTCACAACCCTCGGCGGTGCCAGTGCCTGTACCTGCGTCGGTGCCGGCAACTGCGCCAGCGTCGGCTACAGCGCCGACATCACCACCGCCCGCTTCACCGCCGGCCACCGAGCCTGTACCAATACTGGCGCCGGTTGCAGCACAGGTCGCAGTACCTTTACCGATACCTGTGCCGGCATCAGCGGCACGCCCCGTGCCAGCCCCGGCTACCGCCGCGCGGTCCACCATCGCACCGACTGCATCTCCTCCCGTCTTCGTCCCACCTGCTGCGCGCGCCCCGCAACCGGCACCGCAATGGCTGGTGACCGCCAAAGCCTGGCTGTTCGGCGGCAACCTCGTGGCCAAGCTCGGCCTGCTGATCCTGTTCATCGGCGTCAGCTTCCTGCTCAAATACACGGCAGCGCGCGTCACGCTGCCGATCGAACTACGCCTGGCCGCCATCGTGCTGGCCGACCTGGCGGTGCTGACCTGGGGCTGGCGCATCCGCATCAAACGGCCGGCGATCAGCCTGCCGGTCCAGGGCGCGGCGCTGGCGGTGCTGATGCTGGTCACCTTCGGCGCCTTCCGCGTTTATCACCTGATTCCCGCCGCCATGGCCTTTGCGCTGCTGCTGGTGTTGACCGTGTTCACCTGCCTGCTGGCGGTATTGCAAAACGCCATGTGGCTGGCCATCTTCGGCATCGCCGGCGGCTTTGCCACGCCGATCCTGGCGTCCAGCGGCGGCGGCAGCCATATCGGCCTGTTTTCCTACTATGCGCTGCTTAATGGCGGCGTGCTGGCCCTGGCGCTGTCGCGGTCGTGGCGGCCGCTCAATCTGCTCGGCTTTGCCTTTACCTTCAGCATCGCCACCGCCTGGGGCGTGCTGCGCTACACGCCAGAGAACTACGTGTCGGTGCAGTTGTTCCTGCTGCTGTTCTTCGCCTTCTACGTGTCGATCCCGCTGGCGTATGCGCGCCAGCAGTCGGTGCGGCTCAAGCACTACGTGGACGGCACGCTGGTGTTCGGCACGCCGATGCTGGCCTTCGGCTTGCAGTTCAGCCTGGTAAGCGGCTTCGACTTCGGCGTCGCCTATTCCGCCCTGGCGCTGGGCTTGTTCTACGTGGCGCTGGCGACCGCGCTGCGCTGCCAGCAGCACGCGCAGCGCTATGCCTTGCTGGCCGATTCCTTCCTGGCGCTGGGCATCGTGTTCGGCACCCTGGCTATTCCGTTCGCGCTCGACGGCCGCTGGACGTCGGCCGCCTGGGCGCTGGAAGGCGCCGGCATCGTCTGGATCGGCTTGCGCCAGCAACAAAAGCTGGCGTGGATGTTCGGGCTGCTGGTGCAGGCAGGCGCCTGGATATCGTTCCTCGGTTCGGCCATGGGCCTCTCGCCGGTCGATGCGCTCGACGCCAACCTGTGGCTCGGCTTCCTGCTGCTGGCGGTCTCCGCTTTCCTGATGGCCACCCGTTTCCGCGCCCACATGGCCGCCGAGGACAACGACAGTTTCGCCTTGCTGGCCGGGGTGTTCCTGGTATTTGCCACGGGCTGGCTGGTGGCGGGCGCCTGGACTGAAATCCTGCTGCGGGTGGTGGAAAACCGCCAGGGCACGCTGCTGGTCGGCAGCGCCATGATCGCTGTAATTGGCCTGTACCTCGTTGCCCGCAAGATGGCCTGGCCGCTGGCTGGCGGTATCGCGCTGGCGGTGCAGGCAGTAGCGGGGTTCAAGCTGCTGCAACTGGCGGTTTCCGGCTGGTATGGCAGCGGCGCCGCGCCATCGCTGCTCGAGCGCCCCCTGCTTGGCGCCCTGATGATCGTCGGCGCGGCGCTGTTCAGCAGCTGGGCGCTGTGGCGCCGTCGCGAGGCAAGCACCAGCACGACCGACCTCACCACGATTTACCGGCTGACGCTGACTTGGTCGGCCCTGTGGTGGTTCTGCCTGGCGGCGCCGAACCTGGCAAGCTGGCTGGCCGGCCACTATGCCGGCCTGTTCCCCCAACGGTATCCGACCGACGAGGGACTCGATGCCAGTTTGCAGCTGTGCGCTTACAGCTTGCTGCTGGCGTGCACTGCGCTGGCGGCGGTCCGGTTTGCGCACCGCCTGCGCTGGCCGTCCCTGCGGTGGTTCGCTGCGCCTGTGTGGCTGGCGCTCACCGGCGCCACGTTGCTGATGCTGGTGGACCTGTACGACAATGCATCACGCCTGCCCCGCGTCGAAACCTGGATCGCTTTTGCCGCACTGTGGCTGGCCGGCGAGTGGCTGCTGGTGGCGTGGCCGCGTCAAGGCTGGGCAATGCGCCCGTTGGCGCTGCGCGTGCTCCACATCGTGCGCACCGCAGGTCCGTGGTTGATGATCTGGCCGGTCGTCGCCCACCTGATTGGCCGGTGGCTGGCTGGCGCCGGCGGCGAGGCCTTGATTGCCGACTGGGGCACCAGCGCCAGTTGGGCACGCTTCGTGCCGTCGTGGCTGATGATGGCGGCCATCGCCTGGCTGATGCAACGCAGCCGCCAGGACGCCTGGCCGGTGGCGCCGATCGCGCCTTGGTACCGCAGCCGCCTGATCCCGGCCGGATGCGCCTGGTCGGCGTTGCTGGTCGCCGCGTGGAACCTGACGCAGGATGGCGCCATGGCGCCGCTGCCCTACCTGCCGCTGCTCAATCCGCTCGACCTCAGTACCTGCTTCGCCTTGCTGTTGCTGCTGGCCTGCCACCGCCTGCAAGCGCCGCCCACGCGTGGTCCGGCGGGCTGGCCGGCCGGCTGGATGGCGCCGCTGCCGCTGGTCGTTGCCCTGCTCGGCTACGCCTGGTTCAACCTGGCGCTGCTGCGCACGGTATCGCACTACCTGGCGGTGCCGTACGAGTTCGCCAGCATGTTCGCGTCGCAGTTCGTGCAGGCGATGCTGTCGCTGGTATGGAGCGTGACCGCGCTGCTGCTGATGCGCTACGCGGCACGGCGCGCCATGCGCCCGGTCTGGATCATCGGCGCAGCGCTGCTGGGGATGGTGGTGGCCAAGCTGTTCCTGGTGGACTTGTCCAATATCGGCGGCGTGGAGCGCATCGTCTCGTTCCTCGGCGTGGGTGCGCTGATGGTGGGCATCGGCTACCTGGCGCCTTTCCCCCAGTCCGAACCAGCCGAACCACAGGCGCAGACCGCATGAAAACATTCCTGATCGGCGCCGCCTGCCTGGCCAGCGCCCTTGCCATGGCCACCAGTGAACCCGCAAGCGACAGGCCCGGCAATTACACGCACCTGCTGCCGCTGGCCTTCAGCGCAAAGCAGGGCGTGCTGCAGCTGCGCCTGCCACGCGATGTGTATCTGCATGCGCGCTCTCCTCTGCTCGACGATGTGCGCGTGTTCGACGCCAACGGCGTACCGCAACCGTTCGCGTTGCAGGAACCGGTGGCGGCAGACAACATCGGCCACAAGGACTTGCCGCTGACGATCTTTCCGCTGATGGCGGCGGCAGGTAGCCAGTCGTCGCAGCTCGACCTCGATGTCAGCACCGCGCCCGATGGCCGGCTGCTGTCGGTCAAGGTGCGTCCTGAGCAAGGCGGCCAGGAAGCTGCGGCCGAATCCACGCGCCTGACGGGGTTGATACTCGATCTCGGCAAGCCGCGCGCGGCGCAGGAGACAACACCAGCAATCGATGCGCTGCGCTTCACCTTGCCGCCGGACCAACGTGACTACAGCGCCCAGGTCTGGCTGGAAACAAGCAACGACTTGAAGCGCTGGGATGCCGTTGGCGCAGCCGAGCTGAACTGGCTGGTCAACCAGGATCAGCAAACCCTGGCCAACGACCGGCTGACCTTTGAAGCCAGACCATTCCGCTACGCGCGCCTGACCTGGCGCAGCGGCACGCCGTTGCTCTTCTCCGCCATCGTGGCCGAACAGCCGGTGCGCACCAGCACCGCCCTGCCGAATGAGCAATTGCTGCTGCAGCCCGGCACCGGCGACCGGCCGCAAGACCTGGTGTACGCCATGCCGCCAGCTATTGCGCCTGCCACCATCGGCGTGCAGTTCAGCGAGACCAATATCGCACTGCCCGCGCAACTGGGCGTGTACTACAGCGTGCCCACGCGCCAGGCCGGCGCAGCCACCCGCCGCTTCGCGCCCATCGTCAACACCACTTTTTATCGCATCACGCAGGATGGCCAGGCGCGCAGCTCGGGCGACCTGGCCGTGACGCCAATGCACGCGCCGCACTGGGTGCTGCGCACCGAGGCGGCAGTGACAGTCAAGCCGGTATTGAAGGTGGGCTGGCAACCGGCCACGCTGGTATTCCTGGCCAGCGGCAACGCGCCGTACACGCTGGCGGTGGGACACGACCGCGCGCCCGCCACCAGCCGTCCTTTGGCACAGGTGGCGCCGGGTTTCAGTGACCTGGAATTGCGCCAGCTCGGCCAAGCTACCGCCGGGCCGGCCATCGCGCAGCAAGGCGCGGCGGCGGTGCCGCCAGACGACGATGCCGGCGCACGCAATCGGCTGCTGGTGTTGTGGGGGACGCTGTTGCTGGGGACCGGCATATTGGCGGCCATGGTCTGGTGCCTGCTGCGCCAGAAACCTCAACCCTGAAAAACCTCCATAGCGGCGTTGCAGCGCCTCGCCGTACAGTCGTACTGTCTTCGTCGCTGCGCCTTGCTCTGGAGGTTTTTGCCAAACGCAGTAGCGGCGTTGCAGCGCCTTGCTCTGGAGGTTTTTGCCAAACGCAGTAGCGGCGTTGCAGCGCCTCGCCGTACTGGCGTACTGTCTTCGTCGCTGCGACTTGCTCTGGAGGTTTTTAAGCTTACTTGGCCAGCACGTTGATGACGGCCAGCGTCATGGCGCGGGCGGCGGTCTTGATCGACGGCTCCGGCACCGGCGCGTAATACGGCGAGTGGTTGAAGGCGATCGGCTTGCCGCCGGGCTTTTCGGCTTCGGCCACCGCTTCCGGCGAATATACGCCGGTGAAGAAGAACATGGCCGGAATGCCGGCGTTGGCGAACTGCGAGAAATCTTCGCTGGCGGTCATGGCCGGCATGCGCCATACCTTGTCGTCGCCAAACGCCTGTTTCAGCACGCCCTCGGTGCGCGCCACCAGTTTTTCATCGTTGATGATGGCCGCGCCGCCCGGAATCAGTTCCACGTCCGGCGCGGGTGCGTCGGCCATGGCGGCCGAGGCAATCGCCGTGCGGCGCCCGCCGGCCAGGATTTTTTCGCGCACTTGCGGGGTGTAGCTGCGGATGGTGCCGCGCACCTTGACGCTGTCGGGAATGATGTTGCCCACGCTGCCGCCGTTGATGGCGCCGATGGTCACCACGCCGAATTCCTTGGGATCTTTTTCGCGGCTGATCACGGTCTGCACATCGACCACGAAGCGCGCGGCGATCATCACCGGATCGACCGCCTTGTCCGGCGCCGAGCCATGGCCGCCCCGGCCTTTGAAGGTGATTTCGATGGCGTCCGAGTTCGATGACACCGGTCCGCTGTTATAGCCGATGGTACCGTAGGCGTGCGGCCACGAGTGCAGCGCGAACGCGTAGTCCGGCTTGCCGAAACGGGTAAACAGGCCGTCATTGATCATGGCCTTGGCGCCCGAGACGATTTCCTCGGCCGGCTGGCCGATGAACATCAAGGTACCCTTCCACCGGGATTTGAGCGCCACCAGCGTGCGCGCCGTGGCCAGCCAGGCCGTCATGTGGACGTCGTGGCCGCAGCTGTGGGCCACCATGGTGTCCTTGCCGTCGAGCTGGGCGTGGGCGCGGCTGGAATAGTCGAAGCCCGATTTTTCTTCCATCGGCAAGCCGTCCATCTCGGTGCGCACCAGCACGGTCGGGCCGGGGCCATTCTTGTAAATGGCAACGATGCCGGTCTTGCCCACCTTTTCCGTCACCTCGAAGCCGATCGCGCGCATCTCGGCCGCCAGCTTGGCAGCCGTGCGCAGTTCCTGGAACGCCAGTTCGGGATGGGCGTGCAAGTCCTTGTAGATCGCATCGAGCTTGGGATACATGGCGTCGATGTTGGCGGCGACCGCGCCGTTATCCTGGGCGAAGGCTGGCAATACCAGCATGGAAGCGAACAAGGCGGCAAGCGGGCGGAGTGTCATCGATGGTGTCCTCATCTGGAGAAAGATTCCTCCAGCATACCATCGCAGCTTAGGCCGTATGCAACTTCATGGTGGCCGCTTCGAACTTGCCCTCGATAATGGACGGCATGACCAGCAACGATTTATCGATCGCCTGCTCGATCAGGTCCTGGTCTTCGCGGCGCGGACGGTGCAGCACGAAGTCGGCCACCTGCTGTTGCAGGCTCAAGGTGCGCGGGTGGCCGATGCCGAGGCGCAAACGCCAGTAGTCCTGGGTGCCGAGCGCGGCGGTAATGTCTTTCAAACCATTGTGGCCGCCGGCCGAACCGCCTTTTTTCAGGCGCGCGATGCCGGGCATCAGGTCCAGCTCGTCGTGCACGACCAGCACTTCGTCGGGGTTGATCTTGAAGAAGCGGCACAGTCCGCCAACCGACTGGCCCGAGCGGTTCATATAGGTCTGCGGTTCGAGCAGGTACACTTCCTGGCCCGAGATCGAGGTCTTGGCCATCAGCGCGTTGTACTTGGTCTCGCGCTGCAGGCGGGCGCCGCTGCTGTTGGCAAGGTTGTCCACCAGCCAGAAGCCGGCATTGTGGCGGGTTTGTTCGTATTCGGCGCCGGGATTGCCGAGGCCGACGATGAGGCGGATGGGCATAGTGTTCAGTCAAATAAACGGGATTATCGCGCAAACGAAAAAAAACCCCGCCAGCACGAACGCTGGCAGGGTTTCCATGACGCGTAAAGCGTCAAGAATTACTTCTTAGGCTCTTCAGCAGCAGCTTCAGCAGCAACTTGGCCAGCTGGTACCGATGCGGTAGCAACGGTCAGGTCGTTACCGTGGGTAACTGCGGTCACGCCTTTTGGCAGGGCCAGGTCAGCTACGTGGACCGAGGTACCGACGTCAACGTTGGTCAGGTCAACGGTGATGAATTCTGGCAGGTCTGCTGGCAGGCATTCGATTTCGATTTCGTTCAGCACGTGGCTGATGGTCGCGCCGTGCAGTTTGACTGCTGGCGAGATGTCGGCGTTTTCGAAGTGCAGCGCCACTTTCACGTGCAGTTTTTCCGAAGCGGTCACGCGCTGGAAGTCAGCGTGCAGAACCAGTTGCTTGAATGCGTGGACTTGGAAGTCGCGCAGCAGCACTTTTTGTACTTTACCGTCGATTTCCAGATCCAGGATCGACGAGTGGAACGCTTCTTTTTTCAGCGCGTGGTACAGGGCATTGTGGTCCAGCGAGATGGTCACTGGGGCTTCGGTGCCACCGTAGATGATGCCAGGGGTTTGGCCCGAATTACGCAGGCGGCGGCTCGCTCCGGAACCTTGCAATTCGCGTTTGAATGCAACAACTTTCATGTGATACTCCAAAAATTACAGGGCTTGCGCCCCGTGTTATGAAGCCCCCGCGACCAGGGTGCTTCGAAAATGAGCGCCTTGGCGCTCATGAAACTGGGAAAACTGTATAAACCAGCGCGGCGCAACCGGTAAACCGGGTGCGCCGCCTGTCAATCTGATCGCTGAGCCGTGGCTTAGTCGATGAAGAGCGAAATCACGGAATCGCCCTTGATGATGCGTTTGAACGTCTCGGCCAGCAGCGGCGCGCACGTCAGTTGACGGATCTTGCCGCAAGCCTTGGCTGCGTCTGACAGGGGAATCGTGTCGGTCACGACCAGCTCGTCCAGCGACGAATTGGTGATGCGCTCGATTGCCGGGCCAGACAGCACAGCGTGGGTGCAATACGCCACGACTTTCTTGGCGCCGCGCTCTTTCAGTACTTCGGCAGCTTTGACCAGGGTGCCGGCGGTATCGACCATGTCATCCATGATCACGCAGTTGCGGCCTTCGACTTCGCCGATGATGTTCATCACTTCGGAAACGTTGGCTTTCGGACGACGCTTGTCGATGATGGCCAGGTCACAACCGAGGCGCTTGGCCAGCGCACGGGCACGGACCACGCCGCCGACGTCCGGGGACACCACCAGCAAGTCTTCGTTGTTCTTTTTCTGCAGGTCGCCCAGCAGGATTGGCGACGCGTAGATATTGTCCACCGGGATATCGAAGAAACCCTGGATTTGATCGGCGTGCAAGTCCATGATCAGGACGCGCTCGACACCGGCTTTTTCCAGCATGTTGGCGATGACCTTGGCCGAGATCGCAACGCGCGCCGAACGTGGGCGGCGATCCTGGCGGGCATAACCAAAGTAAGGAATGGCGGCGGTGATACGGCCAGCGGACGCGCGCTTGAGCGCATCGACCATCAGGATCAGTTCCATCAGGTTGTCGTTGGTCGGTTGGCAAGTCGACTGCAGCACGAAGACGTCTTTACCACGCACGTTTTCGTTAATCTCGACCATGACTTCGCCGTCCGAGAATTTCGAAACATTGGCTTTGCCGAGGGGAATACCGAGATTTTTAGCGACTCCTTCTGCCAACGCAGGATTAGCGTTGCCGGTAAAAACCATCAGGTTTTCGTAAGCCATTGGGAGTCCCAGAGATAGTAGAAGAAATTTTTGATGATCGCCAGCGGAAGCCGCGTGACGCTGTATTAGTTGAATGCGACGCGCTGGGCGCCGGCATTTTTGCTTGACCTGGCCGGAGACTAGTGCCTCGACGGTTCCAGATAAAACGAATGGCAGGGGAACAAGGATTCGAACCTTGGTATGCTGGAATCAAAATCCAGTGCCTTAACCAGCTTGGCGATTCCCCTACGCAACTTGCTACTTGTCGCTACAGGCCGATATTATACAGCCATTTTCACGAAAAGCAAAATCTTTTTTCTCACTCACAACATGTCGATGATCGGATGCTGTTTCAGCGACCGGGCTTTCCAGACTTTCCACTTCGCTGGCGCTTTCGCAAGCACCGCATCGGCTTCAGTTTCGGTTGCCACCGCGCTAAACACACAAGCACCGGAGCCAGTCATCCTGGCATCACCGTAAGCACTGAGCCATTCTACCGCTTCTGCCACCGGCGGGAACAACTCCATTGCCACTTGTTGTAAATCGTTTCTGCCAAATCCCTTTGAATCGTTTTGATTTTCAAGGTGCCTGGAAAAGTCCGTTATCTTAATGACCGGCGTGTCTCTTGTCAAACGTTCTGACGAAAAAATTGCCGGGGTCGGCACTTGCACGCCTGGCTCGATGACGATGTACCAACACTGCGGCGCCTCCACCGCCTGCAATTGTTCGCCCACGCCTTCGGCAAACGCGGTCTGGCCAAAGATGAAAAACGGGATATCGGCGCCCAGCGGCAAGCCCAGCGCCATCAGTTCCCGCTGGGTCAGGCCGGCATGCCACAAGGCGTTCAGGGCCATGAGCGTGGTGGCCGCGTCGGACGAGCCGCCACCGAGGCCGCCGCCCATCGGCAGCACCTTGTCGATGGCGATATCGACACCGCGCGGCAAGGCGCCGGTGCGGCGATGTACTTCGGCCTGCAGCAGCCTGGCGGCGCGAATGACCAGGTCGCTGTCTTGCGGCACCCCCGCCAGCTCCGTCACGCGGCGCAGCGCAGTGTCGTCACGCAGGGTGAAATCCAGGGTGTCGCCGTGATCGACCATCTGGAACACGGTTTGCAGCAAGTGGTAGCCATCGGCGCGGCGGCCGTTCACGTGCAGGAACAGGTTGAGCTTGGCCGGGGCCGGGCAATTGAGCAGACGGCTCATGACGCTGGCGCATCGAGCACGATACGGAACGACAGCTCATCGACCTGCTGGCCCAGCGTCAGGCGCGTGACGTCGATGCGGCGCGGCTTGGGCACGGCGGCGGCTTCGTCATGCCAGCCCAGGTAGTCGATCTTCCAGCCGTCGCGCGTGACCACGCTGTCGTTGGCCGGCGAGGCGGTGAAGCGCTTGCCGTCGGCGTCGGTGGCATGGCCTTGCAGCCAGTCGCGCAGGCCGCCCACGGGCAAGGTCCAGCCCAGCGCCTGGCGCGTGAGACTGTCGAGGTCGGGCGCGGTGCGCAGCGGCTGGCCGCTTTGCTGCAAGGTGGCGGCTTGATCGGTCACGCTGATGCGGGCCACGGTCTGGCCGGTCGGCGAGTTCAGGCTGACATCGGTACGGGACGGGGTTTGCTGCCAGTTGAAGTTGCCGTTCATGGCTTCCTTCTTGCCATCACGGATAAAGCTGATGGCGATGCGGCCGTTGAGCTCAATTGCGTCCTGGTAAGCGGCCACTGTAGCAGCCGAGCGCGGCACGGACGCGCAGCCGGCCAGCACGGTCAGTGCGGCAGCGAAGGCCAGCACCGGTGCGGCGCGGCGAAAAAAGGTAAAAGTCATCGTTGAAGTGGTTTCTAGTTGGCCTGATCGGTCTTCAGGCTCTGGTTGAGGCGCGCCAGCGTGCTTTTGAGCGCGTCGTTCTTCGGATCCTTGCCATGGGCTTCCTGCCACAGTTTGCGGGCGCCTTCGACATTTCCCTTGGCGAACAGTACTTCACCGAGGTGCACGGCAATCTCGGGATCGCTGCGCACGGCGTAGGCGCGGCGCAGGTAGTTTTCCGCTTCGTCCAGATTGCCCATGCGGAATTGTACCCAACCCATGCTGTCCATGATGAACGGATCGCCAGGCGCCATTTTCAGGGCTTGCTCGACCAGCGCGTACGCTTCGGGCAGGCGCTCGTTGCGCTCGGCCAGCGAGTAGCCGAGCGCGTTGTAGGCGTGCTGGTTGTCGGGCGCGGCAATCATTACCTGGCGCAGCGCCGTTTCCATCAGCTCCACCTGCCCCACTTTCTCGGCGCCGAGCGCAAAGTCGTACAGCAGGTCGGGATTGTCGGGATAGCGCTTGATGGCGTTTTGCAGCACCATGAAGGCGGTGGTGGTGTCGCCGGCGTCGCGCAGCACCTGGGCGTCGGTCTGGAAGATCTGCGCCTGTTCGTCGGCACCGTTGGCGGTCAGTTGCGCCAGTTCCTTGCGCGCTTCCTCTAACTTGCCCTGGCGCGCGGTCAGCACCGCCCACTTCAGGCGCGCGGCAAAGTACAGTTTTTCGTCGCTGCGGTCGACCTTGTCGAGCCACTTGATGGCGGCGTCGGCGTCGCCGCGCTGCTCGGCCAGTTGCGCCAGGATCATCAGCACCTTGCTCGGGTCGCGCTCGTCGTCGGGTTGCTGCTCGAGCACGCCCACGAAGCGGGTGAAATAGATTTCTGCCCCGGCCAGATCGTTGTTCTGCATGCCCATCACGCCCAGCGCGTACAGCGTGGCCAGGTTGTCGGGCTGGTCCTTGAGCAAGACCAGGAATTGCTGGCGCGCCGACTCCGGTTGCTTGGCGTCGATCAGCACGCGGGCGAACGCCGCCCGCGCTTCGCGCGCCTTCGGGTATTTGTCGAGGAAGTTGTTGAGCACCTTGAGCGCCACATCGATGTCGCCGGACACCTGGGCCTGGGTCATGGCGGCCAGTTCGGATGATGGTTCGATGGCGGCGGCTTTGTCGGCCTCAGCGCGCGCGCGGGCGGCGTCGTTGAGCGCAAAAGCGCCCTGCGCCAGGATCAGATGGCTTTCCACCAGGTTGTCGTACGGCGCCAGCACGCGTTCCTGCAAGGCGAACGCGGCGGCCTTGTCCTGGGCGCGCAGCAACAGCTGCTGCATCTGGAACATGGCCACCACGCGCGCCGGGCCCTGGGCCTGCGCCAGGCGCCTGGCGAAAATCGGTTCGACCTCGGTGAGATCGTTGCCGACGATGGCAAAGCCGAGGAAATATTGTGCTGCTTCGTCCGAGTCCGGCGCCAGGCTGCGCCACAGGCGGATGGCGGCCACCGCTTCGCTACCCTGCTTGGCCACCAGCGCCATGTCGGCCGCGCGCTTGGCCAGGCGCGGATCGCGGGTTTGCTGGGCCAGCGACATCATGGTCACGAACGGTCCCTGCCACTCGCCCTGCTTGAATTCCAGCTCGGCCTTGGTGATGCGGTACAGGATGTCGCCGGTGAGCGCGTTGTTGGGCAGCATGGCGTCCGCTGCCGTCGTGTCTGCTTGCTTGTCGGAATTGTCTGTAGCGGCGGACTCCGGCACCGGGGTGGCGGCGGGCCCAGGCGCAGCGTCGGCCGGCGCTGGCGGCTGCGTGGCGCACGCCGACAGCAAGGCGGAGAGGGTTACAATGGCGAAAGCGTTTTTCAAGGGAACATCCTGGCTGGTGTACGGGGTCGCTTCGATTTTACGCGCAAGCCGGGGCTTGCGTCTTTTGACTAGTGTAACCAAATATTGGACGTACCCAGTTTCCTCCCCCATTCATGAGAGGTTTGCCCAGCAGATGCCAGAATTACCAGAAGTGGAAGTCACCAGGCGCGGCGTCGCGCCCCATCTCGAAGGCCGCGCCGTGCAGGACGTGGTGCTGCGCCGCGCCGGCCTGCGCTGGCCGTTCCCCGAGCAACTCCAGCAATTGCTGGCCGGCCGCACCGTGCTGGGCACCGGCCGGCGCGGCAAATACCTGCTCGTGCATTTCGAGCACGGCACCCTGATCATCCACCTGGGCATGTCTGGCCATTTGCGGGTAATGGCGGCCGGCATCGAACCGGAAAAGCACGACCATTTCGACCTGGTGGTTGCCAGCCCCGACGGCCCGCAAGTGCTGCGCATGAAAGATCCGCGCCGCTTCGGCGCCGTGCTGTGGCATGACGACGCCGACGGCGCGCTGGACAGCCATATCCTGCTGCGCGCGCTGGGCGTGGAGCCGCTGGAAGACGGTTTTTCCGGCAAGCTGCTGTACGACCGCACGCGCGGCCGCAGCGCCCCCGTCAAGCAGGTGCTGCTGGCCGGCGATATCGTGGTGGGCGTGGGCAATATCTACGCGTCGGAAAGCCTGTTCCGGGCCGGCATCAACCCGAAAACCCCGGCTGGTCGCATCAGCCTGGCGCGTTATGAAAAGCTGGCGCAGGCGATCCGCGAGATCCTGGCCGAGGCCATCATCCAGGGCGGCAGCACCTTGCGCGACTTTATCAGCGTCAATGGCCAGTCCGGCTACTTCCAGCAGACATATTTCGTCTATGATCGGGCAGGCGTACCGTGCAAGGTGTGCGCGGCGCCGGTGCGCCAGATCAAGCAGGGCCAGCGCTCCACTTTTTATTGCGTGAATTGCCAAAAGTAACTGTCCAAGTAACTGTCAACAACGAGGCACAGCCGATGATGGTCAGCGATTTCGAGCACTACAGCGCCTGGCGCCAGGGCGTGGTCACCGCGCTGGAGCACTACCAGGCGTGGGTGGCCGAGGCCGCCCTGCTCGACGCCGCCACCGCGCAGCGCATCGCCCGCGCCCTGGCCCGGCTGGCCGACGACAAGCTGTCGGTGGCGTTCGTGGCCGAGTTTTCACGCGGTAAGTCGGAGCTGATCAACGCCATCTTCTTTGCCGACTACGGCCAGCGCATCCTGCCGTCCTCGGCCGGGCGCACCACCATGTGCCCCACCGAGCTGATGTACGATGCCGCGCTGGCGCCGTCGCTGCGCCTGCTGCCGATCGAAACCCGTGCCGACAACCTCTCCACCGGCGACTACCGCGACCAGCCCGCCGCCTGGACCGTGCTGCCGCTCAACCTCGACGCCGGCGCCCACATGCACGAAGTATTCAAGCAGGTGAGCATGACACGCCGCGCACCGGTCGAGGAGGCGCGGCGCTACGGCCTGTACGACGACGAAGATCCCGACCTGCGCGATGCGGTGGACGAACACGGCACGGTGGAAATTTCGCTGTGGCGCCACGCCATCATCAATTTCCCCCATCCTCTGCTGAAACAGGGACTGGTGATCCTCGACACGCCGGGCCTGAACGCCATCGGCACCGAGCCGGAGCTCACGCTCAACCTGATCCCCAACGCCCATGCCGTGCTGTTCATCCTGGCCGCCGACACCGGCGTGACGCGCAGCGATATCGAGGTGTGGCGCAACCATATCGGCGCCGGTGCCGGCCGCATGGTGGTACTGAACAAGATCGACAGCATGTGGGACGAGTTGCGCAGCGAAACCGAGGTCAGCGACGAGATCGCACGCCAGCAGGCCAGCGTGGCGCAGGTGCTGGCGCTCGAACCGCGCCAGGTATTCCCGGTCTCGGCGCAAAAGGCGCTGGTAGCCAAGATTAACGGCGACGGCGCCCTGCTCGCGCGCAGCCGCCTGCAGGCGCTGGAAGCGGCCCTGTTCGACGAGCTGATCCCGGCCAAGCAGGACATCGTGCGGCGCCAGCTGCGCGACGACTTGCAGGCGCTCAGTACCGCGCAATCGTCGATGCTTGCCGCCCGCGCGCGCGGCATTGTCGAGCAGTTGCACGAACTGCGCAGCCTGCGCGGCAAGAACCGCACCGTGATCGAACACATGATGCGCCGCATCGACGTGGAAAAGCGCGAGTTCGACGCCAGCCTGTTCAAGCTGCAAGCCACGCGCGCGGTGTTTACCCGCCTGTCCACCGAGCTGTACACCAGCATCGGCATGGACATCGTGCGCGACGATATCGACCTGGTGCGCGAGCAAATGCAGCGCAGCCGCTTTTTCCTCGGCGTGCGCGAGGCCGTGCGCCAGTACTTCGAGCGCATCCGCGCCCGCCTGGACGCGGCCGAACACAAGACCGCCGAAGTGAGCGAGATGATGGGCGTGATGGTGCGCCGCTTTGCCAGCGAACACGGCATGAGCCTGGCACTGCCGCTACCGTTTTCGCTGGCGCCCTACCGCGACGAGATCGCCAATATCGAGGCAATCTATTACAAGCAGTTCGGCACAGCCACCCTGATCACCACCAGCCGCGTGGTGCTGATGGAAAAATTTTTCGATACCATCGCTTCGCGCGTGCGCGGCTGCTTCAAGTTGGCCAACGTCGATGCCGACGCGTGGCTCAAGGTGGTGATGGCGCCACTGGAGGCGCAAATCCGCCAGCACAAGGATCAGCTGAAACACCGGCAGGCCTCGATCCAGCGCATCCACGACGCCACCGACAGCCTGGAACAGAAAATCGATGCACACGAACGCGACCAGCACACGCTCGACGCTCAAAAAGTGCATTTGCAACAATTGGCGGCGGCCATCGCCTGCGCCATCGAGGCCGGTCTTGAGGAAGACCCGGCGCTCGAAGCCGCCTGAGACTTTTATACCCAAGGACACAATGAAGTACACCGCAGTAGAGCATTACGCCGACCCCAGCTTTTCCGATGCACTGATCGCCTGGCAACAACAACACGGCCGCCACGCGCTGCCGTGGCAAAACACCCGCGACGCCTACCTGATCTGGCTGTCCGAAATCATGTTGCAGCAAACCCAGGTCTCAGCCGTGCTCGGCTATTACGCGCGCTTCCTGGAACGCTTTCCCACCTTGCGCGACCTGGCAGCGGCGCCGGTCGAAGACGTGATGGCACAGTGGAGCGGCCTCGGTTATTACACCCGCGCGCGCAACCTGCACAAGTGCGCGCAGCGCGTCGTCGACGAGTACGACGGCGTATTTCCGTCCGACCCGGCGCTGCTGGCCGACCTGCCCGGCATCGGCCGCTCCACCGCTGCGGCAATTTCCGCGTTTTCCAGCGGCACCCGTGCGGCCATCATGGATGGCAACGTCAAGCGCGTGTTTGCCCGCGTGTTCGGCATCGACACCTTTCCCGGCGAACGCAAGACCGAGGAAATGATGTGGCTGCGCGCGGTCGCCCTGCTGCCCGAGCAAGGCATCGAATCGTACACGCAAGGCTTGATGGACCTGGGCGCCACCGTCTGCACCCGCAGCAGCCCCGCGTGCGAACGCTGCCCGATGCAAACGCGCTGCGTGGCCTACGCCACCGGCCGCACCCGCGAACTGCCGGTGCGCAAGCCGAAAAAAATCTCGCCGGAAAAACACGCGGTGATGCTGGCGATTATCGATGGCGGCCAGGTGCTGCTCGAACAGCGTCCACCCACCGGCATCTGGGGCGGCCTGCTGTCGCTGCCGGAACTCGACGGCCACCTGCTGGCCGAGGACGACGATGTGCCGGCGGCAGACGACGCGCTGCTGTTACAGGCGGTAGGGAAATTTGGCGAGATGGAGTCGGCCGAGCGGTTGACGACCGTGACGCATGTCTTCACGCACTACAAGCTGCACATCGCGCCGTACCGGATCACGCTGGCGCGGCGGCTGGACATGGTGGCCGAGGGCGGCTACGTGTGGCTCGATGCTGCAAAATTAGCGGACGCGGCGCTGCCGGCGCCGATCAAGAAGCTGTTGCTGGAATTGGTAGGGGACGGCAAGGCCGCACAACAGCGCATGGATTTTTAATGCACATAGCGGGCGATGGCGAAGGTGATGCTGACCAAGGCAAACGAGGTGGCGACAAACCATTTGATGAGGTTCGATTCCATGCGCGTCATTTTAGCGTCCACCTCGGCAAACCGAACGTACACCTGTCCGAACTGCGCAGCAATTTCGCCCCGCAAGGTGGCAACGTCCACCTTGCTGCTGCATTGGTCGGAAAAGTTTTGCTTCATTTCCTTGAACCGTTCGACAACTTCGGCTTCCATGACAGCTCCTCAGGCAGGTGGATGGGTGGAGTGAGCTTCATGATCTGCCGCACACCCTTGCCTGTCAAGCGGCGCCAGCTTGCGCCAGGTCAGAGCTCATCGAGCGAAAACAGGCGCCGGTGTTCGCGGATCGCATAGCGGTCGGTCATGCCGGCGATGTAGTCGGCAATCTTGCGCGCCTGCCTGCCGGCATCCCCCTCCTTGTCGTGGTAATCGGGCGGCAGCAGCACCGGTTCGGCCATGAAGGCATCGAACAGCTCGCGCACGATGCGGCTGGCCTTGACGCGCATGCGGTTGACCTTGTAATGGCGATACAGGTTTTCGCGCAGGAAGCGTTTCAGTTCGGTCGCATCCTTGCGGATCGGGTCGGAAAAACGGATCAGCGGCGGCGCCTGCCTGACGTCGCCCAGCGAGCGTGGCGCCACGTCGGCGATCAGGGTGCTGGACGTGGTAATCAGGTCGTCCGCCAGCGCCGTGATCAGGCGCCGCAAGGTTTCGTAAATGGCGCGCCGCCCGGTCAGGCCCGGGAACGCCTGCTGCACGTCGCGGTACAGGCGCGCAAAGAAATCGACCTGCTGCAACTGCTCGATGGTGATCAGGCCCGAGCGCAGGCCGTCGTCGATATCGTGGCTGTTGTACGCGATCTCGTCGGCCAGGTTGGTCAGTTGCGCTTCCAGCGACGGCTGGGTACGTTCAATAAAACGGATTGCCACCGGCCCCAGCAGGCGGGCATTGTGCAGCGAGCAGTGCTTGAGGATGCCCTCGCGGGTTTCGAACATCAGGTTCAAGCCGTTGTACGCGCCGTAGTGTTCTTCGAGTTCATCGACCACGCGCAGGCTTTGCAGGTTGTGCTCGAAGCCGCCGTGGTCCTTCATGCAGTCGTTGAGCACGTCCTGGCCCACGTGGCCGAACGGCGTGTGGCCCAGATCGTGCGCCAGCGAAATCGCTTCCACCAGGTCTTCGTTCAGGCGCAGGTTGCGCGCGATCGAGCGGCCCACCTGCGCCACTTCCAGGCTGTGCGTGAGGCGCGTGCGGAACAAATCTCCCTCGTGGTTGAGGAATACCTGGGTCTTGTATTCGAGCCGGCGGAACGCCGACGAATGGATGATGCGGTCGCGGTCGCGCTGGAACTGGCTGCGCGACGAATGCGCAGCCTCCGGGTAGCGCCGCCCGCCGCCGGCCGAAGCAGCCGCCGCCGAATGGGCGGCATAGGGGGCCAAATACTCTTCGGGCAGCATGATTCCCCCTAAACGTGCGCCGCCAGCGTCGCCATCAGCAACTCCTGCGGCGCGTTGGTGATGCTGGGCGCGCCCAGCGGCTTGAGCAGGATGAACTTGATGGCGCCGCCCTCGTTCTTCTTGTCCACTTCCATCAGCTCGAGCCAGCGCGCGGTGCCCAGGTCGGGCGCCTTGACCGGCAGACCGGCAGCCGCGACCAGCGCGCGCACGCGCGCCACGGTCGCGGCATCGACCAGGCCCAGGCGCTGCGACAAATCGGCCGCCATCACCATGCCGCAGCCGACGGCTTCGCCATGCAACCATTCACCGTAGCCGAGGCCGGCTTCGATGGCGTGGCCGAACGTGTGGCCGAAATTGAGGATGGCGCGCAGGCCGCCTTCGCGCTCGTCCTGGCGCACCACGTCGGCCTTGATTTCGCACGAGCGGGCAATCGCATACGCCAGTGCGCCCTTGTCGCGCGCCATCAGCAGGCCGATATTGGCTTCGATCCAGTCGAAGAAGGCGGCGTCGATGATGGCGCCGTGCTTGATCACCTCGGCCAGGCCGGCCGACAGTTCGCGGTCGGGCAAGGTTTCCAGGGTGGATGTGTCGGCGATCACCGCGCGCGGCTGGTAGAACGCGCCGATCATGTTCTTGCCGAGCGGGTGGTTGATGCCGGTCTTGCCGCCGACCGACGAATCGACCTGCGAGAGCAAGGTGGTCGGTACCTGGATAAAATCGACGCCACGCATATAGCTGGCGGCCGCATAGCCGGTCAGGTCGCCGATCACGCCGCCGCCCAAGGCAATCAGCGTGGTCTTGCGGTCGGCCTTGTTGGCCAGCAAGGTGTCGAAGATCTGCATCAGGCTGGCCCAGTTCTTGAATTCCTCGCCGTCGGGCAGGATCACCGACATCACCTGCTTGCCGGCCGCGCGCAGCGCCGACTCCACGCGCTCGAGGTACAGCGGCGCGACGGTGGTATTGGTGACGATGGCGACCTTGCCGCCATTGACATGGCGCGCCAGCAGCGACGGGTCGTTCAGCAGCGACGGACCGATGGAAATCGGGTAGCTGCGCTCGCCCAGGTCAACATTTAACAGGATGGTGGATTCTTCGTTCATCGATGGTTGGGCTCTGGTGGAACAGTTGGGCGCGGCTTCGCAGGCCAGCTTTTCCAATTGATTCAGGATGGTCAGGACCATCGATTGTACGTTAGGACGGCCGGTATCGATGACGATATCGGCGATTTCCATGTACAGCGGATCGCGCACCGCCATCAGCTCCTCGAGCTTCTTGCGCGGATCGGCGGTCTGCAGCAGGGGCCGGTTCTTGTCGTGCGCGGTGCGCTGGAGGATGCTGTTGACGGTGGTGCGCAGGTAAATCACCATGCCGCGCGCCTTGAGGTGGGCGCGGTTGTCGGGATCGAGCACGGCGCCGCCGCCGGTGGCCAGCACCAGGTCCTGCTGGCCGGTCAGCTCGCGGATCACCTCGGCTTCGCGGCGGCGAAAGCTCGGCTCGCCCTCGATCTCGAAGATCCACGGGATCGACGCGCCGGTGCGCGCCTCGATCTCGTGATCGGAGTCGACAAAGCGCAGCCCCAGCTTGCGGGCCAGGATGCGGCCGATGGTGGTCTTTCCAGCACCCATCAAACCGACTAGAAACACATTTTGCATGCAAAATCCAACTAAATGCGGGCGGCGCCGACGCCCGCATGCGCCGGTTATTGAGCGGCTATTGCGGGTTGCTGCACGTCGTCGCCACCCCGTATGGGCTGACCGCGCCCGGCGGCGCGACATTCTGGTTTGTGTAATCGCTACTCAAACCTAGCAAGTGTACCAGAGAGGTGTACGTCGACTCGCTGCCATTTGCCTGCCCGCGCACGGTCAGGTTCACGTCGAGCCAGTTGGCGCGGTCGCGCGGATACACGAGCGACACCGTGGCGCGCCCGGTGGCGTCGGTGGTCACGGCCGGTGTGACGGTCACCGGGATGCCCGGCTCGAGCTTGCCATTGCCGTTGAGATCCTCGCCGGCGTCGAGGATGCCGTTGCGGTTCAGGTCCTCGTTGTCGCATGGCGTATGCTGCCGCTGGGTCCATGGTCCCGGGGCGATATACTCGAACATGCCTTTGAAATAGCTCACCGGCAGCACCGACGTGGTCAGGCGCACGCCAGACACCGCATTGCCGGCGGCATCGGTCACGAACACCGCGTAGTCCTGCTGGTAGGTGGAACTGTCGGGCGTGCTGACCAGGTTGCCGGTGCCGGCGCTGATGAACAACGAGCGCTGCGCCACGGTCAGCATGGCGGTGGCGCTGTTGTTGACCACGCCCCCACCCACGATGCGCGCCCGGATCTGCACGCCGTTGGTGGCGGTGGCCGTGGCGCCGGCAATGAAGCTCACCGTGGCCGAGCCGTCGGCGGCGGTGGTCACGTCGGACGGCTGGGTGAGCGAGCCACCGCTGGCGTCGGACTGTATCGAGAACGACACCAAGGCATTCTTGACCGGGTTGTTCTGCGCCGGACCGTCGCGCACCACGGCGCGCAGCGTGACCTGCTGGGTGATGCTGCCAGCCGTGTTGACGCCGATCACCGCTGGGTCGGCCTGCACGGTGATGGTCGAGGCGGTGGTGAGCGGCGCGACGAATTCCAGGTCGGACTGGGTGCCCAGGATGCCGGCGCGGGCCGTCAGCGTGGCCACGCCCGGGCTGTTGGCATCGATGTAGGCGGTGGCGGCGCCACCGGCCAGCGTCAGCGCGCCGTTCAATGGCACGGTGCAGCCGGCATTGGCGTACACGGTGCCGCGCGAACTGCTGATGGTCACGTCACCGCTGGATCCGCCGGTCACCGCCACCTGGCGGCAACTGCCGATATTGGTGCTGGTCACCACGTTGCCGCCGCCATCGAGCACGCGCACGGCAAAACTCGACGTGTTGATCGCAATCGCCGTCGAAGCCGTCTCGCCCAGCGAGCGCACGGTGATCACGTCGGCGCTGCCGCCACTGGCCGCGTAGGTCAGGATCAACTGGCCGGCGGCGTTGGTCACGGCCGTGCCGCCGCCCTTGACGGTCAGCGCATTGGCATTCGACGCGAATGTCACCGGCTTGCCGACCAGTGCATTGCCGGCCGAATCGACCAGCTTGACCGCAACGTCGGCAGCCGCACCCGCGTTGATGGTGGACGGCGCATTGACGGTAAGCCGGTTGCCGGCCACGTTGACCACGGTGGATACGGACGCGGCGCCTGCCGCGCTGGCGGTGATGCGGATCGCGCGCGAAGCGGGGTCGCCGCCGGTGCTCAGTTTTTCGGAGACGATGCCCTGGGCGTTGGTGGTGCGCGAGGTCAACGTCAGGCTGCCGGAATCGGCTTTCAGGTCCACCACCACGCCGGGCAGCGCGGTGTTATTGGCGTCGCGCACCAGGGCCACCACGGTCACTTCGCTGCCGGCCACGCCGGCCGAGGCCAGGTTACCGCTGTCGGTGGTGAGCGAGAGCGACGGCACGGCGGTGACCACCGCCACCTGTACCGGCGCGGACGTGCGCCCGCCGGCGCTGGCCGTGACGGTGATGACGCGCAGCGACGCGTCGCCGGCCACGCTGAGTTTTTCCGCGACCTGGCCCGCCGTGTCGGTCACGCGGTTGGTGCTGCTGACGGTGCCGGAACTGGCGGTAAAGCTGACCGTCTCGCCGACCAGCGCATTGCCGCCGCTGTCCTTGACGATGGCCGTCAGCGTCACCTCGGTGCCGGCCAGGCCCGACGAGGCGATGGTGCTTGCACTGGCCTGCACCGCCACGCTGGCTACTTTTGACGTCGTGGGCGGCGTGACGGTGCCGCCGCCGACCGTGCCGGGCGAGCCGCCACCGCCGCCGCAGCCGACCAGCAAGCTTGCAAAGATGGTCGCTGCCAGCCAGCCGATGATGCCTTTCATTCGAATCATGCGTTCCATGCGCTATCCCTCGATGTGTAGCCTGGCGGCCCGGTTACTTGACTTTGTCGGTGACGATCTTTGGCGTGATGAATACCAGCAATTCGGTCTTGTCGTTGGTGCGGCCGGTGGTGCGGAACAGGTAGCCGAGCACCGGCACGTCGCCCAGCAGCGGCACCTTGCTGGTCGAGTTGCGCTCGGTCTGCTGGTAGATACCGCCCAGCACCACCGTGCCGCCGTTTTCCACCATCACCTGGGTCTTGATGTGCTTGGTGTCGATGGCGAAGCCGGACCGGGTTTCCTGGCCCACGCTGTCCTTGTTCACATCGACCTCGATCACCACGTTGCCGTCGGGGGTGATCTGTGGCGTCACTTCCAGCCGTAAATTCGCCTTGCGGAACTGGATCGACGTGGCGCCGCTGCTGGTGGCCACCTGGTACGGCAGCTCGATGCCCTGCTCGATCAGCGCCATCGCCTTGTCGGCCGTGATCACGCGCGGGCTCGAGACGATCTTGCCGGTACCATCTTCTTCCAGCGCCGACAGTTCCAGGTTGAGGAAACGGTTGTCGGCTGCCGAGAACAGGCTCAGCGCCAGGCTGGCGGCGTCGATGCCGTTGATGCCGGCGGCCGGCAAGTTGACGAACTGGGTGTTGTTATAGCTGCTGGCGGTGGGCGCGATCTGCCCCGTCACCTCGCCCACGCCGGTGATGTTGCCACCGATACCCACGCGGGTGTTGCCACTGCCCACCTGGTAGCCGGAGTTACCGCCGCGCACGGTACGCATGTCGGAAAAGCCCAGCTTGGCCCCAAGGTTGCGCGTAAACGTGTCGCTGGCCTCGACGATGCGCGCCTCGATCAGCACCTGCTTGGTGGCGACGTCGGTCTTGGCGATCAGGCGCCGCACGTCCTCGATCTTGGCCGCAGTATCGGTGACGAAGAGCTGGTTGGTGCGGGGCTCGATGATGGCGCTGCCGCGCCGCGACAGCACGCGGTTGCCGGCGCCGGCGGCCGCATCGAGGCCGAACACGGTGCGGAACGCCTCGGCCTTCTGGTAATTCAATTGGAAGATTTCGGACTTCAACGGCTCGAGGTCGGCGATCTGGGCGCGCTGTTCGAGTTCGAGTTTTTCCTTGGTGAGCAGCTCTTCTTTTGGCGCGATCCACAGCACCGAGCCGTTCTTGCGCATGTCCAGCCCCTTGGCCTGCAGGATCACCTCCAGCGCTTGGTCCCACGGCACGTCTTTCAGGCGCAAGGTCAAATTGCCGGTCACGCTATCGCTGGTGATGATGTTCAGTCCCGACACATCGGCAATCACTTGCAGCGCCGCGCGCACTTCCAGGTTCTGGAAATTGAACGACAACTTTTCGCCGCGGTAGCCTTGCGACCCCTGCACGATGCGGCGCGGATCTTCCTTGATCGGCCGCACGTCCACCACCAGTTGCGCATCATTCTGGTACACGCTCTGCTCCCACAGGCCGCGCGCCTCGATGGTCATGCGCGCATGGTCCCCCTGCTGCACCGTGGTGACAAAACCGACCGGCGTACCGAAGTCGCCGACGTCGAGCCGGCGCCGCAGCGGCTCCGGCGCACCGGCGCCGATGAAATCGACCACCACGCCAGTGGGCGTTTGCCGCACATCGGCCGCCGCGCCGCGCGGCAGTTCCACCACCACCCGCCCCTCGCCGTTGTCGCCGCGGCGGAAATCGATGGCTTTCAACAGCGGCTTCTCGGCGGCCTGGGTGGTGGCCTGGGTAGTGGCCGCCGAGGCGGCAGCGCTTGCCGCCCCCGCACTGGTATCGAGGGTCAGCACCACGGCCTTGCCGTCGATGGCCATGGTGTAGCCGAGGCTGCGATTCAGGTTGAACAGCAGCCGCGCGCGGTCGCCTGCCTGCACCACTTGCACGTTGCGCAAGTCGCCCAGGCCGAAGTCATGCTCGGTCTTGCCGGTGCGGTTGCTGATCGCGCCGAAGTCGAGCGCGATGCGCGCCGGGTTGCTGATGGCAAACGCGGTGGGCAACGCCGTGGGCGGTTGCGCCAGCCCGATCCGCACCACCAGGCTGGCGCCCTTCTGGCTGGCGGTAATCGTGTCGATGGCGTTGCTGTCCTGGGCGCGGGACGCGCCGCCGGCGAACAGTAACAAGAGCAACAAAAACAGTCGACCCATCATTTGGCAGTCTCCTTGCTTTCCTGTAGTTCCAGCGTAGCCAGGTGTTCGACCCAGTCGCCGGTGGCGTCCTGCACGACTTCGCGGATGGACACGGTGTTGTCGGAGATGGCGGTGACGACGCCATGGTTCTGGCCCAGGTACTGCCCCTTGACCACCTTGTACACATTGCGGTCGATTTGCAGCACGGCGTACATGGTGCCTTTCATTTCCATGGTGCCCACCATTTTCACGGTATCGAGCGGATAGTTTTCCAGCAGTTCCCTGCGCCGTTTGGGATCCGGCGCCAGCCCGCCGCCGCCCGCGCCAGCGTCGGCCCCCTGCCGCGCCAGCTCGCCCAGCAGCTTGCCGGGGTTGAACGGATCGAGCACCTCCTTTTGCTGGTAGGCGAACGGAATGAACGTCTTCGGTTCGGCCAGCGGCGGCACGCCCACCCTGGTCTCGGCATCGACCTGTTTCATCCAGGCGCGCACTTCCTGCACGTCGCTGTCGCCGCAGCCGGCCAGCATTACCATTAACAGGCATGGGAGGAAGCGCAGGTTCATGATCGCTTGGCCGCTTTCTTTTTCGCGTCAGCCGCCTTGCGCTGGGCCTGCACTTCGTCGGGATCGAGGTAGCGGAAAGTCTTGGCCACGGCGTCGAGCGTCAGTACGCCGTCCTTGCCGGTGCTGAGCGTCATGTTGTTGAGGGTAACGATGCGCGGCAGGTTGGCCATGTCGGCGGCAAACGCGCCGATGTCGTGGTAAGTGCCGGTAACCTTGATGTCGATCGGCAGCTCGGCGTAGTAGTCGCGCAGCACCACCTGCGCCGGCTTGAACAGTTCGAACTGCAGGCCGCGCCCGGAGCCGGCCTGGTTGATATCGGTCAGCAGCGCGGCCATCTCCGCCTTGCTCGGCAACTGCTTCTGCAGGCGGTCCACATAGCGGTCCACTTGCAGCTTTTGCGCCTGCAACGCTTCCAGGTTGATGGCCTTGGCGGTCTTGAGGCGGTATTCCGCGCGCAGCCGCACCTCGGCCTGGGCGCCCGCTTCCTCCACCTCGAACTGGCCGCTCCAGTACGCGAAATAGCCGGCCACGATCATCGCCACCGCCACCCCGGCCGCGCACAGCACGCGCGGCGCCAGCGGCCACTGGCCTGGCTGGCGGCGGTTGAGGTTGCGGAACTGGGCGGTGAACCGTGCGGCCAGTTCGCCCAGGTCGGGGCCGGTGCGGCGCTTGGGTTTGCTCTTCATCCAGCCTGCCCTCCCGCCGCTGAAGGTGTTGGCGCCGGGACTGGCGGCGACGTGGGCTGCACCACGTCCTTGTCGCGCGGCCGGCGGATGTTGACGATCAAATTGAATTCGACCACCTTGCGCACCAATCGCCCCTGCGTCAGCGCCGCCGCCTTCACTTCGATCAATTCCGGTTTTTCCAGCCACGGCGACGCGCCGGCCAGGTTGCGCAGCAGTTCAGACACCCGCTCCTGCGACTGCGCATAGCCGTCGACGGTCACCTTCTGCCCCTCCTGGCGGAAACCTTTTAAATACACGCCGGCCGGGGTTTGCTTGACCAGCTCATCGAGCAGGTACACCGGCTGGTTGCGGTCGCCCTGCAAGTCCTCGACTGCCTGCTGGCGCGCCTTCAGTGCTTCGATTTCCTGCTTCAGGGTGGCGATGCGGGCAATCTTTTTGTCCAGTTCTCCGATGGCCGACGTGAGCGCGCCGTTGCGCTCTTCCTGGATCGAAATCGCCCGTGCGTTGTACGCCCCCACCATCAGCACCACCGCCACGCCCACCACGCCGCCCAGCGCCAGCAGCGCCACGAACGCGGCCTGCTTCTGCTTGCGTTTTTCTTCGCGGTGGGGCAGCAGGTTGATACGTATCATCAGCCGAACCTCCGCAACGCCAGCCCGCAGGCCACGAGATACGCCGGACCGTCAACGCGCAATTGCGATTCGCGCACTGTCGGTCCCAGTTGCATGCCCTTGAAGGGCGCCGCCACCGCGCAGGCAATGCGGGTGCGGCTGGCGATCAGGTCCAGCAGCCCCGGCAGCAAGGCGCAGCCGCCGGCCAGGAACAGCCGGTCGATGCGCGTGTAGGGCGTGGACGTATAAAAGAACTGGATCGCACGCGTCACTTCCATCACCGCGCTTTCCAGGAACGGCGTGAGCAGCTCCGGCACGTAGGTCTCGGGCAGGTCGTTGGCTTTCTTGCGCGCCTCGGCCTCCTCGAACGCCATGCCATAGGCGCGCACGATGTCGTGGGTGAGCGAGTTGCCGCCGAACGGCTGCTCGCGCTCATAGACGGTGGCGCCGTCGAGCATGACGGAAATGTGCGTGACCTGGGCGCCCACCTGGAACAGCGCCACCACGCGGCCGGCGCCGGCTTCGGGCATCAGCGCGGTGACGCGGTCGAGCGCGGCGCGGGCGGCGTATGATTCGATGTCCATCACCGTCGCTTTCAAACCGGATGCCTCGGCGATCGCCACGCGGTCCTCGATTTTTTCGCGGCGCGACGCGGCCAGCATCACTTCCACATCTTCGGGCGAATTGGCGGGGCCGATGATGTCGAAGTCCAGGCTCACTTCGTCGAGCGCAAACGGAATGTACTGGCTGGCTTCGGACTCGACCTGCATTTCCAGTTGTTCTTCCGACAGCCCGGCAGCGAGGATGATTTTCTTGGTGATCACCGACGCCGGCGGCATGCCCAGCGCTACCAGCTTGGCGCGGGTGCCGCTTTTCTTGCACACGCGGCGCACGGTTTCCACCACCTGGTCCATGTTCTCGATGGCGCCATCGACCACGGCGCCGCGCGGCAGCGCCTCGGCCGCATAACGCTCGAGGCGCAACTCGTCCTTGGCGCCCTGTGCCAGCTCCACCAATCGTACGCAAGATGTACTGATGTCAATACCAATCAACGGCGGATTACGAGGGCCGAACAGGGCCTGGAATGCGTTCATGCGCCTCCCGAGAGTGAACTCCTACAGTAAGTCGAGCCTGTATCGGTGTAAAGGTATTTCTGTCGTGCACGATTCGCTTTCGCCACACTTGTTACGGTCGATCATGCTAGCTGTACCAAAACCGGGCCGCCACAGGCGCGCCGCTGGTTCGGCACTCGCTTATAATGGCCCGGATTATTTTCAGAAAGATCGAACTGCATGGCTTCTTCCAAATCGGCTCCTCCCACCGGCGACGGCGGTACTCCGCGTAAAACCAGATCCGCATCGCGTTTCTTCCTGATGGCCGGCCTGTCCGTGCTGGGCCTGGGCGTGGGCGGCGTGCTGCTGGTGGTCTTCGGGCTGGCAATGGCCTACCCCAACCTGCCCGAGCTCGACACCCTGACCGACTATCGCCCCAAGATGCCGCTGCGGATCTTCTCGGCCGATAACGTCCTGATCGGTGAGTTCGGCGAGGAACGCCGCAACCTGGTGCGTATCAAGGACATTCCCGATGTGATGAAGAAGGCCGTGCTGGCCATCGAGGATGACCGCTTTTACGAACACGGCGGCGTCGATTACACCGGCATCCTGCGCGCGGCCGTGCATAACGCCACCGGCGGCGCCAAGCAGGGCGCATCGACCATCACCCAACAAGTCGCGCGCAACTTTTTCCTTTCTAGCGAACAGACCATCAAGCGCAAGGTCTATGAAATGCTGCTGGCCTGGAAGATCGAGAAAAACCTCAGCAAGGACCAGATTCTCGAGGTCTATATGAACCAGATTTACCTGGGCCAGCGCGCCTATGGTTTCTCGTCGGCCGCGCAAATTTACTTTGGCAAGAATATCCGCGACATCACCGTGGCCGAAGCGGCCATGCTGGCTGGCTTGCCGAAAGCGCCATCGGCCTACAATCCGGTCGTCAATCCCAAGCGCGCGCGCACGCGCCAACAGTACATCCTCACACGCATGCACGCGCTCGGCTATATCAGCGACCTGCAGTACGAGGAAGCGCGCGCCGAGCAGCTCAAGGTCAAGACCGACAGCAGCGAGTTCGGCGTGCACGCCGAATACGTGGCCGAAATGGCACGCCAGCTGGTCTATGAACAATTCAAGGAAGACACGTATACGCGTGGCCTGAACGTCTTCACCACCATCACCAAGGCCGACCAGGACGCCGCCTACCTGGCGCTGCGCAAGGGTGTCATGGACTACGAGCGCCGCCACCCGTACCGCGGCCCGGAAGCGTACATCGACATTCCGTCGAAGAAGGAAGATGCCGACGACGCCATCGAGACCGAGCTGGCCGACCACCCGGACAGCGACGACATCATCGCCGCCATCGTGCTGCAGGCCACGCCGCAGCTGATCGTGGCGGTCACCGCCTCCGGCGAGGAAATCCGCATCAGCGGCGCCGGCCTGGCCATGGGCCGCGCCTGGCTGTCGGACAAGGCTGCGCCCAACAAGCGCATCCGCCGGGGCGCCGTGGTGCGCGTGATGCGCGAAGAGAAGGACTGGGAACTGACGCAAATGCCGCAGATCGAATCGGCCTTTGTGGCGGCAAGCACCGAGGATGGCGCCATCAAGGCCATGGTGGGCGGCTTCGACTACAACCGCAACAAGTTCAACCACGTGACGCAGGCGTGGCGCCAGCCCGGCTCGTCGTTCAAGCCGTTCATCTACTCGGCCTCGCTCGAGCGCGGCCTGTCGCCAGCCACCATCATCAACGATGCGCCGATCTCGTTCGATGCCGGTCAGACCGGCGGCCAGGCGTGGGAACCGAAGAACTACGACGGCAAGTACGACGGTCCGATGACCATGCGCCGCGGCCTGACGAAATCGAAAAACATGATTTCGATCCGCATCCTGCACAAGATCGGCGCCAAGTATGGCCAGGAATACACCACGCGCTTCGGTTTCGACGCCGACAAGAACCCGCCGTACCTGACCCTGGCGCTGGGCGCGGGCAACGTCACGCCGCTGCAAATGGCCGGCGCCTACGCCGTATTCGCCAATGGCGGCTACAAGGTGAGCCCGTACCTGATCGCCAAGGTCACCGACGCCGACGGCAAGATCCTGTCGCAAGCGACGCCCGACAAGGCCGGCGACGAAAAGAACCGCGTGATCGACGAGCGCAACGCCTTCCTGATGGACAGCATGCTCAAGGACGTGGTGCGCTTCGGCACGGCTGCCAAGGCGCTGGCGCTCAAGCGTCCGGACATTTCCGGCAAGACCGGCACCACCAACGATTCGATCGACGCCTGGTTCGCTGGCTATCAACCGAAGCTGGTCGGCGTGGCCTGGATCGGCTACGACCAGCCGCGCAACCTGGGCAACCGCGAAACCGGCGGCGGCCTGGCGCTGCCGATCTGGATCAACTACATGCAAAAGGCGCTCAAGAACATCCCGATCGAGGAACGCGCGGTACCGGAAGGCGTGATGCTGGTCGGCGACGAGTACTACTATGCCGAGAACCCACCGGGCACCGGCGTGCACAATATCGACGGCGCCAACCAGGGCACCCCGGCCGAAGAAAAGGCCAAGGACGCAGTCAAGAACGAGTTGTTCTAGGGGAAGCTCGCCAGCCGGGCTGGCATAAAAAACGGCGGCCCTCGGGCCGCCGTTGTTGTATCTGCACCCAGTTTTTTAACCGGCCGTGATCACCACGGGCGCCCCACCCTGCGCGCTGACCATCTCCGACAGCGAGGCCAGCATTTCCGAGCCGTCGCGGGTGTTGATCCACTGGCCTTCGACTTGGCGATAGTGGTAGCCGCCCGAGCGCGACGCCACCCACAGTTCCTTCATCGCCGCCTGGCTGTTGACGATGATCTTGGAACCGTTGTGGAGGAATTCGATTTCGAGCACATTGCCGCTGCGGCTGCATTCGACGTCGATCATGTCTTCGTCGTTCAATTTGTCCAACGCCGCCTCGATGGCGTCGAGGGTGGCCTCGGCCTGCGCCAGGAATTCTGAATCGCCCATGCTAAACTCCAGTATCTATAGTCAATCCGTGATTCTATCGTGAAGTCTGCCCCGACATCCCCTATTCGTTATGCTGTCTCTCCGATTATCGGCGCCGCCACCCTGGCGCTGACGGTCATGCTCGGCGGTTGCGGCCAACCCGGCCCGCTCTACCTGCCCAAGCCGCCAGTAACAAAACCTGCCAAAAGCAGCACGGTCCCGGTATCCCCGGCCGCCGAGCCGCCGGCGCCCATCGTGCCGACGCCGGCCGAGCCACTGGCTCCGCCGTCCATGCAGTCCCCCACCACCGTACCGTCCACTAAATAATTCTATGTCGCAATTTTCGTATCAAGACGGCGTGCTGCACGCCGAAGGCGTGTCGCTGGCCGCCATCGCCGCCGAGCATGGCACCCCGACCTATGTCTATTCCAAGGCCGCGCTGCTGGGCAATTTCGCCGCGTACGCCGACGCCTGCCAGGGCCGCGACGCACTGGTGTGCTACGCCATGAAGGCCAACTCCAACCTGGCCATCCTCGACCTGCTGGCCCGCCAGGGCGCCGGCTTCGACATCGTCTCCGGCGGCGAGCTGCAGCGCGTGCTGGCCGCAGGCGGCGACCCGGGCAAGGTGATTTTCTCGGGCGTAGGCAAGAGCGTCGATGAAATGCGCCTGGCGCTGTCGCACGACATCCTGTGCTTCAACGTCGAATCGATCCCCGAGCTGCACCGCTTGAACGACGTGGCCGGGTCCATGGGCAAGACCGCGCGCATCTCGCTGCGCGTCAACCCCAACGTCGATCCGAAAACCCACCCGTACATCGCCACCGGCCTGAAAGCGAGCAAATTCGGCGTGGCCTTTGACGATGCACTGGACACCTACCGCGCCGCTGCCGCGCTGCCGCATATCGACGTGGCCGGCATCGACTGCCACATCGGCTCGCAACTGCTGGACGACCAGCCGCTGCTCGAAGCATTGGACCGCCTGATTGAACTGATCGACCGCCTCGGCGACGAAGGCATCACCTTGCACCACCTCGACATGGGCGGCGGCATCGGCATCGACTACCGCGAAGCAGGCGAAGCCGCACCGGTGCCGGTGGGCGACTACCTGGGCCGCGTGTTCGCCCGCATCGACGCCTGGCGCGCCGAGCGTTACGACGGCCAACCAATCAAAGTGATTTTTGAGCCGGGCCGCTCGATCGTGGGCGACACCGGCGTGCTGCTGACCCGCGTGGAATTCATCAAGCACGGCGAAGAAAAGAACTTCTGCATCGTCGATGCCGCCATGAACGACATGGCCCGCCCGGCCCTGTACCAGGCCTGGATGGACATGCAGCCGGTGGTGCAAGGCCAGGCCGAGAGCAAGACCTACGACATCGTCGGCCCGATCTGCGAATCGGGCGACTGGCTGGCCCGCGACCGCGCGCTGGCGGTGGCAGCCGGCGACCTGCTGGTGATGCACTCGGCAGGCGCCTACGGCATGACCATGGCCTCCAACTACAATACCCGTGGCCGCGCCGCCGAAATCATCGTTGACGGCACTACGGCCCACATCGTCCGTCGCCGCGAAACCCCGGCGGAACTCTACGCCCTGGAATCGCTGATCAGCTAACACTTCGGGGTCAGTGCCGACATTCGGACACGAACTCAAGCTTTAGCAGCTGAGCTTGTGTCCGAATGTCGGCACTGACCCCGAACTTGTTTCAGGCTTTGGCCTGCTTGCGCAGTGCCCAGAACACTCTCAAGCCCAGCAGCACTGCCAGGATCGAACCGTAGATGATCGGCTCGGTGAAGTTGTGCTTGCCTGCTTTCATCCACCAGAAGTGCAGGATCGCCAGCGGCGCGATCACGTAGATCAGCCGGTGCAGCCACTGCCAGCGCTTGCCGCCCAGGCGGCGGATCATGGCGTTGGTGCTGGTGGCCGCCAGCGGGATCAGCAGCACGAAGGCGATGAAACCAACCGTGATGAACGGCCGCCGCAGCACGTCTTTCCACATTTCAGCCAGATCGAAGAAATGATCGAACCATAAAAACGTCATGAAGTGCAGCACGCCGTAAAAGAACATGAACAGCCCCAGCATGCGGCGCAGCTTGACCAGCCAGTTCCATTTGGTTAAACGTCGCAAGGGCGTGATCGCCAGCGTGATGCACAGGAAATACAGGGTCCAGTCGCCGGTGGAGCGCGTGATGAATTCGAGCGGTTCCACCAGTTGCCCGGTCACCGTCAGATAGACCATGCGCGCCAGCGGGATCAGGGCGGCCAGGAACACGATCGCCTTGATCAGGCTGGTGTGGCGCGCGGTGGGATTGAAAGCCATGCTGCGTAGCGCCTCAATAGAATTTTTTCAGGTCCATGCCGGCGTACAGCGGCGCGACGTCGCTGTAACCGTTGAACATCAGCGTCTTGCGCTTGCGGGCCAGGAAGCCGTCTTCGCCGATGCGGCGCTCGGACGCCTGCGACCAGCGCGGGTGATCGACCTCGGGATTCACATTCGAGTAGAAGCCGTACTCGCGCGGCGCCGAGATATTCCACGATGTGCGCGGCAGGTCCTTTACAAAACGGATCTTGACGATCGACTTGGCGGACTTAAAACCATACTTCCACGGCAAGACCATGCGCACCGGCGCGCCGTTCTGGTTCGGCAGCACTTCGCCATACATGCCAAAGGTGAGCAGCGCCAGCGGGTGATTGGCTTCGTCGATGCGCAGCCCTTCCGTGTACGGCCACTCGAGCACGCGGCTGTTCACGCCCGGCATCTGCTTGCGGTCGTTGAGGGTGATGAATTCCACGTACTTGGCGTTGCCGGTCGGCTCGACCTTCTTGATGATTTCGGAGAACGAGTAGCCCACCCACGGAATCACCATCGACCAGCCTTCGACGCAGCGCAGCCGGTAAATGCGCTCTTCCATTGGCGCGAGCTTGAGCAGTGCATCGATGTCGAGCGTCATCGGTTTCTTGACTTCGCCCTCGATCTGCACCGTCCACGGCCGGGTTTTCAGGGTGCCGGCGTTGGCCGCCGGATCGCTCTTGTCGGTGCCGAACTCGTAGAAATTGTTGTAGGTGGTGGCGTCCTTGTACGGCGTCTGCTTGTCGAGCGCCGAATAGGCGGGATTGAGCCTGGCCGGCAGCTTGGCCAGGCCGGCGCCTTGGGCAAACGCTTCGCGGTTGGCCATTTCCAGCAGCGCGGCGCTGCCGATGGCGCCGGCAGCGACCTGCTTGATGAAGGTGCGACGCGACTCGTACAGCGCGCGCGGTGTGATTTCCGACGAAAACGGCAGTTCGATACCGTTGGGGCTACGCTTGATCAGCATGTTGACTCCAGAAAAGGTACAAGGCAATGTCGCAACCTTACACCAATCCCGGAAAACAGATATTACGGCTCAGTTAACCTTGAAAAATGTTTTATAGCTTGCCATACGAGTGCAGGCCCGACAGGAACATGTTCACGCCGAGGAAGGCGAACGTGGTCACCAACAGGCCCACCAGCGCCCACCAGGCCGCCGGACGGCCGCGCAAGCCCGTCATCAGGCGCATGTGCAACCAGGCAGCGTAGTTGAGCCAGACGATCAGCGCCCAGGTCTCTTTCGGATCCCACGACCAGTAGCCGCCCCACGCTTCCGCCGCCCACAGCGCGCCGAGGATGGTCGCGATGGTGAAGAAGGCGAAACCGGCCGAGATGGCCTTGTACATGACGTCGTCCAGGACCTCGAGCGACGGCAGGCGGTCCACCAGCCGGTTCGACGATTTGAGCAGGTAGGCCACCGCCACCATCGCCGCCAGCGCGAAGTTACCGTAGCCAATGAAGTTGGCCGGCACGTGGATCTTCATCCACCAGCTTTGCAGGGCCGGCAGCAGCGGCTGAATTTCGGCGGCATCGCGCGAGGTGGTGTACCAGAACAGGAAGCCGATGGCGGCAGTAATGATCAACAGCACGAACGGCCCCATTTGCCGGGTCTTGTAACGGTCCTCGAAGTACAGGTAGAACATCGAGGTGATCAGCGCGAACAGGATGAACACTTCGTACAGGTTGGAGACGGGAATGTGGCCCACGTCGGCACCGACCAGGTACGACTCGTACCAGCGCACCATCATGCCGGTCCAGCCCAGTACCACGGCAGCCCAGCTGAGCTTGGTGCCGAGGCTGCTCCACGCGTCCGACTTGCCGGCAAAGCCGATCCCGTAGAACAGCGTGGACAGGCAGAACATCACGCTCATCCATAAAATCGCCGACTGGCTCGAGATCATGTACCGCAGCCAGAATTTTTGGGTCCCCATGTCGAGCTGGCCTGCGTACATCGAGACCGCCCACAAGGACAGCACCGCGACCAGCGCCATCACCCAGCGCACCGGTTTCCAGTGCCAGCCCAGCGCCGCGAACACGGGCGCGCACAGCAGCATGATCGCTTCCTCGTACACGTCCATGAAGTGGCCGTAGCGGTTGAAGGCAAACACGGCGCCCGCCAGCAGCGCGGCGGCAAACAGCCAGTCCACGACGGTCAGGCGCTTGAAGTAGCCGGGCGCCTGCACATAGGTGCCGCCGGTGGCCTCGGTGGGGGTGGTCCGGGTTGATTTTTCAGTCAGTTCCATTATTTCTCCATGCTGCGCTGGTCATACGCTCGGCGTACGCTGATCGTACATTAAGCCGATTGCGGCAACTTTTCCTTCAATGTTACAAATTCCCGCTCGAAATCGAGCGTCTTGCGTTGCGTGCTCATGGCCATTAATGCCTCGGCGCCGCCAGAATGTTCAACATCGTCCTTGATCCACACCCACAGGCGGCGCTCGCGGATATAAAACATCGAAAACACGCCCAGCACCAGCAGCGCGCAGCCGAAGTACACGATGTTCTTGCCCGGCGAGCGCGTGACCTGGAACACCGACGCCTTCACTTCCACGAACTCATCGAGCTGCAAATACACGGGGGCGCCGTAGAAAAACGCGTCCGACAGCGCATTGGTGGCCAGCAGCAGGTAGCGGCCGTGGGCTTCATCGGCGGTGACCGGCGCCAGGCCGTCTTTTGCACGCGCCACCTGCCACAGCTCCCACAGGCTGCCGTTCAAGATTTTCATGAACACTTCGGCGGTCTTTTCCTGGCCTTCGACCGGCACTTTTTCCAGGAATTGCGAAATCGACACGAAGCCGCCCACCTTGCCATCACCGGCAAACAGGCCCAGGCTTTTTTCGGACGACGCTTCGATCTGCGACCGCACGGCAGCGACATCGCCGGTCTGCGGCGCGGCGCGCTCGCCGTACCGCTTGGCGGCAGCAGCGCGCAGGGCCGGGTCGGCCAGGGCGGCGCGCAAGCGCATCCAGTCGCGCACCGAGTGCTCGTCGTCGGCGGGGATGCGCAGGTAGCTGAACGGATCGGACGGGTTGGCGCGCACGCCGGCCAGGAACACGGACGCGCCGTCGAGCGTCATCGGCTGCATGTAGTTCTGGTATTCGCGCGCCTGGCCGGTCTTGTCGCGCAGCTTGTACTGCACGCTGGGGCCGACGTTTTTCAGTTCGTTGGACAAGCTGCCCCGTCCGGCCGAACCGGTGTGCTTGTCGAGGCTGGCCGACAAGGCTTCGCGCAGGCTTTTATCCTGCTTGACCGCGCGTGCGTCGTTGTTCATGTTTTCCACGTTGAACGGCCGGAAGCCCGACCACTCGATGGTGTAGGCGTCGCTGAACGGCGTGGTGCCGCCCACTTCGCCATCGAGTTCGAAACTCTGGGTGCCGGTGCCCAGCATCGGGTAGCCCTTGAGCTTGAGCTTGCTGCCGCCGTCTTCAAAGCTGGACTGGTAAATTGCCAGGCCCTTGAAGATCAAAGGCTTGTTGACCTCGATGACGGCATTGACCTTTTCGCCGGAGGCGTGATCGACCACCTCGACATCGCTGGCAAACAGCTTGGGCATGCCGGTGCTGTAAAAATCGATGGTGAATTTCTTCAGGTTGATGGTAATCGGCAGATCCTGGATCAGCACGCCGTCGGGACGCTGCAGCAGCGCGCTCGAACTGTTCGAGCCTTCGGGGATCAGGGTATTGCCACGGAAGGTGGGGTTGGCGGTGCTCAGGCGGTGCTTGGCCGGCACTTCGGCGATCAGGCCGCTGCCGGCAAACGGCGTCTTGCCCAGCACCCATTCCTGGAAGCGGATCGGCAAGTCGGAATCGAACAGCGCGCCCACGCAAATGACCACGATCGACGCGTGGGCGAAGATGTAGCCGAACTTGTTGGCGCCGCCCTGCTTGGCCGCCAGCAAGGTGCCGTTGTCGCGCTCGACGATCTTCACGCGATAGCCGTTGTCGGCCAGGCGGGCGGCGGTCTGCTGCGCCAGCGCGGCACGCGCGAGTGGCGCACGCCAGTGCATGCGGTGCGGGAAATTGAGCAGCGACTGTTCGCGCACGTTTTCACGCCAGCTGCGCATGTCGCGCACCATCTTCGGGGCGTTGCGCGCGATGCACAGGCTGGTGGACGATACCAGCAGCGTCATCAGGAGCATGAACCACCACGACGAGTACACGGCATACAGGCCGGCCTTGTCGAACACCTCGAACCAGAATGGCCCGAACTGGTTGATGTAGTTGGAGGTGGCCTCGCTCTGCTTCATCACCGTGCCGATCACGGCGGCAATGGCGATCATTGCCAGCATGGCAATCGCAAAGCGCATCGAGGACATCAGTTCGATCGTCTCGCCGATGATGGGGCGGCGGGTCTTGATTTGGATACCGGTGGTGCTAGTCATGCATGGCGATCTAAAAAATGGGGCAACCGCGCAGCATACCAATAAAAAGGGCGGCCCGCTCACGCCGCCGCCCTCCCGATTGGTATAAAAACGCTCTAGTCAGCGATTTATGCGGCAGCCTTATTTGAGGCCGGCCACGTAATCCGCTACCGCTTTCATTTCCTCGTCGGACATGCGGGCGGCGATGGTGGCCATTTCCGGGCTGTTCTTGCGGCCGTGCCCTTTGAACAGGCCCAGCTGGGCAACCGTGTAATCCTGGTGCTGACCGGCCAGGCGCGGGTACAGCGCGGGAATGCCACCACCGGTGGCGCCATGACAGCTGGCACAGGCCGGCACGTTTTTCTCGGCAATGCCACCGCGATAAATTTTCTTGCCCAGGTCGATGCTGTCGCGGTTTTTCGCCGCGCCCGGTTTCGACGGCTGGGTGGCCAGCCAGGCCGCCACGTTGTGCTTGTCTGCATCCGTGAGCATCTTCGAGTACAGCGACATCACCGGCTGGTTGCGGGCGTCGGTGGTGAAGTTGACCAGTTGCTTGTACAGGTAGCTCTGGCTTTGCGCGGACAGCTTGGGATTGATGGAAATGGTCGAGTTGCCATTGGCGCCGTGGCACGACACGCAAGCCGGCAGGCCGCGCGCAGCATCCCCTTCCGCGTACAACGTGCCGCCCTTGGCCGGATCGACCTTGGTGGCAGCTGGTGCAGCGGGAGCTTTATCTTGGGCGTATCCGCTGGCAGCGGAAAAGGCGATGGCGGCGATGAGCAGGGGTTTCAGCAAAGGAGAAAACGCACGTTTCATTCAAGCACCTTGGAAGGAGTCTATAAAGTTTTACGTCCGAATGAAGGCGTGGCATTCTCGAATGCCTGGCAACATTCCGTGACTAGGCATTGTACAATAGCTTACCTGCCTAACCGCCCCACTTTGTTGCATTTTCCCCCATCTTACGTTATCTCATGTCTAAACTCTGGCAAGCCCGCTTCTTTACGACCGTTAATCAACTGCGCGACCTGCCCGACACCACGGTGCCGGAGATCGCCTTTGCAGGTCGTTCCAACGCCGGTAAATCGACCGCCATCAATATCCTGTGCAATCAGAAGGGTCTGGCGTTCGCTTCCAAGACCCCGGGCCGTACCCAGCACATCAATTATTTCTCGATCGGCGGCGCCCACGTGGCCCAGCACCGCAAGGACCCGACCATCGTCGACGAGATCGAATGCCTGCTGGTGGACTTGCCCGGCTACGGCTACGCCGAAGTGTCCGGCTCGGCCAAGCTGCACTGGCAGCGCCTGCTGGGCGATTATGTCCAGCGCCGCGAACAGCTCGCCGCCCTGATCCTGATCATGGACTCGCGCCGCCCGTTCACCGACCTCGACATCCAGATGCTCGAATGGTTCGCCCCCACCGGCAAGCCAATCCACTGCATCCTGACCAAGGTGGACAAGCTCAACCGCAATGAATCGGTCAACGTGCTGCGCCAGGCCAAGGCTAGGCTCGACAGCTATGTCGATGAAGACGGTGAAGGTTTCCCGTTCACCGTGCAATTGTTCTCCGCCCTCAAGCGCGTCGGCATCGACGAAGCCAACGACAAGATCCTCGAACTTGCCGGCGTGACCGACGACGACGCAGCCGCCGCGCAGATCGCCGCCCAGGTCGAGCAGATCGAAGCGATCGACGGCGCCGATGACGATGACGAAGTAAAAGATGCCAAGTAACACACACTAAGGAAGTAATACGATGCACACGCCTCACGCCCCCTCCTCGTTCCCCGCCCTGCGCATGCGCCGCATGCGCCGCGATCCGTTTTCGCGCGCGCTGATGCGCGAAAACGTCATCACCGCCACCGACCTGATCTACCCGGTGTTCATCCTCGACGGCACGCAGCAACGCCAGACCGTGGCGTCGATGCCGGGCGTGGAGCGAGTGTCGGTGGACTTGCTGCTGAACGTGGCGCAGGACTGCGTGGCGCTGGGCATCCCGGTGCTGGCGCTGTTCCCCGTCATCGAAGCTGACGGCAAGTCGCTCGACGGCGCCGAGGCGTACAACCCGGACGGCCTGGTGCCCCGGGCGATCCGCGCGCTCAAGCAGGCGTTCCCGGAGCTGGGCATCCTGACCGACGTGGCGCTCGACCCGTACACGGTGCACGGCCAGGACGGCATCATCGACGAGCACGGCTACGTGATCAACGACATCACCACCGAGGTGCTGGTAAAACAGGCGCTGTGCCACGCGGACGCCGGCGCTGACGTGCTGGCGCCATCGGACATGATGGACGGCCGCATCGCCGCCATCCGCGCCGCGCTGGAAGACAAGGGCCACATCCACACCCGCATCATGGCCTACTCGGCCAAGTACGCGTCGGCCTTCTACGGCCCGTTCCGCGACGCCGTGGGCTCGGCCGCCAACCTGGGCAAGGGCGACAAGAACCAGTACCAGATGGACCCCGCCAACAGCGACGAAGCGCTGCGCGAAGTGGCGCTGGATCTCGCCGAAGGCGCCGACATGGTGATGGTGAAACCCGGCATGCCCTACCTCGACATCGTGCGCCGCGTGAAAGACGAATTCAAGGTGCCGACGTTTGCCTACCAGGTCAGCGGCGAATACGCGATGATCAAGGCCGCCGCCCAGAACGGCTGGCTCGACCACGACAAGGTCATGATGGAGTCGATGATGGCGTTCAAGCGCGCCGGCGCCGATGCCGTGCTGACCTATTTCGCGCTCGACATCGCGCGCCTGCTCAAGGCAGGCAAGTAACTATCAAATAAGCCAGTCCCGGCGCAGGCAATCAGCCATCGCTGCGCAATGCAGCGATCGGGTCCAGTGCCGCCGCCTGGCGCGCCGGGAACACGCCGAACGCCAGGCCCACGGCCACGCACAGCAGCACTGCCACCACCAGGCTCAGCGGTGACCACGCCACCGACCAGCCGGCCAACGCGGCAATGCTGTACGCAGCCACGGCGCCCAGCGCCACGCCCAGCAGCGCGCCGCTGACGGCGATCACCAGCGCTTCGGCCAGGAACTGCTCGACCACGTCGCGCCGCCGTGCGCCCAGCGCCCGCTTCAACCCCACTTCGCGGCGCCGCTCGAGCACATTGGCCAGCATGATGTTCATGATGCCGATCCCGCCCACCAGCAGCGACACGGCCGCAATCGAACTCATGACGATGGCGAAGATGCGCTGGGTCTGCTGGTTCTGGCGGTACAAGCCCATCGGCACGATCAGGTTGGTGTCGTCGGCGCCGCCGTGGCGGCGGGCGATCAGCGCCTGCAGCACGCCGGCCGCCTGGTCGGGCGCCACCTTGCCGTCGAGGCGCACGCTGATGCCATCGACCTCGTCTTCGATGGCCTTGAAACCGAACCGCGCACGCCCGGTCTCCCAGGCCACGAACAGGCGCTCGTCGTCGAGTCCCAGCTTGATGCCCTCGAAGTCGGACTTGCTTTGCGCGCGGTCCTGCAGCACCCCCACCACTTGCAGCCAAACATGGTTGAGCTTGACGCGACGGCCCAGCGCCGGCGCGTCGCCGAACAGCGACCGCGCCAGGCGCGCGCCGATCACGCACACCGGCGCCAGCGTGGCGCTGTCGGCAGGAGACAGCCAGCGCCCGGCAGCCAGCTGCAAGCCGCCATGGGCGGCGTAGTCGAGCGAGACGGCATAGGCGCGCGCCGGCACCAGGCGCTGGTCGAGCACCAGCTGATCGACCTTGATCTCTTTTTTCAGCGCCACCGATACCGCGCCCGGCACCACCGACAGGGTCGCCGCGCCATCGGCGGCCGACAGTCCCAGCGAACGGGTGCGCAGCTCCTTGAGCTGCTCGGGATTGATGGCCTTGCTTTCGACCAGCACATTGTCGAGTCCCAGCTCGGCCACCAGCCGCAACGCCTCGCGCTTGCTGCCCTCGCCCACCGCCAGCATGGCGACAATCGCGCCCACGCCAAACACCATGCCCAGCAAGGTCAGGCCGGTGCGCAGCTTGCGCCGCCCCAGTTCGGTGACCGCTTCGTGCAACAGGGCCAGGTTCATGATTTCTCCGTGGCGGCCGGCGGCAGCAGCACGATGCGTGCGCCGGCCGCAATGCCGCTTTTCAGTTCGCTGCGCACGGGACCGCGCTGGCCCAGTTCCACCTTGTGCCGCACCTGGCGCCCGTGCTCTTCGGTATAGACGGCATGGCCGGCGCCGTCCCGCACCACGGCCAGATTGGGCACCGTCAGCGCGGCCTTGCTGGCCACCAGCTGCACCGTGCCGCGCAGCGCCTGGCCCGGTTTCAGGCCCAGCTTGCGCGCGGTGGCGGTGTCGATGGCGGCGTCGAAATCGCTGTACTTGACCGGCGACTCCTGCGACGTGGTACTGGCGCTGCTGCCCACCCGCGTGACCGTCAAGGTCAGCTCGGTGCCGGTGCCGGCCAGGCGTACCCGTACCGGCAAGCCGGTGCGCAAGCCGAACGCCTCGCCTTCGGCCACGCTGAAGTGGGCCACCAGCTGGTCCAGGTCGGGCAAGCTGCCGAACTCCTGGCCGGCCGACTGGCTGGCGCCGATCTCGGGCTTGGTGCCGTCCCACTTGGCGGCCAGCAGGAAGACGCCGTCGTGCGGCGCCACCAGCTCCAGCGCGGCCAGGCTGTCGCGTTTTTGCCTGGCGGTCTGCACCACGCTGTCGCGCTGCGAATGCAGGACCGCGTCCTGGGCGGCCGTGCGCGCCTGCGACTGGCCATCTTTCCATTCCAGGTAGCCGCGCTTGGTACTCAAAAAGCCGACGTCGGCCAGCGCATCGAGAATCGTGTTGCGCGCGAAAATACTCAGATCGACGTTGGCGTAGCGCCGGCTCAGTCCGAGGTCGTCTTCGACCTTGGCGCGGTCGCCGGCCAGCTTGTCGCGCTCGACGGCAGCGCTGCTGGCACTGGCCTGCTCGGCCAGCGTTTTGCGCAGCAATTCCAGTTCGGCCTGCGACAGCTCCATGCGCGATTGCGGCGCGTCGAAACGCGCCACCACCTGGCCTTTTTTCACGCTGCTGCCATCGGCTACCATGTCCACCAGCACGCGGCTGCTCCAGCCGCTGCCGGGCACGTTGAGCGCGGTGCTGGCGGCGGCCTTGATTTCGCCATCGACCGCCAGGGTTTCGAGCCAGGGGCGCGGCGCCAGCGTTTCTGCGGCCACGCTGGCCGCAGATGGGTCGGCGTTGCAACCGGCAAGCGCGGCCACCATGGCCACCGCTGCCATCGCTGCCAGCGCGGCGGGTTTGAATACGGGCCTGGTCATGGTTGGCTGGTTGTTCCTCATCGCTGCGACACCGATGGCGCGGGCTGCGCGGTGTCGGCCAACAGCACCGCCTGCACTGCCGCGCCTGGTTTAAGTCCGGCCGGTTTGCCGTCGAACTGCAATTCGACATCGCGCACGATCAGCGCTTGCGCGCGCGATTTGCCATGGAACGCGCGTCCGAGCGCCACCACGCGGGCATCGAGCGTGAGGTTGCTGCCGGGGACCGTCACGCGCGCCGCCTGGCCCACGCGCACCCGCGACGACTGCGCCTCGGGCACGCTGGCGGCCACGTACAACTGCTCGGGGTCGGCCAGCGTAGCGACCGACAGCCCCATCCACACCTGGCTGCCAGCGCTGAATTTTTGCCCGTCAAAGCTGGTGCGATATACCACCATGCCCCGGCGCGGCGCCAGCACGGCCAGCGCAGCCTTGCCCTTGACCAGCGCGGCAAGCTGCGCCTGCAATTGCGCGATCTCCGCCTGCAGCCAGGTGCGCTCGGCGTGGCGGGCGCGGATTTGTGCCTGGTGCTGGGTCACTGCCAGCGTGGCCAGGCGATTTTTCTCCACGCGGTCGATCACCAGCTTGTCGTAATCGACGCGCCGTATCAATTCCTTCGGCATGGTGGCCTTGCGGTCGGCCTTGTCGGCATTGCTGCGCGCCTCGGCCACGGCCAGTTCGCCGGCGCGGTCGGCCTCGGCCTGGTCGAGCTTGAGCTTGTCGAGTGCGCGCAGTTTTTCCTGCAGCGCGCCCTGTTGCGTGACCAGCCTGGTCGTGACGTCGTTCGACTCGAACTGGGCGATCGGCTGGCCGGCTTCGAGCAGCGCGCCTTCCGGCGCGATCTGCGCCAGCTTGTACTGCCAGATGTAGGGAATGCTGGGCGGCGCCACCGGCAGCGCGCTGCGCGAGGCGATTTCGCCCTCGACGGTCAGCGCGTCGCTTGCCGCCACCGGCGCCGGGGCTGATGCCTGAGCTGACACAGCAGCCTTGGCCGGGCGCGGTTCCACCTGCACGCTCATGCCCGGCACCAGCGCCAGTGCGTGGCCGGCCGGCAAGCCGATCCTGACCCGGAAGTAGCGGCCCCGGCCCCAGCTGGCGCGGGCTTCCGGTGCGCTGGTGATGGACTTGATCGTTCCCGCCACCGCGCGCGTAAACGTTGCCGGCAGCGCGTCGAAACGCAGATCGACCGCCTGGCCCTCGGCCAGCCAGGGCCGGTCCGCTTCCAGCGCCCACGCGGTCACCGCCATCTCGCCATTGCCCAGCACGACGCCAGCGGCATTGCCGGGCCAGGCCGATGAACCTTCCTCGAAACGCGTGCCCATCCACGGGCTGTAGCCGTGCACGACCACGCCGTCGCGCTGTGCGCGCACTTCCGACTGCGCCAACTGGGCAATCTGGAACGCCAGGTTAATTTGCAATTTCCTGATTTCCAGCGCGCCGTCTTCACCGCGGCGGTCCACGGCCGCGCGCGCGCTGGCATCGGCATCGCGCTTGATCGCCAGGTCGCGCGTGGCACGGTCCAGTTCGGCCTGGTGACGGTCGTAATCGAGTGCCGAGATCTGCACCTTGGGCAGCGCCGCATCGACCTTGGCCTTGTCCAGCGCGGCCTGGGCACTGACCAGCGCTTTGCCGGTTTCCACCGCCGCCACGTCCAGGTTGGCGGTTTCGCGCTCGGCGCGGGCACGGGCCTGCTCCAGTTCGGTTTTATAGCGCTCGAGATTGGCCGCATCGGCCGTCTCGATGCGCAGCACCAGGTCGCCGGTCTTGACGTGGCTGCCTTCGGCCACGAAATTGCGCAGCACCAGCGGCGACGAGTTCGACGGCGGCACCAGGATGGTTTGCGAGTCGAGCGCTTCGACTTCGCCGGTCAGCAGTACCGGGCGCGCGGCGGCCTCGTTGCCACGGCTGGCCGCGTCTGCTGCACTGGGGGCCGTTACCGGGGTGGCAGAGGCGTTCGGGGTTACTGCTGCGGCGACTGCTACGCCGCTGCCCCGCCCCAGTCCGAGGCCGGCAGCGACGGCCAGCGCCAGCAGCCCGGCGCCCGACAGCGCCAGCACGGCGCGCCTGCGCGTGGTGAACGTCATGCGGCGTCTCCGGCAATGCGGCCGTCGCGCAAGTGAATGGTGCGCTGGGCGCCGGCGGCAATCGCCGGATCATGTGTGACCAGCACCAGGGTCTGCCCGCCCGCGTGCAGTTCATGCAGCAGGGCCAGCACATCGGCCGCGCTGCGCGAATCAAGATTGCCGGTCGGCTCATCGGCCAGCAACAGCGCCGGCTGGTTCAGCAAGGCGCGGGCGATGGCCGCGCGCTGCAACTGGCCGCCCGACAGCTGGCCCGGCAAATGGCCGGTGCGCTGTCCCAGGCCGATGCGTTCGAGCAGCGCCACCGCGCGCGCCGCCGCACCGGGATCGGCATGGCGCGCGTAGCGCTGCGGCAGCAGCACGTTTTCCAGCACGGTCAGGCGCGGCAGCAAGTGGAACGACTGGAACACGAAGCCGATGCGACGGTTACGCACGTCGGACGCGGCATCGTCGTCGAGCGCGGAGACTTCGTCCTCGGCCAGCCGGTAGCGGCCCGTATCGGGCCGGTCCAGCGCGCCGAGCACGTTGAGCAACGTCGATTTGCCGGAGCCGGACGGCCCCATGATGGCGACAAATTCACCGGGCGCCACGCGCAGGTCGATGCCATCGAGCGCGTGGATGGCGTTGCCGCCCTGGTGATAAGTTTTGCGAATGTTGCTCAGTTCTATCATTCGGGAAGTATCCCGGCGCCTGCCGGTTTTGTCAATTACTTAACTACCCCGAGCGGCAGCCGCAGCCACCATCGCCGCACGCATGAACTCGCGCATCGCCGGCGTGACGAAACCGTCGTCGGTCAACCCTGGCTCGTTGACCAGCGCCTGCCGCACCTTCTGCTGGGTAACCGGATTGTCGCTTGCGAATGAGCGGAACAGGTCGAACCAGTGGCGCGCCAGCGCCTGTACCTCGGGCGAGTCCGGCGCCCTGCCCGCATCCATCGCGCCTTGCACCTGCGCGATCAGCGGCGGCCATTCGGAGGCGCGCTTGCCGATGTTGTCGCGCAAGAAGGCAAACTCGTCGTCGTCCAGGTATTTGCGGTACAGCGCCAGCTTGTGCTGGCCCGAGGCTGCGATGATGAACTGCATGACCGCCGGCGTGATGCCGGTCTCGTCCTGCAGCAGCGCTTCGCGCTCGTGCATCGTGTTGAGCCTGGCAAACAGCGCCGGGTTGGCGCCGGTGCCCTGCACCACCAGCGCCATCCACTGGCGGGCGTACGCCTGCGCTTGCGGGTGGTCCGGTCCGGCGCCGGACGCCATCAGCGCGCGCACGGCGGCCACCAATGTAATCCATTCGGCCTTGACGGCGTTGGCGGGGTTGTACAGCGGCAGTTGCTTGAGTTCTTCGGGGGTAAAGTATCGATCGTACATGGTCATGAGCTCCAGGGTGGTCAGCCAATCGGCCAGTCCGGGTTCCTGCTGCTGCGCCAGTTGCTCGTGCATCGCCACCAGACGTGCACGCAAGATGGCGGCCTGGTCGATCTGTCGCGTCAGCACGGTAATCTGCTGGGCGACCACGTCGGCAAGCGGCAGGTCCGGTCTGTCCAGGGAAGCACCGATGTCGGCCAGCGACAAGCCGAACTTGCGCAGCGCCTGAATGTGATGCAGCCGGGCGATGTCGTTTCGGTTGTAGAGCCGGTAGCCGGCATCGGTGCGCGCGGAGGGCTGGAGCAGGCCGATGGCGTCGTAATGGTGGAGCGTGCGCACCGTCAACCCCGTGCGCTTGGCCAGTTCACCTATTTTCAACAACATCGTCAAGCTCCCGTCTTTGTGCGTACAGACAGGTTGGCGCCTGACGTTGCGTGAGGGTCAAGGACTTATTTACGCTTATGCGGCCTCGGCGCAACCGGCCGGTTTGAACACGCGCTCGGTGGAAGCGGGATTGTTGGCCAGCTTGGCCAGCGGGCGCCGTGGCCGCGCCACCAGTTCGCCGCCGCAGTTCGGGCACTTGCCCGCCAGTTTCGACGTGGCACACGGTGCGCAGAACGTGCATTCGAACGAGCAGATGCGCGCCTCGATGGAGTCGGGCGGCAGGTCGATGTCGCAGCATTCGCAGTTGGGTCGCAGTTGCAGCATGGTGTTTCCCTTCAAGGTCAGTGATGGAGTACCGCATCGGTATCGACGATAGCCACATCATGCATCTGGTTCAGATACGCTTCAAGATAAAACTTGTGGGAGGCGCCCACGATCACCAGCATGCGCATGCCAGGCGGGCTCATCGCCTCGCGGATATTGGCGGCCATGCGCAAGTTGCGCGTCTCCCAATAAGTCACGTAGCCACGGCCGTAATGCTGCGGCGATGGCTCTTCCAGTGCCGCGCCGAAGTCGCTTCTGAAGGTCAGCGCGGCCTGGCCCGGATCGTTATAGGCCCGGTACATCGCCAGCACCCCGGTAGCCGTGGTGATCTCGCTTTGCAAAGCCTTGTCGCTGTCGGTACGCTGCGCTGTCGCCGGGTTGTCCCATGCTTTCATGATGGCCGCACCGGCCGCCTTTTGCTCTGCTTCGGACGGTTCGGGTTTGTCGGCCGTGTGGTCGTCCATCGCGTACACCCGCTCCAGTCCGACCCCGGCAGCAACTTGCGCGGCAACCAGGTAGCCCTCGTCGGGCCTGGCCATCAGCTTGTCCAGGGTTTCCACCAGCGCGGTATCGAGGCCATCGCCCGTGCGCCGCTCCGGCGCTGGCAAGCGCAGCCACTGCACCAGTGCCGAAGCCGGCTCGCCCGCCGCCAGGAACAGCGATGCCAGTGCACGCCGCTGGGCGGCGGTGGGCATGGCCGGCCACGCGGCCAGCAGCCGCTTGGCGCGGTCGGTGGCCTCGAACACGTCGAGACCGGTCGCCGCCTGGGCGGCCGAGGTGTCGCGGCAATAGCTTTTGACGGTATCGGCGTAACGCTGCGGGTAGCGCCGCAGATTGGCGCACTGTACACCCGACAGATTCTCGATGGCGATCGCCTGCGGCCGCCACGCCGCCAGCCGCTCGTTGAGCAACTGTAAGGTCGCCGCATCGAACGGCTTGGGCAGTTGCGACAAGTGCGGCGAGCCCAGCACCATCACCTGGTTGATCTGCTCCCGCACCAGCTTGAGCATGGAAGGATCGAACGATGGCTGGTGTGGTGCGGCCGCCACCGCAGCAGCCTGGCACACCGCCGCTGCAGCCACGCCGGCCAGCAGCTTCAAGACGACAGCCTTACTCATTGCCCACCTCCTTGCGATTGTCGCCCGGCACCCGGTCGATCATCTTGTTGTACGGGTCCACCCCCACCTCGAACGGCTGCTCCTTGACCGTCACGGTCAGCACCGGGTCGCTGCCGCGCAACAGGCGCTTTTCCAGGTACAGCACTTTTTCGTCGGCCTCCCTGGCGCCCGGAGCGCGCGCGAAGATGCCGATCTCTACCGGCTCGTCGTAGTCGCGCGCGGTTTCCTTGCCCTTGCCGTCCGCTTCGAGCTTGGCCAGGTGCAGCTTCATGGTGACGTCCCACTGGCCATCGGGACGCTTTTTGGCGGTTGCCTCGGTCACGCGGTTATCGTAGAGGACGATCTTTTCGAACAGGTCGGTGATCAGGGCCTGCTTGTCCTGCGGCGCTTCCGCGCGCAGGTACTCGAGCAGCTCGCGGCTGGTGGTGTACGGCGCCTGCTGGTAGCCCTTGTCCTGCAGGAAGCGCTTGAGCGCGCGGTTGACCGCTTCTTCACCGATCTCGTCGCGCAGGCGGTAGAACACCAGGCTGCCCTTGCGGTAGTGGATGTACGACTGGTTCTCCACGCGGTACAACGGCAGTTCCTCGATCACTTCGCCGCCCCGGCCACGCAGGTAGGAGTCGAGCTCGAAGCGCAGGAAGCGGCGCAGCTTGTTGCGGCCGTATTCCTTCTCCATCACCATCAGCGCCGAGTATTGCGCCAGCGATTCGACCAGCATGGTCGAGCCCTGCACATTGGCGCCCACCACCTGGTGGCCCCACCACTGGTGCGCCATCTCGTGCGCGGTCACGTAGAACACGTAGTCGATATCGTTCTTGTCGCGCAGGTCGGCAATGAAACCGATGCTTTCCGAATACGGGATGGTGTTGGCAAACGACTGGGCAAAGCTCTGGTACCTCGGGAATTCGAGGATGCGCACCTGGCGGAACTGGTACGGCGTGAAATGGGCATCGAAGTAGTCGAGCGACTTTTGCGTCGAGGTGATCATGCGCTCGACGTTGTAGCCGTGCCTGGCATCGTAATACACCTCGATCGGCACGCCGCGCCACTCGCCCTTTTTGACGTTCCAGCGCGCCGACAGGTAGGCAAAGAAGCCCACCATCGGCCGGTCCATCTTGTAGTGGAAATAGCGGCGTCCGTCCTTTTCCCAGCTGTTTTGCAGGTAGCCGGGCGCCATCGCGATCTGGTCGGCGGAGGTGGAAACGGTGGTCTCGAAATTGATCCAGTCGGTGTCGCCGAAGACGTTGTTGGCGCGCGCCGGTTCATCTTCGAGCTTGGCCATGCGCTGCGGCTCGCCCAGTCCGCGCTTGCGGCGCTCATTGCGGTCCTGCAGCTCCAGCGATGACTGGTAGCCGAAGCGCGGGAAGAAGGCGGTGTTGTTGAAGAAAGTGCCGTTCAGGTTGAGCTGGTCCGGTTCGCCCTTGTTGGTAAAGCCTTGCGGGTGCACATCCACCGTGAAATCGAGATCGAGCTGCGCGCCCGGGACGATCGGCTGCGCCAGCCGCAGCACGCGGAAACCGAGGTCGCGGTCGTCGATGGCGACAGTGTGCGCAGGCAGATTGGCAAAGCGCGTGGTTACGTCCCGGTTCAGTTGCAGGCGCAGTTCGGCCAGCGGCACGCCGCTCTTGTTTTCCATCCGGTAGTGGCCACGCACGGTCACGCGGCGCTGCTCGGGATAGATATCGACGTCGGCGCGTACATCGGTCACGCGTGGCTGCGGCATGTCCTTGTACTTGCGGTACGATTTTTCGTAGCGGGCCTGCTCGTCCATCGCCACGTTGCCCGGCTGGTAGCGGTTGAGTTGATTGGTGTTGTGGAAGATCCAGGCGCCGGTGCCGGCAAAGCCGGCCACGCACAGCGCCAGCAGCACGCCCGACGGCCCGCGCAGACGGCTACCGGCGGCGCGCACGCGACGGCGCCACGGCAGCGCCAGGCCGCGCACCCGGAACGCCTGCGCCACCACCAGCAGCGCCAGCGTGGCGCAACCCCAGTACACGGCAAACCACGACCAGCCCCGGATGAAGTGGCCGTAGCCATTCATGTCCGAGTATTTGATTTGGGGCAGCGAAGCGAAGTTGTACAGGTTGTGGTCGAAATGCAGGGCACCGAGCACCAGCTGCGCCACCATGTAGACGACGATGGCCAGGTAGCCGACAAACTTGTTATTGACCAGCACCTGCAACACCAGCGCCAGCAAACCGAGCATGACGAAGCTGACCGAATCGAGCAGCACCGCCTTCAGGTACAGGCCAGGCTCCACCGGCGCACCGCCCTTGATCAGCTGGATGCACATCGCCGTCAGCGCACCCGCCAGCAGGAAACCGAATACCACGCCCGCCAGCGCCAGGCTCTTGGCCACCAGCGGCGCCCAGTCGGGCACCGGCAGCGCGTCGCTCACATCGGCGACCTTGAACTGGCGGTCACGGAAAATCAGTTCGCCGGCATAGAACGTCAGCACGATCAGCAGCAGGAAGCTGAAGCTGCCTTGCATGGTTTCGAGCATCATGTACGTGACCGGATACACGGTGGTGCCGAACATCGTGCTGGCCTGGCTGGCGGCGCCGATGAAGTTGGCCATGCCGAAGAACAGCATCACCAGGAACGGCACGCCCTTGAACACGGCGGCGGCGTCGAAGCGCAGGATGTGCCAGCATTGCAGCCAGGCGGTGCCACGGCCGAAGTGCGGCGCGATGGCGGGCAGGACGCTGGCAGGCGGCACGACCGGCTCCGGCACTGCGGCGTTGGTACGCTTGCGGCCAAACCAGCGGCGGCCGGTGCCGGCGCGCTGCGGCTTGAACAGCACCAGCGTGGCGGCAAAACAGGCCAGCGCCACGCCCAGCCACACGGCGCGGTTGGCCAGCAAATAGCCGGCGACCGGCGGCACGATGGTGTTCGATTCGGCGGACGTGAAGTAGCGGGTGGCGCGGCCAAAGGCGCGCACGCCGAACGGATCGAGCAGCACCGGCAACCATTCATTGCTGACGTCGCGCGTCAACACGCCGGCCACGCCCCACAGCACAAAGAAGGCCAGCACGCCCAGGTACACCATCATCATCGACCGGGTGGTGGCCGCCAGCAGCATCAGCAGTGCGCCGATGAAGACCAGGTTGGGAATCACCAGCCAGGCAAAAGCCCACAGGTAGGCGTCCACCGGCACCGGGCCCACCCGCACTGCGTCCACCCATGGCATCAGCGGCCCGATCACCGTGCCCACCGCGATCACCACGAACATCGCCAGGCAAGCTGCCAGGCCCGCCAGGAAGCGCCCGACCAGGTACTGGTACTTGCGCATCGGCGTGGCAAACAACATGTCGGAGATGCCCACCTCGGTATCGCGCAGCACGGCGCCGGCAATGAAGATGGTGACTGTGAGCATCGAAAACACGGTAAATGCGCCGAGCAGCTGCGCCACCACCACCGGCGCGTTGCGGTGCACATTGCCGATCGCGCCACCGACCACCACGGCGTCGCTGGTGGTGGCGCCGAAGGCCATCAGGCCCAGCACGAAGGCGGTGACCCACAGCAAGGGCTGGCGCAACTGGTAGCGCAGGTCGAACTTGAAAAATTCCATCAGCATGGCGCGCTCCTCAGGCTACTGCAGGGGCGGCAGCGCGGTGGGCGGCGCGCACGTGCAGGAAGTACACGTCCTCGAGGTTGGGCTCGACCGCGATGAAGCCGTCGTCGGGCTGGCTGTCGGCATACACGTGGATTTGCGGCTTGCCGCCCACCAGGCGGGTGCGCAGCACGGTCAGGCGCTCCTGGTAGCCGGGCAGTGCCTCGGCGCTCACGGTGCGGCGCCAGACCTTGTCGCGCAGGGTGTCGATGGCGGCCTGCGGCTCGCCCTGCACCAGCACCTGGCCCTTGACGATCACCGCCATCTGCGGGCACAGGTCGGTGACATCCTCGACGATGTGGGTGGAGAGAATGACCACCACCTGCTCGCCGATGCGGGCCAGCAGGTTGAGGAAGCGGTTGCGTTCGTCGGGGTCGAGGCCGGCGGTCGGCTCGTCGACGATCACCAGCCTGGGCGCGCCCAGCAGGGCCTGGGCGATGCCGAAGCGCTGGCGCATGCCGCCCGAATAGGTGCCCAGGTTGCGCTTGCGCGCTTCCCACAGATTGGTTTGCTGCAGCAGCGCCTCCACCGCCTCCTTGCGCTCGCCGCGCGCGGTCAGGCCCTTGAGCACGGCAAAGTGGTTGAGCAGCACCTCGGCCGTTACCTTCGGATAGACGCCGAAGTCCTGCGGCAGGTAGCCAAGCTGGCGGCGCAGCGCCTGCGGCTGGGCCAGCACGTCGAGGCCATCGAAGTGGATGGAACCGCTGTCGGGGTCCTGCAGGGTTGCAATCGTGCGCATCAGCGACGACTTGCCGGCGCCGTTCGGGCCCAGCAGGCCGAACATGCCGTGGCCGATCTCCAGCGTGACATTGTTGATGGCTTTGACGCCGTTGTCGTAGGTCTTGTTGAGCTGTTTGATCGAAAGCATGACGCCAGGTCTCCTGATAAGTCGGAGCAACAGGCTCCGAAGCAACCTTACTATAGAGCAAAGTTGCAAACTTATCAGTGTCTTTCGATTAACTGCCGGTTGGTGCGACAGGCTGCATAAAATGCGGTATGGAATGCGCGCTGGGCACTATGGGCGGTATTCCGGGAACATTTCCTTGAGCAGGAATGACAGCAATTCCGCCTCGTCTTCCTTGCGCGCACTCATCTTGACGGTGCGGCCCAGGCGGCGCGATTCCCATTCGAAGTCGCCCGGCTTTTCCTTGCGGATGATTTTGATCATTTCCTTGGCGACAGCGGTTTCGATATCCTTTTCGCTGCCCTGCTCCACGTGGATCTGCTGCAACCACTTGCGCTTGAAGTTGGTGTTCCAGCCACGGAATTTCACATCGGCACTGTTCGAGCGTTTATCGACCGAGAACACGCCGCCGGTATCGTCGGCATCGGCGCCGCCACGGGCATTGGCGCCGGCAATATTGGCCTTGGCGCGTGCCAGCGAGCGCTCGGCGGCCGACTGGGCCGGTTCGGACGGTTGCGGCGACGGGTTGGCCGCCTCGCGCTCGGCGCGGCGCTTGGCCAGCATGGCGGACATGTCCTGCTCCTGCGGCGGCGGTGGTGGCGGCGTCATGGTCGCCTGCACCGGCGGCACAAAGGTTTCCAGCTTGGGCTGGGTTGGCGTCGGCTTGCTGCGCACGGTGCTCGGCTTGCTCGGTGGCGTAGGCTTGGTCGGCTTGGGCTCGGTCTTCTTGGGCGTGGGCTTGACGGTGGGCTTTTGCGGCGTGATCGGCATGGGCGAGATATACACCATCTCGCCGCCTTTTTTAGCGGACGTGGTCTTCGGTGGCGGCGGCGACGGCGAAAACAGGTAATACAGCACGAACGCCAGGTGCAAGGCGATGGTGAACGCCAGGCCATAGCGGCGGGTAATCGATTTCTTCTCTTCCCACAAGGCGTACGAGTCCCCCGGCACCGGCAAAGGCTGGCCGCAGGTCTCGCAGTAACCGCTGGCGGTGAGGATGTGGGAGTCGTGGTGCAAGATACGGAACCTTGTGGAACGAAGTCTTCAAAATGCGGTCATAGTGCCAGACTCCCGTAATTTTGGGAATCTTTCAAGCACCTGAACCCGGCCATCATAGCGCGCCGCAGGAAACGACGCGCGTGCACCAGGTAGCTACTTTACAAGTAAGGGCTCTTGACGGGTGTTACCTTATGTATCCAAAGCAAGCAATTTGCATTACGGATGCGTAAGAATGCCATGCCTGCGCGTCAGCTTGCGTGCGCGACGCCACATTGCTCGTCGCTGAGCGGTCCCGTCCCGCTATACCGGTCCAGGTACAGGTAGATCACCGGCGTGATATACAGCGTGATCGCTTGCGAAAAGATCAACCCTCCCACCACGGCCAGGCCCAGCGGTTGGCGCAGTTCGGCGCCGGCGCCCAGGCCCAGCGCGATCGGCAGCGCGCCCATGATCGCTGCCAGCGTGGTCATCATGATCGGCCGGAAGCGCAGGATGCACGCCTCGCGGATGGCGTCCGCCGGCGCCCTGCCCTCGGTGCGCTGCACGTGCAAGGCAAAGTCGATCATCATGATGGCGTTTTTCTTGACGATGCCGATCAGCATCAGGATGCCGATGATGGCGATCATGGTCAGGTCGAGGTTGAAGATCCACAGCGTGATCAACGCCCCCACCGCTGCCGACGGCAAACCGGCCAAAATCGTCAGCGGGTGGATATAGCTTTCGTACAGCACGCCGAGCAGCACGTAGATCACGCCCAGCGCCGCCAGGATCAGCACCACCTGGCTGCCCTGCGAATTCTGGAACACGGCCGCGTCGCCGCCGTAGTTGGTGATGATAGCCGGCGGCAGGCGCATGTCGATGCCCATCTGGTCGATCTTGGCGGTCGCCTTGCCCAGCGGCACGTCCGGCGCCAGGTTGAACGACAAGGTAATCGCCTGCAACTGGCCCTGGTGGTTGACTGCCGTCGGTCCCACGGTGCGCTCCACGCCGGCAAAGCTCGACAGTTTGACCAGCTGGCCGGCCTTGTTGCGCACCGAGATTTTCGTGAGTGCATTGTCGAACTGGCGGTCGGCGTCGGCCGCCTCCAGGATCACGTAGTAACTGGCCGCCGGCGAATAAATGGTCGAAACTTGCCGCTCGCCGAAGGCCAGGTACAGCGCAGTGCGCACGTCGCCCAGCGCCACGCCCAGGTTGTTGGCCTTGTCGCGGTCGATCTTGAGCGAGGCCTGCAAACCGCGATTCTGGGTATCGCTGGTGACATCGCGGAAATCGGGATCGGCGCGCAATTGCTCCAGGTATTTTTGCGCCCACTCGCCCAGCGCGCCGGGGCTGACCGATTGCAAGGTGTACTGGTAGCGGCTTTTAGACTGCCGTCCGCCCAGTTGCAGGTTCTGCACCGGGCTCAGATACACGGCCATGCCGGGGATCGACTTGGTGGCCTTGCGCAGGCTGTCGAGCACCTGCGGCATCTTGTCTCGCTCGCTGCGGGGTTTCAGGACCAGGAACATCCGTCCCGTGTTGCCGCCGCCGGTAAAGGACGTCACATCCTGCACATTGGGGTCGGCGCGGATCACATCGACCACCCGGTCTTGCAGCGCCAGCATGGCCGACGTCGAGATATCTTCCGAGGCCTCGGTGTTGACGCGGATTTGCCCCAGGTCTTCCTCGGGGAAAAAGCCTTTCGGGATCGCCATGTACAGCACCACCGTCAGCGCGAAGGTACCGAACGCCAGCATTAGCACCGGGAAGCGGTGGCGCAGCGCGATGTCGAGCGTGCCGGCGTAGCCGTTGCGCAGCGTGGTAAAGCCCGCCTCGAACCAGCGTCCCAGCCAGTTGCCCTGGTCGTGTTCAGGGTCGATGGTATCGGCCGGCAGCAGGCGGCTGGCCAGCATCGGCACCAGCATCAGCGACACGGCGGCCGACACCAGCACCGCCAGCGCCACCACCACCGCGAATTCATGGAACATCAAGCCGATCACGCCCGGCATGAAGAAGATCGGGATGAACACGGCCACCAGCGAGACCGAGATCGAGATAATGGTAAAACCCATCTCCTTCGAGCCGATCAGCGCCGCCTGCAACGGCTTTTTACCGAGCTCGATATGGCGCACGATGTTTTCCAGCACCACGATGGCGTCATCGACCACCAGGCCCACGGCCAGGGTGATCCCCAGCAGCGAAATATTGTCGAGGCTATAACCGAACGCGTACAGCAAGGCCAGCGCGCCCAGCAAGGAAATCGGCATGGTGATCGCCGGAATGAAGGTGGCCGCCGCGCGGCGCAGGAATAAAAAGATCACCAGCACTACCAGCACGATGGTCAGCAGCAAGGTCAGGTTGACGTCGTGGATCGCCTCGCGGATCGACACCGACCGGTCGTTGACCAGGTTGATGTTGACCGACGCCGGCAGCTGCGACTGGAAGCGCGGCAGCAGTGCGCGCACGCCATCGACCACCTGCACCGTGTTGGCGTCGGGCTGGCGTTGCACCAGCAGCACGATCGAGCGCTCGCCGTTGTAGCTGCCGGCCGCCTTGACCGACTGAAAACTGTCTTCGACGGTCGCGACATCTTTCAAACGCACCGGCTCGCCGTTGCGCACGGCCACGATCAGGTCGGCAAATTCGGACGCCTTCATCAGTTGCGGATTGCCCTGGATGGTCAGGGTCTGGCTGGGGCCGTCGAGGATGCCCAGCGGCGTGTTGGCGTTGGCCGACTTGATCGCCTGCTGCAGCTCTTCCATCGTTAAATCACGGGCGTTGAGCAGGTCGGACCGGGCGCGGATGCGTACCGCGTAACGCTTCTGGCCGTTGACGCTCACCTGCGCCACGCCGGGCAAGGTGGACAGGCTGGGCGCCACCAGGTTTTCGGCGTAGTCGTTGAGCTCGGCCAGGCTCAGCGACGGCGAATTCATGGTCATGAACAGCACCGGCGCGTCGGCCGGGTTGACCTTGCGGTACGACGGCAGGTCGGTCATCTCGATCGGCAACTGGCGCTGGGCGCGCAGCAAGGCGGCCTGCACATCGACCGCCGCTTCGTTGACGTTGATGCTGGTGTCAAATTCAAGCGTGAGCGACGAGTTGCCCAATGTATTCGACGACGTGATCAGGGTCAGGCCGGCAATCGTGGAAAACTGCTTTTCCAGCGGCAGCGCCACCGACGACGCCATGGTCTCGGGCGACGCCCCCGGCAAGTCGGCCGAGACGTTGATCACCGGGGTGTTATAGCTCGGCAGCGCCGCCACGGGGATATAAAAATACGACAGCACGCCGGCCAGCACCAGCGTGACCGACAGCAGCACCACCATCACCGGACGGCGGATGCACAACTCGGAAATGTTCATGCTCAGCCCTTGGTGACGGTGGCGTCAAGCGCCTTGTCGGCGGCAGCAATGCGCACCTTGCCGCCGGGCCGCAGGTTCTGCTTGCCGTCGACAATCACTTTTTCGTTGCCCTTGAGGCCGGAGACGGCAGCAAACTCACCGAATGCGTGCAGGCGCTTGATGTGCACCACCTGCGCCGACTGGTCGCCATCGACCGCATACACGAAGGTGCCCTGGGTATTGCTGATGATGGCGTTTTGCGGAATCACTGTGGCGCCCTGCAACACGTGCGACACCAGTTGCGCGTTGACGTACTGGCCCGGCCACAGGCTGGTGACCTTGTTGTCGAACTCGGCTTTTACACGGATCACGCCGGCCACCGGGTCCACCGTGCTGTCGATGAAGCTCAGGGCGCCGGTCAGTTCCTTGTCCGAGGTGGGTTGCGTGACGCGCACCGGCACCACGCCGCGCTGCTGGGCTTCGAGCAGGCCGCCCAGCGCCGATTCCGGCAGCGTGAAGGCGACGTTGATCGGGTCGAGCTGGGTGACGGTCGTCAGCGACGTGCTCATCTGCACCAGGCTGCCGGCATATACATTGATCGCGCCCACCCGGCCCGACATCGGCGCGCGGATGGTGTTGTAGCTGGCGTCCACGCCCACCGCGCTGGCGGCGGCCAGGTCGGCGGCCAGCACGGCGCGCGCCGCTTCGACCTGGCTTTTGAGGGTATCGACCGCGCCTTGCGCCACGTATTTTTGCGCCAGTAAATCTTCGGCGCGCTGGTACTGGCGTTCGACATCGGCCAGCGCAGCGCGGTCGCGCGCCACCTGGGCGGCTGCCTTTTCCACGTTGGCGCGGGCGCTGCGGTCGTCGAGCGAGAACATCAGATCACCGGCCTTGACGAACTGCCCTTCCTTGATATGCACGCGCACGATGGTGCTGGTGGTTTGCGGATGCAGGTCCACGGTGCTGATCGGGGTGACGGTGCCGTTGGCCTGCAACACCACCGGCACATCGCGCCGTTGCGGCGCCACCACGCTCACCGTGGTCGGGCCTTGCGGGCCGTTGGCCTGCTTGCCGGCAGGCGCGGCGTGGTGGCCGCCATTTTGCATATACCAGCCACTGAAGCCGAGGATGGCGGCGGTAGCCACCAGGGTAACAATCGTCGATTTTTTCATTATTGTGAACAGTCTTTGTGCTTTTTGGTATGGCTGTTGTGTCTCGTACTACGGTGTCCCCACTACAGGCGGCTGGCGTACGACTCCGGCAAGATCAGTGTGACTTCCAGCCCGCCGGCGGGGTGGTTGTTGAGCGCCACGGTGGCGCCGTGCTGCTCGGCGATATTGCGGGCGATGGTGAGCCCCAGGCCGGTGCCGCCCGACTCGCGCGAACGCGACGATTCGATCCGGTAAAACGGCTCGAAGACACGCGCCATCTGGTCCTTGGCAATGCCGGGGCCACCGTCGCGGATGACCACGCGCGCCGCGCCGGTCATGCGCTCGACGGTCACGTTGGCGTAGTGGCCGTATTTGACGGCGTTGTCGATCAGGTTGACCAGGCAGCGGCGCATGTCGAGCGGGCGGCCCATCAGCGCCATGTTGGCGCGCCCGCGCAGCTCCACCGGCTGGCCGCTGTCGGAGGCGTCGCTGCACACGCTGTCGAGCAGCGAATCGAGGTCGAGCGCCTGCATGGTTTCGGACGCGTCCATGCTGCGCGCCAGGTCCAGGCCCTCGCGCACCATTTGCTGCATGGCCGACAGGTCGTCGATCAGGCGCTGCTGCAACTCGTCGTCGCGCACTTTTTCCAGCCGCAGGCGCAGGCGCGTGAGCGGCGTTTGCAGGTCGTGGGTAATCGCAGCGAGCATCTGCGTGCGCTGCATGATGTGCTGGCGGATGCGCGCCTGCATGGCGTTGAAGGCCGCACTGGCCTGGCGGATCTCGGCGGCGCCGCTGAGCACCACCGGCGGGTGATTGATGTCATTGCCCAGGTCCTTGGCAGCCTTGGCCAGCCGCTTGAGCGGACGCACGGCCATGCGCGTGACCAGGTAGGCCAGCGCCGCCACCGACAGCAGGAATGGCAGCAACGCCACGTATTCGCTCAGCGCCGTCGCTGGCACCTCGGGCGGCGGCAGGATCGACAACTTGAGCCTGGCGCCGTCGCGCAGCGTCACGTACATCGCCTCGCAGGCGCCACCCCACTGGCTCGGTGCGAAGATGGAACGCTGGCGTGGCTGGGCGCACTCGGCCGGCTGGTCGGCCAGCGGCAGCAATTGCACTCCTTTAGCCAGGCGCTGCTGCAAGGTGCTGGAAAATGCGGTTGCGGGCCTGGTCGCCGCAGGCGCCTCGGCCATGCGTTCGAGCTTGATGGTGCCGCGCTCGGCCATGCGCAAATAGGTCGGACGCGATTCACTGGCCAGGGCATCGGCCGTGGTAATGAGTTGCTCGGCGCGCTCCATGGCGTGGAAGTCGCGGTACCGCTCGAAAGACCGGGTGCGTTCGCCCACCGACAGCCATTGCGTGAGCGCCGCCGAGGCTATCATGCCCAGCAACAGCACCAGGAAGACGCGGCCGGTCATCGAGCCGAAAAAATCTTTCACGCGTGCGGCTCCACCGTGACCTGGCCGGCCAGCACGTAGCCGCCATTGCGCACGGTCTTGATGATCTGCGGGACGCGGGCATCCTCGCCGAGCTTCTGGCGCAAGCGGCTGATCTGGATGTCGATCGACCGGTCGAACGGATCGGCGTCGCGCCCTTGCGTGAGGTTGAGCAGCTGGTCGCGGTTGAGCACGCGGTTCGGATGCTCGAGAAACACTTTTAGCAAGCGGAACTCGGCGCCCGACAACATGATCACCAGGCCGTCCGGGTTAAGCAGGTGGCGCGCGGTCAGGTCCAGGGTCCAGTTGGAAAAGCGCATTTGCTGCGCCTTCTCGGCGCCGCTGCCGCTGGGCATGGCGTTACTGCGGCGCAGGACGCTGCGGATGCGCGCCAGCAGCTCGCGCGGTTCGAACGGCTTGGGCAGGTAATCGTCGGCGCCCATTTCCAGGCCGAGGATGCGGTCGAGCGGCTCGGCGCGCGCGGTCAGCATGATCACCGGCAGCGTCGATTGCGCGCGCAGCTTGCGGCACAGGGTCAGGCCGTCGTCGCCGGGCAAATTCAGGTCGAGCACCACCAGGTCGGGCTTGGACTCGTCGAGCAGCTTCCACATGGCGGTACCGTCGGCAGCGCACAGCGCCCGGTAACTGTTCGACTCGAGGTAGTCGGCCAGCAGGGTGCGGATGTCGCGATCGTCGTCAACGATCAAAATAGTCGATGTAGGTTCCATGGTCGCCATTATCCCCAGTTCATGCGCGCGCTACCAATGACCAATTGTATCGGCTTGTATATGTGCTATGAAGAAATACGTCACATCTGGATACAAATGCGATGGCCAGAGAAACGTCATGGCAATCTTTGGGGGCGAAGATGGTCTCAAGCGCAGAAACAACGCTGCGCTACTCCCCACCAAGACGAAAGGAACGACCATGAACATCATTCGCAAAAGCATCCTCATCGGTTTTACGGTACTGGGCATGGCAGCCGCACAAGCACAGGACGTCGCGCCGCAGAACAAGCCCCAGCACAGCCAGAAAGCCACGCCGGAGCAGCGCCAGGCCAAGATGGAAGAGATGTACGCCAAGCGCCAGGCCCGCCTGCACGATCAGCTGAAACTGACGGCACAACAGGAGTCGGCCTGGGCCGCGTACCAGTCGGCGGTCAAGCCGGCGCCACGTACCGGCGAGCGTCCGCCGCGCGGCGAATTCGCCAAGCTGTCCTCGCCTGAACGTTTGAGCAAGATGATCGAAAAGACCAAGCTGCGTGAAGGCCGGATGCAGCAGCGGCTGACCGCGCTGACGGCGTTCTACAACCAGCTGACGCCGGAACAGAAAACCGCGTTCGACCAGCACAGCGTGCGCGGCAAGCATGGCGGCTGGGGCGGTCATCGCGGCCAGCGCGGTCACGGTGGCCAGCATGGCCCGGACATGAAGCGCGGCTAAGTATCGCCAGGCGTTGCTCGGGCTCCCCGCTGTGGCGGGGAGCCTGTTACTTCAACCGCTCCAGCGACTGCGAAAACTTCGCCGCGTTCTGGTAGCCGATCACGCGCGATCCGGCAATCTCGCGCCCCTGTGCATCGAACAGGATAATCCCCGGCGGCCCGAACAGGCCGAAGCGCTTGAGCATGGCCTTGTCGTCCGCATCGTTGGCCGTCACATCGACCTGCAGCAACAAGGTATTGGCCAGCCTGGCCTGCACCGCTGGATCGACAAAGGTCAGCTTTTCCATCTCCTTGCACGACACGCACCAGTCCGCATAAAAATCGAGCATCACGGTCTTGCCACCGGTCTGCGCCAGGATGGCGTCGAGCTGGGCCACGGTCTTGATGCGCTGGAAGGTCAAATGCCGATCCTGCGCGCCGGTCACGTGCGCCAGCGGCGCCAGCGGATCGCGCCCGCCGGTCACCATGCCGCCCAGTTGTACCAGGCCCAGCGCCACGGCCACCACGCCGAGCGCCTTGGCCGGCCACTTGCCGCTATTGAGAAGCAAGTACATGCCGTAGCCAACGAATAGCGCCGCCCAGCCCATCATCTGCACCACCGGCGGCAACACCGGCGACACCAGCCACAAGGCCATCGCCAGCATCAGCACGCCAAAGAAGCGCTTGACCGCGTCCATCCACTTGCCCGCCTTGGGCAGCAGCGCGCCGGCCGAGGCGCCGACCAGGATCAGCGGCACGCTCATGCCCACCGCCATCGCGAACAGCGCGCTGCCGCCGATGAAGACGTCGCGCGTCTGGCTGATGTACACCAGCGCGGCGGCCAGCGGCGCGGCCACGCACGGCCCGACGATCAGCGCCGAAATCGCGCCCATCACGAACACGCCGGCCAGCTTGCCCGACGACTGCTGGTTGGACACGGAACTGAGTTTCGATTGCAGCGCCGCCGGCACCTGCAACTCGTAGTAGCCGAACATCGACAGTGACAGCAGCACCATCAGCACACCGAAGCTGCCCAGCACCCACGGATTTTGCAGCGCGGCCGACAGGCCCTCGCCGGCCAGGCCCGCCGCCACGCCCAGCGCCGTGTAGACGATGGCCATGCCCAGCGCATACGTGACGGACAACAGCAGGCCGCGCTTGCGATTGCTGCGATCGCCCTCGCCCACGATGATTGACGACAGGATCGGTACCATCGGCAACACGCACGGCGTAAACGACAGGCCCAGGCCCAGCAGCGCGAACAGCGGCAGGATCACCAGCAGGCTGCCGGTCTTGAGCGCCGCTTCCAGGCGGCCGCTATCGCTCGCTGGCGCGACCGGTGCGGTGGCGGTCGCTGCGGCGGGCGCCGGTGGCGGCACGATGTCTTCCGCAGTCGGTGGCGCAATCGGATAAATGGTCACGCCCGGGCTGACGGCAGCTGGCTTGCCTTCTCCGATGACGGGTGCTTTGGCTGCTGCGGGCGATGCCGATGCCGATGCCAGGGTAGCGGCTGCGGCAACGGTTGCTGCAGGTGCGGCAGCCTTGCCGGCAGCGCCCGGCAGCGGTACCGAACCGCTGCCCGTCAATTGCGCGGTGTAGTCCTGCGGCGAATAGCACAACCCTTTTTCGGAGCAGCCCTGGCCGCTCACCTGCAAGGTGAACGGGCCGTTCACGTCCACCGGAATCGTGATGGTCACGCTCTTGCGGTAGGTTTCGACGTCTTTCTCGAACGTCGGGTCGTAATGCACCTTGCCGGCCGGGATGGCTGGCGTACCCAGCTTGGCGCCGATGGCGCTGAACTTGAACGGCTCGCGGTACATATAGTAGCCATCGGCGATCTGGAAACTGACCGCGACGGTATGGCCATCGACCATGCTGGCGGAAAACCGGAACGCCTTGGCCGGTTCGAGGAAATCCTGGGCGCGGACGGAACCGCAGAACAATAGCAACGCCAGCGGCAACAGCGCGGCAAAAAATCGGACGAGACGTGACATGAATACTTTCTCTGAAGACGGAAGTCAAAGCACAGGCATAGTACACCGAGCATGCAATGTCCGCCCGGGCCACGGCAGGCCAACACCGGGCACAGCGGTGGATTTTTATGCGACACTCGGATTTTACCTTCCGGGAGTTTGCACGATGTCATCACCACGTCCCCTGCTGTTTTCAGCTGCCGCCGTTACCCTGGCCATCGCCTCCGCGTCCGCGTCCGCCCAAGTGTCGGCCCAGGGCCAGGCGCCGATGGCGGCGTTGGCCACCATCTCGGCCGACGACCTGGTGCGCCACATCAAGATACTGGCTTCGGACGAATTCGAAGGCCGCGCGCCCGGCTCCAACGGCGAAACCAAGACCGTGGCCTACCTGACGCAGGAATTCAAAAAGCTCGGCCTCAAACCGGGCAATCCCGACGGGACCTGGGTGCAGGCGGTGCCATTGCGCGGCCAGATGCCGAAGCCGACGTTGACCTACACCATCGCCGGCAAAACCGTGGCGCTCGACTTCCCTGAGCAATTCGTCGCCCATTCCACCAGCGCGCCCGACCAGGTGACCGTGGACAACTCCGACCTGGTCTTCGTGGGCTACGGCGTGCAGGCGCCCGAGTTCGGCTGGGACGACTACAAGGGCATGGATGTCCGTGGCAAAACGCTGCTGATGCTGATTAACGACCCGGCCGTGCCCGATCCGAACAACCCGGCCGAGCTCGATCCAGCCATGTTCCGTGGCAAGGCCATGACCTATTACGGCCGCTGGACCTACAAGTACGAGATTGCCGCCAAGCTCGGCGCCAAGGCCGCCCTGATCATCCACGAAACCAGGCCGGCCGCCTACCCGTGGGACGTGGTGCGCAGCGGCGGCAACGGCGAGCAGTTCAGCCTGGTGCGTACCGGTGACGACCCGGATGCGCCGGCCGTCCCCGGCTGGATCCAGCTCGACCAGGCCAAGGCCATGCTGGCCGCCGCCGGTTACGACTTCGACACCCTCAAAAAGCAGGCAGTCACAAAAGACTTCCGCCCGGTCAGCCTGAAGGGCACGGCCAGCTTCAAGGTGGCCAACACCTCGCGCACCATCGCCTCGCAAAACGTGGTGGCGCTGATCGAAGGCAGCGATCCCAAGCTGAAGGATGAGCTGGTGGTGTACAGCGCCCACTGGGACCACCTGGGCATCGACGAGCGCCTGCCAGGCCCGCGCAGCAAGCAGATCTACCACGGCGCGCTCGACAATGCTTCCGGCACCGCTGCCCTGCTGTCACTGGCCAAGGCCTACCAGGCGCTGCCAACGCCGCCAAAGCGCTCGATCCTGTTCCTGGCCACCACGGCCGAGGAGCGCGGCCTGCTCGGCGCCAAGTACTACGCCAGCCACCCGCTATACCCGCTCAAGAAGACGGTCGCCAACATCAACATCGACGGCATCAACGCCTGGGGCAAGACCGCGCAGATCGAAAACGTCACGTCGGGACATTCGAGCATCGACGCGCTGCTGGTCAAACATGCGCAAGCCCAAGGCAGGAACATGGCCAACGACTCGCGCCCCGAACTGGGCAGCTTCTACCGCGCCGACCAGCTGGAATTCGCCCGCGTGGGCGTGCCGGTGCTCTACACGAAAGCGCGCAGCGGCTACCTGAACAAGCCGGACGGCTACGCTGCAAAAGTTGTCGATCACTATTTCGGCAAGGACTACCACCAGGTCACCGACGACGTGCGCACCGACTGGGACTTCAGCGGTGGCGTGCAGGACATCGGCCTGCTGTTCCAGGTCGGGCTCGACATCGCCCAGGGCGTTACCCCCACCTGGAACGCCGGGTCCGAATTCAAACCGAAATAACGGACAAAAAAAAGCCAGGCAGAGCCTGGCTTTTTCGTAACGCGGTACTAACCGGGAAGATTACTCTTCGGCGGTTGGTGCTGCATCGATGTCGGTCGCTTCTGGACGGTCCAGCAGCTCAACGTAAGCCATTGGAGCGTTGTCGCCAACGCGGAAACCCATTTTCAGGATGCGCAGGTAGCCGCCGTTGCGGTTGGCGTAACGTGGGCCCAGTTCCGAGAACAGTTTGCCAACGATTTCGCGGTCGCGCAGACGGGAGAATGCCAGACGCTTGTTGGCCAGGGTGTCTACCTTGCCCAGGGTCAGGATAGGCTCGACAACGCGGCGCAGTTCCTTCGCTTTTGGCAGGGTGGTTTTGATGGCTTCATGACGCAGCAGGGAAACGGTCATGTTGCGCAGCATTGCCAGACGGTGGGACGAGGTACGATTGAGCTTACGGAGGCCGTGACGGTGACGCATGGTACTTCCTTTCAGGTGTTTAAATCCGAGTTCTTCGATCGCTCAACATGAGCGCGGACCGGTTCAAGTGATTGACGCCGCGAACAACGCGTTCGCGGCGGGTACTACAACTACAAAACTGCTTAACTGCTGATCAGTTGGCAACAGAGCAGAACATCGCTATGCGATGTCCAGTCCTGTCCCCCATTCTAGTCAGTTGGCAACAGAGCAGAACATTGCTACGCAATGTCCAGCACTGTCGCCCAATTTGTTATTTTTCCAGCCCTGCAGGCGGCCAGTTTTCCAGCTTCATGCCCAGGGTCAGGCCGCGCGAGGCAAGAACTTCCTTGATCTCGTTGAGCGACTTGCGGCCCAGGTTTGGCGTCTTCAGCAGCTCGTTTTCCGAACGCTGGATCAGGTCGCCAATGTAGTAGATGTTTTCTGCTTTCAGGCAGTTGGCCGAACGCACGGTCAGTTCCAGATCGTCCACTGGACGCAGCAGGATCGGATCGACCAGCGGTGCGCGCGATGGCGCTTCGGCAGCAGCTTCGGTGCCTTCCAGGGCAGCGAACACGTTCAGTTGATCGACCAGCACGCGGGCCGATTGACGGATCGCTTCTTCCGGCGAGATGACGCCGTTGGTTTCGATGTTGATGATCAGCTTGTCCAGGTCGGTACGCTGTTCGACGCGAGCGGACTCGACGAAGTACGATACGCGACGCACTGGCGAGAACGATGCATCGAGAATGATGCGACCGATGGTCTTGTTGGTGTCTTCCGACAGGCGACGGACGTTACCTGGAACATAGCCACGGCCTTTTTCGACCTTGATCTGCATGTCCAGCTTGCCGCCGGCGGTCAGGTGGGCAATCACGTGGTCCGGGTTGATCAGTTCCACATCGTGTGGCAGATCGATATCGGAAGCCAGGACGGCGCCTTCGCCTTCTTTTTTCAGGGTCAGGGTAACGGAGTCACGGTTGTGCACCTTGAAGACAACACCCTTCAGGTTCAGCAACAGGTCTACGACGTCTTCCTGTACGCCGTCGAGCGACGAGTATTCGTGCACGACGCCGGCGATCGTCACTTCGGTCGGCGCGTAGCCCACCATCGACGAGAGCAGTACGCGACGCAGCGCATTACCCAACGTATGGCCATAGCCGCGTTCGAACGGCTCCATCACGACTTTCGCGTGGCCGGCGCCGAGCGCCTCTACATCGATAATACGTGGCTTCAACAAACTGTTTTGCATGTACATGTCCTTTTCAATACCCTCGGCGCGTTAGGCCGATAAGGCTGATGGCATTAGTAAAAACGCCCGCTGGTATCAGCGGGCGGGTTTTGGTGCTACTTAGGCTACAGATTAACGCGAGTACAGTTCGACGATCAGCGATTCGTTGACGTCGTTGGCGATTTCGTTACGCTCTGGCAGGGACTTGAAGGTGCCTTCCATTTTTTTCGAGTCAACCGAAACCCAGGCTGGCATGCCGACTTGTTCAGCCAGCGACAGCGCTTCAACGATACGCACTTGCTTTTTCGATTTTTCACGAACAGCAATGACGTCGCCAACTTTCACAGCGTACGAAGCGATGTTGACCACTTGGCCGTTCACGGTGAACGCTTTGTGCGATACCAGCTGACGCGCTTCAGCGCGGGTCGAGCCGAAGCCCATGCGGTATGCAACGTTGTCCAGGCGGGTTTCCAGCAGCTTCAGCAGGGTTTCGCCGGTGTTGCCTTTACGGCGGTCGGCTTCTGCGAAGTAGCGACGGAACTGGCGTTCCAGAACGCCGTACATACGCTTAACTTTTTGCTTTTCGCGCAGTTGGTTGCCGTAGTCCGAGGTGCGGGCACCCGACTTGACACCGTGCTGGCCTGGCTTGACGTCCAGTTTGCACTTGCTGTCCAGCGAGCGACGTGCGCTCTTCAGGAACAGGTCAGTACCTTCACGGCGGGAGAGTTTTGCTTTTGGTCCGATATAACGTGCCACGATGCTTCCTTTGTTTTAAATAATGACGCCCCAGCCACGCAACGGAGGTTGCCTGGTTAGGCGCTAGTCTGTGCCGCGAGGGGCCAGACGTGGCTAAAGTCTGCCAGCCTTGCGACATGACAGACGACAATAGCCGGGCAGTATAACCGTTTCCGGTCATCTGCTCCAGCGATTTTTGACAGCTAACTGCCAGGAACTCGCAAAACCGTAGCGAGCGGTTCGCTATCGTCTCGAGTAGCGGAAGCGTACAGAGGTACGCTAAGCAACGGAGAGGCGATAGCGGATCGCGCAGTAGGTTTTCCGAGATTTCCTTAGATACGACGACGCTTAGGTGGACGGCAGCCGTTGTGTGGCACTGGGGTAACGTCCTGGATTTCGGTGATCTTGATGCCCAGGTTGTTCAGTGCGCGCACTGCGGACTCGCGACCAGGACCTGGGCCCTTGATACGCACTTCCAGGTTCTTCACGCCGCATTCCACTGCCACTTTACCAGCTGCTTCAGCCGCAACCTGCGCTGCGAACGGAGTCGATTTACGCGAACCCTTGAAGCCAGCGCCACCGGAGGTAGCCCACGACAGAGCATTGCCCTGACGGTCGGTAATGGTGATGATGGTGTTGTTGAAGGAAGCGTGAACGTGTGCGATACCTTCTGCAACGTTCTTCTTGACCTTCTTGCGCACGCGGGCTGCTGCTGCGCTGCTTTGTTGCTTAGCCATGTGATTTCCCTAGATTATTTCTTGAGCGATTGAGCGGCTTTGCGCGGGCCCTTGCGGGTACGTGCATTGGTGCGGGTACGCTGACCGCGGACCGGCAGGCCCTTACGGTGACGCATACCGCGGTAGCAACCCAGATCCATCAAACGCTTGATGTTCATGGACAGTTCGCGACGCAGATCGCCTTCGACGATGAATTTTGCTACTTCATCGCGCAGCTTTTCCAGTTCGCTGTCGTCCAGGTCTTTGACCTTTTTGTCGGTCGCAATACCCGTCGCGGCGCAGATGAACTTTGCGCGCGGGCGGCCAACACCGTAGATGGCCGTCAGGCCGATAACGGTGTGCTGATGATTTGGGATATTAACCCCTGCAATACGTGCCATTCGTTATTCCTCGATAAATAACGGTTATTAACCTTGACGCTGCTTGTGACGTGGTTCGACGCAGATTACGCGAACAACGCCCTTGCGCTTGATGATCTTGCAGTTGCGGCAGATCCGCTTAACTGAGGCGTTAACTTTCATTATGAACTCTCTTCTAAAAGGTTCGATTAAATTTACTTGGTCCGGAACACGATGCGGGCACGGGACAGGTCGTAAGGTGTCAGCTCTACCGTCACCTTGTCGCCAGGGAGGATGCGGATATAGTTCATCCGCATTTTACCCGAAATATGTCCGAGCACCACGTGTCCGTTTTCCAGTTTCACTCGAAATGTTGCATTCGGGAGATTCTCAAGAATCTCGCCTTGCATCTGTATGACGTCGTCTTTTGCCATTCGGTATGTTTACCGCGCTTATCGCGTCGGAATTCCGCCCTTGAAGTTTGCTTTGCGCAGCAGCGATTCATATTGCTGCGACATCACGTAGTTTTGTACTTGCGCCATGAAATCCATGGTAACAACCACAATAATCAACAGAGAAGTACCGCCAAAATAGAAAGGTACTTTCCACTCAGCGACCATGAATTCCGGCAGCAAGCACACCAAAGTGATGTAAATGGCGCCAGCCAGTGTCAGTCGTGTCAGGATCTTGTCGATGTAACGGGCAGTCTGCTCACCGGGACGAATCCCTGGCACAAAGGCCCCGCTCTTCTTCAAGTTATCTGCTGTTTCCTTGCTGTTGAAAACCAGCGCGGTGTAAAAGAAGCAGAAGAACACGATGGCCACCGCGTACAACAGTGCGTGGATGGGCTCGCCTGGCCCCATCGATGCAGCCAAATCTTTCAGGAACCGGACCACCGGGTTGGTGGTGTCAGCGCCTGTCGTGAACCAGCCCACGATCGTTGCCGGGAACAAGATAATCGACGAAGCGAAGATCGGTGGGATCACGCCAGCCATGTTCAACTTCAATGGCAGGTGCGACGTTTGTCCACCGTAAATCTTGTTACCCACCTGGCGTTTCGCATAGTTCACCAGAATCTTGCGTTGGCCACGTTCCACAAATACCACGAAGAACGTTACCGCCACTACCAGGATCATGATGATGATCGCCGAGAAAGCACCAATCGATCCGTTCGACACCGAGGAGCCCAAGCCACCCAGCGCGCCCGGCAAACCGGCTGCGATACCTGCGAAAATGATGATCGAGATGCCATTACCTAAGCCACGCTCGGTAATTTGCTCGCCCAACCACATCACGAACATGGTTCCGGTCAACAGCGTTACGACCGTTACGAAACGGAATGCGTAACCAGGATCGAGCACCAGACCTTGTTGCGACTCCAGAGCGACGGCAATGCCGAGGGCCTGGAACGTAGCCAGAACAACCGTGAAATAACGGGTGTATTGGGTGATCTTGCGACGGCCTGCTTCGCCTTCCTTCTTGAGCGCTTCCATCTGCGGCGAGACGATCGACACCAACTGCATGATGATCGAGGCCGAGATGTACGGCGTGATACCCAGCGCAAACACCGTAAAGCGCGCGAGAGCGCCACCACTGAACATGTTCAACATGCCCAGGATGCCGCCCTCTTGCGACTTGAACAGCGCGGCCAGCTGTACCGGATCAATCCCGGGGACCGGGATGTGAGCACCGATACGATATACCACCAATGCGCCAAGCAAGAACCAGAGCCGGCCCCAAGGGAACCCGGCTGCAGCGCTTTTTGCAAGTTGTGGATTAGTCGCCAATTTTCGCTCCGATCAAGCTGTTTAGCGGCAAGCTCAGGCTACCGAGCCGCCAGCTGCTTCGATGGCTGCTTTCGCGCCAGCGGTCACTTTCAGGCCCTTGAGGTTCACCGCTTTGGTGATCTCGCCGGACAGGATGACGCGCACGTCGCGTGCCAGCACGCTCAGAACGCCAGCTTGCTTCAGCACCAGGATGTCGACATCGCCAACAGCCAGGTTGTTCAGGTCGGACAGACGCACTTCAGCTTTGAAGGTGGCGTTGAGCGACTTGAAACCGCGCTTAGGCAGACGGCGTTGCAGAGGCATCTGACCGCCTTCGAAGCCGACTTTGTGGAAGCCGCCCGAACGCGATTTTTGACCCTTGTGACCACGGCCCGAGGTTTTGCCCAGACCGGAGCCGATACCGCGGCCGACGCGACGCTTGTAGTGCTTGGCGCCGTCGGCTGGTTGAATGGTATTCAGTTCCATGATTTCTCCGTGTGTAAGCCTTGCGGCTTACCCAACTACTTTAACGAGGTACGAGACTTTGTTGATCATGCCGCGCACGGATGGGGTGTCCTGCAACTCGGAAACCGAGTTAACACGACGCAGGCCCAGGCCGCGTACGGTGGCACGGTGATCTTCACGCGTACCGATCAAGCCCTTGACCAGTTGTACTTTGACAGTTTTGTTAGTCATATCGTTCACCTTAGCCCAGGATCTCTTCAACCGACTTGCCGCGCTTGGCAGCGATATCGGAAGCAGTCGTCATTTTTGCCAGACCGTCGAGGGTCGCACGCACCAGATTGTAAGGGTTGCTCGAGCCGGTGGATTTCGCCACGACGTCGGTCACGCCCATTACTTCGAAGATAGCGCGCATGGCGCCACCAGCGATCACGCCGGTACCTGGTTTCGCAGGGATCATCATTACTTTCGATGCGCCATGACGACCGTGTACGGTGTGATGCAGGGTGCCGTTTTTCAACGGTACTTTGATCAGGTTGCGACGGGCTTCTTCCATTGCCTTCTGCACACCCACTGGTACTTCTTTCGACTTGCCCTTGCCCATGCCGATGCGGCCATCGCCGTCACCAACCACGGTCAGCGCGGCGAAACCCATGATACGACCACCCTTGACCACTTTGGTCACGCGGTTGATCGCGATCATTTTTTCGCGCATGCCATCATCCGGCTTGTCGCTTGCCATTTTTGCTTGCATTTTTGCCATGATCGCTCCTTAGAACTTCAGACCGGCTTCACGCGCGGCTTCAGCCAGCGCCTTCACACGGCCATGGAAACGGAAACCGGAACGGTCGAAGGCGACTTCGGTGATTCCTGCTTTCAGTGCTTTCTCTGCGACACGCTTGCCCACCAGTGCGGCAGCAGCGGCGTTACCGCCCTTGCCCGATTGGCCAGCCAGTTCAGCGCGTACTTCCGCTTCCAGGGTCGAGGCCGAAACCAATACTTTGGCTTCCGGGCTGATCAGGCTTGCGTAGATATGCAGGTTGGTGCGGTGAACCGACAGGCGGTTGACCTTCTGCTGCGCAATCTTGATCCGGGTTTGACGTCCGCGACGCAGACGAGATTCTTTTTTATCCATCGTCAGCCCCTAATTACTTCTTCTTGGTTTCTTTAAGCTTAACCACTTCGTCCGAATAACGGACGCCCTTGCCCTTGTAAGGCTCAGGAGCGCGGTAAGCGCGAACTTCGGCAGCCACTTGGCCCACTTTTTGACGGTCGATGCCTTTGATGACGATCTCGGTCGGAGTGGCGGTAACAACCGTTACGCCTTCTGGCATGGCATGCACGACAGGGTGCGAGAAACCCAGCGACAGGTTCAGCTTGTCGCCCTGGGCTTGGGCTTTGTAGCCCACGCCGATCAGGTTCAGTTTTTTCTCGAAGCCCTTGGTGACGCCGTTGACCATGTTGTTGACCAGTGCGCGCAGCGTACCGGACATGGCGTTGGCTTCACGGCTGTCGTTCGCTGGCTCAAAGCTCAGCGTGCCGTCGTTGTTTTGTACTTTTACCAGGCCGTTCAGGTTCTGGGTCAGGACGCCCAGGGGGCCCTTGACGGTGATCGCTTGTGCGGAGATGGCGACATCAGCGCCAGCTGGCACAGCGATTGGCATTTTAGCTACACGGGACATGTGTTACTCCTTAAGCGACGTAGCAAATAACTTCGCCGCCGACACCGGTAGCGCGTGCTTTGCGATCGGTCATGACGCCTTGCGGAGTCGACACGATGGCCACACCCAGACCGTTCATCACCGTTGGGATCTCGTCCTTGCCTTTGTAGACGCGCAGGCCCGGACGGGATACGCGCTCCAGGCGCTCGATGACGGGACGACCGACATAATATTTCAAACCGATTTTCAGTTCCGCTTTGCCACCATCTTCGGCAACTGCGAAATCTTCAATGTAACCCTCGTCCTTGAGGACGTTGGCAATCGCTACTTTGACTTTCGACGATGGCATGGCCACGGTCGTTTTTTGAACGCCTTGGGCGTTGCGAATGCGGGTCAGCATATCGGCGATAGGATCGCTCATACTCATTGCATATTCTCCTATTACCAGCTAGCTTTAGTCATACCCGGAATTTCACCACGCATGGCGAATTCACGGAGCTTGATACGGCCCAGACCGAATTTACGGAAGGTGCCGCGTGGACGACCGGTGACGGCGCAGCGGTTACGCTGGCGGGTCGGAGCCGAGTTACGTGGCAGGGTCTGCAGTTTCAGACGCGCTTCGTAACGTTCTTCTTCCGATTTCGACTGGTCATCGATGATGGCCTTGAGCGAGGCGCGCTTGGCGGCGAATTTGTTCGCCAGTGCCACGCGTTTCGCTTCACGGTTAATCAGTGCGAGTTTTGCCATGATCTCTTAGTTCCTGAACGGGAATTTGAAGGCGGCGAGCAGAGCTTTCGCTTCGTCGTCGGTCTTAGCGGTGGTGGTGATCGAAATGTTCATACCACGCAGCGCATCGATCTTGTCGTACTCGATTTCCGGGAAGATGATCTGCTCTTTCACGCCGATGTTGTAGTTACCACGACCATCGAACGAACGGCCATTCACACCGCGGAAGTCACGCACGCGTGGCAGGGCCACGGTGATGAAACGATCCAGGAACTCGTACATGCGAGCGCCGCGCAGGGTAACCATGGTACCGATCGGATAGCCTTCACGGATTTTGAAGCCCGCGATTGCTTTGCGCGACTTGGTGGTCACTGGCTTCTGGCCAGCGATCTTGGTCAGATCGCCAACAGCGTGCTCAAGGACTTTCTTGTCCGCGATTGCCTCACCAACACCCATGTTCAGGGTGATCTTGGTCAGACGGGGAACTTCCATCACCGACTTGTAACCGAATTTTTCGGTCAGGTCAGCGACGACTTTTTCTTTATAGAACTCTTGGAGACGTGCCATGATTTCTTAAGCCTTCACTACTTCGCCGGTCGATTTGAAGACGCGGACTTTTTTGCCGTCGACATCTTTGAAACCTACGCGGTCTGCCTTGCCACTAGCTGCATTGAACAATGCAACGTTGGACACGTGAATCGGCATAGTCTTGTCGACGATACCACCTTGTACGCCAGTCATCGGGTTCGGCTTGGTCGCTTTTTTAGCAACGTTGACGCCTTCAACCACTACGTGTTCTGCGTCTACGCGACGCGAAACGACACCGCGTTTGCCCTTGTCTTTACCGGCCAGAACGATGACTTCGTCGTTTTTACGAATCTTATCCATTGCTGACTCCTTACAGTACTTCAGGTGCCAGGGACACGATCTTCATGAACTTTTCAGTGCGCAGCTCGCGCGTCACTGGTCCGAAGATACGGGTACCGATCGGTTCCAGCTTGGCGTTCAACAGAACGGCGGCATTGCCGTCGAACTTCACCAGGGAACCGTCTTGGCGGCGAACACCTTTAGCGGTGCGCACAACCACGGCGTTATAAATTTCACCTTTTTTGACACGACCACGTGGCGCAGCAACCTTAACGGTTACTTTGATCACGTCGCCAATGCCAGCATAACGGCGCTTGGAGCCACCCAATACCTTGATGCACAAAACTTCTTTTGCACCGGTATTGTCGGCAACTTCGAGCCGGCTTTCAGTTTGAATCATAGTATTCTCTTTCCCAACTTAAGCCGAAGAATCCACACAATGCGGACCTGCGGTCAGTCTTGGTCCCGCCAATGCGCTCAAGCAGAGCTCATTGTTTGGGTGCTTGACCTTCGTACTGCTACTGACCGCACGGTTCAGCGTCTGTGGCCAGACACTTTGCGGCGTTACATGAACGAAGCCCGCAAGTATTACATACCTTTTGCGGGCTTGCAAGAACTAATTGAAAAGCGCCGCCGAAACCACAGTTCCGGCGGCGATGTCTCAATTAAACGATTTGCGCGGCTTGCACCACGCGAGTCACGGTCCATGCCTTCGTTTTGGAGATCGGACGACCTTCCACGATTTCCACCGTGTCACCGGCTTTCACCTGGTTGGTCTCGTCGTGCGCGTGATACTTGTTCGAGCGCACGATGATCTTGCCGTACAAAGGATGTTTCACGTGACGTTCGATCAGAACGGTAACGGTTTTGTCCATTTTGTCGGACACCACTTTACCGATCAGGGTGCGCTTGAGCGACTTTACTGGTTCGGTCATTTGGCTTCCTTGGTGTTCATTACCGTTTTTACGCGTGCGATATCGCGACGTACCTTCTTGAGCTGCGAAGTGTTGCTCAGCTGCTGCGTAGCGATTTGCATACGCAGGCCGAACTGGGCCTTCAGCAGGTCATTCAGCTCTTTTTGCAGAGCTACCTGGTCTTTGCCGCGGAGTTCAGATGCTTTCATATTTCACTCCTGTTATTGGCCAACTTGACGAACCACGAACGTGGTCGCCAGTGGCAGTTTGGCAGCGGCCAGGCGGAATGCTTCGCGCGCCAGTTCTTCTGCGACGCCATCCATTTCGTACAGGACTTTGCCTGGACGGATTTCAGCGACGTAGTACTCTGGATTACCTTTACCGTTACCCATACGAACTTCAGCTGGCTTGTTCGAAATCGGCTTGTCCGGGAAAACGCGGATCCAGATACGACCGCCACGTTTGATGTGGCGGGTCATGGCGCGACGAGCGGCTTCGATCTGGCGTGCCGTGATACGACCACGGGCAACTGCTTTCAGACCGAACTCACCGAACGACACCGAAGTGCCGGTGCCATGCGAAATGCCGGTGTTACGGCCTTTCTGCTCTTTACGATACTTTCTGCGTGCTGGTTGCAGCATGATTATTCTCCTGCTTTCTCAGCCGGCTTGGCAGCAGCACGACGGGCGCCTGCAGGACCAGCTGGACGTGGACGGCCCGATGGCTTGCCGTCGTCACGACGTGGGCCACGTGGCTTTTTCTCGTCAGGTGGGGTATCGATGACTGGTGCATCGCCGTTCGGCGCGCGGTCACCCTTGTATACCCAAACCTTGACACCGATGATGCCGTAGGTGGTCGAAGCTTCGCTGGTGCCGTAGTCGATGTCAGCGCGCAGGGTGTGCAGTGGCACACGGCCTTCGCGATACCATTCGGTACGGGCGATTTCGATGCCGTTCAGACGACCCGACGACATGATCTTGATGCCCAGGGCACCCAGACGCATGGCGTTTTGCATCGCGCGTTTCATGGCGCGACGGAACATGATGCGTTTTTCGAGCTGTTGCGAGATCGAATCGGCGATCAGTTGCGAATCGATTTCCGGCTTGCGGATTTCCTCGATATTGACGTGCACTGGCACGCCCATGATCTTGGTCAGCGCCGACTTCAGCACTTCGATGTCTTCGCCTTTTTTACCGATGACCACGCCTGGACGCGAGCTGTAGATCGTGAAGCGCGCGTTCTTGGCTGGACGCTCGATAACGATGCGACCGACCGAAGCGTTCTTCAGTTTGGTTTTCAGGTAAGCGCGTGCTTTCAAGTCTTCGTTCAGCATGGCAGCGAAATTGCCGTTGCCTGCATACCAGCGCGAAGCCCAGTTACGGGTGACCGCCAGGCGGAAACCGGTTGGATGAATTTTCTGACCCATCGTAGCTCCTTAGTTACCGACGGTCACATAAATGTGACACGATTGTTTCGAGATACGATCGCCACGACCTTTAGCGCGTGCAGTGAAGCGCTTGAGGATCGGGCCCTTTTCAACGTAGATCGTTTTCACGAACAACTCGTCGATATCGGCACCATCGTTGTGCTCGGCGTTGGCGATTGCCGACTCGAGTACTTTCTTGATGATGGTGGCGCCTTTTTTCGGGCTGAATTGCAGAATGTTGAGTGCTGCGTCAACTTTCTTGCCACGAATCAGGTCAGCAACCAGACGGCCCTTTTGGTCCGACAGGCGCACGCCTTTGAGGATAGCTTTGGTTTCCATTATTTCTTCGCCTTCTTGTCAGCGGCATGGCCCTTGAACGTGCGGGTCAGTGCGAATTCACCGAGCTTGTGACCTACCATGTTCTCGGAAACGTACACAGGCACGTGCAGCTTGCCGTTGTGAACAGCGATCGTCAGGCCGATGAAGTCAGGCATGATGGTCGAACGACGGGACCAGGTTTTGATTGGCTTTTTGTCTTTGATCGCTTGCGCGGCTTCGACTTTTTTCACCAGGTGGGCGTCACAGAACGGCCCTTTTTTCAATGAACGAGTCATGATTTATCCTTATTTCTTGCCGCGGCGCGAGACGATCATGGAAGACGTGCGCTTGTTGCTGCGAGTCTTCTTACCCTTGGTCTGCTGGCCCCATGGCGACACTGGGTGACGACCGGCTGCAGTTTTACCTTCACCACCACCGTGCGGGTGATCGACCGGGTTCATGACCACACCGCGAACGGTAGGACGAATACCGCGCCAACGCATGGCACCGGCTTTACCGATCTTGCGCAGGCTGTGTTCGGCATTGCCGACTTCGCCTACGGTCGCGCGGCACTCGATGTGCACGCGGCGCACTTCACCCGAACGCAGGCGAACCTGGGCGTAGGTGCCGTCACGGGCCATCAGAACAACGCCGGCGCCGGCGGTACGGGCCATTTGGGCACCCTTACCTGGCAGCATTTCGACGCAGTTCATCACGGTACCGACCGGGATGTTGCGGATTGGCAGGCAGTTACCGGCCTTGATCGGGGCTTCCGAACCGCTCATCACGGTATCGCCTACGGACATGCCTTTGGTGGCGATGATGTAAGCACGGGCGCCGTCGGCGTAGCACAGCAGTGCGATGTGCGCGGTACGGTTTGGATCGTATTCGATACGTTCCACTTTCGCCGGGATGCCATCTTTGCTGTTACGCTTGAAGTCGATCAGACGGTAGTGCTGCTTGTGACCACCACCGATATGACGGGTGGTGATGTGGCCGTTGTTGTTACGGCCAGCAGTTTTCGATTTTTTCTCAACCAGGGCTGCCAGCGGACGACCTTTGAACAGGTCGCTGTTGACAACTTTCACCATGCCGCGACGGCCTGGGGAGGTTGGCTTCATCTTAACGAGTGCCATTATTTAGCCTCCTCGGTGAAATTGATTTCCTGGCCAGGCTTCAGGCACACGAAAGCACGCTTGGTGTGGTTGCGACGGCCAGTGTGGGCGCCCGAGCGCTTCTGCTTACCTTCGCGGTTCACGGTCTGCACCGATTCCACTTGCACTTTGAACAGCAGTTCAACGGCAGCCTTGATTTCTGGCTTGGTTGCGTCGGTGGTGACGCGGAACACGATCTGCTCGTTCTTTTCCGCGACCATGGTGGCCTTCTCGGAAATCACTGGAGCAACCAGCACCTTCATCAGGCGCTCTTCGCTAAATTTCAATGCGCTCATGCCAGCATCTCCTCAATCTTGGCCAATGCAGCTTTGGTGACCACGATCTTCTTGTAGAACACCAGGGACATCGGATCTGCGTGACGTGGTTCAACAACCAGTACGTTAGGCAGGTTACGCGATGCCAGTTCCAGGTTTTCGTTGGCGACGTCGGTGATGATCAGCACGGACTCCAGGCCCATACCGTTCAGCTTTTGCGACAGCAGCTTGGTTTTTGGAGCTTCGATAGCGAAGTCTTCAACAACAACCAGGCGCTCTTCACGAGCCAGCTGGGACAGGATCGAGCAGATACCTGCGCGATACATCTTCTTGTTCACTTTGTGGGTGAAGTTCTCGTCAGGCGAGTTCGGGAAGATGCGACCACCGCCGCGCCACAGTGGCGACGACGACATACCAGCACGAGCACGGCCGGTACCTTTTTGGCGCCATGGCTTCTTGGTCGTGTGGTGGACTTCTTCACGGTCTTTTTGTTTACGGTTGCCGCTGCGAGCATTGGCTTGGTAAGCAACGACGATCTGGTGGATCAGGGCTTCGTTGTAGTCGCGACCGAATACGGAGTCGGCGGCAGCAACATTAGAGGCGGCTTGACCTTGAGCATTCAAGAGCTTGAGTTCCATCGTTTAAGCTCCCTTCTTTGCTTTAACTTTGACAGCAGGCGATACCACGACCTGGCCGTTTTTGGCGCCAGGAATCGCACCTTTGACCAGCAGCAGCTGACGGTCGGCGTCGATACGAGCGATTTCGAGGTTCTGCACGGTGCAGGTAACGTCACCCATGTGACCGGTCATGCGCTTACCAGGGAATACACGACCTGGATCCTGCGCCATACCGATCGAGCCTGGTACGTTGTGCGAACGCGAGTTACCGTGGGTAGCGCGGCCCGAAGCGAAGTTGTGACGCTTGATGGTACCGGCGTAGCCTTTACCAATCGAAACACCTTGAACGTCGATTTTTTGACCGACTTCGAACAGGGAAGCAGCGATCACTTCGCCAGCTTTCAGTTCTGCAGCTTTGGCTGCGTCGATGCGGAACTCTTTCAGCAGAGTACCAGCTTCAACACCGGCTTTAGCGTGGTGACCAGCAACAGCTTTCGTTACGCGGGAAGCGCGACGTTGACCGAATGCGACCTGAACTGCGGTGTAACCATCAGTTTCAGGAGTTTTGATTTGTGCAACACGGTTGTTCGATACGTCGACAACGGTGACTGGGATCGAATCCCCGTCATCGGTGAAGATGCGCATCATACCAACCTTGCGACCGAGGAGGCCAAGGCTCATTTTTTCTCCAATTCCCACCTACGATTGGGCGGGGATATGTTGAACTACAAAATAAGTACGGATCAATAAAAAGATGAATCCATACCGAAGCCGGCTAGTGTAGCGTGAAAAGACCCTTGACGCAACAACTTAGTACGAGGTATGTCAGGTTTTTGCGGCGTTGTTGTTAAGGGTTCGTTGCATGTTGGAAAAGCTGTGGCGCGGATGCGCTTTTTTGGCCGTAAAGCGTGGCGCCATGCGGGTTTGGCGGCGGTCCCTGCGTGCGCGCAAACGGCGGGGTGGACGACGGCCTAGCATCGATCAGGCAGGCGCCCGTCTGCCTCGTTCATCCTTCCACCCACCGGAGCTCCCATGAAAACCGTGCTACCCGCAGTGCTGCTGACCCTGGCCGCACTGACCACCACCCTCGCCGCGCCGTCGGCCCAGGCCGGCGCCGACGGCGCCTCGCGCATCGAGAATGTCGCCCTCGGCGTGATCGACCTCACGCCCGGGGACGGCAGTGGCCCCAGCTATACGCTCAACTATGGCGACAGCCGCCTGCTGACTTATTCCAACACGCTCAACAACGGCGGCAATTACACACAGCTGTCGGTGTACCCGGCGCCCTTCTCTGCCGGCCAGGCCGTGCTGCCCGCCAGCGCAGGTCCCGGCACCGCCGTGGCTGGCACCACCGGCGCCGTGGGCAATGTTGCTGCCACTGCGGCGGCCGCCATGTCGCTGGGGATTGGCAACTACGTGGGCGCCGAGGGCTACCAGCAAGTGGGGCTGACGCTGGCGCCGCACACCTTGCTCACGGTCGGCGGCGATTTATTGACGCAGGCGCGCCGCACCATGGAGGCCGGTGAGAACTACGCGGTATTCAGCTGGGCCTCGATCGACATCACCGACGCCGAGGGCACGACGTCCACCACGCTCAACCGCGAAAGCGCGTTGCGCTGGGACGACCCGTACGCCACCGAGGCCGCGCGCCAGGAACGCTTCCTGCTGGCATTCGCCAATCCCGGCGACTACGAGCTGTTCGTGACCTTGAGCTTCCTCGCCTACACCGACATCACGGTCAACCCCGTCAATGCAGGTGGCGGCGTAGCACCGGTACCGGAGCCCGAAACCTGGGCCACGCTACTGGCCGGATTGCTCCTCACCGGCTCCCTCGCCCGCCGCCACCCACTTCGGGGTCAGTGCCGACATTCGGACACGGCCTCATCGTTGAATAGTCCAGCTCGTGTCTAGATGTCGGCACTGACCCCGAACTTAAGCGTCGGGGACGTGGATGCTGGCCTTGATGTGCTTGAGGTGGGCGATGATGGTGAAGGTCATCACGACCAGCAGCGACCATGAGCTCCATTTGCTGACGTGGACGGCGCTCCAGGCGCCGAGCTGGTTGGGATAGCGCCACACGCCCCAGAACGTGCTGATGTTTTCGGCCAGCCAGATGAATAGGCCGATCAGTACGAACGACAGCAGCAGGGGCATGCGGCGGTCGCGGTCCAGCGGGCGGTAGATCACCATGGTGCGGGCATACAGGCCCAGCGCGGCGGCGGCCAGGTACCAGCGGTAGTCGCCGATGTAATGGTGGGTAAAGAAGTTGGCGTAGATGAGGAGCGCGATCAGCACCGCCATCCAGTACGGCGGATGGTGGCGGATGCGCAGGTCGAACAGGCGCCAGGCCTGGATGATGTAGCTGCCCACGGCGGCATACATAAAGCCCGAGAACAGCGGCACGCCCCACAGCTTGGTGTAGGCGAAGTCGGGGTAGCTCCACGAAGCAATCGCCCCGGAAACCTTGAACACCTCGAGTGCAAACCCCACCAGGTGGAACAGGCACACGGCCTTCAGTTCATCCCAGGTCTCGAGCCGGCTCCACACCATGCCGGCCTGGATGGCCAGCGCGGCAACGAGCAGCACGTCGTAGCGCGGCACGCCGAACAGGCCGGCGCGCGGGGTCAAAAACACGGCGCTGAAGAACAGCCCCACGAACAGGCAGGCACGGGCGTTCTTGATGCCGAAATACAGGAACTCGAGCAGGAAGCGCTGCATGCCACGCAAGCCGCTGCGCGGGGCGCCATCGAGCAAATGGGTGTCGAACGTGTTGAGGGTATTGAGCATGCGGCAACTCTAGCGCCCGCCCCTTGTGATGTAAAGCGCAAAAAAAAAGACCAGGCATCGAGCCTGGTCTTTCGGTGGTCACCCGGTATCGCTACCGGGCGGCATGATCAGCTGGCGCCGATCAGAAGAACGTGTAGCTGGCGGTCAGGCCGATGCGACGGAACTGCGGCGAGAAGCCATCACGCCACTGGATCGGCGCATCTTGCTGGAACAGGTTGTCGATGTACAGGCTGATCTTGGTATTTTTGATACCGCTGTACGCCAGGTTGTAATCCACCGTGGTGTTGCTGCCAACATGACCGCAAGTACCCAGATTGGCGGCCGACACATTGTTGGTCACGCAGTAGGTTGGCGAACCCAGGCTGTTGTTGCTGTAGCCGCTGGCGTAGTTGATGGTCATGCCATGGTCGAACGAACCGGCCCTCAGGCTACCGCGCAGCTTGGTTTTCAGACGCGAACCCATGTCGTAGGTACCAGCCATGTTGGTGTCGTAAGCGTTGTCGGCAACGCTGAACTCCTGGTATTTCCACAGGTACGTACCTTCCAGTTTCAGGCGAGCCTGACCAACCGGGGTGTTGAAGCGGCCAGATGCGTCAAAGTCGAAGCCCGAAGCACGGGTCTTGCCGCTGTTGACGTATGGGTTGTACAACAAACCGATGGCGCCAATGCCGCCGAAGTTGGTCGTGCTGGTTGGCGCATACTTACGTGCCAGCGCAACGAATTGCGCATCGGAAGCGGTGTTGTCAACACGAACCAATTGACCGGCTGGCAGGTTGGCTTCGTCGCGCAGCACGTCGGCCACCGAACGGGTACCGATTTCATCCTTGCGCTCGATGTGGTAGTAGTCCAGCGCCATGGTCCAGTTCTTGATCGGCTCGAAGACAACACCGGCGGTGAACGAACGCGAGGTTTCTGGCTTCAGATCCTTGTTCGAGGACACGAAGGTCGGCACGCCGGCCAGGCAGTCCGCGTTGCGCAGAGTGTTGGCTTGCGACTTGTCGGCAGGGGTAGCGTTGGCAGCGTTTTGCACCAGGTTGTTCAGCGTGCTGGCGATGCCGCAACGACGTGGATCGTTGGTGCTGGTTGCGAACGAACTGCGGCCCAGGCCGTTGCCGGTTTCCACCACGTTCGGTGCGCGGAAGCCGCCCGATGCGGTAGCGCGCAGCAACAGACCGTCGGTCACGGTGTAGCGCACGCCCAGTTTCGGGGAGTAGTGCACGTCGCTGTTGGTCGATTTGTCGGCACGCAGCGCAGCGTTCAGTTCAACGCTCTTGAACACAGGAATGGTCGCTTCCGTGAACAGTGCGTAGTGGTCCATCTTGTCCTTGACCTGCAGACCGGCGATACCAATCAGGTCACCACGCAGCACGTTGTCCGAGCTGGCCATTTCGTACTTTTCCTGGCGGATGTCGGTACCGAACGCAATGTTCAGCGGGCCGGCCGGCAGTTGGGCGACTGCACCCGACACTACGGCATTGGCAAAACCGATTTTCGATTCGCCGATGGTGGTGCGTATCGGGAACATCGAGTCCAGCAGCGCATAGCTGTTGGTGCCCGCAGGACCATTGAACTTGTAGGCGCCGCTGGTGATGGCGTTGGTATAGCCGGTGGCGCTGGCAGCGCGGGTAGCCTTGGTCGCGTCCGAGGTCATGTAGCCGACCGACGATTTCCAGTCGAAGCCTTTGACTTCGCCGGTCAGGCTCAGCATGACGCGCGACTGTTTCGATTCGGTGCGGTTGAAGTTGAAGCCGTCGCCGGTATCCATCATGCGGGCACGGAATTCAACCGGTACGTTGTACGGGTTGTTGGCATGGCCAACCGGCAGTTTCGGGTAAAAATACGGCCCTACCATTTTGCCATCGATGGCGTTGTACCAGGTGCTCGACGCGGTGGTTGGCTGCACGGCAAACGGGGCAACGATGTAATCGTTGGCGGCGCTGGCGTGGGTGATCTCGAAGTTGGCGTCGATATCCTTGCCGATGCGGAAGTGCGTGTTGCTGGCCAGCGCATAACGCTTGGCGTCGGTGGTCAGGCCGGTTTGCGGCAGGATGTCGTATTTGCACAGGCCGTCGCGTGGATCGATCGACGAGGCCGGGCAGCCTGGCGCCGCCACATAGTTGGAAGCGCTGCGGTACAGGTTACCGGTTGGCGAATAAACGCTTGGCACGTCCCAGGTCGAGCGGCCCGGGGTCTGGCGGTGCCATTCCGGGTAGTGGTTGCGCAGGTCGCCGGTCGAATAGCCGTCGCTCTTGTAAGCGTCGTAGGTCAGGTAGGTGTTGAAACCGTTACGGTCGATGTCACCCCAACCGATGATGCCGGAGATGTTGCTGTTACGGTTTTCCTTGAAGTTCTCGGATTCCTTATAGTTCGCGGAAATACGGGCGCCTTCGAAGTCCTTGAGCAGGATGATGTTGATCACACCGGCGATAGCGTCGGAACCATAGATGGCCGATGCGCCGTCTTTCAGGATCTCGATGCGGTCGATCGCCGAGGCTGAAATGGCATCGAGGTTGGTGAAGTTTTGTTGTGCACCATCGGCCAGGCCGTATTGTGCAATGCGCTGGCCATTAACCAGGACCAGAGTAGCAACCTTGCCCAGGCCGCGCATGCCCACGCCGGACGAACCGGTCGCGAAGCTGCCCGAGCTGCTCGATGCCGAGCTGATGTCGGTGCTGATCGCGGACGACGAATTCAGAATACCCAGTGCGGTGGTCTGGCCGGTACGTTCGATATCGTCACGGGTCAGGATCTGGATCGAGCCGGCAGCTTCCTGTTCGGTGCGCTTGATGCTACTACCGGTGATTTCGATGCGTTGCAGCTTGGGTTCAGTGGCTGCTGCTTCTTGCGCCGCAGCGTGCTGCGAAAATGCCAGGCCCAGCGCCATAGCAATGGCACTTTTTTTCATGGTGTGTTTCAAAACTACTCCCGAGAAATTAATGGATTCCATGCGCTTCTAAGCACCATCGACCGGGTAAGGTGATCAGCACTTTCGACGTCTAAGGAAGAATCTCTCACAATATTGACGGGTGGGAAAAGACCCAGTGCAGTTTTTGCACGGCATTTGTCGAAAAACCCCGCATTTTGTTGTTTTTCTGTTCGAAAATCATTGTCTATTGAATAGCAACAAAATATTCCACTCCAGAACATTAAAAGAAAAGCTTTTTATATTAGCAACCCATGCCGATGCGGCTGTTCTCGGAAGACGCGCATCTAGCGCTTCATGCGGTTGAGCAAGTGCGCGCGCAGCATGCGGGCGCCCATGGCGTCGATCGGCGCCAGCACATGGCGCGCTGCCTCGGGGATGTGGGCGGCCTCGCTGCCGTCGCTCTCGAACACGTAGTGGCGGAACAGTTCCTGCCATGCCAGCCGCTGCGCCGGCGGCAGGTCACGCATGGTCAGCAGCGCATGCAGCAACGTGGTTGCAGGCGTATCCATGTACGCGGGCGACTGCCGCCACCAGTAATTGACCAGCACATTGAAACTGTCCAGCGCCTCGATATGGTGCCACCACATGCTGGGAATGAAGATGGCGTCGCCGGCGGCCAGCTCGGCCTGCCGAGCATGCGCCCACGCGGTCGCAAAACGCGGATAACGCACCAGGTCCGCAGCGGCGAAATCGACCAGGCTGACCGCCTGGCCGGCCGGTGTCAGGTCGAGCGGACCGATGTACAGGTTGGCCAGCTGGTCGGGCGGGAACAGCATAAAGCGGCGGCGCCCGGCCGCCACGCATGCCAGGTTGTCGGGCAAATCGTAGTGGGCGGGAATGCGGGTGCGGTTGCCCACCCAGATGCTGGCCAGCGCATCGCGCGTACCGAGCCTGACATCGTTTTCAGCCGTGAAGCCCGGCAGGCAGGCGTCGATCGTGGTCGAGCCCACGTACAGCGTGGGTGGGCGCGGATCGTCCTGGTGCGCGCGCAAGGCGTCGAGCACGGCGTCGAAGCGTACCTGCTGCATGCTGAAATTAAAGCCGGACATATCGTCGTTGTAAAAAATCCGCCCGTCGATCTCGGGCGCACCGTGCATCGCCATCACGGTGGCGTCGCGGTAAAAGCCGCGCAGGTAGGCATCGGCCGCCTGGCTGGACGTTTTGGCGGCGCGCACCATCGGCCAGTGCGATACCAGGCCGCGCAGCACCACCGGTTCGGTGGCTGCCAGGATTTCATCGGGCAGCGGCGCGCCGGCGGTCCAGGCGATCTCGGCAATCGGCTGGACCGCCGGCAGCATCACGGCGTCAGCGTGGGACGGCATACCGGCGGTTCTCGCGTTCGATCAGGGCACGGAAGTTCGACAGCGACGCCACCACCATGTAGACCGGCAGCAGGTAGCCGGCGCGGTGCAGGCGGTCCAGCGCCGCCGCGTCCAGCGCTGCCAGTGCTTCCTCGTTGATGGTGTACAGGCCCTCCAGCCGGCGCTCGCTGCCGTCAGCCAGTTCGATCTCGAACACGAATGCTTCGAGCAGCGCGTGCTCGCGCAGGGCGGCAATCAGGCCCGTCATTTCCAGCATGCCCTCGTGCAGTGCGAACAGCATCGAATTGACTTGCTCGAGATACGGCGTGGGACTGCCCTCCTCCAGGAACACGGCTTCGCCTTCGTCAGGACCGCAGCGCAGGCGCGCGCTGTCCTCGTCCACGTGGACGGTCAGTTCCTGGCCCGAGACGCCGATCAGGAACGGCTGGCGGCGCACGGCCAGCGGCACGTAGTCGGCATCCCAGCCGTCATTGCTCAGGAAAAGGTTGTCGCCAGCAGCCAGGCCGAACAAGGCCAGCGCTTCAAAGCCGTCGCCGGCCGTGGGCCGGAACACGATCGGATAATGCGCCTGCGCCTGACGGAACTCGGCCGCGATGATCGGTGCGGCCATCTGGTTGTCGCCGAATTCGGCGCCGGGCCCGGTACGCACGCGCAGGTGCTGGTGGGTGATGTTATTGAGTAAGACTGGCTTGGCCATGGTTGCTCTTTGATTGCGTTGACTGAACAAGAAAGGGGCGGCACTTGTCAGCGCCGCCCCCGGGTCACACCTCGATGTTACCGATCAGAACTTGTAGCGCGCGCCCAGCATATACCGTGGGCCGGCTTGCGTCACGTTCAACGTCGCCATGCTGGTACGGCCGTGCTGACGCTGGGTCTCGTCGGTCAGGTTGATCGCCTCGAGCTGGAAGCTCAGGTTCTTGTTGTAGTTGTAGCCGATGCTCACGTCGGTCTGGCCGTAGCTGTCGGTGTACACCGGCGCTGCCTTGCCCGAGCCGTCCACGGTGGCAGCGAGGAACTCGCCGCGCCAGTTGTAGGCCAGGCGCACCGACCACTTCTCATTCTCGAAGATGCCGACCACGTTGGCCGAATTGCTCAGCCCCAGGATCGCGAACTGGTCGCTGACGTTGGCGTTGTCGTACTTGAGCGGCGAGCGCACGTAGGTGTAGTTCGCCTGCACGCCAAAGCCGGTTCGGCCGAACATGTGCTGGATGTTCGCTTCCGCGCCACTGACGCGCGCCGACTTCTGGTTGGCGTAGCTGGTGGTGAGGAAGTTGGCCAGCGGATCGGTTGGCAGGCCGGTGATGCGGCCCTTCAGGTTGCCGTCGGGGTTGACACCGGTGCGCACCACGCCAGGCTGGCCGTCGTACCTGGTCAGGATGTAGTTACGGATGCAGTTGGTATCTGCCACCGTGCAGCCGCCCTGGGACAGCGCCGTATTGTAGTAGGCGCCGCCGACGGGGGTATGCAGGTCGTATTGCGAGCCCGGCGTAACGATCGTTGCTGCGTAGTTATCCATTTCCTTGCGGAACAGGGCCAGCGACAACACGCTCTGCTTGTCGTAGTACCATTCGTAGGACAAGTCCAGGTTCTTCGACTTCACCGGCTTCAGGGCCGGATTACCGACCGAAGCGGTGCCGTTATAGGTGCTGGCGATCGTGCCCAGGCTGAGGCCCCCCTGCAGCTGGTCGTAGCGAGCGCGACCGATAGTGGCGCCGGCGCTGGCGCGCAACTTCATGTCGGACCGCAAATCGATATCGAAGTTCAGGCTTGGCAGCACGTTGTTATACGACGAGGCCGTGGTGGACAATTCCGCGCCCGCCAGGGTGATCGGCAACTCGTTCTGCGATTCCCACACCATGGCTACGCCAGGCTGCACCTGGGCCACCGAGGTGACCTTGGTTTTCTCGAAGCGCACGCCGGCGGACGTGTGCATTGGCATCGCCGTATCCCAGTCGGTACCGAACGAGGCGTAGACCGAAGAGGTTTTTTCCGTCAGCAGGCGGTCGGTGTCGGCGCTGGCAAAGTTCGGCAGGTAGCCGGCCTGGTTGCCGGTGGCGTTGGCGGTCAGTGCGCGCACGGTGGCGAAGTCGAACGTGTAGAGCGTGCCGAACAGGTTCGGCGAGCCGCCGATCTTGCTGAAGTAGTCACCCAGCGGGTTGGCCTGGTAAGCGCTGGCCGGGTAGTCGGACGCCTTGCTGGCGCCGCTCCAGGTGTTGTTCTGCACGTTCGAATAGGTCGAGCGGTTCGACGACTTGGTATAGCCGGCGCCGAACTTCACGGTCGACGCTTCCAGCACCTGCCAGTCGCCACCGACCTGCGCCTGGTCCACCTTCGATTTCTGGTAGCTGTTGTGGAACCACGAGCCGGTGCCCTGGATCGGCTGCGCTGCCAGGTTGGCGGCCGGCATCGAGACGATCGGCAGCTTGTTGGTGAAGTCGACCGAGGTGGTGCCACGGCTGAAGCTGGCGTTGGACAGGTTGTTCTCGGTACCCCACGGGCTGTCGGCGCCCGATTCGGCGGTCGAGTGGTGGACGTCGAAATTGAGCTTGAGGGCGTTGCTGGCCTTCCACACGGTGTTGAAACCGATCGACTCGTTCTTGGTCTTGGTGGCGTAGTCGCCGCCCACGATCGAGATATCCTGTGGCGAGTTATAAGACTCCGAGTACGTCAACGGGGACTGGACATGGCCGCCCGGCCAGCTGCTGGTCGAGGTTGGCGTCTGCGCGAACCATACGCTCAGCTCGTTACGCTTGGTCTGCACCTTGTTTTCCGAATAGGTGAAGTCCAGCGTGCTGGTGATGTCCTTGACCGGGCGGAACTGCAAGGCCAACTGGCCATTGGTGCGTTGGCGCTGGATGCCGTTGACGCCGTAGCCGAAGTTTTGCGGAATCGAATACACGTCGGTCGGGCCGGGACGGTTGGTGATGTTTTGCGAACCTGGCTGGCCAGGCTGCGGCAAGGTCGAGCCGGGCGTCGTGTCCGAACCCAGGTACGGGCCCTGGTAGCCATTGGCCAGGCCGGCGCGGTTGAAGCCCGAATTGCGCTCCTGGTAACTGGCGCTCACGGCCACGCCGAAGCGGCCGTCTTCGCTGGTGTTGGTGTAGATGCCGGACACTTCCGGGGTGGTGCTGTCGCCCTTGAGCATGCCCGGCAGGTGCTTGTTCGACGTGTCGTGCACGGCTTTCACGCCGATACTCGAATGCATGCCAGGGTTGTCGAACGGACGCGCGGTCATTACGTTGATGGTGGCGCCGATGCCGCCGCTCGGATTGTCGGCCCGGCCTGACTTGTACACCTGCAGCTGCGAAATCGATTCCGAGGCCAGGTTGGAGAAGTCGAACGAGCGGCCGCCCAGGTCGCCCAGGTCGGTGGTTGGCATCTGGCGGCCGTTGAGCAGTACCAGGTTGAAGTCCGGACCGAGGCCGCGCACGGTGACCTTCTGCCCTTCGCCATTGCTGCGGTCGATCGACACGCCGCTGATGCGCTGCAGCGACTCGGCCAGGTTGGTATCGGGGAATTTACCGATGTCGTCAGCGACGATGCCGTCGACGATGCCGTCGCTGTTGCGCTTCATGTTCATGGTGGACTGCATGCTGGCGCGGATACCGGTCACGACCACTTTCGGGCCATCGACATCGCCCGGCACCGGGGCGGCGACCTGCTGTGCATGGGCCGGCACGAAGCTGGCGCAGGCGCCGGCAACCGCCAGGGCGATCAGGCGGCGTTGCTTCGGCAGAGGTTTCGGCAGAAGCTTTGAAAACGTTTTCAGATTTTGTTGCATTTTGTCTCCGTTGTTTGTCAGTTTATTTTTTACGACTTATTTTCGGGTAAAACAGGCGGGGCGGTGGCAGCCCCGGGGGGCGCGTTACGGCACGGGCTGCCAAAGTGGCATGCTTGGCGTGTAGATATCGCTATCAAGAATAGGAGCAAAATAATTTTTAGTCAATTCAAGTCGCACATTGTGCGAAGCAATCTCGACAATGAGGTAAACGCGCAACAGTTACTTCGGGTATGGACGAAAAAAAACCGGACGTTGCCGTCCGGTCTTTTCTTGGCTGGCAGCGCTGTGCGCCGCCCGGCTCGACTGCAATTATTGCAGTTTGATTTCGACGTCAACACCAGCTGGCAGGTCCAGCTTCATCAGTGCGTCAACGGTCTTGTCGGTTGGGTCGACGATGTCCATCAGGCGCTGGTGGGTACGGATCTCGAACTGGTCGCGCGAGGTTTTGTTGACGTGCGGGGAACGCAGTACGTCAAAACGCTGGATGCGGGTTGGCAGTGGAACTGGGCCTTTGACCACGGCGCCGGTACGCTTGGCGGTGTCAACGATTTCCAGTGCGGACTGGTCGATCAGCTTGTAGTCGAAAGCTTTCAGGCGAATACGGATTTTCTGGTTTGGTGCGGACATGATATTTCCTTGAAAAGAACGAACTGGCGGCTATGTAGTGCCAGCAAATTTAAAAAGAACGAGGTTCTGCAACGAAGCCCGACATGGTAGCACACCTTGCCGGGCTTCATTTATTCAGCGCTTAAAAATTAAGCGATGATTTTTGCAACAACGCCGGCGCCGACGGTACGACCGCCTTCACGGATAGCGAAACGCAGACCTTCTTCCATCGCGATCGGGTTGATCAGCTTGACGGTGATCGACACGTTGTCGCCTGGCATGACCATTTCTTTGTCTGCTGGCAGTTCGATCGAACCGGTCACGTCAGTCGTACGGAAGTAGAACTGTGGACGATAGTTGTTGAAGAACGGGGTGTGACGGCCGCCTTCATCTTTCGACAGAACGTAGATCTCGCCGGTGAAGTGGTTGTGCGGCTTGATCGACGCTGGCTTGGCCAGAACCTGACCACGCTGTACGTCTTCACGCTTGGTGCCGCGCAGCAGCAGACCAACGTTGTCGCCGGCTTGACCCTGGTCCAGCAGCTTGCGGAACATTTCCACGCCGGTGCAAGTGGTTTTGACGGTGTCGATAATGCCGACGATTTCGATCTCTTCGCCGACCTTGATCACGCCGCGCTCGATACGACCGGTCACAACGGTACCGCGACCCGAGATCGAGAACACGTCTTCCACTGGCATCAGGAAGGCGCCATCGACTGCGCGCTCTGGCGTAGGGATGTAGCTGTCCAGTGCATCGGCCAGACGCATGATGGCGTCAACGCCCATCTCGCCTTCTTTGCCTTCCAGCGCCATACGTGCCGAACCCTTGATGATTGGTACGTCGTCGCCTGGGAACTCGTATTTCGACAGCAATTCACGCACTTCCATTTCGACCAGTTCCAGCAGTTCTGCGTCGTCAACCAGGTCGCACTTGTTCAGGAACACGATGATGTATGGAACGCCAACTTGGCGGGCCAGCAGGATGTGCTCGCGGGTCTGTGGCATTGGGCCGTCAGCTGCGGAGCAAACCAGGATCGCGCCGTCCATCTGCGCTGCACCGGTAATCATGTTTTTGATGTAGTCGGCGTGGCCTGGGCAGTCAACGTGAGCGTAGTGACGGCCAGCGGTTTCGTACTCAACGTGTGCGGTGTTGATGGTAATGCCGCGTGCTTTTTCTTCCGGTGCAGCGTCGATCTGGTCGTAAGCTTTTGCTTCGCCGCCGAATTTCTTCGACAGAACGGTAGCGATCGCTGCGGTCAGGGTGGTTTTGCCGTGGTCGACGTGACCGATGGTGCCTACGTTGACGTGCGGTTTAGTCCGCTCGAACTTTTCTTTTGCCATTTTGAATCATCCTTAAAACATTGTTTGAAATATGCGGCCCGGTGATCGACCGGACCGCAATGACACTAATTACTTGGCTTTCGCGGTAACGATCGCGTCGATCACGTGCTTAGGCGCTTCCGAGTAGTGCTTGAATTCCATCGTGTAGGTAGCACGACCTTGCGTTGCGGAACGCAGGGTGGTCGAGTAACCAAACATCTCCGACAGTGGCACTTCGGCTTTGATGATCTTGCCGCCGCCGCCTGGGATTTCGTCCATGCCCTGCACCATACCGCGGCGGGACGACAGGTCGCCCATCACGGTACCGGCGTAGTCTTCCGGCGTTTCCACTTCCACAGCCATCATTGGCTCCAGAATGACTGGCGATGCTTTGCGGCAGCCTTCTTTGAATGCCATCGAAGCGGCCATCTGGAACGCGTTTTCGTTCGAGTCCACATCGTGGTACGAACCGAAGAACAGCGTGACCTTGACGTCCACGACCGGGTAACCAGCCAGCACGCCGGTGTTCAGGGTGCCGCGCACGCCTTTTTCCACCGCAGGGATGTACTCGCGAGGAACGGTACCGCCCTTGATGGCGTCAACGAACTCGAAGCCCTTGCCTGGTTCTTGCGGCTCGATCTTCAGCACAACGTGACCGTATTGACCACGACCACCGGATTGCTTGACGAACTTGCCTTCCGATTCTTCGCAGGTTTTACGGATCGTTTCGCGGTAAGCCACTTGTGGCTTGCCGACGGTTGCTTCCACGCCGAATTCGCGCTTCATGCGGTCAACGATAATTTCCAGGTGCAGCTCGCCCATACCACCGATGATGGTCTGGCCCGATTCTTCATCGGTCTTCACGCGGAACGAAGGATCTTCCTGTGCCAGGCGGTTCAGTGCCAGGCCCATTTTTTCCTGGTCGGCCTTGGTTTTTGGCTCGACTGCCTGTTGAATCACAGGCTCAGGGAAGATCATTTTTTCCAGCGTGATGATGGCGGTCGGATCGCACAGGGTTTCGCCCGTGGTCACGTCTTTCAGGCCAACCGCAGCGGCGATGTCGCCGGCGCGCACTTCTTTGATCTCTTCGCGCTGATTCGCGTGCATCTGCAGAATACGGCCCAGACGCTCTTTACGACCTTTGACCGAGTTGTACACGGTGTCGCCCGAATTGACGGCGCCCGAGTACACGCGGAAGAAGGCCAATTGACCGACGAACGGGTCGGTCATGATCTTGAAGGCCAGCGCCGAGAATTTCTCGTCGTCAGCTGCGCGACGGGTGGTTGGCTGGTCGTCTTCGTCCGTACCGCCGACATCGTCGATGTCCAGTGGCGATGGCAGGTATTCGATGACCGCGTCCAGCATGGCCTGTACGCCCTTGTTCTTGAAGGCGGTACCGCACATCATCGGAACGATTTCCGAAGCGATGGTACGGGTACGCAGCGCCTGCTTGATCTCGGCTTCGGTCAGGTCGCCTTCTTCCAGGTACTTGTTCATCAGCTCTTCGGTGGCTTCAGCAGCAGCTTCAACCATCTTTTCGCGCCACTCGGCGGCCGAATCAGCCAGCTCTGCAGGAATATCGACGTAGTCGAATTTCATGCCTTGCGACGCTTCGTCCCACAGGATAGCCTTCATCTTGACCAGATCGATCACGCCTTTGAAGTTGTCTTCAGCGCCGATAGGGATCTGGATCAGGACCGGGTTGGCCTTCAGGCGAGCACGCATCTGCTCGTACACCTTGAAGAAGTTGGCGCCGGTACGGTCCATCTTGTTGACGAAGGCCAGACGTGGCACTTTGTACTTGTTAGCCTGACGCCACACGGTTTCCGACTGTGGCTGAACACCGCCCACTGCGCAGTAAACCATGCAAGCACCGTCAAGCACGCGCATCGAGCGTTCAACTTCAATGGTGAAGTCAACGTGGCCCGGGGTGTCGATGATGTTGATGTGGTGCTCAGGGAAGTTGTTCGCCATACCTTTCCAGAAGCAGGTCGTCGCTGCCGAGGTAATGGTAATGCCGCGCTCTTGTTCCTGTTCCATCCAGTCCATGGTGGCGGCGCCATCGTGAACTTCACCGATCTTGTGGTTCACGCCCGTGTAGAACAGGACGCGCTCGGTGGTAGTGGTCTTACCTGCATCGATGTGAGCGGAGATACCGATGTTGCGGTAGCGCTCGATGGGGGTCTTGCGGGCCATAATTAATCCTAAATCTTTTAATGGACAAAACCGAGCAGCATTTTTTGTGAAAAAAAATGAGCCCGGCCTCGAACAACAGATAACAACCAGACCACAGTGGCCCGGTCGATTTTATTAGAAGCGGAAGTGCGAGAACGCCTTGTTCGCTTCTGCCATACGGTGCACTTCATCACGCTTTTTCATCGCACCGCCGCGGCCTTCAGCCGCTTCCATCAGCTCACCGCCGAGGCGTTGTGGCATGGATTTTTCGCTGCGCTTGTTGGCAGCTTCACGCAGCCAACGCATCGACAGCGCCATACGGCGTACTGGGCGTACTTCAACCGGCACCTGGTAGTTTGCACCACCGACGCGACGGGATTTTACTTCAACCAGTGGCTTGGCGTTGTTGATCGCGGTTGCGAACACTTCCAGCGGGTCTTTACCCGACTTGGCAGCGATGTGCTCGAAGGCACCGTAGATGATGTTTTCTGCGACCGATTTTTTACCGGACAGCATCAGAACGTTCACGAATTTGGCGACATCCGTGTTACCGAATTTAGGATCCGGCAGGATTTCGCGCTTGGGTACTTCACGACGACGTGGCATATCAATTCCTTTCAATCTTCAGTTGAGGTGCGCGATATGGGTTCGCACTCTCGCGGAGGGTCATCATAACCATCCACTTACTCGACCATTTCCGGTCGATTACATTCACTTAGCTAGTTGCCACTGAGCGAAAACTTTTAATGCAGATTACTTCTTGGCTTTAGCGCGCTTGGTACCGTATTTCGAGCGAGCTTGCTTACGGTCTTTAACGCCCTGGGTATCCAGTGCACCGCGAACCATGTGGTAACGCACACCTGGCAAGTCTTTTACGCGACCGCCGCGCAGCAGAACAACGCTGTGCTCTTGCAGGTTGTGGCCTTCACCGCCGATGTACGAAATGACTTCGAAACCGTTGGTCAGACGCACTTTGGCGACTTTACGCAAAGCCGAGTTAGGCTTCTTAGGAGTGGTGGTGTACACACGGGTGCAAACACCGCGCTTTTGCGGGCTGTTTTCCAGCGCCGGCGATTTGCTTTTCACGGTCAGGGCGACGCGTGGATTGCGAATCAGTTGATTGATGGTTGGCATCGTTCTAAACCCAACTTAATAACAACGTGGACAACCCGGACGAAGTGTCCGGGGACGAATCTCAGTCTCGATTTACCGGGCATCGGAGGCGCACACAGCCAGTCTCTGGGACCAGCCGAAAACAGCGTATACGATGCGCAGACTAAATGGAGAACTCGCGAGTGTAGGGCAATTGACCTGAACAGTCAACATAAAGCGCAGAAAGATGTGGTAGCGCGAAAGCGCAGATTGACTTGCGAGCCGCCGCAAAAGCCGCCCGCAACGGCCGGAAACGCCTGATAATAGCGCACTCTCCATTATAGCTGCTGCCTGTTGCCTTCCATGCGATCCCTGTTGCGACTCCCTCCCCTGTTCGTGCTGGGCAGCTACCTGCTGCTGTCGCTGGTGCCGTGCGTGCCCTTGCTGCTGGGCCGGCCCGCGCCCGTTCTCGGCGCCATCCTCGGCCTCGAGGCGCTGCTGTGGATCGCGGTCTGGGGCGTGTTCCAGCGCCCCACCTGGTTCCACTGGCTGTTGCTGCCCGCGCTGCTCGGTCTGCCCACCGAGCTGTACCTGTTCCTGTACTACGGCCAGGGCATTTCCACCCACCACCTCGGCATCATTGCCGAGAGCAGCCCGGTGGAAGCGATGGAATTCCTCGGCAACAAGATCTGGCTGATGGCGGCCGTGTTGATTGCCGTGCTGGCCTGGTGGGTAGCCGTGTTCATGGCCGCGCGCCGCAGTCCGGGACTGGTCTGGCGCGGCAAGACCCGCTGGCTGGCAGTGCCGGCGCTTGCCGCCCTGGCCGTGCTGGGCTGGCCCACGCCGACGCCGGTGTTCCAGCAGGCGCCGTTCACTTTTAATAACTTTGCCAATTCCTGGCCGTTCGGCCTGACCGCGCGCGGCGTCGATTTTTATAACGAACGCCGCTACCTGGCCGAACTGGGCAAGCGCAGCAGCAACTTCACGTTCAAGGCCCGCCAGGCCGCGCCCGATGGCGAGCCGGAAGTGGTGATCATGGTGCTCGGCGAATCGTCGCGCTACGACCGCTGGAGCATCAACGGCTACGCGCGCGCAACCACCCCGCTGCTGGCGCAGGAGCCCAACCTGGTGTCGCTCACCAATATGATCACGGCGGTCTCCGCCACGCGGCTGTCGGTGCCGGTGATCATTTCGCGCAAACCTGCCATGCAGAGCCTGAAAGCGGGGTTTTCGGAAAAATCGTTCCTCACCGCTTATAAGGAGGCCGGTTTCAAAACCTGGTGGCTGTCGAACCAGATCTCGTTCGGCGAGTTCGACACCCCGGTTTCGGTATTTGCCAAGGAAGCGGACGTGATCCAGTTCATGAACCTCGGCAGTTTTAATAACCGCTCCAACTTCGACCAGATTTTGCTGGGGCCGCTGCAACAGGCAATGCACGACCCGGCGCCGAAAAAACTGATCGTGCTGCACACGCTGGGCAACCACTGGAACTACAGCCAGCGCTACCCGCAGGAATTCGACAAGTGGCAACCGTCGCTGTTCGGCGTGGACAAGCCGGAACACACCGACGTCAAGATCAAGGTAGAACTGAACAACAGCTACGACAACTCGATCCTGTACACCGACTGGTTCCTGGCCCAGGTGATCGGCCAGCTCAAGCAGAGCGGCCAGCGTACCTCGATGCTGTACGTGGCCGACCACGGCCAGGTGTTATATGACGGCAGCTGCGGCATCGCCTTCCACGGCCACAACACGCAATACGATTTTCATGTGCCGGCGCTGGTGTGGTATTCCGACCAGTACCAGTCGCACTACCCGGACAAGATCAAGCAACTGAAGCGCCTGCGCAAGGCCAGGCTGGCAACCGAAAACGTGTTCCACAGCCTGCTCGACCTCGGCGACATCACCTACGGCGACCAACGCCTCGAGTGGAGTTTTTTAAATAAACAGTTCAAGCCCCACAAGCGCTACGTGGACAGCTATGGCTGGACCAACTACGACAACGCCACGTTTAAAGGCGACTGCCGCGAGGTGATCGACAAGGGCACGCCGCTCAAGCGGGAGAAATAACCACCGCATGGGGTCGGACCCAGGAGGGTCCGCCCGGCCTGGCCGTGCGGGGTAGCGCCAGCTCACACCAGGCTGGCGAGCGCCGGCGCCAACTGCGGGTAGCGGAATGCGAAGCCAGTGGCCAGCAGGCGCTGCGGCGCCACCCGCTGCCCTTCGAGCAGCAAGTCGGCCTGCTCGCCGAGCGCCAGGCGCATTGGCCAGCCCGGCGTCGGGAAACCGTATGGGCGGTGCAGCACCTTGGCCGCCACCCGGCTGAACTGCGCCTGCGTCAGGCTTTCGGGTGCGGTGAAGTTGTAGCTGCCGCCCTCCGCGGCGCCGCTGGAACAAAGGTGCGCCATGGCGCCGATCACGTCATCGACGTGGATCCACGACTGCCACTGCCGACCGCCGCCGAGCGGCCCGCCCAGGCCCAGCCGGATCGGCAACAGCAGCATCGGCAGCGCGCCCTGGCGCCCCAGCACCAGGCCAAAGCGCATGCACGCCACGGTCACGCCGTACGCGTTGGCGCGCCGCGCGGCCTCTTCCCACTCGCGGCACAGGTCGGACATGAAGACAGGTTGCGGCGGCGCGGTTTCGGTCAGCACCGTGTCGTCGCCCTGCCGCTGCACGCCGTAATAGCCGATCGCCGAGCCGGAAAGCATCAGCGCCGGCTTGTGCTCGGCCTGCGCGATCCAGTCCACCACCCTGGCGGTCAGCGCCACCCGGCTGCGCCGCAACGCTGCACGCCGCGCCGCCGTCCAGCGCCAGCCGAGAATGCGCGCGCCGGCCAGGTTGATCACCACGTCGATGCGGCGCGAGGGTGGCAGCTGGTCCATGTCGCCGACGCACTCGACGCGACCCAGGCGCTGGTCGAACAACGACCTTGCCTTGGCCGGATCGCGCGTGAGTACCGTGACCTGCTGGCCGTCGCGCAGCAGCGCGCGCACCAGTTGCTGGCCGATGAAGCCGGTGGCGCCGGTGATGAGGAAGCTGCGCTTGTCGTTGCCGAACACCGGCGTTGCCGATTGTTCTCGGGTTGAATTGTTCATGACCGTCCTTTATCGTTGCCAACCTTGCCCATCAGCTTTGCCATCTTGCCACCCATGGTCAACATGCGTTGCAGCGTGGCCGGCGGCAGGTGCTTGGTGTCGCCGTAGGCGGTCGTGAGCATTTCCATGAAGGCCAGCACCTGGTCCATCTTGACCTTGGTGGCCTCTTCCAGCGCGGGGTCGCTCTCGGCTTCCTGCGCGCATTCGCGCAAGACGGTGAGCGTGGGATCGATCTCGCGTTTCTTGCGCTCTTCGACGATGACGCGGAAGATTTCCCACACGTCCTGCAAAGCCAGGAAATGGTCGCGGCGGTCGCCGGCCAGGTGGGTCACGCGCACCAGGCCCCAGCTTTGTAACTCCTTGAGACTGTTGCTCACGTTGGAGCGGGCCACGGTAAGGGTGTCGGCGATTTCCTCGGCGTGCAGCGGGCGGTTGACCAGGAATAGCAGCGCGTGGATTTGCGCCACCGTGCGGTTGACGCCCCAGCGGGTGCCCATCTCACCCCAGTGCAAGATGTATTTCTGGATGGTTGGTGCGAGGGTCATGCGGCGTCCTTATCTGTGACTGTTGTTGGTGAATTGTTATTGGTTTATATGGGCTTGTGCACCATCAGCCAGTACACGGCCATCAGCGCGCCAAAGGCGGGAAAGCCCAGTGCGGTCCAGATTTTTTCGTAGCGCCAGTAGCGCGCCGGCAGCGGCAGCAGGTTGCGCGCAGCCTCTGCGGCCATGTCGCGCATGCGCAATTGCAGCCATACTACCGGCAGCCAGCACAGGCCGGCCAGCACGTACAAGGCGATCGACCACATGATCCAGCGCGAGTGCAACGGGTAGCCGGCCAGGTGGATCATCCAGAAACCGGACAAGGGCTGAATGATCACGGCCGGCGTGGTGAACCACCAGTCGGCGCGGGCGACGAGCCGGGTGACCACGGCCATCGCCTGCACATTGCCGCTGCGGTTGACGAAAAACATGTAGAAGGCGGTGCCGAAGCCAGTGCCCACCATCAGCGTGGCCGACAGGATGTGCAGCACTTTGACGGCAAAATATTCCATTATCTTTCTCCTCGATGGTTGCGGGGACTGGCGCGCCACATCAACAGCATCAGCGCCAGCAACGGCAGGTTCTTGGTCAGCGGCCCGAACGGATGCCGCCAGAAATCGGGCAGGAACACGCTGAGCATGGCGGTGTAGCCGCCGACGAGCGCCAGCTGCGCCGCCCACAGCCAGCGGCGCGGGCGCAACAGCAGCAGCACGCCGATGGCGGCGTCGGTCACGCTGGCGGCCAGCAGCACCGGCTCCTGCCAGGCGGGCGGCACGCCGCAGGCGCCCAACCAGGACCGGCTCTCGGCATGGGGCCAGGCAAACCACGACACATATGCCGTGATCAGCCACATCAGTGCGATCGCCACCGTCACCAAAGGCGCGCCCCACGACCAAGCGGCCGTGATGCGCTGCGCCGGCCGGGCAAAGGTGGCGGGATCGCGCAGCGGCCGACCGAGCAGCGCTTGCGCCGGGGCGGCATCGGCGGTGTTGGAGCCGTCGGCGCTGCGTTCGAGCATCAACAACGACTCGGGCGTGAAGGCGGACGACGGCGCCAGCGCGGCCAAGTGCGCGGCCGCGCGCGCTACCGGTGCCGGCAATGTCACCACCAGCGCAGCGGGCGCCTGCATGCCGCGCCGCAGATCGGCCAGGTAGCCAGCCATGGTCATGGCGCGCGGGCCAACCACGGCCAGTTCGCGCGGCAGCGCGGCTTGCGTGGTCAGCAACCGCACGACCACATCGGCCAGGTCTGCAACATGAATCGGCTGTACCAGCGCCCGGTGGGCAGCCGGCAACATTAGCACCGGCAAGATGGCCAGCATGCGAAACAGCGCGCTGCTGGCGCCGTCGTCACCATAGACCAGCGATGGGCGAATGATGGTGGCATCGACGTTGCGCGCCAGCAGGTCAGCCTCGGCCACGCCCTTGCTGCGCCAGTACCCGGTAGCGGCTTGCGGATGGCTGCCCAGCGCGGAGACCTGCAATACGCGCAGCCCCAGCTGTTCGCAGGCGGCAAACAGCGCTACCGGCGCGGCGCGGTGCAGGCGGTCGAAGTCGCCTTCCCGCGTCTCGCGGATGATGCCCACGGCGTTGACCACGGCATCGTACCCATGCAGCAGCGGCAGCCATTGCTGGACGGCAGTCATGCTGCCGAAGTCGAGCTCGAACCAGTGATGGGCCGCCGCACCGGCCGGGCGGCGACGGCTGGCGCCGTCCACTTCAAGGCCGGCGGTGCGTAGTGCCCACATTACGTGGACGCCGACCAGTCCCGTGGCGCCGATCACCAGTACCCGCATATCGCCTCCGTCACTGATTTCTGTAAAGACAGAAATTCATGGTTAAAAATTTGACCGACGAATCGGCCAAGGTTTTGTGGCAGGGAATACTGAATTTCTGTCATTACAGAAATAATAGAATTCCCCGCCAAAGATGTCAAGCGAATATCAGGTCAGCGCCAGGTTACGGCTGGCTGACCGCGCCGGACGGCCCACGCTGGCGGCGCCGTCGATCTTGAAGATGCTCACCGTCTGCGCCAGCTCGGTGGCCTGGTCTTGCAGCGACTGGGTGGCGGCAGCGGCCTCTTCCACCAGCGCGGCATTTTGCTGGGTAACCTGGTCCATCTGGGCGATGGCCTGGTTGACCTGGTCGATACCCTCGCTCTGCTCGCGGCTGGCGGTGGCGATTTCACCGACGATCTGCGTAACCTGGTGGACGTTATCGACCAGCGTGTTCATGGTGGTGCCGGCTTTTTCCACCAGGTCGGTGCCGAGCTGGATTTTTTGTACCGAGGCGTCGATCAGCACCTTGATCTCCTTGGCGGCCGATGCCGAGCGCTGCGCCAGGTTGCGCACTTCCGAGGCCACCACCGCAAAGCCCCGGCCCTGCTCGCCGGCACGCGCCGCTTCCACCGCCGCGTTCAGGGCCAGGATGTTGGTCTGGAACGCAATGCCGTCGATCACGCCGGTGATATCGACGATCTTGCGCGACGCTTCGTTGATGTCGTTCATGGTGGACACCACCTGCTGCATCACCTCGCCGCCATGGGCAGCCGTGCTCGACGCGCCTTCCACCAGGCCGCGCGCGTGCTGGGCGTTTTCCGAATTCTGCTTGACGGTGCTGGTCAGTTCCTCGATCGAAGCGGCGGTTTCCTCCAGCGAGCTGGCCTGGGTCTCGGTGCGCGACGACAGTTCCATGTTGCCGGAAGCGAGTTCGCGCGAGCCGCGGTCGATCATCTCGGCGCCGCCGCGCACGCGCGAGACGGTGCTCAGCAAATCGGTCTGCATGCGGGCGATCGCCTGCAGCAGACGCTTGACTTCGTTCTCGCCCGGCTCGTCGATATGGGCGGTCAGGTCGCCATGGGCCACCTGGTCGAGCAATACCACGGCGCGTTCGAGCGGATTCAGTACCACCGATTTCAGCAACAGGTGCACGCCCACCACCAGCACCAGCGCGCCCAGCAGGCCAAAGCCCACCAGCCATTTCACCAGCGTGTAGGCGCCCTGGCGCTCATCCATCAGCGCGGTCATCTGCTCGTCGCTGAGCTTCTGGTATTTTTCCAGCTGGGCCGAGAAGGTCGCGCCGGTCGGCGTCAGTTCCTTGAAGTTAATGGCGACATAAGCGTCGGAATCGCCCTTGGCCAGCGCGGCGGCAGCGCGGTCGAGCACCGCCGACTGCGCGCGGCCGGCCTCGATCAGCGATTTCTTCAACGCCGCATCCTCGCCCGGATAGGCGGCGGCTTTTTCATACTTGGCGATGTAGTCGAGTCCGCGCAGATAGGTCTTTTTGGCGGCCGCCTGCGCCGCTTCAAGGTCGGCCGGCGCGCCGCCATCCTTGACGATGGTATGGACCCGCGTCAGGGCCGAGCGGGTGCGGGTGGTGTCCTTGTAGGCATCGTTGATGGCGATGACCTGCATGCTGGTCTGGTACATGGTGGACATTGCCTGGTTGGCCTGGCCCAGGGCGTGGACGCCAAGACCGGCGCCCGCCAGCAGCATCGCAGTAAATACCAGTAAAACGCCCAGCAAACTGGCGCGTACGGTCACGTTATTCATTGCATCTCCTGCATTCTTATCAATTTAGAATTGCCTCTTGGCAATACTGTGAAGCCCGAATATACCAAGAAATTGACATTTCGGGGTTGAAATCGGCTCATGCAGGAGCCTGGGCGTGGCTAATCCAGTACAGATTCGCACGCCTGCGGATAGGCCAGGTAATAGGTGGCCAACTTGTCGTGGACGCGGCCGGCCTTGGCCGCAAGCACGCCATCGACATCGACCGTCGCCAGCAGGGACATACCATTGGTTTCCGTGAGCACGCCCGGCTCGACCTGCAGGCGGCCGTCCACGCGCGCCACGCACAGCGGCACCAGCCGCCGCGCCAACAGCGGCGCCAGGATCAAATTGTGCGACGACACCAGCACGCAGCCGGATTCGGCCAGCGTATCGAGCACCGCCGCCGAGCCGGAGACCGATTCCAGCTGGTTGGTGCCACGGAAGATTTCATCGATGAGAAAGATGGCCGGCCCGCGCCGGGCCAGCGCCAGCAGTTCGCCGGCCCGCCGCACCTCGGCCATGTACAGGCTTTCGCCGCCTTCGAGCGTATCCTCGTTCTGCATGCTCGCGTACACGGGCAGGTCAGGCGTGACCGCAGCGTCGGCATAGCAAAAGCCGAACCCGCGCGCCGTAGCCAGGTTCAGGCCCACGGTGCGCAGCAAGGTGCTCTTGCCGATGCCGTTCTGGCCCGAGATGAAGGCGCCCCGGCCGTCCTCGCCCACCCGCAGCGACAGCGGCGCCGGCACCTCGAGCAAAGGATGCACGGCCAGCTCGAACGCAAAGCGGGCGGTATTCCCTGCCACGCCGGCAGCCCAGCAGAAGCGCGGCGTGCGCACCAGGTGCCGCGCCAGCGCCAGGTCCGCCTCGACCGTGGCCACGCGCACAAAGCTTGATCGCAGCAACGGCAGGTGAGCGGCCACCACCGCCCGGCTGGCGAAGTAGTGGCGTATATTGCGCAGCAGGACCCAGTCGCCATATTCCTGCAAGCCGGGCACAAAGCTCAGCGACAGCTGCCACAGGCGGCGATTGAGCCGGGCGGCAGCAATGACGTCGGGCCGCAATGACGCCGCCACCGCATCGCCGAGGCCAGCGAGTGACGCATGGGTACGCAGCATGTGGCCGATGGCATCGAGCTGCAATTGCCAGTTGGCGGCGACGTACTGCAAGCGCATCTGGATCGCCATCAGCAGCAGCCACAGCGCGGCGGCCACACCCCACCACGGCAACGCCCCCGTCACCAGCGCCAGCGCGACTGCGACCATGAATCCCAGCGGCAGCGCACCCAGCCACCGTGCCCAGCGCGGCGTTGGCGCCAGCGGCGGGCCGAACAGGGTTTCGCTCACTTCGCTTTCGGCCCTGCGCAGGCCCTCGCACGCCGCCTGCACGCGCTGACGCGCGGCGTCATCGGCCACCAGCACGCGCACGTGTGGCGTGCGCGCGGAAGTATCGATGGCACAGGGCGCCTGCAAGCGCCGGTACAGTTCCTGCTGGCCGAAAATACTGGTCTGCGGCGCCAGGCAGGCGCTGTACTGCGGCAACATCAAATCATCCCAGGTCTGGACATCGAGCGCGTCTGCCTCGCCGTGCACCAGGCGCTGATACTGCGCCACCTTGCTGGCGGCGAAATGGAAGGTCGGTGACCGGCGCCAGCGCGGGAAGCGCCAGATTGATCAGGCTGGTAAGACGAGCGAACAGCGGCATGGGGTGCTTAAAAGTTTCGAATGAACATCAATTGGTGGTGATTGGCAGAATATCAAGATGACAATGACAATGCCGCCCGTGGGCAGGGAGTCCGGACGGACAGCCCCCCGGACACCACCGGACACTCGCGGACACCGGACACATCACTGCTAAACCCAATCAAATCAAGCACTTAGAATCTGGCACGAATACTGCATAAACGCTACTTATTGAATCTTTATGCAACCGCCATGATCCGAGACACTTCACACCAGGACGCCGTCATCACCGCCCCCAAGGGCCAGCAAACCAGGCGCCGCCTGGCCATCGCCGCCGGCATCGCCCTGCTGCTGGCAGCCGGCTACTACCTGGTCCACACCTGGCGCGACACCGACCATTCGGTCTCGATCGCCCGCCTCCGCATCGCCGAAGTGGGCCGGGGCACGCTGGTGCGCGACGCTGCCGTCAATGGCCGCATCGTCGCCGCCGTCAGCCCCACCCTGTACGCCACGTCGGCCGCCACCGTCACCCTGAAGGTGGCGGCGGGCGACACCGTCAAAAAGAACGATGTGCTGGCCGTGCTCGAATCGCCCGACCTGGCCGATGCCCTCAAGCGAGAACAGTCGGCTTACGCCCAGATCGAAGCCGACGTGGCGCGCCAGCGCATCCTGGCGCGCAAGCAGCAATTGCTGGCGCGGCGCGATGCCGACACCGCAGAGATCGACCGCCTGTCCGCGCAGCGCACGCTCGAGCGCTACGACGCCGTGGCCAACGACGGCATCGTCGCCAAGATCGACTACCAGAAAGCGAAAGACGCGCTCAACTCGGCCCAGATCCGCGCCCGCCACGCCGGCCAGGCCGCCGAACTGGAAGGCGACAACGTGGCGCTGGAACTGCAATCGAAAATCAAGCAGCTGGAACAGCAGCGCATGATCCTGTCGAACGCCCAGCGCCGGGTCGATGAGCTGACCGTGCGTGCGCCGGTCGATGGCTTCATCGGCACGCTGTCGGTGGCCAACCGCAGCGTGGTGCCGCTCAACACGCCGTTGATGACGCTGGTCGATCTGTCGCAGCTGGAAGTGGAACTGGAAGTACCGGAAACCTACGTGGCCGACATGGGCCTGGGCATGCGCGCCGAGATCAACTACGGCACCGGCAACGCCACCGGCAAGCTCTCGGCGCTGTCGCCCGAGGTGGTCAAGAACCAGGTGCTGGCGCGCGTGCGCTTCGATGGCAAGCAGCCGGCCGGCCTGCGCCAGAACCAGCGCGTGACCGCGCGCCTGTTGATCGACGAAAAACCCAACGCGCTGATCGTGCAGCGCGGTCCGTTCGTGGAATCCGAAGGCGGCCGCTACGCTTACGTGGTGCGCGACGGCGTCGTGATCCGCACCGCTATCCGCCTGGGCGCCACCAGCGTCACCGCCGTGGAAATTCTCGACGGTCTGAAACAGGGTGACAAGATCGTCATTGCCGGCAGCGAGACGTTCGAGAACGCCGCCCGCATCTCCATCAACAATTAACCAACCCGAGGCCCACCATGCTGCGCATGCATAACCTGAGCAAAGTCTACCGCACCCACATGATCGAAACCCACGCGCTGCGCGGCTTCGAGATCCATGTCGAGCAGGGCGAATTCGTCACCGTCACCGGCCCGTCCGGCTCCGGCAAGACCAGCTTTTTGAACATCGCCGGCCTGCTCGAGGAGTTCACCGACGGTGAATACATCCTCGACGGCGTCAACGTCAAGGGCATGGACGACAGCGCCCGCTCGCGCCTGCGCAACGAAAAGCTCGGCTTCATCTTCCAGGGTTTTAACCTGATCCCCGACCTGTCGCTGTTCGACAACGTCGATGTGCCGCTGCGCTACCGCGGCTTCAACCGCGCCGAGCGAAAGGAACGCATCGAGGATGCACTGGCCAAGGTGGGCCTGGCGTCGCGCATGAAGCACTACCCGGCCGAACTGTCGGGCGGCCAGCAGCAACGGGTGGCGATCGCCCGCGCGCTGGCCGGCTCGCCCAGGCTGCTGCTGGCCGACGAGCCGACCGGCAACCTCGACACGCAAATGGCGCGCGGCGTGATGGAACTGCTCGAAGAAATCAATGCCCAGGGCACCACCATCCTGATGGTCACCCACGATCCCGAACTGGCCGAACGCACGCGCCGCAACGTCCACATCATCGACGGCCAGGTCTCGGACCTGGTGCGCAAGGGTCCGTCCTTGTATGACACCAGCAACGTGGCTTGAGGAGATCCCATGTTCCAGTATTATTTTCTGCTCGGCCTGCGCAGCCTGCGCCGCAACCCGGCGCTGACCGCGCTGCTGGTGCTCACGCTGGCCGTCGGCGTGGCCGCCAGCATCGCCACGCTGACCATCCTGCACGTGATGTCGGGCGACCCCATTCCGCTTAAAAGCGACCGCCTGTTCGTGCCGACACTCGACAACGGCCCGCTGGCCGGCTACAAGCCCGGCGACGACGCCAACGATGACCAGCTCAGCTACATCGATGCGCGCAACCTGCTCAATGCCAAGATCGGCGAACGGCGCACGGCGCTGTTCGGCGTGGCCGGCCCGGTGGAGTCGGAACGCACCGACCTGGGCGTGTTCACCGCCGGCGGCGAGGCGGTCACGGCCGACTTCTTCCCGATGTTCGACGCGCCGTTCCGCCACGGCCAGCCGTGGAGCGCGCTCGAGGACAAGGCCGGCGCTGCCGTGATCGTGCTCAGCAGCCAACTGGCCGCCAAGCTGTACGGCGACGCCTCGCCGGTCGGACGCCGCCTGCGCATCGCCGGCCATGCCTACCAGGTCATCGGCGTGCTGGAGAAATGGACCGTGGTGCCGCGCTTTCACCACATCATCGGCAACAACGGCGGCGCCTTCAGCGAGGAAGATGAATTCTTCGTCCCGCTGACCACGGCAATCGCGCACCAGATTGGACGCAACGGCAGCTCGGGCTGCACCACGGACCCCGGCGCCGGCTACCAGGCCTTTGTCGATTCGGAATGTACCTGGCTGCACTTCTGGTTCGAGCTGGCAAGCCGCAGCGACCGGCCCGCGCTGCAAAGCTTCCTCGACAGCTACGCCGCCGAACAGCGCAAGCTGGGCCGCATGCAGCGCCAGGCGCCCAACAAGCTGTACGACGTGCGCGAATGGCTCGACTACCTGAAAGTGGTGGGCAACGACAACAAGCTGTCGGCCTGGCTGGCGTTCGGCTTCCTGTTGCTGTGCCTGGTCAACACGATCGGCCTGCTGCTGGCCAAGTTCTCGGTGCGCGCACCCGAGGTGGGCATCCGTCGCGCGCTGGGCGCGTCGCGCCGCGAGATCTTCTACCAGTTCCTTCTCGAGAGCACGGTGGTGGGCCTGGCCGGCGGCATGCTGGGCCTGCTGCTGGCGTTCGGCGCGCTGGCCCTGATCGCCATGCAATCGAAGGAACTGACCAGGGTCGCGCACATGGACTGGATCATGCTGCTGACCACGTTTGCGCTGGCGGTGGCTGCCGCCATCCTGGCCGGCCTGCTGCCCACCTGGCGCGCCTGCCAGGTCACGCCGGCCCTGCAACTGAAATCACAATAAGGACTTCCCATGGCACATCCGATCCTTTCCGCGCTGTGGCGCAACAAGACCGGCCCGCTGCTGGTGGCCACCCAGGTGGCGCTGAGCTTGGCCATCCTGGCCAACGCGCTGTACATCGTGCAGGTGCGCCAGGCCGTGGCGGCGCGGCCATCGGGCGTGGCCCACGAGCAGCAGATCTTCGGCGTGGAAGTGCGCCGCATGGGCGTGGGCACGCACCAGGACGAGCTGGCGCTGCAGCGGCGCGAGACAGCTACGCTGCGCGCGGTGGCCGGCGTGCAGGCGGCCGCTGCCACCACCCAGGCGCCGCTCACGCGCTCGGGCAACTACAGCGGCCTGACCACCGACCGCAAGCAGGTGGTCATGCAAGCCAATACCACCAACTACATGGTGGGCGACTCGATCGTGCAGGCCTGGGAACTGCAACTGGTGGCCGGGCGCGATTTCCTGCCCAACGAGTATGTCGAGATCGACATGAACACCAGCAAGGAGTCGCCGCGCGTGGCCATTATCACCCAGGCGCTGGCGCGCAAGCTGTTTCCCGGCGTCGACAATGTCGTGGGCAAAATTTTTTATAATGGCAATGGCGTTTCGGCGCGCGAACTGCAAGTCGTCGGCGTGGTCGAGCGCCTGCAAACGCCGGCCGCGCAGATCGACGAACGCGGCGAATTCTCCACCATCGTGCCGGTCCGCCTGACCGGCATGCCCGGCAGCGACTACACGGTGCGCGCCGAACCGGGCCAGCGCGACCGCGTGATGAAGGAAGTGGAAGCAGCATTGCGCGCGGCCTCGCCCACGCCGATCATCGTACGCACCAAGAGCTTCGAGGAATTCCGCAGCCTGCGCTACCGCGCCGATTACGCCATGGCCTGGATGCTGGTCACCGTCAGCGTGCTGCTGCTCTTGATCACCGCCAGCGGCATCGTCGGCATGGCCAGCCTGTGGGTCACGCAGCGGCGCAAGCAGATCGGCGTGCGCCGCGCGCTCGGTGCCCGGCGCGTGGACATCCTGCGCTACTTCCTGGCCGAGAACTTCATGATCACCAGCGCCGGCGTGGTGGCCGGCGTGCTGCTGGGGCTGGGTCTGAACCAACTGCTGGTCAGTCAGCTTGAATTGCCACGCCTGCCACCAGTGTACCTGGCGGGCGGCGCCGTCCTGCTGTGGCTGCTGGGCCTGGCCGCCGTGTACGGCCCGGCCTGGCGCGCAGCCAGCATCTCGCCAGCTACCGCCACCCGCAGCGCATGACCGGCCACAGGATGGGAAGGCAATGTTATGCTTACAGCATGCCTACCGTACTCATTATCGACGACAACGCCGGCGTCGCCCTGGCGCTGGACGTGCTGTTCTCGCTGCACGACATCGCCACGCTGCGCGCCGCCTCGCCGCAAGAGGGCCTGGACCTGCTGGCGCGACACCAGGTGGACCTGGTGCTGCAAGACATGAACTTTACTGCCGACACCACGTCCGGCGCGGAAGGCGTGGCGCTGTTCCGCGCCATCCGCGCGCGCCACCCCGAGCTGCCGGTCATCCTGCTCACGGCGTGGACCCACCTGGACGCGGCGGTGGACCTGGTCAAGGCCGGCGCCGCCGACTATTTGCCCAAGCCGTGGGACGACACCCGGCTGGTGGCCACCGTCAACAACCTGATCGCCCTGGGCCAGGCGCGGCGCGACCTGGCCCGCCGCGCGCAGGCCGAGCAGCGCCAGCGCCGCGAACTTGAAGCGGGCCACGACCTGCGCGGCATGGTGTGGCAAGACCCGGCCACCGAACGCGTGATCCACCTGGCCTGCCAGGTGGCGCGCGCCGACGTGCCGGTCTTGATCAGTGGACCCAACGGCGCCGGCAAGGAAGGCATTGCCGCCATCATCCAGGCCAATTCCGCCGTGCGCGACGGCCCGTTCGTGGTGCTCAACTGCGGCGCCCTGCCCGCCGAGCTGATCGAGGCCGAACTGTTCGGCGCCGAAGCAGGCGCCTACACCGGCGCCACCCGCGCACGCGAAGGCAGGTTCGAGGCGGCCGATGGCGGTACCCTGTTCCTCGACGAGATCGGCAACCTGCCGCTGGCCGGGCAAATGAAGCTGCTGCGCGTGCTGGAAACCGGTCGCTTCGAGCGCCTGGGCGCCAACCGCGAACGGCAAGTCAAGGTCCGCGTGATCAGCGCCACCAACGCCGACCTGCCCGCCATGATCCGCGCTGGCACGTTTCGCGAAGACCTGTTCTACCGCCTCAACGTGATCGAATTGAAGGTGCCGCCGCTGGCCGCGCGCCCGGCCGACATCGTGCCGCTGGCGGTTCACTTCCTCGGCGCTGGCAGGCAGCTGCATGCCGATGCGCAGGCTGCGCTGCTGGCCCATGGCTGGCCCGGCAATGTGCGCGAGCTGAAAAACGTCATGCTGCGCGCCAGCCTGCTGGCGCGGGGCGAGCTGATCCTGGCCGGCGACCTGGGCCTGCCGGCGGCGCCCGCCACGCCATTGACCGGCGCTGCACCGGACGACGCCGGCCGCGAACCGGACCGCGACGCCATCGGCCTGGCCCTGGCGCGCGCCGGCGGCGTGGTGGCGCAGGCGGCAGCCGAGCTCGGCCTGTCGCGCCAGGCGCTGTACCGGCGCATGGAACGCCTGGGCATCGTGCGGCCCTGATGGCCAGCGTCGCGCCGCCCGAACAGTCGCCGGAACCGCAGGCGCAAGCGCCGGCACAGAAGCCGCCGGCCCCGGACCGGCACGTGCCCGCCCCCGGCGCGCGTGCGCAACGCATGCGCCTGTCCTTGCTCACGCGCTGGACCGCACTGATCGCTACGCTGGTGACGGTCGGCATCGTGATCGCCCAGGGCCTGAGCTACCTGCTGCCCGACCAGCCGCTGCTGGTGCTGGCGCTGTGCCTGCTGTGCGTGCTGCCGCTGGCCATCATCACCATCCGCGCCCAGCTCGAACACATGCTGTCGCTGTTCCGCGCCCTGACCGGCACCGTCACCAGCTACCAGGACGGCGATTTTTCGTTTTCCCTGCGCTGGCCGCAAAACGACGAACTGAGCGACCTGGTGGACGCCCACAACGCGCTGGGCGACGTGCTGCGCCAGCAACGCCTGGCGCTGGTGCAACGTGAATTACTGCTCGACACCATGGTGCAAAACACCCCGGTGGCGATGCTGCTGATAAACAGCGGTGCTGGCAACGGCACCGATAGCGCGGGCCACAGCGGCGCCGTGGTGTATGCCAACATCGCCGCGCGCCAGTTGCTGGCCGAGGGCCGCAAGCTCGAAGGCCAGCGCCTCGACGCCATCCTGGCGCAGGTGTCGCCGGCGCTGTCGGAAGCCCTGGCGCGCGGCGGCGACGGCCTGTTTACCACCACCGCAAGCGGGAGCGGGGCCGATGGCGACGAAGAAGATGTGTACCACCTGGCGCGGCGCAGTTTCCAGCTCAACGGCCGCCGCCACGAACTGCTGCTGCTGCGCCAGCTCACCATGGAACTGCGGCGCCAGGAAGTGCAGACCTGGAAAAAAGTGATACGCGTGATCAGCCACGAACTGAACAATTCGCTGGCGCCGCTGACGTCGCTGGCCCATTCCGGCGCCGAGCTGGTGCGGCGCGGCCAAACCGAACGCCTGCCCCACATCCTCGCTACCATCGAAGAACGCACGCGCCACCTGGAGACTTTCATCCTCGGCTATGCCCGCTTCGCCAAGCTGCCCACGCCGCGCCTTGCGATGCAGCATTGGGCGCCGTTTCTGGCCGCGCTGGGCGAGCAAATCCTGTTCCGCGTGGTCGGTTCGCTGCCGTCCGAGCCGTGCGCCTTCGATCCGGCCCAGCTTGAGCAAGCGCTGCTCAACCTAATCAAGAATGCCCACGAATCGGGATCCCCACCCGACCAGGTGGCGCTCGAAGTACGCCGACACTACAATCTGCTGCGCATCGACGTCCACGATCGCGGTCCGGGCATGAGCGATACGGTGCGGACCAACGCGCTGGTACCGTTTTACTCGACCAAGCGCAGCGGCACCGGCCTGGGCTTGGCGCTGGCGCGCGAAATCATCGAAGCCCACGGCGGCCGCATTACGCTGAGCAATCGCGAAGGCGGCGGACTGACAGTTACCCTGATGCTTTAGTGTCTGCTACACGCAACGCGCCATTGGCGAACTCGACAATAAAATTTTAAATTTTGCACAACGGAAATTAATATAAAGTAATTTTTGTGCACTGCGCCCCTGATGATATAAAAAAGCTATTGAAGTTTGAAATTACATAAGTAAATATAAAATTGACAAGCAATTGAGCCCATCGTAAGTTGACGTTGTAGTTTGCGTTTTCTTGAATCTTCCTCGGGTCTTTATTAAGCGGAGTCATATAATGAAATTAAAATTCATCGCACTGGCAGCAATGCTCGCCGGGTCTATCGCCACCAGCGCCCACGCGGGTTCGTATAACGGAGGTCCTTCCACCCCCGACATCCAGCTGGAGCAAAACAGCACCAATCCCAGCTACTGGACCGCTGGCTTCAGCCACACGCCGGTCAATGCCGCTTCGGGCTTCTTCACCGACGTGTTCACCTTCACCCCATCGCCTACCACGCCAGTCTGGGCCAGCGGCGGCGTGATCAACTTCTCGCTGTTCGGCTTTGGCGACCTCGGTTCGATCACGGCTTCGCTCAACAACAACCCGTTCACCGCCTCGGCAACCCAGCCAGGCGTGTTCACGCTGGCGCCGGTGTACCTGGGCGCCGGCCCACTGACGCTCACCGTCAGCGGCATCGTCTCGTCGGGCGGCGGCTCCTATGGCGGCAACATCAATGTGCTGGCCGTACCGGAACCGGAAACCTACGCCATGATGTTGGGCGGCCTGGGCCTGCTGGGCTTCATGGCCCGTCGCCGCAAGAAGAACTGAATCTCCGCGCGAAACCCGAAAAGACGCTGCGGCGTCTTTTTTTTACCGGCAGCCGGTACAATGCCGGCCATGTCTTCCATTCCTACCCGCTTCGACCAGCCGGGCCACCCGCCCGCCACCATCACCGAATACCAGGGCGTGCGCAGCCTGCACCTGGGCACCTCGTGGGTGCAGGGCGCCATGCGCATCGCCAAGCCCGACAACATCGAGCTCGAGTACGTGCAAATGATGATGATGTGGCTGCTTTTCAACGACAGCCCGCGCCACATCGTGCAACTGGGCCTGGGCAGCGCTGCATTGACCAAGTTCAGCTACCGGCGCTTTCCGAAAGCGCGCGTGACCGTAGCCGAACTCAATCCCAACGTGATCGCCATGTGCCAGGCGCAATTCGGCCTGCCGTCCAACGACGAGCGCCTCGACGTGCGTGAAATGAACGCCATGGACTTCGTGCTCGACCCGGCCAACCACGGCACCGTGGACGTGTTGCAGGTGGACCTGTACGACGAGGAGGCGCGCGGCCCGGTGCTCGACTCGCCCGAGTTCTACCAGGCCTGCTACGACACCCTGGCCGACGGCGGCATCATGACCACCAATGTGTTTGGCGACTTTTCCAACTATGACAAGAATTTGCAGGCCATGGAACTGGTGTTCGACGCCGTGGTGTGGCTGCCTGAAGTGCACGATGCCAACATCGTGGTGATCGCTTTCAAGCAGGCGCCGGTGATCGATTTTTCGGTGCTGTACGAGCGCGCCGGGCAGATCAAGAAAACACTTAATTTGCCGGCCAAGGCCTGGGTCAACGGTTTGAAGGGCTGGATGCTGGACCAGCGGTAGCGCTGGCCAGCGATGCAGGCGCGCCACACTTTGCGGCGGCAGCCGCCGCATGCATGACTGGTGCCAGCCCAGCATACGATACATTGCGTTACAAAGCACGCAATATCGTCATGACAGCATGCCAAGTATTCATTCTGCAACATTGCCCGCCTGGGGGTTGAAAACCCTCATTGCTGCGGGGCCTGCCTCCGACTAGTATTTTTTGACCGACCGGTACCACCGGGCGTTCCCCACAAAAAAATCCTGGAAAGAGACCATGACAAGAGCACCCCACTTCAAGCGCAGCCAGCTCGCCGGCATCATCGCCGGCGCCATCGCCCTGCTGGCCGCCGGCCAGTCCGGCGCGCAGTCGGCTGCCGAGGAACAGGCAGCCAAAGAACAAACTGTGGTCGTACTGGGCTCGCGCTCGGTGGCCAAGACGGCACTCGATACCTCGTCCCCCGTCGGCCTGATCAGCCTGAAAGACATGCAGACCGCCGGCCCGCTGGAGCTGGGCAAGCTGCTGCAGACGCTGGACCCGTCGTTCAACTTCTCCAGCACGTTTATCAGCGACGGCACCGACAGCATCCGCCCCGCCACCCTGCGTTCGCTGGGACCGGACCAGGTACTGGTCCTGGTCAACGGCAAGCGCCGCCACCAGCAGGCGCTGGTCAACGTCCAGCAAAGCGTGGGACGCGGCTCGGCCGGTACCGACATCAACGCCATTCCGCTGGCAGCCATCCACCATATCGAGGTGCTGCGCGACGGCGCCGCCGCCCAGTACGGCTCGGACGCGATTGCCGGCGTGATCAACATCGTGCTCAAGTCGCAGGTCGAGGAGACGTCGGTGAGCGGCACCTACGGCACCACCTCGGAAGGCGACGGCGACCTGTACTCGGCCAGCGCCAACACCGGCGTGGCGCTGGGCCAGGACGGCGGCTACCTGAACCTGACGGTCGAAGCGCGCAAGCGCGGCGAAACCAACCGCGCCGGCGTCGACTCGCTGCGCGTGAACCCGCCGCGTGTCACGCAGCATATCGGCGACAGCAATACCCGCGACCTGTACTTCTGGTGGAATGCCGCGCTGCCGATCGACAAGGACAGCGAGTTCTACGCCTTCGGCGGCGTCTCCAAGCGCAAGGGCGACTCGTTCGGCTTCTTCCGCTCGGCCGGCGACGACCGCACCGTACCGGCCGTGTCGCCAAACGGCTTCCTGCCCGCCATCCACACCGACATCAAGGACGCCTCGTTCGCGTTCGGCTACCGGCGCGACCTGGCCAATGACTGGAAGGCCGACATCAGCATCAACCACGGCGCCAGCGAACTGGCGTTCCACGAATCGGACAGCATCAATACCAGCTACTGGTACGAACCGAAACCGGGCGGCGGCATTTACGCCGAATCGCCGCGCGAGGCCGATACCGGCACCCTGAAATTCAACCAGACTACCTTCAACGCCGACATCAAGGGCCCGGTCAAACTGGGCGACGCCAGCCTGTTCCTGGCCACCGGTTTCGAATACCGCCGCGACAACTACCAGATAGTCGCCGGCGACCCGGTCTCGTACCAGTACGGCCGCACCAACAACCCGGCCATCCGCATCGTGGGCCAGAACGGCAACACCGCCGCCTCGGGCATCCAGGGCTTCCCCGGCTACACCCCCGCCACCGCGGTCGATGACGGCCGCCACAACATCGCGCTGTTCCTCGACGTCGAGCACAAGCCGGTGGACAATGTCACGCTGGCCGGCGCCGTGCGCTATGAAAAATACTCGGACTTCGGCAACACCGTCACCGGCAAACTCAGCGCCCGCTGGGACCCGACCAAGACGGTGGGCGTACGCGGCAGCATCTCCTCCGGCTTCCGCGCACCGAGCGTGCAGCAGGAGTTCTACAGCTCCGTCTCGACCAACCTGAATAACGGCGTGCTGACCGAAACGCTGACCGCGCGCCAGGGCAGCGCCGTCACGCAAGCCTTCGGCATCGCTCCGCTCAAGGAAGAGACCTCGCGCAACGCCAGCGTGGGCCTGGTACTGCGGCCGGCATCGAACATGTCGCTGACGGTGGACGCGTACCAGATCAAGATCCGTGACCGCATCGTGTTCTCGAGCGAGATCGCACCGGAAGCGAACGGCGGCCCGATCGCCAACGTGCTGCGCCCGCTGGGCGTGGGCCAGGCGCAGTTCTTCACCAACGCGGTCGATACCCGCACCCGGGGCCTCGACATCGTGGCCGAACACACCAGCCGCTTCGCCTCGTCGGCGCTGGTGCTGTCGGGCCAACTGGGCTTCAACAAGACCGAAGTGGCCAAGCGCCATTCGACGTCATCGGTATTGAGCGGCGAGACCCTGTTCGACCAGGCGCAGGTGACCCTGCTGGAACGCGGCCAGCCGCGCAAGCACCACGTGGTGGCGGCCGATTACACCAACGGTGCGTGGAACCTCAACGCCCGCGCCAACTACTACGGCGAAGTGCAGGCGCAAAGCTTCAGCCCCCTGCATACATGGGATGCGAAGTGGCTGGTCGATACGTCGGTGCGCTATGCCTTCAGCAAGCGCACCTTCCTGAGCCTGGGCGTCAACAACCTGTTCGACCAGTTGCCGTCCGAATGGACCAACGGCGGCGATTTCCCGAAACTGGGCTTTACGCGCTGCTGGGAAACCTGCCCGTTCGGCGTCAATGGCCGTTCGATGTACGTGCGCGCCGATACGGCGTTTTAAGTGACCCCGGCAAACCTGCTGCGCGGCCCGGTGTCGCCCCTGCGTTGCTCAGCATACCTTCGTACGCTTGCGCTACTCGGGACGACACCGAACCGCTCACTACGGTTTTCCGAGGTCACTTTGCCGCACGCTGGCGGCAGTTGTACGCCGCCAGGTGCACCACCACCGCCAGCCGCCTGACCAGGTCGTCCATCTCTGCCGCCGGCACCTGCGCGTAGCCGAGCATCAGTCCCTTCCAGCCCGAGCCGCCGTGCGTGTCATGGCGGCTCAGGGCGTTTACCACCACGCCTTGCGCCAGCGCCTGCGCGCTGATCGCAGCGTCGTCGAGGTCCTGGTCGCGCAGGCGCAGCGACAAGTGCATACCGGCCGATGCGCCGTGCACCGTCGCCACCGATCCCAGGTGTTTTTCCAGCGCCACCGCCAGCGCATCGCGCCGCTGCCGGTACAGCCGCCGCATGCGCCGCACGTGCAGGGCAAACTGGCCGCTACGCAGGAATTCGGCCAGCGCCAGTTGCTCGGCCGCGCGCCCGCTCGCATAAGACTGCGCGCGCATGGCGGCAAACGCCGGCGCCAGGTCCCGTGGCACCACCACGAAACCGATGCGCAGGCCCGGGAACATGGTTTTGCTGAAGGTGCCCAGGTACACCACCGGCGCCTCGGGCACCAGGCCCTGCATGGCCGACAGCGGCGCGCCGTCGTGGCGAAATTCGCTGTCGTAGTCGTCCTCGATGATCAGGGCGCCGGCCACCCGCGCCGCGTCGATCAGCGCCAGTCGCCGCCGCAAACTGAGTACGCTGCCCACCGGGTACTGGTGCGACGGCGTGGTATAGACCAGGCGCGGAGGACGCAGCAGCCAGTCGTCGGCCGTGGGCGCGATGCCGTCGTCATCGACATCGATGCCGGTGACCGCCAGCCCGGCCCCGCGCGCGGCCGCCAGCGCGCCGCCGTAGCCGGGGTTCTCGAGCCAGATGGTGTCGCCGGCATCGGCCAGCGCACGCAGGCACAGGTCCAGTCCACTCTGGGCGCCATCGGTGATGAACACCTGGCCGGCTTCGCACACCACGCCGCGCGCGGCGCGCAGGTGATCGGCAATCGCCGTCCGCAGTTCCGCTTCGCCGCAGGGGTCGCCGTAGTTCAGCTGCGCAGGCGCGAGTGCACGCCAGGCGCGCTCGACCAGGCGCCGCCACAAGGCCATCGGAAACTGGTCGAGCGCGGGCACGCCGGGGACGAACGCGCCCATGCGCTGGGCGGTGCCGTAGAGCGGGCGCAGGTTGCGGGCGCGCTGGGACAGGCCGGTGGTGGTGATCGTGCTCGGAACAGCCGGGGGCAGCGGCACCAGGGGCCCCACCACGGTGCCACGCCGGTCGGTGACAACAAAGCCTTCGCTGGCCAGTTGCTCGTACGCGTACAGCACGGTGTTGCGGGCCACGTGTAATTCCTCCGCCAGCACGCGCGACGCGGCCAGGCGGGTGCCGGCGGCCAGCGTGCCGTCGCGGATCGCCGCGCGCAGGCATTCGTGCAGCAGGCGCTGGCGCGGCCAGGCGCGGTGGCTGTGCTGGTGCGTATAGGTGGCGAGCAGCCGGGCAAGATCCATCGTGGCTCCATGAAAACTGATAGTTGTGGACCTTATTTCAGGGCCAGCATCGTATTATATTGGTGTCTCACTTTTCTGAGATGGAGAACATGAACGACCACGCCAACGCCCCCAGCGCGCGCACCCGCGTACGCCGCGTCGCCAGCAACGCGCACTACGACGCCGCCACCCTGCACGCGATCATCGACGCCGCCTACCTGTGCCACATCGCCTTTACCGACAGCCTGGGCGCGCACTGCATACCGACCGCCTGCTGGCGCAACGGCGAGTACCTGTACATCCACGGCTCCAACGGCAGCCGCATGCTCAAGCGCCTGCAGGAGAGCGACGCCTGCGTGACCATCACCCACCTGGACGGCCTAGTGATGGCGCGTTCGGCGTTCAGCCATTCGATGAACTACCGGTCGGCGATGATCTACGGACGCTTCGAAGTGGTGGCCGACGAGGCAGCGCGGCGCCGGGCGATGGAGGATTTCATGGAGCAGTTGCTGCCGGGCCGCCAGGCCGAAGTGCGGCCGGGCTCGGACAAGGAATACGCGGCAACGACCGTGATGCGCATCGCGCTCGACGAAGCGGCCTGCAAGGTGCGCAGCGGCGGCCCGAAGGACGACGAGGAAGACCTGTCCTGGCCGGCGTGGGCGGGCGTGCTGCCGTTTGCGCAAACCCGGCTGGCGCCGGTGGCCGATCCGGCCTGCGCCATCGAGGCGCCGGCGCATGTAGCGGGATGGCAGAGCGTTTGAATCGTTAACCGGCCACCGGGATGCCGGGGTCGGTATCGGCGTTGAGTCCCGGCGCTGGTCGTGCAGGGTTGCCATGCTGCTCGCGCCACCACAGCGCCAGCATGCACAGCGCGAACAAGATGGCAAACGGCATCGCTGGCAGCGGGCGGTCATTGACGGCGCCGCGAGTGGTGCCGTTAGTGGTGCCGTTAGTGCCATTGGCGGCATCACTGGTGCCGTTGTCGTTTGCCTCGCCGGTGGCAGCCCGGGTGCTGCCAGCGCGCGCGGCATAGGCGGCAGTTGCCTCGCGCCGCAGCGTGCGCTGCCACGCCGGCCAGTCGCCCGGTGCATACACGTACTGGCGTCCCGCCTCCAGGCCCTCGCTACGCAGCGCCAGCCAGCCCGCCTGTGGCGCCCACACGGCGGCGCACATGGCATCGGCCTTGCCGGCACGCGCCAGCAGGCGGGCATCGGCCAGGCCGTCGATATGCAGCGCCGCGCCTGGCTTGGCGCCTCGCGCGCAAATTTCGGTGCGCAGTCCGGGCAGCGGCATCGGGTCCGTCAACACCCACCCGGCCCCGGACTCGCCGGCCAGCGCCATCGCATCCATCGCCCCCTGCCACCACAGCGCCAGCGCCCTTGGCGCGCTGATCGCGTAGCGATGCCAGTCGGCCACGCCTATCCACACCACGCGCCCCTGGCCCAGCGCGCGCTGCCACGCCCATGGCCGTGCATGGCTGTCGCGCGCCAGCGTCGTCCACTCGCCGCCGGCCACATCATCGGGATTGAGTGCCGCCGGCGCCAGCGTCAACTCCGCACCGGCAAGCGCAAACCGGCGCTGGTCTTCCTGTTCCGTGGTCGGCGACTGTGGCCGCACCCGCAAGCCCAGGTCGCGCTGCCACAGGCCGGCATCGGCCGCGTTGCCGCCCAGGACCACCAGCGGCACGCCCTGCCTCACTTGCGCCAGCAAGGCCGCGCGCGCAGCGGGCGCCAGCTGTTCGACATGAGCGGCATCGACCACCATCGCATTGGGAGTCGTAATGGCCGTGCGTGCGGTCTCGGTACGGGCAATGGCCTTGCCCAGCACGACCTGCCAGTCGAGCACCGCGCCGCCGTCGGTCAGCAGGCGATTGAGCGCGCTGGCGTCGAACGACGGTGCGTTGAAGCGGCCGACGATCTGCAGCGGCACCGGGGCCGTTACCTGGACCGGTACCGGTCCGCTGGCGACGACCTTGCCGGCGGCATCGAGCACGCGCGCATGCAATACCATCGCCTCGGCCACCGGTGGCAGCCATTGCACGGACCGTTGGAGCGATTTACCGGCGCTGCTGCTGGCGGCATTGGCTGCATTTTTCGCATTGGCTGCATCTGGCGCATGAGCGGCACTGGATGCCGAATCGGCCAGCAACTGGCCGTTCTCGGCCAGCAGTTGCAGCCGCCACGCACCGTGCGCCTGCGGACGGTGCACGGTGAGCGTGAACACGCGGCCCAGCGCCATGGTGCGCGGGAAGTCGAGCGACAGCGCTTCGTCTTTGGTTGGCGTCCAGCGCAGCGGACGGGCCGGCAGATCCTGCCATTGCGCCGCGCGCAGGCCATCGCCGGCCAGGTCGATCGAGCCGGCATCTGCCATCGCCTGCAATTGGGCGTCGGCGATGGCGCCGCTGGCATCGGTGACGACCGTCAGCGCAGGCGCAGGCACGGGCAGGCGGGCATCGGCCAGCGCCACAGCCAGCGCCGCTCCCGCCAGCATGGCCAGCAACGCTTTGAACCACTGGCGCCGCCGGCCATACAGCGCGGCGCTGAAAATGCCGATGGCCAGGGCCACGCAAGCTGGCGCCAGATGGGTGACCGAGATCATCGTTGCGGCTCCGGTTTCGGATGATGTTTGGACTGCGGCGGCTGCTGTTGTGCGGACGGCTGCGATTGCGATCGCGACTGCTGTTGCAATTGGGGCTGCGGCTGCTGTTCCGGCCGCTCCTGGTGCCTGGCCTCGTTGCGCCAGGCGCTCAGGAATGGCGACTGCGTTGCCACGCGCGCCTGCACCAGCACGGGCGCATCGGCCAGCGTGCCGCGCAGCCAGGCGCGCAGCGGACCGCGACACGGTACGCAGCCGTCCTGCACATCCTGCACCGCACGTTGCGCCGCCAGTTTCTGTTCCGGGTCGGCGATGCGGGCGCCGATGGCGTCGCGTGCGGCCTTGCTCCACAACGCCGGCAGCGCGCCGTCCAGCGCCAGCGCCTGCACCAGGTCGCGTACTTCGGCCGGCACCGTGTCGTCCGGGGCTCCCTGCGCGCGCTTGTAACTCATGGCGCCCACCATGTCGCCGCTCAGGCGTTTTTCTTCCTTGAGCGCGGGCGGTACAAAGGCGGTGCGGTGCAGGTACACGCGCTCGGCCGCCTGCAGTTCCTTGATGGCACCCAACGCCTTGTACTCGGGACCCAGCGCTGCCTTCGGTGTCACCGCGCGCAGCGCCTTTTCCGCATCCCACATGGCCGCCAGCGCGCGTTTCAGGATCGCCTTGGTTTGCGGGTCGAAAATGGTGGCGTTGTCTTCCTGGTCGTGGACGTGGCCGAAGCGCTGCATGGCGCCAACCTCGGTGCCCATCGATTGATTGCTGTGCTGCTGGTCGCTGGGTGCACCGCCATGCTCCTCGTGACTGTCATGCTCCTTGTGGCTATCATCTTCCTTGTGGCCGGGCTGCTTGCTGTCATGCCCCTCGTGCCCATGCTCGTCGCCGAACAAGCTCGATTCCTCGCCCAGGAACTGGCCGTAGCGCAGCCGCAGCGCGGCCTGGTCGGCGGCGATTGCCTCGCTGCGCGCGCGCAGGTCGGCCAGCTTGGGCCGGGCCTGGAGGTCCGCCACCAGTTGTTCGGTGTCGATGATGACCTGGCGCTGGCTGCGCAGGCTCTCCGGTTTGACCATGGTGGGCAGCGCGGTCGACTCGACGCTTTCGGCCTCCGGTCCCGGCAGGCGCAGCGTATAGGTGGGCGACTGCACGGTGTGCGGATTTTCGGGATCGTTGTCGGTGGCGCGTACGAAGAAATACAGTTCGTCGCCCGGCTCCATGCCCAGCTCAGCCAAGGTCCACTGCTTGTTCCAGGTCCGCTGTTTGGGGTCAGCGGACTTGGGCAGCGGCACTTCGCGGTCGGTGAAGCGCACGTTCTCGCCGCTGCCGCGCGCCAGCGTCATATGCAGGCTGGCGCGCATGATGGCGTAGTCGTCGCGCACCACCACGGCGATGCGCGCGGCCGCCGCATCCCTGGCCAGCAGGTGGATCAATTCAACCGGCTCGGCGATGGTCACCTGCGGCGCCTGGTCCTGTGTGACGCGGATGTTGTAGCGCGCGCCGCCGCCAGCGCCGGCACTGCGGGCGCGCCAGAACAGCGAGTCTTCCACGCGGCGCATGGCGCAGGCTGCGCCCACGGCCAGGATGGCGCCGTCGCTCAGCTCCACCGCCGCCTTTTCGGCGGGCGAGTCGGCCGGCTGGCGCACGCACCACTGCACCTGCGCGTATTGCGGCACCTCGATATCGCGCGCGCCAGTCTCGAAGGCTGCCACGCCAGTGTAAGCAGGCGGCGTCACGCGCAGGTAGATTTCGCCGGCAACCACCGGCGTGTTGGCAGAAGGCGTTGCGGCGGGTTGCGCAACGGCGCGTACGGCGCTGGCACCGTAACACCAGGCGGCGCCGGTGGCGATCATTGCCAGCACCACCGGTGCGAGCGAGGATGGTGCGGCCAGCGGCGCGCGGCGGCAGGCGATGGCGCGATAGTCGGCGGCGCTCAAGCTGGTAGCCAGGCGCGCCTGCAACCGCTGCTGCTGCAAGCGCGCCATGGGCGTGGCTGGCTCGCCGGCCAGCAGCGCGCTGCTGTCTTCCAGCGCCGGCACGGCGGCGTCCAGCCAGGCGGCCCATTGCGCGGCGATGCGCTGGCGCCAGCGCCAGGCGTCCAGCGCCAGCCCAAGGGCCCAGGCGGCCAGCGCCGCCAGCAGCCACGTGCGCATGGCCGGCAGCAGCACAGCGGCGGCCACCAGCGGGGTCAACGCGACCAACCAGGCTGGCGCACGGCGGCGCAGCACGGCGGCCCACAGCCGCTGGCGCAACAGGTCAGGAGCGGCGGGCATGGGTCAGACTCCGTTCCAGTAAAAACAGTGCCAGCAACAGCCAGGCGATCCAGTAGGCAGGCTTGGCATCGGCGGCAGCGGATGCCATGACAAACTTGTGCGACGGCGCCGGATAGACAGGCGCCGGTGCGACAGCGAGCAGGCGCCATGCTTCGTACAGGGCGCGCGCGGTCTCGGCATCTTGCGGCGGGAAGGCGGCCGAGGTCCACAGGCGGCCGCGCGCACTGTCGGCGTAACGCAGTGTGACGCCGTTGATGGTGATGGTGGTGGCTTTGCCCAGTTCCGGCCAGGCCTTGTCACTACCGGCGCCCAGCCACCAGTGCGGCGCGCGCCAGTCTGCCGGTGGTGCCAGCGTTGGTGTATCCCAGACGATCAATTCGGTCGTGGCGACGGGCGCGCCAGCAATGACGTAACGCTGCGCGCCATCGCCAGCCTGGCCGAACGCGGCAAATAGCGCGCGCCAGGCCTGTACACGCTCGGGCGTTGCCGATAGCGCGACCCGGTGACTCACTGGTGACGTGGCTGGTGCCGGAGGTACGTTTGGCGCAGCCTGCACCCGCAGCTCCACCGCATGACCGAACTGCGGCGCCCGCGCGGGCATGCCGATCTGCCCCTCGCGCGCCACGATCAACAGCCGCGCACCGGCGCGCCAGTCAGGTTCGTTGTGGCGCAGCCAGGCCAGCGCGTCCGGCGGCAAATCGATACGCCGTGCGCCATCCATCCCTGCATCGGCGATCTGGCGCGCAGCCCATGCATGGTCGGCGCCGGCATCGACCAGCACCGTGTCGCCGCGCCATGGTAATACGGTGACGGCCAGCCAGGCGATCAGCGCCACCAGCAACAGGCAGCGCACCAGCAACAGCAAGCGGTCGCGCCACTGCCATACGCGCAACTGCTGCGGCGCGGCAGCAGGCAGGAAGCGCGCGGTAGCCAGAAATTGGGCGTCGAGGCGCTGGCGCTTTTGCCGGTGCCACCAGATCGGTAGCAACAGCAGCGGCAGCGCCAGCCACCACCAGGGATAGCTACTCGTCATCAACGCGCTCCCGCTTTTTGCAGCCAGCGGCGCAGGACGTCCGCCAGCGGCTGCTCGACACACGCCTCGTGGTGGACAATATCGTGCTGGCGGCAGCTGGTGGCAAGCGCGCCGAAGTGGGCCGCGCTGCACTCGAGGTAAGCGGCGCGTTCGGCTTTGGTAAACCTGTGCAGGCCCGTCTCCTGTTCGGGATCGCGATAAGCGGCGCCGGAAGGGAAACTGGCTTCGACTTCGGCCCGCGTGCGCACCGTCAGCAGCCGCACATCGTGGTGCAGCTTGCGCAGGCGCAGCAGCGCCTCCGACAGCGGCGACGGCCCAGACTGGCCGTGCCAGTCCAGGCCATCGGTGGCGGCAAATACGAGGCTCGGCGCACGCGCAAAATGCAGGTTCGATTTCAATACCTGCGCGGTTGGCGGCAGGCCTTCCGCCCGCGCGCCAGCCAGCCGCGCCAGCACCCGCTGCAAGTGCCGTGGTCCGCGATCGGCCGGCGTGAATGCCACCTTGCCGCCGCTGCAAATGGCCAGGCCAAAGGCGTCGCCCTGGCGCTGGGCGATGGCGGCCACGCAGGCTAGCGCCGTGCGGGCAAACCACAGCTTATCGACCCCTTTCAATTCGCGGCTAGGTTCCGCCATCGACGCCGTGGCGTCGAGCCACAGCCAGGTGGCGACGTGGCTGTCGCGCTCCGCCTCGCGCACAAAATAACGGTCGGCGCGCGCCAGCAGTTTCCAGTCCACGCGCCGCCATTCGTCGCCGGGCGCATAGGCGCGGTACTCGGAAAACTCGACGCCCGCGCCGCGCTCGCGGCCCGCGTGAATGCCGTGGCCGAGACCGGCCAGCACGTGGCGAATCACCAGCTCCAGGTCGCGCGTGGCGGCCATGGCGGCATTGGTCGCAGCGGGAATGGCGGCGGGGGATGGAGGTGAAACGGGCATCGGCAATGGGCGCGTGTTGGACGAAATGGACGTGGAGCGTCGGCTAATCGGGAAGGATATGCTCGCGCAGCGCCAGCAGGATGTCAGCGATCGCCACGCCGTCGGCCTCGGCCTCGAAGTTGCGGATCACGCGGTGCGCCAGCACCGGCAGCAGCATCGCGCCGATATCCTCGCGCGTGACCGCCAGCCGGTTGTGCATCAGCGCCCGCGCCTTTGATGCCAGCACCAGCGCCTGGCCGGCGCGCGGACCGGCGCCCCAGCCTACGTGCTGCGTCACCGCCGGCACGGTGGTGAGCGCGGGCCGGGTGGCCCGCACCAGCCGCGTGGCGTACGTCAGCAAATGTTCGCCGATTTCGATATCGCGCACCAGCTGCTGCAGGCGCAACAGCGTGGCCACGTCCATCACCGGTTCGGCATCGCGCAGGCCGGCGTTGGTGGTGGCGGCCACCATGCGGATTTCTTCCTCCTCGGTCGGATAGACGACGTCGATGCGCAGCAGGAAGCGGTCGAGCTGTGCCTCCGGCAGCGGATAGGTGCCGGCCTGCTCGATCGGGTTCTGCGTCGCCAGCACGAAGAAGGGCTTGGGCAGCACATGGGTCTGTCCGGCGAAGGTGACGCTGCGTTCCTGCATCGCCTCCAGCAGCGCCGACTGGGTTTTGGGCGGCGCGCGGTTGATCTCGTCGGCCAGCAGCACCTGGGTGAATACTGGCCCGGGCTGGAAGCGGAACTCGCGCTTGCGCGTGGCCTGGTCTTCTTCCAGGATCTCGGTGCCGACGATATCGGACGGCATCAGGTCGGGCGTGAACTGTACCCGGTGGAACGCCATGTCGGTTGCCTGCGAGAGCGACTTGACCAGCAGCGTCTTGCCCAGTCCAGGCACGCCCTCCACCAGCGCGTGGCCGCCGGCGAGCAGACAGATGATGAGCGAGTCGATCACGTTTTCCTGGCCGATGATCACCTTCGACATGCTGGCCTTGAGCGCCACCACCTTGGCGGTCAACGCGCCAACTTCACTTTCGCTCCAGGCGATTGCGCCCATCGTACCGCTCATCTAAGCTCCCAACGCGTATTGAATGATATTGACCGCAAAGCGGGTGTTGTCGATCGCCAGAAAACGCTTGTTGCGAAAGTCGTAGTCCCACTCGCAGCCGTAGTCCTTGTTGCTGTATAAAATCCGCACCCGTCCGCCCACTTCCACCGCCTTCAGGTAGTCGTGCACCAGGTCGTCGCCCCATCCATTGAGTTCCACGCCGGTCGTCGGCGGCCCCTCGAACTTGAAGAAGCTCGAATAGACCGGGTGGTTGTTCGGGATCTTGTTCAAGGCGCGCTTGCCGAAAATGCTGGCGATCTCGGATTCGAACGACTTGGCGAACAGGCCGTCGATATCGTGGTTGCAGTCATCCACGAACACGAAGCCGCCGCCCTTCACGTAGCGCTCGAGGTTCTTGCGCTCGGCCGGCGTGAACTGCACCAGCTTGTGGCCGGCGAAGTAGCAGAACGGCGCCTCGAGCATCTTCGGGTCGGACAGGGCCACGATACGCTCCACCGGATCGACGCGCAGGGTCGTGTACTCGACCAGCGAATTGAGCACGTTGCTGGGCATGCGCACATCGACATCCCAGTCGCCCGACTCGTAAGTCAGGCGGGTGAAGTAGAAATCCCAGGCCAAAGCCGTCTGCCCTTTCGTTAAACCTACACCGCGTCCGACAGCGACGTGAAGTTAAAGTCGCGCACCTTCATCGGCGGGATCATCATCTGGTAACGCACTTCGTCGCCGCCGATCACCACCGGCTTGCCCAGTTCCTCGATATTGTTCAGCATCGACACCGGGCTCTCGTTGAAGCGGAAGTTCTTGATCGGGTGCTTGATCTTGCCGTTCTCGATGTAGAAGGTGCCATCGCGCGTCAGGCCCGTGAGCAGCAGCGACTGCGGATCGACCATGCGGATATACCAGGTGCGCGTGACCAGCACGCCCTTCTTGGTGGACGCGATCAGCTCTTCGGTGGACTTGCCGCCGCCCGACATGATCATGTTGCCGTGGCGGCCGATGGCGCGCTTGCCCTGCTTCTCGGCCCAGTAAGGGGTGTAGTCGAGCGAGGCGATCTTGCCGCCCTTGATCACGTCGGTGCGCTCGCGCGCCAGCATCGAGGCGTTGTCCCAGCCCAGCACCGGCACGTCCGGGTTCCACGGATCGGCCCACAGGTTCACCTGCTCGTCGAACAGCTTTTCGCCGAGGCGGTTACCGCCACCTTTTTTCGACAGGAAGCTGCGGCCCTCGTCGGCCTGGCGCGCATCGAACGCGCCGAACATGCGGCCGATGATTTCCGACGTGGCGGCCGGCTCCAGGATCACCGTGTAGCGACCCGGCTCGATGGCCTTGGCATTGACCGAAGTAAGCGCTTTTTCGATGGCAATCTCGGACGCCTCGCGCGCGTTGAACCTGGCGGCATCGTTGGCCGAGCGCGTGACCCAGCCCGAGCCCAGGCCGTCCTCGGTGCGGGTCGTGACCGTGAAGCCGAGGTTGGTCAGGGTCTGGTAGCCGAACACGCCGTTGGAGTTGGCCACGGTTTCGAAGCCGGTGGTATCGCTGAAAAAGCCGGCGGCGACCAGGCCTTTTTTACGCGCCAGCTCGATGCTCGCTGCCGCCACCTCCGCGCGGTACTCGGGATCGATGGCGGCGGTGGCCGCGCTGTACGTCGACGATGCTTTATAAACCTGCCCTTTCACGGCCGGCAGGAACTCCGGATTTTCCGGTGCCAGGCGCGCCACTTCCTCGGCGCGGCGCACGGCCTTTTCCAGCGACTTGTCATCGAACTCGTTCACCGACGCCGTGCCCTGGCGCTTGCCAAAGGCCACGCTCACGGTGAGCTGGGTGTTTTGCACCAGGCCGGCGGTGGACACGCTGTTGCGCGCGTAGCGCACGTTGCCGCGCTGGCTGCCCGAAATCTGCACCCGGCATTCGTCGGCTTTCGACAGCGCCATCACCTTGTCGCAAATCTGTTTTGCCTGGTCTTGCGTGAGCATCTTCATCGTTTATCCTATTTTGCGTGCGGTGTTGATCACATTGATGCCGTTGAAGCGCGTGGTGGGCGAACCGTGCGACACGGCGCTGACCTGGCTCGGCTGGCCCTTGCCGTCGAAGAAGGAGCCGCCCATGCGCCAGTCGCGCGCATCGCACAGCGCCGTGCAGGCGTTCCAGAACTCCTGGGTGTTCGATTGGTAGGCCACGTCTTCGAGCTGGTTGCCGATCTTGCCGTTCCTGATCTCGAAATACAGCTGGCCGCCGAACTGGAAGTTGTAGCGCTGCTGGTCGATCGAGAACGAGCCGCGGCCGAGGATGTAAATCCCCTTCTTGACATCCTTGACCATCTCGTCGGGCGTCAGCTGCTTCTTGCCCGCCGCCAGGGAGACGTTGGGCATGCGCTGGAACTGCACGCTGCTCCAGCTGTCCGCGTACGAGCAGCCTTGCGATTCCTTCTCGCCGATGACGTGAGCCTGGTCGCGCGTGGCCTGGTAGTTGACCAGGATGCCGTCCTTGATGATGTCCCAGCGCTTGGCCGGCACTCCCTCGTCGTCGTAACCGACGCAACCGAGCGACGCCGCGGTGGTGCGATCCGCGATGAAGTTGACGATATCGGAGCCGTACTTGAATTTCTTGCTTTGCCACTTGTCGAGCGTGGCAAAGCTGGTGCCGGCGTAGTTGGCTTCGTAGCCGAGCACGCGGTCCAGTTCCGTCGCGTGGCCCACCGACTCGTGGATGGTCAGGAACAGGTGTTCGGGCGAGAGCACCAGGTCGTACTTGCCCGGCTCCACCGACTTGGCGGTGAGCTTTTCGCGCGCCTGGCGCCCGGCCGCACGGGCGTCCTCGATCAGGTCATACGAACCGTTGTACAGCGTGGTCACGCCGCCGGCCGCCTTGAGCTTGTGCTCGGGACGGGCGTCGAAGAATTCATAACCCATCGCCACCGGCGACGACAATCCATCGCGGGTACGGAAGCGGTTACTGGCCTTGTCCACGGCAGTGGCGGTGAACGGCGACCACAAACGGTGCAAGTCCTGGTCGATGTAGGAGCCGTCGGTGGACGCAAAATACTTTTGCTGGTTGACCTGGAACAGGTTGGCCTGCATGAAGTTGGCGCCCGCTTCCAGGCCGGCCTTGTTGGCGGCGATCAGCAGTTCTGCCTTTTCCTTGATGGGCACCGCGCGCCAGTCCTTCTTGAACGGCGTGGCCCATGCCACGTCGCCCACGCCCTTGACGGGCGCCAGCACCACGGGTTCGAGCTGCAGCTTCGCATTGGCGCGGGCAATCGCCACGGCCTGGCGCGCGGCGTCGGCCACCGAGTCGAGCGTCATCACGTTGGTCGAGCAAAAGCCGTAGGCGCCGCCGGCGATCACGCGCACACCCACGCCGGACGACTCGGTGTTGACGATGTCTTCCACGTTGAGGTCGCGCGTGGTGATGAACTGGTTCAGGTAGCGGCCGATGCGCACGTCGCAGTAGCTGGCGCCGGCCTTGGTGGCCGCGTTGAGGGCGGCGTCGGCCAGCGACTTCTTGAACTGCACGGCCATTGGGCTCAGCAACTCGTCGGCGGCGATGGCGTTACCGAAAACGGGGATCAGCAAGCTGCCGCCGGCGGCGGCGCTGACCTTTAAAAATGAACGTCGTTCCACTGATACTCCAAAAGTCTGTTTTAAACCGCGTCCGACAGCGACGTGAAATTGAAATCGCGCACGCGCATGGCCGGCACCAGCAACTGGTACGGCGATTCGTCGCCCGACAGGATTTCCGGCCGGCCCAGTTCATCGATATTGTTCAACATCGATACCGGGCTTTCGTTGAAGCGGAAGTTCTTGATCGGGTGCTTGATCTTGCCGTTCTCGATATAGAACGTGCCGTCGCGCGTCAAGCCCGTGAGCAGCACCGACTGCGGATCGACCATGCGGATATACCAGGTGCGCGTGACCAGCACCCCTTTTTTAGTATTCGCAATCAGCTCCTCGGTGGATTTGTTGGTGCCGGCCATGATGATGTTGCCGGGCGCCCCCACTGCGCGCTGGCCCTGCTTCTTGGCCCAGTACATCGAGTAATTGAGATCCTGGACGCGGCCATTCTTGATCAGGTCCTGGCGTTCGCGCGCCAGCATCGAGCCGCCATCCCACGGCAGCACGGCCACGTTGGCGTCCCACGGATCGGACCACACGTTGACCTGCTGGTCGAACAGCTTTTCGCCCTTGCGGTTGCCACCGCCTTTTTTCGACAGGAAGCTGCGGCCCTCGTCGGCCTCGCGCGCACCGAAGTCGTTGAACATATAGGCCAGGATGTCGGACGTGGCGGCCGGTTCGAGCACCACCGTGTAGCGGCCCGGTTCCAGCGCCTTGGCTTCCACCGAGCGCAAGGCTTTTTCGATGGCGACGTTGGACGCTTCACGCGCGTCGAATTTCGATGCATCGCCCACGCTGCGCTTGGCCCAGCCGGAACCGCGCCCGTCTTCGGTGCGCACCGTAATGGTGAAGTCCAGTCCGGTATCGCGCTGGAAGCCGAAGACGCCGTTGGAGTTGGCCACCGCCGTGAACTTGGCGCTGTCGGCAAAAAAGCCCGCTGCCACCAGCTTGTTCTTGCGGCTGTTCTCGATGCTGTAGGCGGCCACCTGGGCGCGGAATTCCGGGTCGATGTCGGCGGTCTTCTGGAAGAACGTTTCGCTGGCCTTGTACTGCTGTTTCGATGGCGTGGGCATGAACTCCGGGTTGTCCGGCGCCAGGCGCGCCAGCTCCTCGGCGCGGCGCACCGCGCGCTCGATCGACTTGTCGTCGAACTCATTGATGGTGGCGATGCCCTGCTTGTTGCCGAAGGCGACCGCGATCGCCAGTTCGGTGTTTTCGATCAGGCCAGCAGTGGAGACGGCGTTGCGCGCATAGCGGATATTGCCATTGCGGCTGCCGGTCAGGCTCACTTCGCACTGGTCGGCGCTGGTCAGCGCCAGCACCTTGTCGCAAATGCGTTTGGCGTCGTCCTGGTTGAGGTTTTTCATTGTCTTCTTCTCCAGGCTCAGGCGATCTTGCGCGCAGTGTTAATCACGTTAATGCCGTTGAAGCGGGTGGTACTCGCCCCGTGCGACACCACCGACACCTGCGAAGGCTGGCCCTTGCCGTCGAAGAAGGAGCCGCCCATGCGCCAATCGCGCTCGTCGCACATGGCGGTGCAGGCATTCCAGAATTCCTGGGTATTCGACTGGTAGGCCACGTCTTCGAGCATCTGGCCGATCTTGCCGTTCTTGATCTCGTAGTACAGCTGGCCGCCGAACTGGAAGTTGTAGCGCTGCTGGTCGATCGAGAACGAACCGTCGCCCACGATATAGATGCCCTTCTTGACGTCCTTGACCATCTCGTCCGGGGTAAGTCGCTTTTTACCGGCCTGCAGCGACACATTGGGCATGCGCTGGAACTGCACGCTGCTCCAGTTGTCGGCGTACGAGCAGCCGTGCGATTCCTTCTCGCCGATGATGGCTGCCTGGTCGCGCGTGGCCTGGTAGTTGACCAGGATGCCGTCCTTGATGATGTCCCAGCGCTTGCACGGCACACCCTCGTCGTCGTAACCCACGTTGGCCAGCGAGCCTGGCGTGGTCTTGTCGGCGACGATGTTGACGATATCGGAGCCGTACTTGAATTTCTTGGTTTCCCACTTGTCGAGCGTGGCGAAGCTGGTGCCGGCGTAGTTGGCCTCGTAACCGAGCACGCGATCGAGTTCGGTCGGGTGCCCCACCGATTCGTGGATGGTCAGCCACAGGTGTTCGGGCGAGAGCACCAGGTCGTATTTGCCCGGCTCCACCGACTTGGCGGTGAGCTTCTGCCTGGCCTGTTTGCCGGCCGCGCGCGCATCTTCGATCAGGTCATAGGACTTGGTGTACAGCGTGGTCACGCCACCGGCTGCCTTGACCTTGTGCTCGGGGCGTGCGTCCAGGTATTCGTAGCCCATGCCCACCGGCGCCGACAGGCCCTGGCGGGTGCGGAACTTGTTGCTCTTCTGGTCCACGGCGGTGGCGTATACCGGCATCCACAAGCGGTGCACGTCCTGGTCGATATACGAGCCGTCGGTGGATGCGAAGTATTTTTGCTGGTTCACCTGGAACAGCATCGACTGCATGAAGCTCGCGCCGCCGTCCATGCCGGCCTTGTTGGCGGTGATCAGCAGCTCGGCCTTTTCCTTGATCGGCACCGTGCGCCAGTCCTTGACGATGGGCGTGGCCCACGCCACTTCGCCCAGGCTTTTCACCGGCGCCAGCACGACAGGTTCGGTTTGCAGCTTGGCGTTGGCGCGGGCAATCGCCACGGCCTGGCGCGCGGCGCCTGCCACGCCGTCGGGTGTCATGTCGTTGGTGGCGGCAAAGCCGTAGGCGCCGCCGGCGATCACGCGCACGCCCACGCCGGCCGATTCGGTGTTGACCACGTTGTCCACGTTGAGATCGCGCGTGGTGATGAACTGGTTCAGGTAGCGGCCCACGCGCACGTCGCAGTAACTGGCGCCGGCCTGGGTGGCGGCCGTCATCGCGGTATCGGCCAGCATTTTCTTGAACTGCAGGGCGACCGGGTTGAGTAATTCTTCGGCCGCGATGGCGCGGCCAAAAGCAGGCAGCAACATCGTGCCCAGCGCCAGACTACCAATGTTGAGGAATGCACGTCGTTCCATCATCTCTCCAAATGTGAGACAGGAGCACCTCGCAAAACCCTTGTGGGATGGTTCGAGGTTTCCCTGATTCGGGCCAGCCGCCCTGGGCAACAGAAAGGCAATATTAGCGCCTGATTAACGATAGGGATAGCAATATGTATGCCATCTGCCACAGCGATACACTGCGTTACAAGCGGCGCCACACTTGTGCGTTTTTTACGCGGGCGCCGATTCGCTTGACCTGCGTGCGCTCCTCGCCCATGATCGCGCAGGGCGGCCGCACGGCGCCGCCATTGACCCCTCAGGAGACCGAGTATGAAGAAATACCTCGTGGCCGCTCTGGCCTGCACCACGCTGTTCGCCGCCGCCGGCGCCTCGGCGCAGGCGGTGGATGCGAAGCTCAAGGACGCCATCGGCGCCAGCTCGCGCACGCCCGCCAACGTGCAGCGCGACGCCGCCCGCCATCCTTACGAGACCCTGGCCTTCTTCGGCATCCGCCCGAACATGACGGTGGTGGAACTGTCGCCGGGCGCTGGCTGGTACACCGAGATCCTGGCGCCATACCTGCGCGAGAACGGCAAGCTGATTGCCGCCGGCAACGACCTGGCGTCGCCCAACGAGCGCGAACGCAAGGGCGCCGAGCGCTTCATGGAGCGCCTGAACGCCAATCCGGCCGTGTACAACAAGGTGGCGCTGGGCGTGTTCTCGCCGCCGCGCAAATACGAGTTTGCACCAAATAACAGCGTCGACATGGTGCTCACGTTCCGCAACATCCACAACTGGATTCCGACCGGCCCGGACAACCTCAAGGCGCTGTTTACCAGCGTGTACGACAGCCTGAAACCGGGCGGCGTATTCGGCGTGGTGGAGCACCGCCTGCCGGCCTCCAAAACGCAGGACGCCACCGCCAGCAGCGGCTACATGCACGAGAAGTACGTGATCGGCCTGGCCGAAGCGGCAGGCTTCAAGCTGGCCGCCAAGTCGGAGATCAATGCCAATCCCAAGGACACGGCCGACCACAAGAACGGCGTGTGGGCACTGCCGCCCACCTTCACCAACAAGGATGAAGACCGCGCCAAGTACCAGGCCATCGGCGAGAGCGATCGCATGACGCTCAAATTCGTCAAACCGTAAGTGTTATGCCGGCCGGGGATGCTCCCCCCGGCCTCAGCCCAGCTGCTGCAAGATCTCGCGGTAGATTGCCGTCAACGGCACCGATTTTTCCACCGCCCCGCGCTTGACCGCCTCCTTCGGCATGCCGTACACCACGCACGACGCCTCGTCCTGCGCCACGGTGCGCGCGCCCGCCTTGAGCATCTCCAGCAGGCCTGCCGCGCCGTCGTCCCCCATCCCCGTCATGATCACGCCCAGCGCATTGGCGCCGGCCGCGCGCGCGGTCGAGCGGAACAGCACGTCCACCGATGGCCGGTGGCGATTGACCAGCGGACCATCGACCACCTCGACAAAATACTGTGCACCATTGCGGCGCAGGAGCATGTGCTTGCCGCCGGGCGCGATCAGCACCTGGCCTTGCAGCACGCGGTCGTTATTGGCCGCTTCCTTGACGCGCACCTCGCATACGCTGTCGAGCCGCGCAGCAAAGGCGGCGGTGAATTTCTCAGGCATGTGCTGCACCACCACGATCCCGGGGCAAACACGCGGCAGCGACGTAAGCACTTCTTCCAGCGCCTGGGTGCCACCGGTGGAGGTGCCGATCGCCACGATCCGTTCGGTGGTCGCGGTCATGGGTCGCGTATCGCCCAGCGACAGCACCGCATCCGCATTGAGCTTGGCGGTTACCGGTGGCAATGGCGCATGGTGCGCGGACTTGACCACGTGGGCGCCGGCAGCCGTGCGCACGGCCGATACCAGTTCGTCCGAGCTGTCGTACAAAAACTGCTTGAGGTCCAGGCGCGGCTTGGTGATGACGGCCACGGCGCCAGCGGTCAAGGCTTCGACCGAGGTCTGCGCGCCCTTCTCGGTGAGCGTGGAGCAGATCACCACGGGCGTGGGCCGCTCGGCCATGATCTTGCGCAGGAACGAGATGCCGTCCATCTTCGGCATTTCGACATCGAGCACGATGACGTCGGGCCACTGCATCTTCATCCGCTCGATCGCCAAGAGCGGGTTGGCCACGGCATAAGTGACGGTGATGCCCGGCGCGGCGTTGAGCAGCCCGCTGAGCACCTGCCGCACCACGGCCGAATCGTCGACGATCATGACCTTGATGTCGTTCATTGCTGGTCCTTGCGATACACCGATGGCGCCACCGGCGACAGCGTGTCGTTGATGTCGTTCAGGGTTTCCGAATGCCCGATCAGGAAATGGCCACCGGGCCGCAACAGCGCCAGCAGGCGCGCCACCACCTGGCGCTTGGTGTCGAGATTAAAATAGATCATTACATTCCGCAGGAAGATCACGTCGAACTGGCCCAATGCGGGCAGCGCCTGATTCAGGTTCACCTGCTGGAATTGTACCCGCTGGCGCAGCGGGCGCTCGATCAGCATGGTGCCCTCCTCGCTGCCCTGGCCCCGCAGGCAAAAACGCTTCAGGTAGCCGATCGGCATCTGGCTGGCGCGTTCGAGCGGATAGTGGCCGTTGCGCGCCCGTTGCAGCACGCGGGTGCTGATGTCGGTGCCCAGCACTTCCCAGGCGGCGTCGCCCAGCACGTCGGCCAGCACCATGGCGATGCTGTAGGCTTCCTCGCCGCTGGAGCTGGCCGCGCTCCACACGCGCAGCCCGCGGCCCCGGCCGCGATCGCGCGCGTCTTCCGCCAGTTGGCGCAGCAGCTGGAAGTGCTTCGGTTCGCGGAAAAAATAGGTTTCATTGGTGGTGAGCAGGTCGATCGCCACTTGCAGCTCGGCCGGGTCACTGCGGCTTTGCAGCAGCCGCAAATAGTCGCCGTAACTGGCCAGCCGGTGGTGCGCCAGGCGCTTGGCCAGGCGCCCGCTCACCAGCGCCTGTTTGCCGTCCGACATGCTGATGCCGGCGGCGTCGTAAATAAAGCGCTGGAACTGGGAGAATTCGCGGTCGGTCAGGGCTGCTGCGGTCATGGGCTGGCACGGGAACTGGCCGTGGCCAGCGGCACGGCATGGCGGGAGAGTTCCACCACCTCGCCGGTGGACAGCACCCGTTCGAGCGCCAGCAGGATCACGAAGCGCCCCTGGCATTTGGCGATGCCGGCGATGAAGTCGGCGCGGATACGGGCCCCGAACGGCGGCGCCGCTTCGATGTCGGCCGGTTCGATTTCCACCACCGCGTTCACCGCATCGACCATCATGCCCAGCACCTGCTTGCCTTCGCCATCGTCGATCTCGGCGATGATGATCGACGTGCGCTTGCCGATGGCCGCCACGCCGCGCCCGAAGCGCGCCGACAGGTCGATCACCGGCACTACCGCGCCGCGCAGGTTGATCACGCCGCGCACGCAGTCGGGCATCATCGGCACGGTGGCGGTGCCCGCGTATTCGATGATTTCCTTGACGTGCAGGATGCCGACCGCGAACCGTTCCTCGCCCAGCAGGAAGGTCAGGTACTGGGTGGGCAGGGGCTCGGCGCCGTGCTTGGTGATGGCAAGGTTCATGGCGGTGTTCTCCATCAGACGGCCAGGGCAGGCAATGCGGGGGCGGCGGCGCCACGGCCGTCCACGGCCTGCAGCAATGCACCGACGTCGAGTATCAGCGCCACGTCGCCGCTACCGAGGATGGTGGAGCCGCTGATGCAGCGCACTTCGCTGAAGATGGGACTGAGAGGCTTGATCACGGTCTGGAATTCGCCGAGCAGCATATCGACCACCAGCCCCGCGCGCACCTTGCCGAAGCGCAGCACCACGATGCTCTCGCGCCGCGTGGGCGCGCCGGCGATATGGAACAGCGAGCGCAGGCGGATAAACGGCAGCACCTGGCCGCGCAGGTTGCTGTAGTCCTGCCCCGGCTCGGCGGCGAACTCGATGCATTCCTCGATGGTGTCGAGCGGGATCACGAACACGGACGACCCCACCTGCACCAGGAAGCCGTCGATGATGGCCAGCGTAAGGGGCAGGCGTACGGTGACGGTGGCGCCCTGCCCTTCAACGCTGCGGACATCGACGCTGCCGCGCAAGGCGGTGATGTTGCGCTTGACGACATCCATGCCCACCCCGCGCCCGGACAGGTTGGTAATCGTCTCGGCGGTGGAAAAGCCGGCTTCGAAAATCAGGTTGTAGATTTCGGCATCGGTGAGCTTGCGCTCCGGATCCACCAGGCTGCGCTCGATGGCCTTGGCCAGGATTTTCTCCTTGCGCAGGCCGCCGCCGTCGTCGCTCACTTCGATCACGATGCTGCCCGATTCGTGGAACGCGTTCAGCGTGATCATGCCGCGCGCCGGTTTGCCGGCAGCCACGCGCACGGCGGCCGGCTCGATGCCGTGGTCCATGGCGTTGCGCACCAGGTGCATCAGCGGGTCGCCGATCTTCTCCACCACCGTCTTGTCCAGTTCCGCATCCTCGCCATCGACCGCCAGGCCGATGTCCTTGCCCAGCTCGCGCGCCACGTCGTGCACCACGCGCTGGAAGCGGTTGAAGGTGGCGCCGATTTTCACCATGCGCAGTTCCAGCGCGGCGTCGCGCACCTGCTCCACCAGGTTCGATACCGTGGATGTCGCTTCCAGCAGTTCGGCGTTGTGCAGGCGCAGGCCGATCACGCTGGTGCGCGCGCCGGCGATGATCAATTCGCCCACCAGGTCGATCAGGCGATCGAGCTTGTCGGAATCGACCCGGACCGAGCGGTTTTCCTGGGCCTTTTGTTCGACCACCTGCTTTTGCCGCGTGAGCGCCGCCTCCACCACCACCGGCGCCACCTGGCCGGCAGCGACCAGGATGCTGCCCAGGCGCTGCGGCGCCTCCTGCGCCGGCTGCGCGCCCGCTTTCCCCTGCGCCTCCGGTGGTTGGGATTGCTGCGACTGCTGCGCCAGCGCCGCTGCCAGCTCGGCGGCCGTCACGCTGCCGCACTGCACCAGCATTTCGCCCAGTCGGGCCGGATTTTCCGGCAGCGCGCGGATCAGTTCCACGTACTCGGACACCTTGCCGCGCGGCGCCACCAGGCGGATCTCGCAGTCGTCCTGCACGAATTCGAACACGCCCAGGATCGCCGCGCGGTCGGCCGTGCTCTCGAAGGCGATCTCGAAGCCGAGATAACAGAGTTCCGCGTCCATCTCGTCGGCCGCCGGCAGCGCATCGGCCACGGTGGCCATGCCGGCGATGCGGCCCAGCCGCGCCAGGTAGCGCAGGAACGCGATCGGGTCCATGCCGTTTTGCAGCACGCCGGCGCCGAACCGCAGCGAGATATGCCAGTAGTCGCTGTCGCCGTCACTTGCCTCCTGCCCCATGCGCTCCACGTCCGGTTCCGGCCGCACTGTCAATGACTGCTCCGCCAGCGATTGCGCCGGTTCGTCACCTGTGCCCATGCGCCGCCGCAGCTGCAGCAGCAGGCGTTCGCCCTCGGGTGCGGTGTCCGGGTCGGCCTCGTATTGGCCCGCCGCCAGGCCGTCGGTCATGCTCGACAGATGGTCGCAGCAGGCCAGCAGCAGCGCCACCATGTCGTCGTCGATCACCGCGCGGCCGTCGCGCACGGCGTCGAGCAGGCTTTCCACCACGTGGGTGAACGCCACCATGTGATCAAGGCTGAACAGGCCAGCCGAACCCTTGATGGTGTGGGCGGCGCGGAAGATGGCGTTGATCGCCTCGCCCTGGTCACCCAAATCCTGGGACAGGTCGATATTGAGCAGCGCGTGCTCCATGTCGGCCAGCAGCTCGCGGCTTTCGGTGATGAAGGTTTGCAGCGCCTGGTCCAGGTTCATGGTGGACTCCTCAACTGTGGATCAGGACGGCGTCGCCGAAGAACGCGCCCAGGTTCAGCATCTCCACCACGTCCACCACGGCCGGGCTGTGGTTGCGCAGCCGCAGCTCGCGCTGTTCGATGGTCGCGGTGCGCTTGGCCAGCATCAGCACCTGCAAGCCTGCCGTATCGAGTTCGGTCACGCCGGCCAGGTCGATTTCCAGCACCGGCGCTGCGCGCAGCGCATGAAGGACTTCAAGCTTTAGATCGGCGGCGCGGTAGATATTGATCTCGCCGCTCCAGGCCAGGTGGCCGATATCGCTCACGGCAGCACCAGCTTGGCGACGGCGCCCAGCAGCACCTCGGGCTTGAACGGCTTGACCACCCACGCCTTGGCGCCAGCAGCCTTGCCCTCTTCTTTTTTACTTTCCTGCGATTCGGTGGTGAGCATGATCACCGGCGTAAACCGGTAGCTGGCCAGCTTCTTGAACTCTTTGACAAACGTGATGCCGTCCATATTGGGCATGTTCACGTCGCACACGACCAGGTGGATCTTCTGGCCCGTGCACTTGGTGAGCGCGTCGGCGCCGTCGCGGCCTTCGATCACGTCGTAGCCCGCGCCCTTGAGCGCGATGCCCACCACCTGGCGCAGCGAGGCCGAATCGTCAACCACCAGTATCGTCTTTGCCATGCTGTTTCACCCCGTTCTAGAAAAAAGTGATCTCGTCGGCATCCGCCGCCTTGGGCGCCACGTGGCGCGAGCCGCCGTGCACCGCGTGTTCCTCGGCCATGGCGTAGGTGCTTTTCAAGGCGTCGAGCAGCGGCGCCGGGTCGGGCGCCAGCAGTTCGCCGGTGGCCTCGTAATGGCGGCGGTTTTCTTCCAGTACCGTTGGCATCAGTGCGAGGTTTTCGCGCACGTGCGACATCACCTGGCTCACGCGGTCCTGGAATTGCAGCTGCACCAGCGCCTCGCCCACCTCGCCCTGGATGGCGAGGCTTTCCTGCTTGAGCAGGTCGGACGATTGCACCAGCGCGTCGGTCATGGTGCGGAAGTCGGCCAGCACCGAGTCGATCATGCCTTCGGCCGACTGCATGCTCTGGTCTTCCGCGTCGCTGGACGCCTCGGCGGCCTGGCTGGCGGCCAGGATGGCGCTGCTGATCTGCCCCACGCGCTGCGAGATATTGCGGCCCGTCTCGGCCGAGCGGCTCGACAGGTGGCGCACCTCCTGCGCCACCACCGCGAAGCCGGCGCCGGCGGGACCGGCGCGCGCGGCCTCGATGGCGGCGTTCAGGGCCAGCAGATTGGTCTGGGCGGCGATGCTGGCCACGCCTTCGGCCATGTCGCGCAGCTCGCGGGTAAAGCGTTCCAGGTCGCGGATCTGTCCCAGCATGGCCTGCTTGGACTGCATGGCCGACTTCATCGACGCCACCACGGACGCCAGTTGCGAAGCGCTGTGCGAGAACACGGCCGTCATCGACTGCCCGCCCTGGTTGCCTTCGAGGCTGGAGACGTGCAGCGCGTGGTCGAGCTTATCGACGATGCTCGAAAAGCGGGTGGCCAGGTCGGCCACCGCGTCCTCCATTTGCGTCCGCGAGTTTTCCATGTGGCGGCTCCACACCGGCAGCACCGCCGCGCCGAACGCATCGCGCCCGTGCAGGTAGCGCCCTATCATGCTGTCGCCGCCGGGCGCCTGGCCACCCACCGCCGGTCCGAACGCACACCATGCGGCGCCGGCCAGCAGCAGCGCAGCCCACAACACGGTGTACCAGCCCCATGCGGTCCAGCCAGCCACGATGGTGCCCGCACCACCCGCCGCCGCCAGTGCGAACGGCGCAAACAGTTGTTTGAAGCTTGCTTCGACTCCGAAAATCGTCTTCACGCGATGGCACCCCGCTCCGGCAGCAAGCGCCTCAAAAGGGGGGCGCCGAGGTCCCACTCTAGCGCAATGCCTGGTAAATGTTGCTTAAAATTTTGAAACGAACAGGGGCGCCACAGCTAGCTGTTGCAGACTAACAACCGTGAAACGGCGCCTTATGGTGACTAGCAAAATGGGATGTTTGGTGCGGCGCCGTGGCGGCGTGCCTGCCCGGATTTCACCTGGTTTCAGGTGACACTCTTGGTCATTGCCCACGCTGGGGAATTAATGCTAAATCGCAACGATATTTGCACTTTTGACTCAAAAAAGGTTTACACTGCTGGCTGCCTTTTTGCTACCCACCCAGCGAAAGACCCATCACACCAATGCCGGCTAACCCGGCCGCGCCATAGAATATGAACCAGGCATTCCTAGATCACCGGGCAAAATACCGGCAAGTGCTCGCCGAGCGTTTTCGGGTATCCCCTGAAATGTACGACGAAATTTCACGCCTGATGGCGCCATTGGCCACGCATATCAGCGTGCGCAAGGGCGAGCAGCTGCAGCGCAGCGGCGAAGTGGTGCAGTACATCCACTGGCTGCACAGCGGCGTGGCGCGCGCCGGCTTCGTGCCCGACAACGGCAGCGAAGTGACGCTGTACTTCCGCACCGACGGCCACCTGGCCGTGTCGCACGACGACGTGCTGCGCGCCATGGGCAATGCACCTGCACACAATTTCGTGGTGGCGGAAACGGCGGTGCAGGCGTACCGCTTCGACTGGCGCGCGCTGTGGGCGCTGGCCGAGCAGCACTCGGTGCTGCGCGATTACTACCTCAAGGTGTCGGAGTGCGGCATCATGGACCAGAGCCGCCGCCTGTACCTGAGCGTGTGCCCGGCGCAGGGCCGGCTCGAAGCGTTCCGCCGCGACTACCCGGGCCTCGAGCAGCGCATTTCGCAGAAGGTGGTGGCGTCGTTCCTCGGGATCACGCCGCAGTACATGTCGCAGCTGTTAAGACAGGATGCGGCGCTGGCCCGCTAGGGTTACTTTTTCGCCTTCGGCTTGAACTCCAGGTCCTGGAAGTCGTAGCTGAAATCGGTCTCGGTCGATATCGGCGCCATCTTCATGCGGTCGATGCTGGCATCCGGGTTGAGCGAGAACGTCACGTAGGCGTCGGCGTTGAAGTTGCGCTCCTTCCAGCGCACGATGAAGGTGTCGTGCTGGAAGTGCTCGAGTTCCCCCGTCAGATCCGGCGTGCGCGTAAACCGCATGATGCGTTTGCCGTTCTCTTCGCCGATGGTCGCCACGCCGTACCACGCATCCTCGTATTCGCCGTCATACGCCGCCAGCGGCAGCGATGGCTGCGACTGCGCCGCGCGCGCGGTGGTGGCCTTGGCCTGGCGCTCAAGCTCTTCCTGGCGCGTTGCCGCCTGCTGGTCCGCGTACAGCTTGATCCAGTCGCTGGCCGGCACCTTCAGGTACTGGTCCAGCATGCGCCAGTACAGCGCCGCCATGGCCGGGCTGTTCTCGGCGTTGGTCAAAATGGCGATGCCCAGCTTTTCTTCCGGCACCATCAGCACCGTCGAGTAAAAGCCCTGCAGCGCACCGCCGTGCATGGCGATCTTGCGGCCCTTGTAGTCGCGCAGCGAGAAGCCCAGGCCATAGGCGGCAAAATTGGGCTTGGTGGCAGCGAGCGCCGGTTTCGGTTCGCGGATGCGCATCGGCGTTTGCTGGCTCCACAGCTCCTCGACCTGCTTGGCGCTGACCAGCTGCTTGCCGTCCGCGCTTTTCCCCTGGTTCATGAGCGTGATCATCCAGCGTGCCAGGTCCTCGGCGTTGGTGTCGATACCCACCGCGCCGTCGGCGTTCGGCACCGGCATCGGCTTGACCACGGCCGCCTTGCCGTCGATCAGGCTATGCGGCGCCGAGTGGTTGGCGGTTGCCAGCATCTCGGCCACGCTGGTCTTGGTGCCGTTCATGCCCAATGGCGCCAGGATGCGGTCATGGATAGCCTGGCCCCAGGTCTTGCCGTCTTTTTCGGCGATGATCTTGCCGGCCACGATGTAGAGCAGGTTGTCGTACGCGTAGCTGTTGCGGAAGCTGGTTGCCGGCTTGACGTACCGGAGTTTGGCAATGATCTCGTCGGTGGAGAACGCGGTACTCGGCCACCACAGCAAGTCGCCCGCGCCCAGCCCCAGGCCGCTGCGATGGGTGAGCAGGTCGCGGATGGTCATCACGCCGGTCACGTACGAGTCGTACATCTGGAAGCCCGGCAGGTGCATGGTCACCGGGTCGTCCCATTTGAGTTTTCCTTCATCCACTAGCATGGCCAGGGCGGCGGCGGTGAAGCCCTTGGAATTGGACGCCACCTCGAACAGCGTCTTGCCGTCCACGGGCGCGGGTTCGCCCAGCTTGCGCACACCGTAACCCCTGGTGGCTACTACTTTGCCGTCCTTGACGATGGCAATCGCGATGCCCGGCACATCGAACGTCTTCAATGCCAGGTTGACGTCGGCGTCGAGGTTGTAGGCGGGGACCGGCGCGGCTTTGGTCGCGGCAGTTGCCGGCGCCGCCAACACGGGAACGGCGCCACCGAGCGCCACCAGCGCCAGCGCCATCGCGCTGGCATTGAACAAACGAACAATCTTCATCGGCTTATTTCTTGAACTGTTTATCGACCGATGCCTGCGTCACCGGGTGGTAATGGTCGCGCGCCTTGGCGTACACGCTGCGCGCCCACTCGGCTTGCGCCGGTTGTTTCAGCAGCGCCGTGTACAGCGGCACCACGAACTTCTGGCGGCCCACGCTCATGAGGAATTTGGTGAGCGGTTGGCGCACGTCGTAGCCGGCCTTGACGGACGCCAGGTAGAAGCGGAACGCGATTTCGTTGTTGCCGCTTTTCGCCAGGCCGAAGTTCTGGTCGAGGTCACGCAATTGCGCCGCCGTGGCCTTGCCGTCGATGTCGTTCAGGAAGTGCATCCATTCGAGCGCGATCCAGCCCTTGCCATTGAGGTCGGCCGTGGGCAGTTCGCCGCGCAGCCAGCTGTTGCGCTGTTCGTCCAGTGCCGCCAGGCGTGGCGAGGCCGCGCGCACGGCATTGGCCGGAATGCCGGCGCCGTACAGCCACTCGTCGAGCTCCACCTGCGCCATGTATTCGGGATGGGCGTCGAGCAGGTTCTTTTTCAGGTAGTCGACGAATTCGTCGGTGGTGGCCGACTTGAACGCATGCGAGTCGAACCAGCCGCGCAGGAACACATCGAACGTTTCGCGACCGGCGCGCTGTTCGAGCGTGCGCAGGAACCAGGCGCCCTTCGGATAAATCAGGCTGCCGTCCGAGTACGCCGACGGATCGACGTCCGGGCCGCGCGTGGCCAGCGCCTGCCTGGCGGCGGGGATGGTGGCCAGCGACGCCAGCGCCTCTTCCTGCTCCACTTGCAAATTCATCTCGGCGATTTCCGGACCGTAGATTTTTTCCACGATGCGGGTGGTGACGTAGGTGGTAAAGCCTTCGTTGAGCCACATGTACTTCCACGAGGCGTTGGTCACCAGGTTGCCTGACCACGAGTGCGCCAGTTCATGCGCGATCAGATCGACCAGGCTCTTGTCGCCGGCGATCATGGTCGGCGTGAGGAAGGTCAGGCGCGGGTTTTCCATGCCGCCATACGGGAACGACGGCGGCAGCACGATCATGTCGTAACGCTCCCACCGGTACGGGCCGTACAGGCTTTCGGCCGCTTCGATCATTTTCTCGGTGTCGGCCAGCTCGCTGGCAGCCGCTTCGATGCGCGCCGGTTCGGCATACACGGCCGAACGCGGGCCCAGCGTGCGCACGTCGATCTCGCCGATGGCAATGGCCAGCAGGTACGATGGAATCGGCTGCGTCATCTTGAACTTCCAGCCGCCCTTGCCGGTGGCGGCAGGGTCGTTGTCGGCGCTCATGAGCACGCGCAGGCCGGTCGGCGCGTCGATGCGCGCGCTGTAGGTGAAGCGCACGGCAGGCGTATCCTGCACCGGCGCCCACGAGCGGGCGTTGATGTCCTGCGACTGGCTGAACATGAACGGACGCTTGCCCGACATGGTCTGCGCGGGCGCCATCCATTGCAGCGCGGCGGCCGACGGCGCGGTGCGGTAGTACACGCGCACCTTCTGCGGCTGGAACGGCAGCGCGATGCGCAGGGCGCGTCCCTTTTGCAGGTCGAACTTGTCGAGCATGTACGACGTGGAGGTCCAGCGGCCGTTCGGGTTCAATACCTGCACGCGCGAGATACTGAGTTCTTTCGTGTCGAGTACCAGCGTGCGCGAGGTCTTGTCGATCCAGTTCAGCGTCAGTTCGGCATAGCCGGACAGGGTCTTGCGGCCGAAATCGGCCTTCAGGTCCAGATACAGGTCGCTGGTGCGCACCTGGTCGTAGCGGGCGTAGCTCAGCGGGTCGGCGTGGGCGACGGTCACGCCCAGCGACATCAGTGCGGATAGCACGACCGCGGACAAGGTCTTCTTGATTTGCATGGTGATCTTTTCTATGTAAAGGGGGCCTGTTAGCATCAAGCGCGAAGCAGAATAGCATAGCCATGTATCCGTAATGTGTACAGCGGCGCTGCCAGGCTTGCAAGGTGCTAACTGGGCTGTGCTATCATGTCGGCCGTAAGTGGGGAGTAGTCGGCCCGCGCCTCCTGGCGCAGGAATTTGCATCAACATGATCGGTCCGCAGACCGTGGTGCAAATGGTTGAAAAACTTGACGAGACCATGATCGAAGCGCGGCCATAGTGGGCCGGGGACGCGCTTTGGATCATAGGTTCTTATCAGCCGGCCCGCGCATCTCACTCAACACCCCAATGGAAGCATTCTTCATCTCCACAGGCATTGTCGCGCTGGCAGAAATCGGCGACAAAACCCAGCTGCTCGCTTTCGTTCTTGCCGCAAAATTCCGCCGTCCCGTTCCGATCGTCGCCGCCATTTTCGTGGCCACCCTGGCCAACCACGCGTTTGCCGCCGCCATCGGCACCTGGATCACCAGCCTGCTGGGGCCCGACATACTGCGCTGGGTACTCGGCGCCTCGTTCATCGCAATGGCCGTGTGGACGCTGGTACCCGACAAGCTCGATGAGGAAGACACCAACTTCGCGCGCTACGGCGTATTCATGACCACCCTGATCGCCTTTTTCATGGCGGAGATGGGCGACAAGACGCAAGTGGCCACCGTGGCCCTGGCCGCGCGCTACGACAGCCTGCTGGCAGTGGTGGCCGGCACGACGCTGGGCATGATGCTGGCCAACGTGCCGGCCGTGTACCTGGGCGACCGCATCGCCCACCGGATTTCGCTCAAACTGGTGCACGGCATTGCCGCCGTGATCTTCGCCGTGCTCGGCGTCGCTACCCTGCTGGGCGTGGGCGCCGGGCTCTCCACCTGACTACGACGTAATCGCCGGCGCCTCCACCGACGCCGGCAATGCCGGCAGCAGCAACTGCACCTGGTGCGTGGCGCCGGTGTCGTCCAGCGCGATCACGTTGCCTTCGCGCGTGACGCCATCGACGGTGAGCGTGCCCGCCTGCCCCGGCAAAGCACGCGCCACGCGGATCACGTACGAACTGCTGGCGTGGCGGTAGGTGAGCGTGAACTCGTTCCACTCCGCCGGCATGCGCGGCGCCAGCGTCAGCTCGTGCGCGCCACGCGTTACGCCCAGCAGCGACTCCACGATCAGGCGGTACATCCAGCCCGACGAGCCGGTGTACCAGCTCCAGCCGCCGCGCCCCACGTGCGGCGCTACCGCATAGACGTCGGCCGTGACCACGTACGGCTCCACCTTGTAGATCGCCACGTTTTCCGCATCGGTGCCGTGCATGACCGGGTTGATCATGCGCGCCAGCTCCCAGGCGCGTTCGGTGTTGCCCAGGCGCGCAAAGGCCATCGCGGTCCAGATCGCGGCGTGGGTGTACTGGCCGCCGTTTTCGCGCACGCCCGGCACATAGCCACGGATGTAGCCCGGGTTGGGACCGGCCTTGTCGAACGGCGGGTCGAGCAGCTGGATGATGCCGGAATCCCTGCGCACCAGGCGCTGGTTGACCTGCTCCATCGCGCCGCGCACCCGCACCGGGTTGGCCACGCCGGACAGCACGCCCCAGCTCTGCGAAATCGAATCGATCTGGCATTCTTCGTTGGTGTGCGAGCCGAGCGGCGTACCGTCATCGAAATAGGCGCGGCGGTACCATTCGCCGTCCCAGGCGTTCTGCTCGACGTTGGCGGCCAGCTTGACGGACTGCTCGCGGCATTCCTGCGCGAACGCGTCGTCGTTCTTCATTTCCGCCACTTCGGCAAAGCGTTGCAGCACTTCGCACAGGAAGAAGGCCAGCCACACGCTCTCGCCCTTGCCATGTTCGCCCACCTTGTCCATGCCGTCGTTCCAGTCGCAGGAGCCGATCAGCGGCAGGCCATGTTCGCCGAAGCGCAGGCCGTGGCGGATGGCCCGTACGCAGTGCTCGTACATGGTGCCGCTCTGGTTCGAGCGGCCCGGCAGGTCGTAATAAGAATCCTCTTCCGCCTTGAGCAAACGCCCTTCCAGGAACGGCAGTTCCTCGTCGAGGATACTCAAATCACCGGTGCTCGACACATAGCGCCAGGCGCCCAGCGGCAGCCACAGGTAGTCGTCCGAGCATTTGGTGCGCACGCCCCGGTCAGAAGGCGGATGCCACCAGTGCTGCACATCGCCTTCGATAAACTGGTGCGCCGCGCACAGCATCAGCTGGTCGCGCAGCAGGTGCGGCCTGGTGTGGATGGTGGCCATCGCATCCTGCAGCTGGTCGCGGAAGCCAAACGCGCCACCGGACTGGTAGTAGCCGCTGCGCGCCCAGATGCGGCAGGCGATGGTCTGGTACATCAGCCAGCCGTTGGCGATGACGTCGAGCGCCGGTTCCGGTGTTTTGATGTGCACCGCGCCCAGCGTTTCGTTCCAGTGCGCGTGGACGGCGGCCAGCGCCTCCTGCGCGGCGCCGGTGCTGCGGTGCTTTTGCACCATGCCGCTGGCGTCGGCGTTGCGGCGGCCGGCCACACCGAGCACGAACACGATTTCGCGTTCCTGGCCGGGCAGCAGTTCGAGCGGCGCCTGGATGGCGGCGCAGGCGTCCAGCCCCGCCCCCACCTTGCCGGACAGGCGCGAGCGGCGCATGGCCACGGGCGCGGCCAGCGAACCGTTACGGCCGAGGAATTCCGCGCGGTCGGCGGTGACGGTGCGCGTGGTCGCATCGCAATTGAAGAACGCCACGCGGCCGGTAAAATCGGTGTTGTACTGGTTGCGGGCAAACAGCGCGCCGCTCACCGGATCGACCTCGGTCAGGATGTGCATGCCGGACTTGGAGCGCATATCGCCCATCACCCATTCCACGTAGCCGGTGACGGAGAGCTTGCGCGCCGCCGACGAATCGTTGCGCACCTTGATGACGGTGTACTTGATCGGCGCGTCGGTGGCGACGAACGTGGTCATCTCGGTGGCAATGCCCGACTCGGTATGTTCGAACACGCTGTAGCCGAAGCCGTGGCGCGTGGTGTAGTCGCCAGTGCCGCGCGCCGGCAGCGCCGACGGCGACCAGAACTCGCCGGTGGCCTCGTCGCGCAAGTAAAACGCTTCGCCGCTGGCGTCGCTCACCGGGTCGTTGTGCCACGGCGTGAGGCGGAATTCATGGGCGTTCTCGTGCCAGGTGTAGGCCTGGCCGCTTTCCGAAATCACGGTGCCGAAACTGGCGTTGGCCAGCACGTTGGACCACGGCGCCGGCGTACGCTGTTCTTCGCTGGTGGTGATCACGTATTCGCGGCCGTCTTCCGAGAAACCGCCGATACCGTTCTCCAGTTGCAGCACGCGCTTGCGGCGCGGCGGCGCGACGACATCGCTGGCGTCGGCGCCATCGCTGCGCGCGTCGATCGCCAGCGGCGGCATGCGCAGCACCGGCGGGCCGGGGCGCTTGATCTGCTCGGCCAGCGTGCCGCGAGTGTCGCTGATGATCACGCGCGCCACCGTTTGCAGCAGGATGCGGTCTTCGGTGGCGATCTGGTCGCCCATGCGTACAAAAATGCCGCCCGGGCGGTCGATGGCCTGGGCATCGATGCCCGAGGCGATCAGGCCCATGATCTGATCGTGCAGCAGCTGGCGGTAACCGGACTGGTCTTCGTGCCAGATCACCAGGTCCACCACCAGGCCCTTCAGGCGCCAGTAAGCGTGGGCCTGCACCATCTGGCGGGCCAGTTCGATGTTGGCCGAGTCCTTGATCTGCAACAGCACGATCGGCAGGTCGCCGGAAATCGCGTACGCCCACAGGCCGGACTGGCCGCGATGGTTTTTCACCAGCGTGGCGGCGTCGGCGCGCAGCGAGGCGTTCGGGTAGATCACCGAGCCGGCCAGGCGGCCGTACAGCTGGGCGTCGGTTTCGGTGGCGTTCAGCTGGCGCAGCACGACCTGGCTGTGGGTCCATGCCAGTTCGAACACGCGGTCGGCCAGGTGGCGGTCGTGGTACTTGTCGATCAGGTGCAGCGCGGCGTCGCGCTGGTCGGTCATGCCGGTGACCATGTCCACGGTCGCGGTCTGGTCGGGTTTTAACGTGATGGTGTAGCGGATCGCCACCACCGGATCGAGCACCGAGCCTTCGCCGCCGGACAGCGGCGCGTCGTCGAGCAGGGCCTGCGGCGCGGCGGCCGTGTTGCCCCGGCCGATGAAGCGCGAGCGGTCGGTTTCGTACGAGACGTTGCCCACGGCCGCATCGTGCACGGTCATGGTGTGCATCATGTACGGCATGGCTTCGTTGCCGCCGCGCGGACGGCGCGTGCACAGGATGGCATTCTCGGCGCGCAGGATCTCGGTCTGCACGAACAGTTTGCTGAACGCCGGGTGGGCGGCATCGGCCGCCGCCGGCGCCATCACCACTTCGGCAAAGCTGGTCACCTCGATGGTGCGCACGCGGTCGGTGGTGTTGGTGATGCGGGTGCGGCGCAGTTCGATGTCGTCCTCGGGCGAGACCACGATTTCCGTGTACAGGTCGATGCCGTTGTCGGAGCGGCGGAATTCGGCGCGGCCTTCCGAGAAGATCACTTCGTGGTGGCGTGGTTCTACCAGTGTCGGTTGATACGTGGTGGACCAGAAGTCGCCGTCCTCCATGTCGCGCACGTAGCAGAAGGCGCCCCAGTTGTCGCGGGTGCTGTCTTCGCGCCAGCGGGTCACCGACTGGTCTTTCCAGCGGCTGTAGCTGCCGCCCGCGTTGGTCACCATCACGTGATAGCGGCCATTGGACAACAGCTGGGTTTCCGGCACCGGGGTGCTGTGCGAGGTAAGCACGCGCAGCGGCATGCCGGAATCGGGCGCCGTGGTACGGATGGCCGCCGACTCCACCGACGTGGAGTGGAAGGCGCCTACCTGCGGGCTGCGTTCCTGCAGCACCAGCAACGTCGATTGCAGCAGCGGATCGGATTCGAAACGGCGCTGCATCGGACGGTCGTGCAGCAGGTAGCTCAGGGCCAGGAAGCCCATGCCCTGGTGGTGGACCATGAACGAGCGGACCACGGCGTGACTGACACCGCGCGGCAGGCGCGTTGGCGTGTAGTCGATCGCTTCGTAGAAGCCATAGCGGCCCATGAAGCCCAGGCCATCCATTTTTTGCAGGTTCAGGCACGACGCTTCAGGCTGGACCATCAGGCCCATCATGCTGGCGTACGGTGCGATCACCAGGTCGTCGCCGAGGCCGCGCTTCAAGCCCAGGCCCGGCACGCCGAAGGCGCGGTATTGGTAATTGAGGTTGGCGTCGGTGGTGTTGTAGCCTGACTCCGAAATCCCCCACGGCACGTTGTGCTGCTTGCCGTAGGCGATCTGGGCGTCGATCACCGAGTTGTAGGTCTGGTCGAGCAGCGTGCTCTCGTAAGTCGGCATGACCAGCAGCGGCATCAGGTACTCGAACATCGAGCCGCTCCAGGACAGCAGCACCGGCTTGCCGCCGACGATGCACAGCTGGCGGCCCAGCGCGAACCAGTGGTCCTGCGGCAGCTGGCCCTGGGCGATGGCGACGAAACTGGCCAGGCGTACTTCGGACGCCAGCAGGTCGTAATAGCTGGCATCGAGGCGGCGTTCGCTGACGTTGTAGCCGATCGCCAGCAGGTTGGTGGTGGCGTTGTACAGGAAGCCGTATTCCATCTGCGCGAACGCGGTGCTGCGCTGGGCCAGTTCGGCCAGCTGGCGCATGCGGTCGTGGGCGGCGGCGCCGCCCTGTTCGAGCAGCTGCGCCATCTGCTGGCGGCGTTCCAGTTCGGCCGGCGCCAGGTCGGAGACGGGAATGTCGGCGCCGGCATTGGCCAGTGCCGCCAGTTCACGCAGGGTGGGCACGCGCAGCAGGTTGGTGTCGAGCACCGTGTCGGCCGGCAGGTTGACCCATGGCGTGAACAAGGCCAGTTCGTCGAGCGCGGCGTGCGCTTGCCGGGCCAGGGAATCGGCCCACATGGCGACATCGGCCTGCGCCGCCACCAGCGGACGCAGGGCGTCGGCCGCCTGCGCCACGCGCGTGAGCCACGCATGCAGCTGCAGCAGGTGGGTAGCGTCGGGACGGTCGGACAGCACCGCGCGCAATGCCACCAGTTCGGGCGTATCGATGCCGGCCAGCGCGCCGTTACCGGTGCCGGCAGGTACCGCTGCCTCGGCGGCCGCAGTCGCAGCCGCAGCCGATGCTGCCGTGCCCACCGTGAAGGTGCCATCGATGGTGGTGATGGTTTCTTCCATCACGCGCAAGGTGGTCAGCAAGCCGTCCACGTATTGCGGCCCCACCACCGGCTGGTCGTACAGGGCGATCAGGCCCGGTTGCAGCGTGAGCAGGTGGCCTGCCAGGTTGCCGCTATCGACAGTGGAAATGTACACGGGGTGCAAAGGCTGCAGCGACTGCGTGTCGTACCAGTTGTAGAAGTGGCCCAGGTGGCGTTCCAGCTGGTCCATGGTGGTCAGGGTGGCGCCGGTACGGGCCACGACCTGGGCGCCGGTGATGTAGCCGAAATCGTGCGCGGTCAGATTGGCCAGCAGCGCCATGCCGATATTGGTGGGCGACGTGCGGTGCGCGATCACCTGGCTCGGATGCTCCTGCACGTTGTCGGGCGGCAGCCAGTTGTCGTCGGGACCGACGAAGCGGTCGAAATACGCCCAGGTGCGGCGCGCCAGCTTGTTGAGGAAGATGTGCTGATCGGCGCCCAGATCGGCGTTGCGGCGCTTGATCGGACGGCTGATCCAGTCGGCCACCGCGGGCGCGATCAGCCACGCCAGCAGGAACAGTGCGGCCGGAGCCAGGCTGGCCGGGCGCCAGCCCAGCAGCATGCCGCCCACGAACAGCGCGGTGACCGGCGCGGCCCACATGGTGACCCAGGTGCTGGTGGTGGAACGGGCCAGCGCCGACGCGCGCCATTGCAGCAGGTGGCGGCGCGAAACGTACATGCGGAACAGGCTGCGCACGATCGCGTCGAGATTGAAGTACGCTTCATACGGCAGGAACGCCAGCGTGAGCAAGGCATGCGAGAGCTGGATGCCCACGCTGCGGCCCGTATTGCGCAGGTGCTGGTCCCACAAGGTATCTTTCGGGCGGTGCAGCAGGTCGTGCAGCGCATTGACCAGCGGCGGCAGGAAGATCACGGTGAGCACGGCGCCGGTCCACAGCCACGGCGCGGGCAGCCAGCGCCAGGCGACGACCAGCGCGATCACCATCGCGGGCGCGACCAGCGAGCGGCGCAGGTTGTCGAACAGCTTCCAGCGCGACAGCAGCGACAGCGGATTTTTCTCGCGGCGGCGGCCCGGGCCAGGTACGCGCGGCAGCAGCCATCCGAGCAACTGCCAGTCGCCGCGGATCCAGCGATGGCGGCGGCCGACGTCGTCGCTGTAGCGGCTCGGGTATTCTTCGTACAGCTGGGCGTCGCTCATCAAGCCAGCGCGCACGTAGGCGCCTTCGAGCAAGTCGTGGCTCAGAACCTGGTTGTCGGGTAAACGGTGGCCCAGCACCTGCTCGAACACATCAACATCGTAAATCCCTTTACCCACGAACGAGCCTTCCAGGAACACGTCCTGGTACACGTCGGAGACGGTGCGGGTGTACGGGTCGATACCCGGTTCGCCGCCGCACAGTTTTTCGTACAGCGACGCGGTTTTGCTCGGCAGGCTGACAGCGACGCGCGGTTGCAGGATGCCATAGCCATCGACCACGCGGCCCAAAGCCTTGTCCACGCGCGGGCGGTTCAGCGGGTGCATCATGGTGGCGATGAAGTCGCGCGCGGCGTCGCGCGGCAACTGGGTGTCGGTATCGAGCGTGATGACGTACTTGATGCTTTCCAGGTCGGTGGTGTCGCCTACGGCCAGCGAGAACTTGTCGCGCGCGCCGCCGCGCAGGTAGCGGTTCATGTCCTGCAGCTTGCCGCGCTTGCGCTCATAGCCCATCCACACGCCTTCCTGCGGATTCCACAGGCGCGGGCGATGCAGCAGCAGGAACGGCGTGGCCGGGTCGCCATTCAGGTGCAGCGCGTACTTGCGATTGAGTTGTTCGACGCCCTCGCGCATGTGCTCCATCAGCGCAGCGTCGCCGGGCAGGGTTTCGGTGGGCGCGTCGGCAAAGTCGGTGAGCAGGCAGAAACGCAAATTCGGATCGCGATTGGACAGGAAGCGTACTTCCAGCTGTTCGCACAATTCTTCGATGTTCTCGCGGCTGTACACCAGCGTGGGCACCACGACCAGCGCGCGGGCGTCGGGCGGAATGCCGGCTTCAAAATCCATGCGCGGCAGCGGCTTGGGCTGGGTGACCTTGGTAGTGATCCAGTTGATCAGGTTGAGCGCCAGCTGGCTGCTGCCGATCAGCGCCAGCACGCCCATGGCAACGAGCAGCGCGCCGTGCACGCCGTGGAACGCCGAGCGCTCCAGCAGCAGCGCGGTGGCGATCACCGACAGCACCACGATGGCGCCCAGGTACGACGTCAGTGGCGAGGCGCTGCTGGTGCGTTGCAGGGACTCGATCCACGGGCGACGCATGCGCGTCTGCTTTTCCAGCGCGGCCTGGCCGCCGCCGATCAGGTAAAAGCCCACGTGGCTGTGGCGCAGGTCGTCGCTGCCGGCCTGGGATTGCGCCAGTTGCAGCGCTTGCGCAGCCACTTCCACCTCCGAGTAGTCGGAGCGCTTGGCGATATTTTCGATGACGTGGCGGTACTGGTCGCGGGTGGCGAATTCCATCTGGCCGTACACGCCGGCCGGGTCCTGGCGCAAGGTCTGTTCGACCATGCTCATGGTCTCGACGAACTCCTGCCAGTCCATGGTGCCCAGGTAGCGCAGGCTGCCGATGCTGTTGGCGATCGACACCTGGTCGGCGGCCTGCTGCTGGATCTCGGCCTGGATCTGCTGTTCGATGGTCTGGCCGGCATCGGCCAGGCGGCTGGTGATCCAGGTCAGCGCCATGGTCAGCGCCGGGCTTTGGCCCTGCAGGCGGCGCGACAGCTCCGCCACGAAGGCGCTGGTGATCGGCGGATTGGAGCGGGCCATGTCGGCCACTTTTAAAATCAATCCGCTCGGGTTCTTTTCCGCTTCCTCGCTCATCTGGTCGGCCCAGCTGTTGGCCAGGTCGCGTTCGGCGCGGTTGTCCGCCACGCGCGCGGCCACGCGGCGCAGGTTTTCGATCAGCGCCAGGCGCAGCATGATGGGAATGGCCCACAATTCGCCCAGCTTGAGTGGCGCGATTTCCTGGTACGCATCGACAAAGCGCGACAGCGATTCCGGATCGACGCGGCCATCGCCGTGCGAGATGATCTCGAGCGCCAGCTTGTACACGCGCGGACAGCCCTCGGGCGCGCCCTTGGCCAGGCGTGGCAGCTCCTTGCTGTAGTCCTTGGGCAGGTGGCGGCGCGCGATGCGGATCTGTTCTTCGATCAGGTACAGGTTATCGAGCAGCCATTCGGAGGCAGGCGTGATCTGGCGGCCATCCTTGATGGCGGCGGTCAGCTCGTCGCAGGTGGCGCTGATCACTTCCGCGTTGTCGCTGAGGCGCGCGAGCAGCTGGTCGCCGCCGCCGCGCAGGCTCAATTCGTGGTGGGAAGCGAGCGAGCGGCCGTGCGCGGCCATCTGCGCCGCGCTGAAAAGCTCCGCTCTCAAGGGCAGGTCTTCGTCTTCGTCGGAGACCATGGCCGCCGTATTGGATTCGCGAAAGCCGAGCGACATCTCGGGGAGCAGGGGATTGGACTTGTTCAACGTAAACCTCGCTTGGACGTGCGCGACAAAACCGCGTCCGGTAAGCTGGCGCGGTGATTAGTGGGAATGTGTGCCAAGCAATGATACGTCTCGTAACAATTTGCTACTGTGCGCTTACGAACATAAGCGCAAAGGGCCGCTCGAAGCGGCCCCTTTCAATCACTTTTGTGAGCGGTTCAGGCCGCTAGTGCCAGGCCGCCGGTGAGGCTGTAGCTGCTGGTGTGGCCGAGCCGGCGCAGGCATTGCGCAGCTTTCATGCTGCGGTTGCCGCTGCGACAGACGAAGACCAGCGGCGCATGGATGTCGCCGCGCAGCCACACGCTGGCGTGCTCGACCAGGCGACTCAGCGGCACGCTCTGCGCCGCATGCGCGCCCGCTGGCGCCGGCACCGTGGCGGCAAACTCGTACGGCTCGCGCACATCGACCACTACCGCGCCGGGATGGGCATGCAGGAATGCCTGCAGCGCGCTGCTGTCGAGTTGCAGGTCGGCAGCAGCCTGGTCGCCGCCATGGCCGGCACAAAGCTGGTTGCGGGCATCGCGGGTCGGGCACAGCAGGGTCTGCGCGGTGGTGATGACCGGCAAGGCCAGGTCGGCATGCGCGGTGAAGGCGAAGCGCACATCAGCAGCCATCATGCTGGCGCCGTCCTTGCTGCCCAATAAATAGGCGCGCGCGCCCTCCCCGGCCGACACCTGCGCCAGCACCTGGCTGCCGATGGCAACCGCGTTGACTTCGGCGCCATCGCCCAAGGTCAGGCGATGGGCCGTGATGGCCGGCCAGCCGAACGCGTCCGTCATCGCCTGGGTATCGTAGTGGGCGCCCAGCGACCGGGCCAATGGCGCGTGATCGGCGCCGGCGGTGGTGGCCACGATGGCCAGCACCCGGTAGTTATGGCCGCGCACGATGGCCGTGATGCGCGCGGTCAGCGTGGGCAGCGGATCGATCACGATGCAGCTGCGGCTGGCCGCGTCCAGCACCAGCCAGCCGCACTCTCCCTCCACGCCCAGTTGCAGCAAGCCGTCGTCGGGCTCGGCGCTGGGCTGGTCGGCGATCATGCCTGCGGCGCGCAGCGCGGCGCCGCAGTGGGCGATGCGCTGGCAGGCAGTGGCGATGGTGGCCTCATCAACCATGGCGCCAAACGACATGCGGATGGCGCCGGCGCTGCGCCACAATGGCAGGCCCATGGCGTCGAGTACATAGCTGGGCGCAGCCTTGCTGGCCGAGCAGGCGCTGCCGGCGCTCACGCGCACCCGCGCCGCATCGAACACGTCCATCAGCTCGCGGCTCGATACGCCCGGCACCGCGAAATTGATCGTGGTGGGCAGCGATTTGTCGAAAGCATTGTTGAACACCACGCCGGGCAGCGCCGCGCGCAGGGCGTCGGCCAGGCGCGCGCGATAGTCGTGCAACTGGTCGTGGGACGGAAACGTGTCGCCGCGTTCGAGTGCGGCCAGCACCACGCCCAGCGCGGCGATGCCGGCCATGTTCTCGGTGCCCGAACGCTGGCCGGTCTCCTGGCCGCCGCCCATGATCAGCGGCGTGAATGGCGCGCCAGCGCGCACGTACAACATGCCCACGCCTTTCGGCGCGTGCAGCTTGTGACCGGAAAACGGCGCGTAATCGATGCGGGTGGCAGCCAGGTTCAATTGCAGCTTGCCCAGCGCCTGCACGCAATCGACCATCCACAGCGCGCTGGTGCCGCTGGCGGCAATGGTGGCGGCAATGCCATCGAGATCGCTGACCACGCCGGTCTCGTTGTTGGCGGCCATGGTGCAGATCATGGCCGCGTCCGGCGCCAGCGCGCGCAGCGCGATCAGGTCGTGCAAGCCGTCGCCATCGACCGCCAAGGCAGTCAATTTCAGGTTGGTGCCCAGCAGGCGGTTCCAGTGCGCCAGCGCTTCCGGCACGGCCTTGTGCTCGGTGGCGCCGTACACCAGCAAGCTGCCGGTGGCCTCGCCCCGGGCCTGGCGCTCGCGCACCGCCACCAGCGCTGACAACACGGCGGTCTGGATGCCCTCGGTGGCGCCGCTGTTGAACATCAACCGCCCATCGCCCACGCCCAGCAGGCGCACCGCGCACTGGCGCGCCTGGTCGAGCACGACCTTGGCGCGCAAGCCGGTGCCGTGGGAGCTGCTGGGGTTGCCGTAACGCTGGCCCATGATGTCGGCAGCAGCCAGGGCGGCGGCAGGCAGGATGCAGGTGGTGGCATTGCCGTCGAGGTAGATTTCGTTATTCATTTTAAAGGGCAGGAAGGCGGTCGATATGAGCTAAACAGTTTAGCGAACTTTCTAGGAGAAAACATGCCAAAGCCGACTGCGTTATCTACCCATAAAAGCATGTTCATGCTTCTCATGGAATTTCGGTAGAATGAATTAACTTCCATTTATTAAAACAAGCCCATGCACTCACTCGACAAATACGATTGCGCCATCCTGGCCGCCCTGCAAATCGACGGCACCTTGTCGATCGCCGCGCTCAGCGAGAAGGTCGGGCTGTCGAGCACGCCGTGCTGGAAGCGGGTCAAGCGCCTTGAAGAAGAGGGCTATATCGAGAGCCGGGTCGCCATCGTCAACCGCCGCAAGGTGGGCTTGCCGGTGACCGTGTACGTCAGCGTGCGCACCGGCCAGCACGATGCCAAGTGGCTCGACCGCTTTGCCGCCGCCGTCATGGCCCTGCCCGAAGTGCAGGAATTCCATCGCATGAGCGGCGATGTCGATTACCTGCTCAAGGTCGTCACGACCGATATTGAAGGCTACGACGCGTTTTATAAACGGCTGATCAAGGTGGGACAGCTGACCGGGGTGTCGTCGGCCTTCTCGATGGAGCAGATCAAGTTCACCACCGCTTTGCCGCTCGACCTCGTACCCTACGCTTGAACAATGCACCATTCCGGTGCGAGAAATATCATGCCGTGAGATAATTCTGCTTTAAATACTTGGTTTAAGGCTTATGCGCGCACTCTTCAGCTGGCTGCCCGGCCCTAGCAATGTCAGTCGCCCCGAACAGTTGCGCGCCGCCGCTGGCGCCCTGTGCGGCCTGTTGATCACCGCCCTGTTCGCCCATTATTTATTGGCGCGGACCGGCACTTCCATCTTCATGATTGCGCCGATGGGCGCGTCTGCCGTGCTGCTGTTCGCCGTACCGGCCAGCCCGCTGGCGCAGCCGTGGTCCGTATTCGGCGGCAATGTCATCAGCGGCCTGGTGGGTGTCGCCTGCGTGCGCTGGCTCGGCGACAGCCTGCCGCTGCCGTTGCTGGGCGGCCTGGCCGCCGGTCTCGCCATCGCTGCCATGTTCGTGATGCGCTGCCTGCATCCGCCCGGCGGCGCGGTTGCACTGACCACCGTGCTCGGCGGTCCGGTCGTACACGCGGCCGGCTTCGAGTTCGTGCTGCTCACGGTGGCCATCGATACCGCGCTGCTGGTCGCCATGGCCATGGTCTATAACAACCTGACCGGGCGGCGCTACCCGCACGTGCAGCAGAGTGCGCCCGTCAACGTCCATGGCACCAAGGATGATATACCGACGGTGCGGCTCGGTTTCAAGACGGAAGATCTCGACGCCGTGCTCAAGCAATACAACCAGGTGCTCGACATCAGCCGTGACGACCTCGCATCGCTGTTCATGCAAACCGAGCAGCGCGCCTACCAGCGCCGCTTCGGCGTGATCACGTGCGCCGACATCATGTCGCGCGATATCGTCAGCGCCGAGTTCGGCACCGGGTTGGAACCGGCCTGGCAACTGATGCGCAACCACCGCGTGGTGGCCCTGCCCGTGCTCAACCGGGCGCGGCGCGTGATCGGCATCGTCACCCAGACCGACTTCCTCGAGCATGGTGGCCTCGACAGCTACGCTGGCATGCGCAGCCAGTTGCAGCGCTTCCTGCGCAAGAGCGGCGTCACCCATACCGAAAAGGCCGAGGTCGTGGGCCAGATCATGAGCGGCCATCCGACCACCGCCCGCACCGCTACCCCGATCGTGGACCTGGTGCCGCTGATGGCCAACGCGGGCTTCCACCATATTCCGATTGTCGATGAGGAAGACCGTTTTGTCGGCATCATTACCCAGTCCGACCTGGTGGCCGCGCTGTACCAAACCCGGCTGGCGGAGGCGGCGGCCTGAGAGGAAAGTAAAAGCGTGATAAACCGTTTTCGATTGATACAATTTGTTGCGCGGCGCAGCTCGGCATGCCTTATCCTAGTCGTTGCATGAACCACCATGGACCAGGAAACAACGATGAAGCGACTCACCAGTACCGCCCGCATTTCCGCCCTCGCCGCCACCCTGGCGCTGGCGTTTATTCCAGTTAGCAATACCTTTGCCCTGCCGCTGGCCGACGCCGCCAACCGCCCCGTGCCGCGCGTGAGCGCCACCCCGGCGCACCAGGCGCTGCAAGCCATTGCCGACGAATACTACAACGCCGTCGCCACCTTCGAGCCGCTCGGCGCCACCGAAAACGGCGACAACCGCTTCGACGACCAGCTGGGCCTGAGCATCTCGCCCGGCAAGCGCGCCCTGCAATTCAAGCTGTACCGCGATTTTGCCCAGCGCATCAAGGCCATCAAGCGTGAAGTGCTGAACGCCGAAGACCGCCTCGACTACGACATCCTGCGCTACGAACTGCGCGGCCTGATCGCCATGGAGCGCTTCCCCGAACACCTGCTGCCGATTAACCAGATGGACAGCGTGCCGGTGGTTCTCGCCAACTACGCGGGCGGCCAGGCCTCGCAGCCGATCGGCACCGTGGCGCAATACGACGCCTACCTGAGCCGTATCAGCCAGATGCCGGCGTGGATCGACCAGGCGATCAGCAATATGCGCGACGGCATCAAGAAGGGGATTACGCAGCCAAAAGCCATCATGATCTCGGCCCTGCCGCAATACAAAAAACTGCTCAGCGACACGCCCGAGACCAGCATCTATTACACCCCGATCAAGAACTTGCCAGCGAGCTTCAGCGCCGCCGACAAGGCGCGCCTGACCGAAGCCTACCGCAAGCAGATCGCCGAGCAGATCATGCCGGCCCTGGGCCGCCTGGCCGCGTTCGTGGAAAAGGATTACATCCCGGTCTGCCGCACTTCGACCGGTCTCGGCGCCCTGCCCGACGGCGCCGCCTGGTACCAGGCGCGCGTGGCCAACGCCACCACCACGTCGCTGAAGCCGGACGAGATCCACGCGATCGGCCTGCGCGAAGTGGCGCGCATCCAGTCGCAATTCGAAATCCTCGGACCCAAGCTCGGCTACGACGGCCCGCCGGCCGGCCTGCCGGTATGGGTGGCGGCGCAACCGAAGTTCCGCCCGTTCAAGACCGAAGACGAAGTGCAGGCGGTCTATCACAAGCTCAATGGCGTGCTCGACACCAAGCTGCCGATGATGTTCACCTTGGTCCCGAAAGCCAAGCTCGACATGCGCCTGGAACCGGAACTGAGCCGCGACACCGCCGCCGACCACTACACGGCCCCGGCCATCGACGGCTCGCGCCCCGGCGTGTTCTGGTCGGTGGTGACCGATCCGACCAAGTACGGCAGCACCGGCATGACCACCCTGTTCCTGCACGAAGGCAAGCCCGGCCACCACTTCCACATCGCCCTGATGCAGGAACTGAATTTACCCGACTTCCGCAAATTCGGCGGCAACAATGCCTTTACCGAAGGCTGGGCCTTGTACGCGGAAACCCTGGGCAAGGAAATGGGCCTGTTCGACGACCCGGCCCAATACTTCGGCCACCTGAACGACGAACTGCTGCGCGCCACGCGCCTGGTGGTCGATACCGGCATGCACGCCAAGGGCTGGACGCGCGAACAAAGCATCAAGTACATGCGCGAGACGCTCGGCTACGACGAAGTGGCAAAGAGCGAGACCGAGCGCTACATGGCCTGGCCGGCGCAGGCGCTCGGTTACAAGATCGGCTCGCTGAAAATCGTGGAGCTGCGCCACCGCGCGGAGGAAGCACTGGGCGAACGGTTCAGCCTGCCCAAGTTCCACGAAGTGGTACTGGGCGATGGGACGTTGCCGTTGGCGTTGCTCGAGGAGAAGGTGGATCGGTGGATTGCGCAGCAGCAGTGATTGGGAACTGGTAGAGGTTTTTGGAGTCTGCCGCTTGTTGCGGTACAGGCTCCATCACGGGAGGTAAGTCATTATATTCCCCAGAATGTATACCCAACCATCACTGCCGCAGCGACGGAAACCCCTAGCAAGATGCTGGAAAGGATCTTTCCAGCACGTACACGCATGGCAATATCTGTCTCGAGTTTTGTAATCAGGCCTCTCATCGTCTCCTTGGGATGCAAACATTGACGCCATAAGATCGAATCAAAAAACAAAAAAGAAACAGTCTCGCTAGTCAGAAGCGACCAAGTGATGAGGATTTTACGCACTCAACTCTTCCGACTCAAGGCACATAAAGATGGCGTTTCCGTCATTCTGAGGCCCACTAACCAAAGAGTGCAAGTGCAGCAGGAAGCCGGCGAGGTCCATTGCGTTGGCATTAAGGCCGTCCCAAGGCGGCAATTGCGCCCATGTCGCTGCGGCATCCTTCAGTTCCTCTGTATCCGCTTTCCGAATAACTGCCGTGAACTCCTCGCAAAGTTGATAGTACGGCGCAACTGTCATGGGTACACGGGTGGCAGAAAATGCAGGCGCTCGCAGCGACTCGCTGAGCGAAGTGAATGCGCTCAAGTCGGGAACCGTGATGCCAGCGGCGGGAAATCGCTCAAATGCGTCGTCCCAAGTGGCCGTGAGAATTTGCTCTCTTTTACATCCAAAAAAATCGACCGACATCATGACTTCGTCCGATGATCGGTAGGGATGTTTTTCATCTGGTCTTTGGAAAGAAGGAGAAAAACGGCGCGACTATTCGCCCGCGGCGATGTCGACAACAATTTTTTCAAGATTCGATTCGTCACCCAGCACATAAATCTTCTGCTCCCGCAGCACCTGCAAAATAAACCCCTGCTGCTCGCGCAAGCGCCTTTTAAAATCCGGCAGCGTGTACAGGTTCGGATTGATTTTACGGCGCAACAGGCGCTCCGCCACCGGCAGCCGCGACAGCAGTTCGCCGTAGCTGGTGTTCTCGCCGATCAGCAGCAACTCCACCGGTGTATTCATGCCCTCGTGCTCCTTGGCCGTGGCGCCATACACGAACGCGACATTAAGGACGTGCTGCAACGGCGCCAGCGCCGAGTTCAGTACGCTCACGAGGCCGAAGGTCTTTTTCACCACGCTGGTCAGTTCCTCGTACACCATGCAATCGCGGTTCGGCTTGAAGCGGCGCACGTTGCCGATGCGCTCGGAGACGATCACGCCGGCCTCATGCAAGCGTTTCAGCTCGCGCTGGGCCGAGGCGCTGCCCAGGCCCGTCAGGCGCATGATTTCGTTCAGGTGATAGCCGTCGGTGGTGCGTATAAAAAGCAAACCCAGCAGTTTTTGCTGGGCGGGAGTGAAGAGGGCTTGGGCGATCATGAGCCAGATCTTAGCATGGATGCACTATTTGCTGGCAGTGCAAGATGGCCGCTGCGGCCATAAAAAAACGGCGCCCGCAGGCGCCGTTTTTAGAGAGCTAGGAAGCTGATTACGCTTCGTCGCCGTGCTGGGTAACCGATTCGGTCACTTCCACATCGCCACCGGACATGGCGGCTTTTTCTGCTTGCAGCAGGGCTTGACGCTCTTCCACTTCCCACAGTTCTTTCTCTTTGCGGGCGCGGTGGAACGCCAGACCGGTACCGCCTGGGATCAGACGACCAACGATCACGTTTTCTTTCAGGCCGCGCAGACCGTCGCGCTTGCCCATGATCGCAGCTTCCGTCAGCACGCGGGTGGTTTCCTGGAACGATGCGGCCGAGATGAACGAATCGGTCGACAGCGATGCCTTGGTAATACCCAGCAGGACGTTTTCGTAGGTCGCAGGGATCTTGCTTTCGCGATCCATACGATCGTTTTCGTCCAGCAGTTCCGAACGCTCGACCTGCTCGCCAACGATGTAGTTGGTGTCGCCGGCGTTGACGATCTGAACGCGACGCAGCATCTGGCGGACGATCACTTCGATGTGCTTGTCGTTAATCTTCACGCCTTGCAGACGGTACACGTCTTGCACTTCGTCAACGATGTAACGCGCCAGCGCTTCGATACCCAGCAGGCGCAGGATGTCTTGCGGATCGGCCGGGCCGTCCACGATCATCTCGCCCTTGTTCACGACCTGGCCATCGTGGACCAGCACTTGCTTGTCCTTGGTGATCAGGAACTCGTGCTTGTTGCCGTCCATGTCGGTAATTTCCAGACGCTGCTTGCCCTTGGTTTCTTTACCGAAGGCTACAGTACCGGTCACTTCCGCCAGCATGCCCGCGTCTTTCGGCGAACGTGCTTCGAACAGCTCGGCTACGCGTGGCAGACCACCGGTAATGTCACGGGTTTTCTGCGATTCGGTCGGGATACGCGCCAGAACCTCACCCACGGACACTTGCTGGCCGTCTTTCACCATGATCAGTGCGCCAACCTGGAAACCGATCGCTACTGCGTGTTCGGTACCAGCGATCTTCACTTCGTGACCTTCTTCGTTCAACAGTTTGACCTGTGGACGCAGAGTCTTGGTCAGCGAACCGCGACGCTTGGCATCGATGACCACCAGGGTAGCCAGACCGGTCACTTCGTCGACCTGACGGGCCACGGTCACGCCTTCTTCGACGTTCTCGAAACGCACCGTACCAGCGTACTCGGTGATGATCGGACGGGTCAGCGGATCCCACGTTGCCAGGGCCGTACCGGCCTTGATGACCAGGCCATCCTTGACGATCAGGGTCGCGCCGTACGGCACCTTATGACGCTCACGCTCACGGCCGTGGTCGTCGGTGATCAGCACTTCGCCCGAACGGGAAATGACGATTTGCGCGCCCTTGCCGTTGGTAACGTAACGCATGGTCGAGGTGAAACGGATGGTACCGTTCGACTTCGCTTCCACCGACGATGCCACTGCTGCACGCGATGCCGCACCACCGATGTGGAACGTACGCATGGTCAGCTGGGTACCAGGCTCACCAATCGACTGCGCTGCCACCACACCGACGGCTTCACCGGAGTTGACCAGCATGCCACGGCCCAGGTCGCGACCGTAGCACTTGGCGCACAGGCCGAAGCGCGTGTCGCAAGTCAGCGGAGTACGAACCTTGACTTCGTCGATCGACAGACGCTCGATCTCTTCGACCATGTCTTCGTCCATCAGGGTGCCGGCTTCGTACAGGGTCGACTGGTTTTCCGGGTTGACGACGTCGTTGACTACCACGCGGCCGAGGATACGGTCGCGCAGCGCTTCGATGACTTCACCACCTTCAACCAGCGCCTTCATGACGGTACCGTTGGACGTGCCGCAATCGTCTTCGATCACCACCAGATCCTGGGTCACGTCGACCAGACGACGGGTCAGGTAACCGGAGTTCGCGGTTTTCAGTGCCGTATCGGCCAGACCTTTACGAGCGCCGTGGGTCGAAATGAAGTACTGCAACACGTTCAGGCCTTCGCGGAAGTTCGCGGTAATCGGCGTTTCGATAATCGAACCGTCCGGTTTCGCCATCAGACCACGCATACCTGCCAGCTGGCGAATCTGCGCTGCCGAACCACGTGCGCCCGAGTCGGCCATCATGTAAATCGCGTTGAACGATTCCTGGGTCGATTTCGTGCCGTCACGCTTGATGACGTCTTCCACTTTCAGCTGGTCCATCATGGCCTTGCCGACTTCGTCCGAGGTTTTGCCCCAGATGTCGACGACCTTGTTGTAACGCTCGCCGGCGGTCACCAGACCCGAAGCGTACTGCTGCTCGATCTGTTTGACTTCGGACTCTGCAGCCGAAATCAGGGTGACTTTTTGTGGCGGTACCAGCATGTCGTCCACGCAGATCGAAATACCGGCGCGGGTTGCCAGGCGGAAGCCCGACTGCATCAGTTGGTCAGCAAACACGACCGTCGCGCGCAGGCCGCACTTACGGAACGAGGTGTTGATCAGCTTGGAAATTTCTTTCTTCTTCAGCGCGCGGTTCAGCACCGAGAAAGGCAGGCCTTTTGGCAGGATTTCCGACAGGATGGCGCGGCCAACCGTGGTCTCGTAGCGGGTAACGGTACGGACGAATTCGCCCGTTTCGAGATCTTTTGGATTCTCGACGATACGCACCGTGATACGGGTGGTCAGTTCCACTTCCTTGTTGTCGTAGGCACGAATGACTTCCGACACGTCAGGGAACAGCATGCCTTCGTTTTTCGCATTGATCGCTTCGCGGGTCGCGTAGTACAGACCCAGCACGATATCCTGCGAAGGAACGATCGACGGTTCGCCGTTCGACGGGAACAGGATGTTGTTCGACGCCAGCATCAGCGTACGTGCTTCCATCTGTGCTTCGATCGACAGCGGTACGTGCACAGCCATCTGGTCACCGTCGAAGTCGGCGTTGAATGCCGCGCAAACGAGTGGGTGCAGCTGGATCGCTTTGCCTTCAATCAGGACCGGCTCGAACGCCTGGATACCCAGACGGTGCAGCGTTGGTGCACGGTTGAGCATGATCGGGTGTTCGCGGATCACGTCTTCCAGGATGTCCCAGACGACCGGCTCCTGGATCTCGACCAGCTTTTTAGCGGCCTTGATCGTGGTAGCCAAGCCCATCAGTTCCAGCTTGTTGAAGATGAATGGCTTGAACAGTTCGAGCGCCATCAGTTTCGGCAGACCGCACTGGTGCAGTTTCAGCTGTGGACCCACCACGATGACCGAACGGCCCGAGTAGTCGACGCGTTTACCCAGCAAGTTCTGACGGAAACGACCGCCTTTACCCTTGATCATCTCGGCCAGCGATTTCAGCGGACGCTTGTTAGCGCCGGTCATCGCTTTACCGCGACGGCCGTTGTCCAGCAGCGAATCGACTGCTTCTTGCAGCATGCGCTTTTCGTTGCGCGTGATGATCTCTGGAGCGCGCAGCTCCATCAAACGCTTGAGACGATTATTACGGTTGATCACGCGGCGATACAGATCGTTCAGATCCGAGGTCGCGAAACGGCCGCCGTCCAGTGGCACCAGTGGGCGCAGTTCCGGTGGCAGCACCGGCAGCACTTCCATGATCATCCACTCAGGCTTGATGCCCGAACGCTGGAACGCTTCCAGCACTTTCAGACGCTTGGCGTATTTCTTGATCTTCGCTTCGGACTTCGATTCCTTCAGTTCCACGCGCAGGGTCTCGGCATCGCGGTGGATGTCGATCGAGCGCAGCAGTTCACGGATACCTTCGGCGCCCATGAAGGCGGTGAAGTCGTCGCCGTACTCTTCGTACTTGGCGGCGTAGTCGTCTTCCGACATGATCTGGCACTTCTTCAGCGGGGTCATGCCTGGATCGGTCACGACATATGCTTCGAAGTACAGCACGCGTTCGATGTCGCGCAGGGTCATGTCCAGGACCATGCCCAGACGCGACGGCAGCGATTTCAGGAACCAGATGTGCGCGGTTGGCGACGCCAGTTCGATGTGGCCCATGCGCTCACGACGCACTTTGGCCAGCGTGACTTCAACGCCGCACTTTTCGCAGATCACACCGCGGTGCTTGAGGCGTTTGTACTTGCCGCACAGGCACTCGTAGTCCTTGATTGGGCCAAAGATCTTGGCGCAGAACAGGCCGTCGCGCTCAGGCTTGAAGGTACGATAGTTGATGGTTTCCGGCTTTTTAACTTCGCCGTAGGACCACGAACGGATTTTTTCAGGCGAAGCGAGACCGATCTTGATCGCGTCAAAGGTCTCGTTCGTCTGTACTTGCTTGAATAGATCGAGCAGTGCTTTCATGTATCACTCCAGAGGTGATTAAATTCTCAAATGCGTCGTTCCCGCGAAGGCGGGAACCCCAGTTTTGGCAGGCTGCTGACAGCGCATGCTCAACTTGGGTTCCCGCCGACGCGGGAACGACGGGCCGGCTATTAGTTACGTTCCAGGTCGATATCGATACCCAGGGAACGGATCTCTTTCACCAGCACGTTGAACGATTCCGGCATGCCGGCATCGATCACGTGGTCGCCCTTGACGAGGTTTTCGTACACTTTGGTACGGCCATTCACGTCATCGGACTTCACGGTCAACATCTCTTGCAGCACGTACGATGCGCCGTACGCTTCCAGTGCCCACACCTCCATCTCACCGAAACGCTGACCACCGAACTGGGCTTTACCGCCCAGTGGCTGCTGCGTCACCAGCGAGTAAGGACCGGTCGAACGCGCGTGCATCTTGTCGTCAACCAGGTGGTGCAGTTTCAGCATGTGCATCACGCCAACGGTAACCTTGCGCTCGAATGCTTCGCCGGTGCGGCCGTCGTACATGGTGACCTGGTTCTTCGATGGCGTCATGCCCAGCTTGGTGGCGACTTCATCAGGATACGCCAGGTCGAGCATGCGGCGGATTTCCGACTCGTGCGCACCGTCGAATACCGGGGTCGCGAACGGAACACCTTTTTTAAGGTTGTACGCCAGCTTCATGATCTCTTCGTCGTCGAACTGGTCCAGGTCTTCCGGACGACCCGATTCGTTGTAGACCGTGGTCAGGTACTTGCGCATCTCTTCGACCTTGATCTGCGCTTGCAGCATTTCGCCGATACGGATGCCCAGGCCCTTCGCTGCCCAACCGAGGTGGGTCTCGAGAATCTGACCCACGTTCATACGCGATGGCACACCCAGCGGATTCAGTACCACGTCGGCCGGCGTACCGTCCGCCATGTATGGCATGTCTTCCACTGGAACAATGCGCGATACCACACCCTTGTTACCGTGGCGACCCGCCATCTTGTCGCCGGACTGCAGGCGGCGTTTCACGGCCAGGTACACCTTGACCATTTTTTGCACGCCAGGTTGCAGCTCGTCGCCCTGGGTCAGCTTCTTGCGCTTCTCTTCGAAGGCCAGATCGAACTGGTGACGCTTCTCGGCGATCGATTCCTTGATCGCTTCGAGGGCGGTCGCAGCAGCATCTTCCGATGGGCGGATGTCGAACCAGTGGTACTTGTCCAGATCGTCAAGGTATTCCTTGGTGATCTTGGCGCCTTTGGCCAGCTTTTTAGGGCCGCCGTTGACCACTTGATTGATCAGCATTTTTTCCAGACGCTGGAAGGCATCGCCCTCCACAATACGCATCTGGTCGTTCAGGTCCAGGCGGAAACGCTTCAGTTCATCGTCGATGATCTGTTGCGCGCGCTTGTCGCGAACGATGCCCTCACGGGTGAACACTTGCACGTCGATGACGGTACCGACCATGCCCGAAGGCACGCGCAGCGACGTATCTTTAACGTCCGACGCTTTTTCGCCGAAGATCGCGCGCAGCAGCTTTTCTTCCGGGGTCAGCTGGGTTTCGCCTTTAGGCGTCACTTTACCGACCAGGGTGTCGCCGGCGGTGACTTCCGCGCCGATGTACACGATGCCCGATTCGTCCAGGCGTGCCAGTTGATTTTCGGCCAGGTTCGAGATATCACGGGTGATTTCTTCGGCGCCCAGCTTGGTATCACGTGCAACAACGCTCAGTTCTTCGATGTGGATCGAGGTGTAACGGTCGTCTTTGACGACGTTTTCCGAGATCAGGATCGAATCTTCGAAGTTCAGACCATTCCATGGCATGAACGCCACGGTCATGTTCTGGCCCAGTGCCAGCTCGCCCAGGTCGGTCGATGCGCCGTCGGCAATCACGTCGCCTTTGGCAACGCGGTCGCCAACTTGCACGATCGGACGCTGGTTGATGTTGGTGTTCTGGTTCGAACGGGTGTACTTGATCAGGTTGTAGATGTCCACACCGACTTCGCCGGCGGTGGCTTCTTCATCGTTCACGCGAATCACGACACGACCCGCATCGATGTAGTCAACCAGGCCGCCACGCAGTGCTTGCACGGTGGTACCCGAGTCGACTGCCACGGTGCGTTCGATACCGGTACCGACCAGCGCTTTTTCAGGGCGCAGGCAAGGTACGGCCTGGCGTTGCATGTTGGCGCCCATCAGTGCACGGTTCGCATCATCGTGTTCGAGGAACGGAATCAGCGACGCCGCCACCGAGACGATCTGGCCTGGGGCCACGTCCATGTACTGCACGCGCTCTGGCGATACCAGGATGGTTTCGCCAGCTTCACGCGACGATACCAGTTCATCGACCAGGGTGCCGGTCTCATCGACTTTGGCGTTAGCCTGGGCGATGATGTAGCGGCCTTCTTCGATCGCCGACAGGTAATCGATCTGCTCGGTTACCTTGGAACCGTCGACCTTGCGGTACGGGGTTTCCAGGAAGCCGTATTCGTTCAGGCGGGCGTACAGAGCCAGCGAGTTGATCAGGCCGATGTTCGGGCCTTCAGGCGTTTCGATCGGGCACACGCGGCCGTAGTGGGTCGGGTGCACGTCGCGCACCTCGAAGCCGGCACGTTCGCGGGTCAGACCGCCAGGTCCCAGGGCGGATACACGGCGTTTGTGCGTGATTTCCGACAGCGGGTTGGTCTGGTCCATAAACTGCGACAGCTGCGACGAACCGAAGAATTCACGGATCGCGGCCGAGATCGGCTTGCTGTTGATCAGGTCGTGCGGCATCAGGTTGTCCGCTTCGGCTTGGCCGAGGCGTTCCTTGACAGCGCGCTCAACACGCACCAGGCCGGCACGGAATTGATTTTCCGCCAGTTCGCCGACGCAACGTACGCGACGGTTACCCAGGTGATCGATGTCATCGACTTCGCCGCGACCGTTGCGCAGCTCGACCAGGATCTTGATCACGGCCAGCACGTCTTCGTTCGACAGGGTCATGGCGCCGGTCAGTTCATCACGGCCGATACGGCGGTTGAACTTCATGCGGCCTACGGCCGACAGGTCGTAACGTTCAGGGCTGTAGAACAGGCCGTTGAACAGTGCTTCGACCGAGTCTTCGGTTGGCGGTTCGCCAGGACGCATCATGCGGTAGATCGCCACGCGCGCGGCCGTTTGGTCGGCGGTGTCGTCCATGCGCAGGGTTTGCGAGATGTAGCCGCCCTGGTCCAGATCGTTGGTGTACAGGGTCTGGATGTCGGCGATGCCGGCATCGCGCAGACGGTTCAGTACGTCTTCGGTCAGTTCTTCGTTGGCGGACGCGACAACTTCGCCGGTCTCCGGATCAACGATGTTCTTGGCCAGTACGCGGCCCAGCAGGTAGTCTTCCGGCACCGAGATGTGCTTCAGGCCAGCGGCATCGATGTCGCGCACATGCTTGGCATTGATGCGCTTGTCTTTCATGACGATGGTCTTGGCCGACTTTGGATCGACGATGTCGAAGCGCGCGACTTCGCCGCGCAGGCGTTCGGCAACGAACTCCATTTCCGCGCCTTCGGAGCGCAGGTGGAAATTGTCGAAGACAAAGAAGTTAGCCAGGATCTGTTCCGGCGTCATGCCGATGGCTTTCAGCAGGATCGATACCGGCATCTTGCGGCGACGGTCGACGCGGAAGTACAGGATGTCTTTCGGGTCGAACTCGAAGTCCAGCCACGAGCCGCGGTAAGGAATGATACGGGCCGAGAACAGCAGTTTGCCGGACGAGTGGGTCTTGCCGCGGTCGTGTTCGAAGAACACACCCGGGGAGCGATGCAGCTGCGAAACGATGACACGCTCGGTACCATTGATCACGAACGAACCGGTGGTCGTCATCAGGGGCAGTTCGCCCATGTAGACTTCCTGTTCCTTCATTTCCTTGACGACTGGCTTGGTCGGCGATTCCTTGTCCAGGATCACCAGACGCACCTTGGCGCGCAGCGGTGACGCGAACGTCAGGCCACGCAGTTGGCATTCCTTGACGTCGAAGGCGGGATCGCCCAGAACGTACGACAGGAATTCGAGACGCGCAAAGCCATTGTGCGAAACGATAGGGAAAATCGAGGTAAAGGCCGACTGCAGGCCGTCGTTCTTGCGCGCCGATGCGCTAACATCTTCTTGCAAGAAACTGTGGTAGGACTCGAGCTGGGTAGCCAGCAGGAACGGAACGTTGTGAACGTTGGCGCGCTTCGCGAATGATTTGCGAATGCGTTTCTTCTCAGTAAATGAGTAGTGCATGGACACTCCGTGAGTGACAGAAAGGAAAAAAATTCAGGTTTTGCCAGTGCACTGCCAGCCACTTCAGCAACAATCTCGGCTGCGTGTCACACAGACGAAACCTGAAATCTCTACCATTTCCAGCGGATCAATTGGAACTGCAACGTCTTGACAACGTTACAAATACGACACAGACGACAAAGGAGCCAAAGCCGGGATTTCCCCCGGTAAAGAGAGAAATCCCGCAGCTTTGGCTCGTGGCGCTAATGGTAGCCGCCAATACAGCTTGAATTACTTCAGTTCGGCCTTGGCGCCAGCTTCTTCCAGCTTTTTCTTAGCGGCTTCAGCGTCAGCTTTCGACAGAGCTTCTTTAACGGTTTTTGGTGCGCCGTCAACAACGTCTTTGGCTTCTTTCAGGCCCAGACCGGTGATTTCGCGAACTGCTTTAATTACGCCAACTTTGTTCGCGCCGATTTCGGTCAGAACCAGGTTGAATTCGGTCTGCTCTTCAGCAGCGGCTGCAACAGCGCCGCCAGCAGCAGGAGCTGCCATTGCAGCGGCCGAAACGCCGAACTTCTCTTCGAATGCCTTGACCAGTTCGTTCAGGTCCATTACGGACATTTCGCTCACTGCGTTCAGGATGTCGTCTTTGCTAATTGCCATTTGAAACTCCAATAATTTTGATTCGTTTAATACATCAGATAGCTACTTGAAAAAAACCCGCCCCGGCCGCGAGGCCGGGATGCATCAGCTGATTAAGCTTCTGCAGGAGCTTCTTCTGCTGCAACTTCAGCAGCAGGAGCACCTTCGGATTTTTTCGCTGCCAGAGCAGCCAGACCACGTGCGAAGCCCGATACCGGAGCCAGCATAACGCCCAACAGCTGCGAGATGAGGACTTCACGGCTAGGAATGCTCGCCAACGCGGCAACAGCAGCTTTATCGAGCTGCTTGCCTGCGTAGTTACCGGCAGTGATGACCAGTTTGTCGTTGGTTTTAGCGAAGTCAGCGATGACTTTAGCTGCTGCAACGGCATCGTCCGAGATCGAATAGATCAGCGGACCGGTCATGCTGTCTGCCAGCGAGGCGAACTGCGTGCCTTCGACAGCGCGACGTGCGAGGGTGTTTTTCAACACTCGCAGGTACACGCCTTGAGCACGCGCCTTGGCACGGAGTTGCGTCAAGTGAGCAACCTGGATGCCACGATACTCGGCCACGACGATGGTTTGCGCAGTTGCTACTTTTGCGGAAACTTCGGCGACGACGGCCTTTTTGTCATTCAGATTGAGACCCACGGTCAATCTCCTTAAATGATGGCTGGCCCAATTGCCGGCCATCGGTTCGAACAACGGCGTCCGAGGTTAGGAGTCCAATGGACTGCAAAACTTGGTCGGGAACACCATCTGCGTTGGGTGAAACAACTCAATTAACCGGGTGCCTGCCTGATGCACCTGGCCCAACGGTCTTTGATTGCGACTGCCATTTGCATGGCAGCCATCCCAAAGAACTGCCCCCGCTTGCGCGAAGGACTTAATTTTGTATTTAGCTAGCGATGCCAGGGTCTAACACGCTGCGCGTGTCAGCACCTGGAGCACCGGAAGTTATTACGCAGCCAGAGTAGCCTGGTCAACACGGACGCCAGCGCCCATGGTCGACGACAGCGAGACCTTGCGCAGGTAAACACCTTTGCTCGATGCTGGCTTGGCTTTGTTCAGTGCGTCGATCAGGGCAACCAGGTTGCTCTTCAGATCTGCATCAGCGAACGATTTGCGGCCGATGGTCGCGTGGATGATACCGGCTTTGTCGGTACGGTACTGAACTTGACCGGCTTTCGCGTTTTTCACGGCGGTAGCGACGTCAGGGGTTACGGTGCCGACTTTCGGGTTAGGCATCAGGCCGCGTGGGCCCAGGATCTGGCCCAGGGTACCAACGATACGCATGGTGTCTGGCGAAGCGATGACGATATCGAAAGGCATGTCGCCGGCTTTGACGCGCTCGGCCAGGTCTTCCATACCAACCACGTCGGCGCCAGCTGCTTTAGCAGCTTCTGCTTTTTCGCCCGAAGCGAACACAGCAACGCGAACGGTTTTGCCGGTGCCAGCTGGCAGCACGACGGAACCGCGAACGACCTGGTCCGATTTCTTCGGATCCACACCCAGTTGTACCGACACGTCGATCGATTCATTGAACTTGGCGGTAGCCAGTTCTTTGATCAGCGCGACGGCGTTGTCGAAGGCGTAGGACTTGGTGCTATCAACTTTAGCCTTGATAGCTTTTGCGCGTTTGGACAGTTTTGCCATGATTACAGACCTTCCACCGTGATGCCCATCGAACGTGCGGAACCAGCGATGGTGCGTACAGCAGCATCCAGGTCGGCAGCGGTCAGATCAGGGGTTTTCAATTTAGCGATTTCTTCAGCTTGGGCACGGGTCAGCGTACCGACTTTGTCGGTATGTGGCTTCGGCGAACCTTTGGTGATGCCAGCGTGTTTCTTGATCAGGAACGTTGCTGGTGGGGTCTTCATCACGAAGGTGAAGGACTTGTCAGCAAAGGCGGTGATCACGACTGGAATCGGCATGCCTGGCTCCAGACCTTGGGTCTGTGCATTGAAGGCCTTGCAGAATTCCATGATGTTCAGACCGCGCTGACCCAGCGCTGGGCCGATCGGTGGGGATGGGTTTGCTTTACCAGCTGGCACTTGCAGCTTGATAAAACCAATGATTTTCTTTGCCATGATGGCTCCTGTCTTTGGATATGAGTAGTAGCGCCCCGCGATGCGATACATTGCATGCGGGGCTCCTCTTTTGCCAGATTTGTCAGGTTTTTACACCGTCGCCCGTTCTGGCGAACGGTGCTGCTTATACTTTTTCGACCTGGCCGAACTCGAGTTCGACTGGAGTGGCGCGACCGAAGATGGTGACCGAGACGCGCACTTTCGATTTCTCGTAGTTGACTTCCTCGACGTTGCCGTTGAAGTCGGTGAACGGGCCATCCTTGATGCGGACTTGCTCGCCCACTTCGTACAGCACTTTTGGCCGTGGCTTCTCGACACCTTCTTGCATCTGCTGCATGATCTTGTCGATCTCGCGGGCAGGAATCGGGGTCGGCTTGTTCGATTTGCCGCCGATGAAACCGGTGACCTTGCTGGTGTTTTTCACCAGGTGCCAGGTTTCGTCGGTCATTTCCATCTCCACCAGCACATAGCCAGGGAAGAAACGACGCTCGGTGACGGACTTTTGACCGTTTTTCACTTCGACTACTTCTTCAGTTGGCACCAGGATCTGGCCGAACTGGTCTTGCATGCCGGCGCGCTCTACGCGCTCGGTCAGTGCGCGCTGCACGCTTTTTTCCATACCGGAATACGCATGAACAACGTACCAGCGCTTGTTGCTTACTGGGACGCTAATTGGCGCTGCGCCAGCTTCTTGCGGCATTTCGTCGGTCACCGGAGCGCCGGCCGCATCTTCTTGCACATTTTCGCTCATTATTTTCGTATGCCCAGAATGAGATCGTATAACAGGAATTCCAGTGTCTTATCCGTGCCCCACAGGAACAGCGCCATCACAAACACAAAGGCAAACACGATACCAGTGATTTGCATCGCTTCGCGACGGGTAGGCCAGACGACCTTTTTCGTTTCGCGAACGGATTCTTGGGCGAAATTCAGGAAATCACGGCCAGTCGACGAAGTCCACAAGAGCAGAACGGCAAAAGCCAAACCAGCTACAAGTGCGCCCGCGCGCACCAGAGCTGGTTTGTCCGACAGGTAATAAAACCCGACCACACCTGCGATTGCGACGGCTATGGCCAGCGCAACCTTAATCTTGTCATTCGACGTGCTGACGGTCTGCACGGATTGATTAGACATTGTATTTTTACTTTCGGTGCCCTGCACCAGATTCGGTGGCAGGGGCGGAGGGCCTCGAACCCCCAACCTTCGGTTTTGGAGACCGACGCTCTGCCAATTGAGCTACGCCCCTTCCGAGTACTACTTACAAAGGATTTCGATTATACCACCAGGGACACCCCTGGTGGCCAATCCGCCATCCTAATTAGGCGATGATTTTTGCTACAACGCCTGCACCTACGGTACGGCCACCTTCGCGGATTGCGAAGCGCAGACCTTCTTCCATCGCGATCGGGTTGATCAGCTTGACGGTGATCGACACGTTGTCGCCTGGCATGACCATTTCTTTGTCCGCTGGCAGTTCGATCGAACCGGTCACGTCAGTCGTACGGAAGTAGAACTGTGGACGATAGTTGTTGAAGAACGGGGTGTGACGGCCGCCTTCATCTTTCGACAGAACGTAGATCTCGCCGGTGAAGTGGTTGTGCGGCTTGATCGACGCTGGCTTGGCCAGAACCTGACCACGTTGCACGTCTTCACGCTTGGTGCCGCGCAGCAGCAGACCAACGTTGTCGCCAGCTTGACCTTGGTCCAGCAGCTTGCGGAACATTTCCACGCCGGTGCAAGTGGTTTTGACGGTGTCGATGATGCCGACGATTTCGATCTCTTCGCCGACCTTGATCACGCCGCGCTCGATACGACCGGTCACAACGGTACCGCGACCCGAGATCGAGAACACGTCTTCCACTGGCATCAGGAAGGCGCCATCGACTGCGCGCTCTGGCGTAGGGATGTAGCTGTCCAGTGCATCGGCCAGACGCATGATGGCGTCAACGCCCATCTCGCCTTCTTTGCCTTCCAGCGCCATACGTGCCGAACCTTTGATGATTGGTACGTCGTCGCCTGGGAACTCGTATTTCGACAGCAATTCACGCACTTCCATTTCGACCAGTTCCAGCAGTTCTGCGTCGTCGACCAGGTCGCACTTGTTCAGGAACACGATGATGTATGGAACGCCAACTTGGCGGGCCAGCAGGATGTGTTCGCGGGTCTGTGGCATTGGGCCGTCGGCTGCGGAGCACACCAGGATCGCGCCGTCCATCTGCGCTGCACCGGTAATCATGTTTTTGATGTAGTCGGCGTGGCCTGGGCAGTCAACGTGGGCGTAGTGACGGCCGGCGGTTTCGTACTCGACGTGTGCGGTGTTGATGGTAATGCCGCGTGCTTTTTCTTCTGGTGCAGCGTCGATCTGGTCGTAGGCTTTAGCTTCGCCGCCGAATTTCTTCGACAGAACGGTAGCGATTGCAGCGGTCAGGGTGGTCTTGCCGTGGTCAACGTGACCAATGGTGCCGACGTTGACGTGCGGCTTGGTCCGCTCGAATTTCTCTTTTGCCATTTTAGACTCCTAACGATGTGGGGTGATTGCCCGGGCCTACGCCCGACTGCTGACTTAATACTTGTATACTTTGAAAACACTGAAGGCTGCGCAAGGCAGCCGATACTGCATACTGCGAATTCTGGTGCCCTTTACGTGGATTGAACACGTGGCCTCTCCCTTACCAAGGGAGTGCTCTACCACTGAGCTAAAAGGGCTGATTGGGTACGACTTATTTGTGTACTACGGTGATGCCCTGATTGCGCATCGGCATTGCAACAACACTGGAGCGGGTGAAGGGAATCGAACCCTCGTCGTAAGCTTGGAAGGCTTCTGCTCTACCATTGAGCTACACCCGCGAGGTATCGTTCATTTCACTACTATCAGTCTCACTGCAACAACTTGGTGGAGGGGGCTGGATTCGAACCAGCGTACTCATAGAGAACGGATTTACAGTCCGTCGCCTTTAACCACTCGGCCACCCCTCCGCGAGGAACCGCAGAGTATGAAGCAACTTCTTTGACCTGTCAACTGCGTCTGACATTATTTCGTGTCGTTGCAATTAACTGTCTGCTTCGGGGCGAGATTGTAACTGCACGAACTGCAAAAGTGCAAGTGTTGTTTTTAAGTTGAATTGAATGCTCAAATTTTAGGCGATGATTTCCTCCTAACAACCCTATACAATCTTTCGACCATCACCTGCCAGGAGCCCCCTCGTTTGGACCATCAGTCGGGAAACAACCCTTGGCGCCTGCTGTGCGCCAACCTGGCCCTGCTGGCCGCCTATGTGATCGCCGGGCGCCTGGGCCTGCTGCTGGCGCTGCCGCCGGCCTACGCCTCCCCCATCTTTTTGCCGGCCGGTATCGCCCTGGCCGCCTGCGCCGTCGGCGGCGCCCGGCTGTTGCCGGCGGTGGCGCTCGGCGCCCTGGCGGTCAACTTGCTGGTACTCCTGGTCAATCACATCCCCCTCACGCCGGCGCTGCTGGGGTGCGCCGTGGCCACCACCATCGGCGCCACCTTCCAGGCCTGGGCCGGCAGCACCGTGTTCCGCCACTGCATCGATCCGGCCATCGGTTCCGGGCGCGATGTGGCGCGCTTCGTTATGCTGGCCGTCGGCGTCACGTTCGTCAGCAGCACGGTGGCGCTGGCCGGCCACGTACTCGCGGGCCAGCTGCAGGACGACACCATCGTCGGCGACTGGCTGGCCTGGTGGATGGGCGACTCCATCGGCATCCTGCTGGCCGCGCCGCTGACCTGGATCGCCATCGGCCGCCCGCGCGCGCTGTGGTCGCGCCGGCGCCTGCTGGTCGGCCTGCCATTGCTGCTGTCCACCGCCGCCTTCATCGGCATCTACCTGCAAGCCGACCGCTGGGAGAACAACCAGCAAATGCAGACGTTCCGCCTCAAGGCGCAGCAGACCGGCGACCTGCTGCAAGCGCAGTTCAGCGAGCATGAACGCTTTGTTTTCGCCATGGCCAAGGCGCTCGACGATCCGCGCCGCACGCTGCACGCAGAAGAATTCAGCAACCTGGCGCACGGCTACCTGGACCAGCGCCCTGAACTGCTGTCGATGTCGTGGCTGGTGCCGTTGGCCGGCAGCGAACGCGCCGGTTTTGAGGCCTGGGCGCGCCAGCACATCGACCCCGGCTTCGAGATCCGCGAACCGACGCTGACCGGTTTCCCACGCAGGGCCGGCACGCGCGAAAAATATTTTGTGGCGACCTACATCGAACCGGCCGACGCACGCGCCTACCTGGGCCTGGACTTCCTGTCCGAAGACCAGCGCCGCACCACGCTAGAGCTGGCGATCCAGTCCGGCCAGCCCACGGCGGGTCCGCCTTTGCAGTTCGTGCGCAACCTGCCCGGTGCCGGCCTGGTGCTGCTGCAGACCGTGTATCCCGCCAGCGACCAGCGCAACGCCACCGGCGCCCTGCTGCTCACCATGCAGTTCGACACCCTGCTGGAACAGGCGCTCAGGCGCTCCGAGTTCGAGCATTTTCTGGTTCGCTTCATCGATGTGGGCGACACCAGTTCCAGCCGCATCCTGCGCGACACGCTGCCGGCAGGCGCCGGTGGCTCCGGTGGCAACGACTACCGCCGCCAGCTGAGCTTTGGCGGTCGTACCTACGAGCTGACCCTGGCGCCCACACCGGCCTACCAGATGCTCCAGCGCGGCTGGCAAAGCTGGACCGTGCTGACCGGCGGCCTGCTGCTCACCGGCCTCTTGGGTGTGCTGATGCTGCTGATCAGCGGCGAACGGGCGCGCATCCAGGCGCAGGTGACCGACAGCACCGCGCGCCTGCGCGAACGCGAGGCGCGGCTGCAGGCGATTTTGAACAAGGCCGCCGACGCCATCCTCACGGTCGATGGCGACGGCTGGCTCAAGTCGGCCAATTCCGCCGCCGGCCGCCTGTTCGGCTACTCGCCCGAGCAGATGATGCGCCTGCGGCTGGAGCGACTGGTGCCGGTCGGCGTGGGCGAGGCTGAAGGCCTGGACGCCGCCGGCATGCTGCGCATGATCGCGGGCGGCAGCACCCACGAGTACGAGCTGACGGGCTGGCGCAGCGACGGCAGCGAATTCCCGCTGGCCATTTCGGTGAGCGAGGTGGAGCTGCCCGACGAGCACCTGTTCGTGGCCATCCTGCACGACCTGACAGCCCAGCACCAGGCGCAGGAGCGCATCCACCGCCTGGCCCACAGCGACGCCCTCACGGGCCTCGACAACCGCCTGTCGCTCAACCTGCGCCTCGACCAGCTGCTTTCGCAAACGCGGCGCGGGCAAGGCACCGCTGCCGTGCTGTTCCTCGACCTGGACCACTTCAAGAAAATCAACGACACCCATGGCCACGCGGTGGGCGACCAGTTGCTGGTTGCGGTGGCCAACCGGCTGCGCGAACTGCTGCGCGAGGTGGACATCATCGCCCGCCTGGGCGGCGACGAATTCATCATCGTCGCGTCCGGCGCGGTGAGTCCGGACGACGCTTCCAACATCGCCGTGCGGCTGGTGGAGTCGCTGAGCGCCCCGTACACCTTGCAGGGCAAGACCATCCACAGCGGCACCAGCGTGGGCGTGGCGATGTTCCCGTCCGACGGCCTCGACGCCGGCACCCTGATGCGCCATGCCGACACCGCGATGTACGCGGCCAAAAACCAGGGGCGCGGCAATTTCCAGTTCTTCTCGGCCGAAATGAACGCTGCCACCCACGAGCGGCTGCTGCTCGAAGGCCGGCTGTGGCAGGCGCTCGAGCAGCACGAGTTCGAGCTGTATCTGCAGCCGCAGGTGGACCTGGCCACCGCGCGCATCATCGGCGCCGAAGCGCTGCTGCGCTGGCACCATCCCGAGCTGGGCATGGTGGGGCCCGACCGTTTCATTCCGATCGCCGAGGAGTCGGGATTGATCCTGCCGCTGGGCGAATGGGTGCTGCACGAAGCCACCGCGCGGCTGGCGGCATGGCGCGGCGGTGATCTGGCGCATTTGCGCCTGGCCGTCAACCTGTCGGCGCGCCAGTGCCACGGCCCCGGACTGCTGCCCCTGCTCGACCGCCTGCTGGGCAGCCAGGGCATCGACCCGGCGCTGCTGGAACTGGAGATCACCGAATCGGCGGCAATGCAGGACCCGGAAAGCAGCCGCGTGCTGCTCGAACAACTGCGCGCGCGCGGCATCAAGGTGGCGATCGACGACTTCGGCACCGGCTATTCGTCGCTCAGCTACCTGAAGCTGTTCGAGATCGACCGCATCAAGATCGACCGCGGCTTCGTGAAGGATATCGAGACCGATCCCGACGATGCGGTGATCGTGGCGGCCACCATCGCACTGGCCCATTCGCTGGGCCTGGCCGTGGTGGCCGAGGGCGTGGAAACCGAAGCCCAGCGCGACTTCCTGCGCTCCAAGCAGTGCGAGGAGGCGCAGGGCTATCTGTTTGCGAAGCCGGTGCCGCTGGCGCAGTTTGAGGCGATGGTGCGGACACAGGCGCAGGATGATGTTTTACCCCAGCTCCGTCATTCCCGCGCACGCGGGAATCCATAGACCGCGTGCCGGGATGCTCAGTATGGATTCCCGCTTTCGCGGGAATGACGGCTTTGCGGTCCCGTGCTCGCGGCTAGCACGAGCCGGCAGGCAGCCTTCTACCCCGGCGTCTGACCGATGGTGGGATCGCGCTCGATCAGGTCAAACAGCGCCGCCACCACCTCCGGATCGAACTGCGCGCCCGCCCGTTCGTGGATATATGCCATCACCTCGCTGTGCGGCCACGGTTCCTTGTACGGGCGCTCGTGCAGCAGCGAGTCGAAGACATCGACCACCGCCACGATCCTGGCCGCGATCGGGATGGCGCGGCCCTTGAGGCCATGCGGGTAGCCGTTGCCGTCGAAGTGCTCGTGGTGGCCGCCGGCGATCTGGGCGCCGTAGGTGAGGTAGCTCACGCCATCGACCATGTTGGCCGCGCGTTCGAGGATGGCCTGTCCCACGCCCGCGTGCTCGCGCATGCGCACCCGTTCCTCGGGCGTGTGCGGGCCGGGCTTGAGCAGGATGGCGTCGGGCGTGGCCACCTTGCCCACGTCGTGCAGGATGCTGGCCAGGCCGATCATCTCCAGCAGCTGCGGCGTGATTTCATCGGCATATGCGCCGCGCTCGGCCACGCGCTCGGCCAGCGCCGTGGACAGCTGCTGCACCCGGCGCACGTGGCCGCCCGTGGTGTCGTCGCGGAATTCGGCCAGGTCGGCCAGCGCCACCACGGTGGCTTCCTGCGCCTTGCGCAGCTGGCCGAACATGTACAGGTTGTCGAAAGCGGCCGCAATGCGCTGGCAGAACACCTCGAGCAAGTCGCGCTGGATCTGCGCCAGCGGCCAGGGCGGCGTGACGGAAATGGCGACTTCGCGGTTTTCCAGCGTGTGGATGAACAGCACGTTGGCCGGATGGTCGAACTGGCTTTTCTTTTCGGCGAAAGCCTTGGCGATGGTGGGCCATAACGGGTGGTCGAGGGGCATGGCCTCGGCGTCGGCCAGCGTCGCGTAACCGCCGGTGGCGGCCACCACGCTGGTGGCGCCGGTACCGCCCTGCATCAGGCACAGCACGCCGTCGGCGCCCACGTCGAGGATGGCGCTGACCTGGTTCAGTACCCCGGAAGCAAATTCGCGCAGCGAGTGGATCTGGTACAGGTTGGTGGCGCCGGAGAGGATCTTGCCCAGCCCGGCGCGGCTGCGTTCGAGCATATTGAGGCTCTCGTACGCGCGCAGCGACGAGATCACCGTGGTGAACAGCTTTTGCGTGGTCAGCTCGGTCTTGGCCTTGTAATCGTTGATGTCGTATTCGATGATCACGCGCTGCTCGGGCGCCTGGCCCGGCTGGCCAGTGCGCAGCACCACGCGCACGATCTGGTTGTCGAGTTCTTCGCGGATGCGGCGCGCCAGGATCAGGCCCGCATCGTCGGTTTCCATCACCACGTCGAGCAGCACCAGCGCGATGTCGGGCGTATCGCGCAGGATGGCAAACCCTTCGCGGCCGCTGTAGGCCGAAAACAGTTCCAGCTCACGCCCCTTGAAGCTTACATTGCGCAGCGCCAGGCGCGTGACCGCATGCACATCGACATCGTCATCGACGATCAGCACGCGCCACTGGCGCTGTTCCGGGCCGCCGTAGGCTGGCGGGGGAAGCTCCTCGTCTTCCTCGATCAGCCAGTCTTCCTCGGTAGCGTGGGAATCGGTCATGCGGACTATCTCCTGTTGAGTCACCTGCGGCTGATATTGCCCTAGCATAATCACAATCCCACACGGTGACAAGCCCAATGGAAGTCGGCCAGCCAGCGCGCAACAGCCTGCCGGGCAGCGCTGCCGGCACGGTTGAAACTTGCTTTATGAAAGTATCAGAGCAGCGCGGACGGGCGCGGGTTGGCGTCGGCCGCACGGCTTGGCGCAGGCGCGCCGGACGCCGGGCAGGACGCGCTGCTGTCGAGGTTCTGGTAACGGATTTCGTACTTGCCGTTGGCCAGCTGATCGACCATGTACTTGTCGTGCGCCTGCACGTATGCGTACCGCACATTGGCGCGGCGGTCCACGTCGTACACCTTGATGAACACGGCCGAGGCGTTATTGGCGTTGTCGAGCATGAGCTGCATGTCGTCGCCGCGGTTGCCGACCGAAAAGCCGTCGAGATAGCCAGACTGGCGCGGCCACGGTTCGCCGTTGGGGGCGAGCAGCGGCAGCGCGTGGTTGCCGGTGTCGTTGTTGTCGCAGTCGCCGCTGGGCAGCACCACCTGCGACATGGCGACTACCTTGATGCCGGCCGGGCGGTCGGACAGGCCGGCGCGGTCGGCGGCGGCCAGGGCGTCGTGCGGTTCGGGCGGTGCATCGGACGCGGCGGGCGCGGCAGCGCGTGCCTGGGAAATGCCGGGCGGCGTGCGGCCGCCCCAGGCCTTGTCGAGCCAGTGCGGCTCGGCCGTGACGGCGCCGCCCACCCAGCCCACCGCCAGGCAGCCGAACAGCGCGGCGCCCCACTTCCAGCGTGCCAGCGCTTTACGCTTGCGCGGTGCGCGGTCCACCGTCTCTGGCTGCCAGTGCTCGGTATCGGGGCGCCCCTTGTCGCCGCGATGGTCTTCGTGGCGCGTGCTTTCGACCCAGTCGACTTCCCATTCCTCGGCCGCGATCCACTCGTCGTGCTCCTTGCGGCGCTGGGGGTCGGACAAGGTGGTGTAAGCGCCATTGACGATGGCCATGATGCGCGCGGCTTTTTCATCGCCCGGGTTCTTGTCCGGGTGATATTTCTGGCTGAGTGCCTTGTAGGCCGCACGGATGACCTCCTGCGGCGCCATGCGCGACACTTTCAGGTTGTCATAGTGAGTATGTACTTTGCCCATCTGTGCAATGCTGGCCGAGGCGGTGGAAGGAGGTTGACGTCAATGATGCAGCCAAATCGACGCTGAATCATTCATGATAGCCGATCTTGCGCCGCGCGCAGCAGCAATCCCGCACGCAGAGTCGATGCACACCGTTGCTTTATCAATCATCGTGCTGTTTTAGCTACAGATCCGCTCATAGCCGGTGGCTGCGGTCCTGCGCCAGGATGGTTTCCGGCAGCACTACATTATTGCCGATTGCCAACACCTTGAACAATTCGCCCATCTCCGCCGGCGACACCAGCTTGTGCACGGCTTTTGACTGCGGAATGTAGGCAATCACGTTGTCCGGGTCGGTACGCAGCAGCAACTCGCCGATGCCGGCGCCCAGCAGAAAGCCGGCCTGGTTGAAGTAGCCGAGGATGTCGATGCCGGCGTCCTGCGCGGCCAGCGCCATGGCCGTGAAATCGACGTGGGCGGTGATGTCCTGCAAGCCCGGGTGAAAGAACGGTTCGGCGTGGGCATGGTGGCGGTAATGGCACATCAGGGTGCCGGTGGCGCGCAGGTCGAGGTAAAACTCGTGCGCCGGAAAACCGTAGTCGAACAGGAAGGCGGCGTTGGCGCGGCCGGCCAGCAGCATGCGGCTGACGCTGGCCATGAAGCCGCAGGCCACGCCGTGCACCTCGGTCACATAACCGGCCGGCAGCGCGTCGTGGTGGGCGATCTGGCGCTGCACCTGCGCCAGCAGGTCGGCGCCGATCGGCGCTTCCAGGTAGTCAAAGCGGCCGTTGGCGACCGTCACTTGCAGTTCGCGCCAGCCGTCCGGATGTTTGGTGACCAGGTGCACCGGCATCGCATCGAGCACCTCGTTGCCGAATACCACGCCGTCAAACGACTCGGGCATGGTGTCGAGCCATTGCACTTGCGGAAAATCGCGCAGCGTGTGCTGCTGGCGCGCGCGCAGTTCGCCCGATAGTTCGACGATGCTGTAGCGCTCGACGTGGACGCCGGCGGCGGCCAGTTCGGTCAGGATATCGAAGGCCAGCTTGCCGGTGCCGGCGCCGAATTCGAGGATGTACGGCGCGCTTTGGGCGATAATAGCGGCTGCCACCCGCGCCAGGGTCGCGCCGAACAGCGGCGTGAGTTCGGGCGCAGTGGTGAAATCGCCATCTTTTCCCAGCTTGGCGGAGCCGCCGCTGTAGTAGCCCAGACCGGGCGCGTACAGGGCCAGCTCCATGTAGCGGGCAAAGGAAATGGCGCCTGCGTTGCGTTCGATGTCGGCGGCGATCAGGTGCTGCAGGGCGTGGGACGCGGCCAGCGCGTCGCTAGAAGGTTCGGGTAGGGACATCCCGATATTGTAGCGAATCGGCACGCCCTGCCTCTTTTTAAACGATCAGACCATCATGACAACCTTAGAATCGCCTACAGCTCCCGTCGTCCTCGTGACCGGCGCCGCCCGCCGCCTGGGCCGCGCCATCGCGCTCGGCCTGGCGCGCGCCGGCTGGGACGTGGCCGTGCACTACCGCGACTCCGCGACCGAAGCGCAGCAGGTGGCGGCCGACATCGAGGCGCTGGGCCGGCGCGCGGTCACGCTGCGCTGCGACCTGGCCATCGAGGCCGACGTGCGCATGCTGCTGCCGCAGGCGATTGCCGCGCTGGGCCCGGTGCGCTGCGTGGTCAACAACGCCTCGCTGTTCGACTACGACAGCGCTGACGATTTCACCGTGGCCCGGCTCGACGCCCACATGCACGCCAACGTGGCCGCACCGATCCTGCTGGCGCAGGCGCTGCACGCGGCCACGCCGGCGACCGCGCCGGCCGGCCAGGCCGTGGTGATCAACCTGCTGGACCAGAAACTGTACAATCTCAACCCCGACTTTTTGTCGTACACCCTGTCCAAGGCGGCGCTGCACACTGCCACCACCATGCTGGCGCAGCAACTGGCGCCCACGGTGCGGGTGGTGGGCGTGGCGCCCGGCATCACCATGGTGTCCGGCGACCAGACCGCCGACGGCTTTGCCAACGCCCACCAGCAAACGCCGCTGGGGCGTTCGAGCACGCCCGACGATATCGCCGACAGCGTGGTCTATGCGGCATCGGCGCGCGCGCTCACCGGCACCACCTTGCTCGTCGATGGCGGCCAGCACCTGGTGCCGCTGCCGCGCGACGTGATGTTCGTGGCCAAATAATGTTAGTAGCACCCCTATTCAACCGAAAGAAGGTAACGCCCATGTTGTCCTCCCTGATGCACCCCAGTCTGACCGACTGCCGTCGCCTGTTCCTGCGCAATTACGAAGTGATGATCAACATCGGCGTGTACGAGTTCGAGAAAAAGGGCGAGCAGCGCCTCCTGATCAACGTCGACCTGTACATCCCGCTGGCGGAATCGACCCCGGTCAACGACCAGCTCGAAGAAGTGGTGGACTACGATTTCATCCGCGACACCATCGCCAAGCTGATGGCGCGCGGCCACGTGCAGTTGCAGGAAAGCCTGTGCGACGACATCGTGCGCGCCATGCTGGCCCACCCGCGCGTGCGCGCGGCCAATGTGTCCACCATGAAGCCGGACGTCTATCCGGACTGCGAAGGCGTGGGCGTGGAAGTCTTCAAGACCAAGGAGTCGGTATGAACGCAGTGATGGAAACCCTGAACGCGCCGCTGGGCAAATCGGCCGAGAAGATCGCCCACGAGAACAACAAGCTGCACAAGCGCCTGTGCCGGCTGGTGGGCCAGGCCATCGGCGACTTCAACATGATCGAAGAAGGCGACAAGGTGATGGTGTGCCTGTCCGGCGGCAAGGACAGCTACGCCCTGCTCGACATCCTGATGACGCTGCGCGAGCGCGCGCCGATCAACTTCGAGATCGTGGCCGTCAACCTGGACCAGAAGCAGCCCAACTTCCCCGACCACATCCTGCCGGCGTACCTGGAACAACTGGGCATCCCGTACCACATCGAAAACCAGGACACCTACAGCATCGTCAAGCGCCTGATCCCCGAAGGTAAAACCACGTGCTCGCTGTGCTCGCGCCTGCGCCGCGGCATCCTGTACCGCGTGGCCGACGAACTGGGCGCCACCAAGATCGCACTGGGCCACCACCGCGACGACATCCTCGAGACCTTCTTCCTGAATATGTTCTTCGGCGGGAAACTGAAAGGCATGCCGGCCAAGCTGATGTCCGACGACGGCAAGCACATGGTGATCCGTCCGCTGGCCTACGTGAAAGAAGAAGACACCGAGCGCTATGCCGAAGTCAAAGGTTTCCCGATCATCCCGTGCGACCTGTGCGGCTCGCAGGAAAACCTGCAGCGCAAGCAGATCAAGGCCATGATGCGCGACTGGGAAAAGAAATTCCCGGGCCGCGTGGAGAGCATCTTCTCGTCGCTCTCCACGGTGGTGCCGTCGCACCTGATGGACCGCGACCTGTTCGGCTTTGCCGACCTGAAGGCGGACGGCCAGGCCAATCCGCTCGGCGATATCGCGTTTGACGAAGAACCGTGTTCGACGCCCACTACGGGGCTCGGTGTGATTTCCTTGCAGCGCGAGGACTAGTACTTCATCGCCGTGCGCATCACCGGGTAGAGGTTGTAGCGCTCATCCCACGACGAATGGCGGCGCGCGAAGAATTCCAGCCGCGCCTGCGGGCTCTTGTTGAAGTCCGCATCGGTGTCGAGCTTCTTGCGGAATTCTTCGCGCAGCGCAGGGCTGGTTTCCAGCTGCTCGCGCGCCACGTCTTCCGCCACGTAGTCCTCCATGTACTCCTTGCGCTCGAACCAGTTGTTGAACGCGCCCCAGGCCAGCAGCGAATCGGGACCGCGCGGCTCGAGCATGGTCATCACCAGGCGCGCCTTCGGCTGCGCAATCGGCACGAACAGCGCGCCCTTGGACAAGGCGCGGCGCTCGCGCGCCCACTCGCCTTCCACCGCCAGCGCCTGGTGGCCCTCGAACGACTTGGCGCCGAACGTGGTCTTGGTGGCGCGGAAGGTTTCCACTTCGGCTGACATCTCGTCGGCACCCAGCAGCTTGTAGGTGATGCCGTGCTGCTTGAGTTTGGCGGCCACGCGCGCCGCTTCGGCCAGCGGCACCAGGTAGCCCCCCTGCGGCGCCGCCACTTTCAGCTCCGGCACGATTTCGTCGCGCAGCGGCACGGTCCACACCTGCGGTTTGGTTTCATCGTACTGCGTCATCAAGGCTCCGGAGATCTCCGAGTGGCCGCGCGTGTAGGCGTAGCCGGGGAAGTCGATGGTCTTGGCGTTGAAGGTGGTGCGGTACGTGAGCGTAAAGTCGGCGCCACCCATGGCGGCGGCGCGGGCGTCGGCTTCCTGCGCGGTCTTGGCCCATTCCTTGCCATGCTGCCCCACCTGCGACAACAGCGAGACGATGGTGTTGCGGGTGATGCGCACGCGGGTCGGGTAGTCCTTCCACGAGTGGGTTTCCACCAGTACGCCGAAACGGTTGCGCATGACGAAGTAGCCGTGAGAGAAGCGCGGCGTGGGCATGCTGTCGACAAAACCCGACATCGGGTCGTCTTCCTTGGCAAACGAGATGTAATACGGCTTGGGATCGGAACCCTGCGCCTTCAGATCGGCCAGCACCCCTTGTTGCAGCGCGCTGCCGGCTTCGCGCAGCGGCGCGTCGCCGCCGTGCACCGGTTCCACCTGGATCGAGATATCGGGCTGGAACTTGGCGCCGTCGGTCACGTGCAGATCGACGTACGCCAGCGGATCCCAGGCGTTGACCAGCGCCAGCATGGCCTGCATCTCGGTGGTGTCGGCTTTGACGTAATCGCGATTGAGGTTGTAGTTCTGCGCCGTGGTGCGCCAGCCCATCTCCACCGGGCCGCGCTGGTTGGGGCGGTTGTAGCGGCCGAAGCGCTCGTGGCCATCGACGTTGAACACGGGGACGAACAGCAGCACCTGCTTTTCCAGCGCGCCGGGCGCGGCGCGGTTTTCCAGCACCTCGCGCAGGGCCAGGAAGCCGGCGTCCTTGCCGTCGATTTCACCGGCGTGGATGCCGCCCTGGATCAGCAGCACCGGCACGCCTTTTTTCTTCGCCTGGTCGGCGGTCAGGGCGCCGGTGCGGGTGACGGCCAGCGCCAGCATCGGCCGGTTTTCCGGCGTGCGGCCAAACTCGAAGCAACGCACCTGCTTCGGGTACGCTTTTTGAAAGCGCGCGCACAGGTCCACCACCTCGGCGTAACGGCCGGTGCTCTGGAAGCCCGAGCGTTCGGAGACGGTGGTCAGTGGCGATGGCGATGCGGAAGGGGCTGCGCTGGCACTGGCGGCCAGCGTGGCAAGGGCGAGCGATACGGCGAAACGGATCATGGAGGAGCTTCCAGGTGGGCCGACGCCGGGACGGCGTCGCAACCTGGAAAATTATAATCCGCTTCGGCGCTGGAAACTACCTGAGGATGGCGGCTTCCTTGGCCAGCGGGCGCACCAGTTTGAGCGGCGTGGCGGCACCGGCGGCAAAGCGCGAGGCCGTGGCGGGACAGATGCCATTGGCGCGGTAGCTGAGCGCCGCCGACAGCATGCCTTCGCTGGTGTCGCCCACCGGGCGGGTCAGGTCGTCGCCGACCCGGCAGGTCGGCTGGAAGCCGTTGGCGTAGTCGCCGAAGCCCTTGTTGTTCACGCCCTGGAACTGCACTGCGAAATACGTGGTGCCGCAGTTGTCCTCGGGGTAGAAACCATAGGGCTTGCCACAGGTTTCGCCGCCGACCAGGTTCACTTCCACGTCAACGCCGCGCAAGCCGTTGATCACCGACTCGCTGGCCGAGCAGGTGCCGGGCGTGGTCAGCATCGTTACCCGGCGCAGGCCGAGGTAAGGCAGCGCGGTGCCGGCCGCAGTTGGCGCCGGCGAGCTGATACCCGCAGCGCTGGCGAGGAAGTTCATCGGCGCGATCGGCGTGGTCTTGTCGTTGAACTGCAGGCGCGAGAACACTTTGCCGGTAGTCGGGGTGGGACCGGCGATCATGTAGGCCAGTTCGTTGGCAATGGCCAGGTAGCCGCCGCCGTTGTAACGCATGTCGAGCACCACGTCGGTGACGTTGGCCGCTTTCAGGGTATTGATGGCGGCGATCAGCTGGGTTTCGGCGACCGCATTATGGTCGTTGAACAGCAGGTAGCCGACCTTGCCGGTCGGAGTGTCGATGACCTTGACGTTGGCGACTGGCTGCAGCGACAGCCGGGCGGCGGCCAGCTGCACATTGACGGTGACGCCGTTGCGGTCCAGCGCAAAGCGGTGCAGGCTGCCCGCCGATTCCGGGAACAGCGCGGCATTGATCACGTTGATGCCGGACTGCGTGGTATCGGAAATCGATACGCCATCGACCAGTTGCAGGGTGTCGCCGCGCTGTACGCCGGCAAGGGCGGCCGGCGAGCCCGGCTCCACCAGGGTGACCCGCCACAGCCGCGGCAGCACGCCCGCAGCACTGGAGGCCCAGGTCACGCCGTAACCCAGTTCGATGCCGCTGGTGGACGACGCTTCCCACTCGTCGGTGGCATAGGTGAAGTGGAACTGGTCCTTGGCACGGCCCGAGGATGTGACCGCCGTCGTCTTGAGGTCGGCGAAGTAATCGATCGGGTTGCTGTAGTTTTCCTGGCGCAGGGTGGTTGGCACTTCACGGTACCACAGGTAGGTCTCGTCGATGAATGAACGCACCCACTTGAGCTCGTCGCTCAGGCTGCCCTGGCGGTCAGGGAAACGCACGCCAGCAGCCGAGGTGCCGCTGCGCGGACGCTGGCAGGATGCGGCCAGCCTGACATAGTCGCTGCGCGTGTCTGTTGAGCCCGTGGCTCCGCTGCCGGAATTTGCACCGTTGCCGGCGGTCGTGCCGGAGGAGCCACCACCACCGCCGCAGCCGGACAACACGGCCGCGGCAGCGAGCGCGGCCATGAATGCAGGAGATAATTTAATGTTCATATGCAACATTATAGCTGGTGACATACGAGAAAAGTGCAAATTAAGCTACTTATTTTCACAACCGATGGGTCCTATGCCTGCAAGTCGGGGTCGCTGCGCAACAGCTCCGCCAGCCATGCCGCGAACACGCCCAGGCGCGGCGACGCCATGCGGCCTTGCGGGTACAGCAGCGAGATCGGCATCGGCGCCGGTGGCGTGGCCGCCAGCACCTCCACCAGCGCGCCGCTGGCCAGGTGGTCGCGCACCTGGTAGCGCGCGGCCTGGATCAGGCCCATGCCCTGCAACGCGCAACTGATATATGCATCGGGCTCATTGACCGCGATCGCCCCGCGTATCGGGACGATCACGGCGCGGCCATCGACCATGAAGTCCCAGTCGAACACGCGCCCGGTGCGGCCGGAAAAATGCAACACGCCGCGATGGCCGGGCAAATCGTCGAGCGTGTGCGGCGCCCCGTGCTGCGCCAGGTACCACGGCGAGGCGCAGGTAAGAAAGCCCATACTGCCCAGGCGCCGCCCCACCAGCGACGAGTCCTGCAACTCGCCCACGCGCAGCGCGCAGTCGAGGCCCTCCTGCGTCAGGTCCACCACGCGCTCGGTCATGCTGACCATCAGTTCGATCTCGGGATAGGCGCGGGTGAAGTCGGCGATGCGCGGCATGACCAGGTGGCGGCCTACCGCGCCGGGCAGGTCCACCCGCAATTTGCCGCGCGGGCGCTGCAAATTCTGTCCCCGAAAAGTACTTTCGGCGTCTTCCACCGCCTCCAATATGTCCAGGCACTTCTTGAAGTAGTCGGCGCCGTCGGGCGTGAGCGACAGCCGGCGCGTGGTCCGGTGCAGCAGCCGGGTGCCGAGGAACGCTTCGAGCCTGTTGATGGTGGCGGTGAGCGCGGCGCGCGGCAGGTCGAGCGTTTCGGCAGCCTTGGTATAGCTGTTGGCTTCGACGATGCGTACGAAGGTCTGCATGGCCTTCAATTTGTCCATGATTGTTCACATTAAATGAATGGTATATGACCATTATGCCCTGATTATCTTTGGCCGCAATCGGCCTACACTGGGTTCATCGTTATCTCCACCGGAGTTCATCATGAATCAGACAGAAGACAAAGACATCAGCAATGGCATGGTCATGCTGCTGGCCGCGGCCACCGGCCTGATCGTCGCCAACCTGTACTACGCCCAGACCCTGGTCGGGCCGATCAGCGCCGCCACCGGGCTGTCCGCCGAAGCGGCGGGCCTGATCGTCACGCTCACCCAGATCGGCTACACCATCGGCCTGCTGTTCATCGTACCGCTGGGCGACCTGCTGGAAAACCGCCGCCTGATCTTTACCGGCCTGTTGTTTACCTCGGCGATGCTGGTCATCGCCGCGTTTTCCACCAGCGCCTGGCTGTTCCTGGTGGCCGCATTGGGTATCGGCTTGGGTTCCGTGGCGGCGCAGATCATCGTGCCGTTTGCCGCCCACCTCTCGAAAGAGGCCACGCGCGGCCACACGGTCGGTAAGGTGGTCAGCGGCCTGCTGCTGGGGATCATGCTGGCGCGCCCGGTCGCCAGCCTGGTGGCCGACGCCACCAACTGGCACGTGGTGTTCGGCGGCGCCGCGCTGATCGTGCTGGTCGTGGCCCTGGTCCTGCGCGCCAAGCTGCCCGAACGCGTACCGGTATCGAGCATCACCTACCCTGCCCTGCTGGCATCGCTGTGGCATCTGTTTGCGACCACGCCGGTGCTGCGCCGCCGTGCCGCCTACCACGCCGGCCTGTTCGGTTCGTTCAGCCTGTTCTGGACCGTGGCGCCGCTGATGCTCGCTGGTCCGCAGTTCCACCTGTCGCAAACCGGCATCGCCATCTTTGCCCTGGTGGGCATGGCCGGTGCGGTAGCGTCGCCGATCGCCGGACGCCTGGCCGATGCAGGCCACACCTTGACGGCCACGGCTGCGGCCCTGGCGCTGGGCGTGATCGCGTTCGCTCTGCCGATGGCAGCGCCCGAATCGGCGGCCATGCGCAACGTCTCGCTGGGAATATTGGTGGTGGCGTCCATCGTGCTGGACATGGGGGTGGCGGCCAACCTGGTGCTGGGCCAGCGCGCGATCTTCTCGCTGGGCGCCCATGTGCGCAGCCGTTTGAATGGCGTGTACTTCGCGCTGTTCTTCGCCGGTGGCGCGCTCGGTTCCGCCCTGGGCGGCTGGATGTACGCCGCACATGGCTGGCATGCGGCGCTGCTGACCGGGATGGCATTCCCCGGCCTGGCACTGATTTACTGGATTACCGAGTATGCCGCCCACACCTCGGCACAGCGCAAACCGGCATAACATAGCCTTCATGGCGGCGTTGCAGCGCCTCGCCGTACTATCGTACTGTCTTCGTCGCTACGACCTGCTCTGAAGGCTATGTCGATTTTAGAAGTGGTAGTTCACTTCCACCCAGCCCTGCCGTCCGACCGGGCTGTAGTTTCCTACCGGGTAGTACGGCCAGCCGCCGCTCACATCGCTCTTGACCTTGTTGAACAGGTTGTTGACCGAGACCGACACCGTGGCGTGCTCATTGAGGCGGTACACCACGCTGGCGTTGACCAGGGTGGTCGGCGTCAGGTAGGCGTCACCGGCGCCGTTGGGCACCTTGCCATAGCGTTGCAGGAACACGGTGTTGGACCAGCCCCCCCGGTTCCAGGTCAGGCTGGCATTGAGCTTGTCGCGCCAGTCGTAGTTGCCCAGGTCCGCCAGGTCGTCGTTGAGCGGATCGCCGGCGAACTGGCGCGAATGCTTGTTGAGCGTTTTCGAGTAATTGAACTTGGTGGTGAACACACCGTAGCCGGTGGTGCGCAGCGCATAGCGGCCGCTCACATCGATGCCATCGACGCTGGTGGAGGCGGCGTTGATCGGGTTGACCAGGATTTCGCGGATTTCGCCGGGGCGGTTGATCGCGGTGAGCGGATAGCGTGAAATGCGGCCGATGGTGTCGGCGCAGGTGGGCGAAATCAGGTCGCCGGCGATGCGGCACTGGGCTTCGTCGCGCAGCAGTTGGTCGGCGCTGAGGTTGGTCACCAGGTCGTCGATCTTGATGTTCCAGTAGTCGAGCGTGACGTCGAAGTCGGCGCTGGGCGACCAGACGATGCCGAGGCCACTCGAGCGGCCCTTTTCGGAACGCAGGTCGCGGCTGCCGGTCTGCACGTAGTTCGATCCCGGCGAGACGTTGGCGAAATCGCAGTCGGCCACCGGCTGGCCGGCCTGTGCGCAGCGGTAGTAATCGGTGGTTTGCGAGTAGTAGCCGGTGCCGCGCGCCTTGTAGATGTAGTTCATGTCCGGCGCGCGGAAGCTGGTGCCGTAGGTGCCGCGCACCAGCAACTGCTTGAGCGGACGCCATTCGATGCCGCCGTTGTAGGTGGCTTTGCCATCGTGGCGATCGGCAAAGCTGTAGCGGTCGTAGCGGCCGGCCAGCGTGGCCGACAGCGTGGCCAGGATCGGCACATTCGCTTCCAGGCCCAGCGCGTAGCGCTCGCGGGTGCCGGCCGTGACGTCGGACGTGCCGGCCAGATTGAAATAGCCTTCGTTGATGCGCCCGTCCGGGCGGTTGGAAAAGCCCTGCTTGCCTACTTCGGCCACCGTGGCCAGCCGCAGCGGACCGGCCGGCAGCGCGAACGCTTCGCCGTTGGCCGTCAGGCTCAGGGTATTGGTCCAGGACTTGTCGTTGCTCACGGTGCGGCCGGTGATGCTGTCGAATTCCGCCGGCGTCAGGCGCTGCGCCAGGCTCGCCGGATCGGGCGCATAAATCGCCACGCCGTTGGCGTCCACGCCCTGCTGCGGGCCGAGGAAGAAGCTGTCGATATTGGCCAGCGCGCGCGGGGTGGTGCCCTGGCTCTTGTACAGCGAGGCGGTGTAGCCGGCCTCGTACTGCCAGCCGGTGCCGGGAATGTCGCCCCTGGCGCCCAGCGACAGCGAGCTGGCCTGGTCGTCCCAGCGCCGGTCATAGCGTTCCACGCCGCCCATTTCCTCGGGTGAGATATAGCGGCTCCAGGCCTCGTAGGCACTGGTGTTGCGGTTCCAGAAGTAGGCGTCGCTCACCGAGCGCGAGGTCCACGACGGGCCGCGCGTGTTGTTGGAGGTGCGGTTATGGCCGAACAGCGCTTCCGCATACAGCGTGGTGGTCGGCGACAGCGCGTAGTTGGCGCCGCCGAACACGTTCTGGCTGCTGTTTCTGGTCTGGGTGGTCCAGTAGGTGGGTCCCACCTTGGGGCTGGCGCAATAGCTGCCGTTGCGCGCCGTGTACTTGACGGTGCTGCCGCCGAACAGGTCGCCCAGTGCGGCGCAGGTGTCGCCCGGATCGATGTAGCGGTTGGCGGTGACGTCGCGCCGGCCCAGCAGCGACGTGGGCGCCACGCCGGTACGCGTGGCCATGAAATCGCGGTCGGCGCTGGAGAGCGGATCGCGTTCGAGCAGCTCCACGCTGAACAGGGTGTTGAGCTTGCCGAAGCTCTGGCCGCCGGAAAACTGCAAGCGCTGGTTGGCTGCGCCGCCGCGCGATGTGCCGCCGGCCTTGAGGTTGATGTCGTAGCCGCTGTACTGCTTTTTCAGGATGATGTTGACCACGCCGGCAATCGCGTCCGAGCCATAGATGGCGGACGCGCCGCCGCTGAGTATCTCGATGCGCTCCACCACGCTCGACGGAATATTGGCCAGGTTGGTGAAATTGACCGTGCCTTCGTAGGCGATCGGGAAGTCCGCCATGCGGCGGCCGTTGAGCAGCACCAGCGTGTGATTCGGCCCGAGGCCACGCAGGCTGATGGCGTTGGCCGATGGCGTAAACGTGTTGCCGTAGTCGGCGCCCTGGGTAAAGCCGCTGTTCTGCGACTGGTTCGACAGCGCATCGAACACATTGGTAAACCCCTGTTTCGTCAGATCGGCAGCGGTGATGATGGTGACGGGGGACGGTCCTTCCAGGCTGGCGCGCGGGATGCGCGAGCCGGTGATGACGACCTCGGTGGCCGCAGGGGTGGCGGCGGGAGCGGCAACTCCCGTTTGTGCCAGGGTAGCTGGGCTCGCCACACTGCACAGCAGCGCGATAGCGCCCGCTGCCAGCGGTTTCAATTCGAATTGTGTTGTCATTGAAAATGGTTCTATAAAGTAAAGACTGCCACCTTAGCAACGATCACTTCAGTCGTGAACGAAGGTTTTCGCGCATGCTTATGCATTATTTTGGTGCACTCGTTTGCGCTACCTCCTGCCCTGCCCTGGCAGCGCTGCTAACTTGGATACTCGTCCGTCCACTTTCTCCGTCGATCATGGCAACCTCGCTGCGCAACGATTTACTGCAAATGGGCATCGCTCCCGGCGACGTGGTGCTGGCGCGGGCTGCGTACCGCGCCGTCGGCCGGGCGGGTGCAGGCGGCGGCGATTTTCTGGCCGAGCTGCTGGATTTGCTGGGCGACCAGGGCACGGTGGCCTGCCTGGCGTTCACCCGGGGCGGCTGGTGGTGGCAGGCAAGGCGACTGGCGCCGTTCACGCCCGCCACGCCTTCGTACGCGGGCGCCCTGCCCAACGCCATGCTGGCCCACCCGGATGCCTGCCGCAGCACGCACCCGCAATGCTCGATTGTCGCCATCGGCCGACATGCGCGGGCGCTCACTGAAGGGCACGGCCCCGCCGATGGCGCCTACGAGCCGATGCGCAAGCTGATCGCGCTCGACGCCAAGATGCTGGTGGCCGGCTGCGTGGCCGTCAACCCGGGCTTTACCACCACTCACCTGGCGGAAGTGGACCTTGGGCTGCACCGGCGCCGCATCTTTCCCTGGCTGTCGGTGAGCCGCTACCGCGACGACCAGGGCCAGGTGCGCGTGTTCCACCGGCGCGATCCCGGCTGCTGCTCCAACTCGTACTGGAAGTTTTATGGCGCCTATGTGCGGCACGGCATCCTCACCACAGGCCGAGTCGGCAACGCCTATGCCATCTGCGCGCCGGCCGCGCAGTGCTACGCCATCGAGCATGCCATCCTGTCGCGCGACAGCCGCTTCAACCTGTGCGATGCGCCCGACTGCCTGACCTGCAATGCGCTGCGCTGGGACCGCATTCACCGCTGGCCCCTGTGGCTGTGGCGGCGGGTGCGCCGCCAGTCCTACACCTGACGCTGGAGGCCTTTTATGAATGACGCTCTCGAGATCGTGGTGCCAGCGGCCTGCCGCCAGCCTGCGCAATGGGTGCTGCGGTGGATCTTCGACGAGGTGCTGGGCGTGCCGGCGCGCTTCGTGGAGCACGCCGAACAGCAGATCGGCGGAAAGCAGGCCGGCGGTAATGCAGGCGGCCAGTTTGCATGTCGCTGGCGCGGCCGGATGCTGACGCTGGAGAACGACTTCTTCCGCCGGCACCAGGACCTGTGGCAGCAACCGGCGGCATTGCTGCTCGATCCGCCACGCCAGTGGATCAATGTGCGCGCCATGCTGGACGTGCTACTGGAAGATCCATCGGTGCCGGTGCTGTGGGGCGCGCCGGGCCTGGTCCACACGCCACGCGGCGCGCACCTGGAACTCGACGTGATCGGCGCGATTTTCTTCCTGCTGTCGCGCTACGAGGAAGTGCTCAGCCCCGCGCGCGACCAGTACGACCGCTTTCCCGCTGCCGCTTCGCTGGCAGTGCAGCGCGGCTTCCTGCAACGTCCGCTGGTGGACGAATACATCGAGATCCTGTGGGCGGCGCTGCGCTGCGTCTGGCCCGGCCTCACCCGCAGGCAGGCCGGTGGCGCCATGCGCGTGAGCTGCGATGTCGATGAACCGTACGAGCGCTGGATCCGCAATCCGTGGCTGCTGGCGCAGGGCGTGGCCGGTGCACTGCTGCGCAAACGGTCGGTCGCGGGCGCAACGGCGCGGCTGAAAAACGCGTGGCAAAGCCGCCGGGGCGACTATCGCCACGACCCGCACTGGACCTTCGACTGGTACATGACCCAGCTCGAAGCGTGCGGCACCAGGGGCGCGTTCTACTTCATCGCCACGCCGGGGCGCACGCGCTACGACTGCGCCTACGCGCTGGAGGAGCCGAGGATGCAGGCGCTGCTGGCGCAGATCGCCGCGCGCGGCCACGAAATCGGCCTGCACGGGAGCTTCCATACTTACCGCGACGGCGCGCAACTGGCTCGTGAGCGCCAGCGCCTGGTGGCCGCTCGCGCTTGTGCACGCGCCGGTGCTGGAACAGGTACCGGTAGCGGCACGCGAGCCAGTGTGGGGGCGGTTACAACGGCGGGGATCGTGCTCGCTACCGCAACCGCCGACAACACCCAGGTGCGCGGCAACCGCCAGCACTACCTGCGCTGGGATGCGGCCATCACGCCGGACCTGCTGGAGCAAGCCGGCTTCGACTACGATGCGACCGGTGGCTTTCCGTACGATCCGGGCTTTCGTTATGGTACGGCCCGCGAATTTCCGATGTGGAGCTGGAAAAAACAGGGGCCGCTGCGTTTGCGGCAGCGGCCCCTGATTCTGATGGAAAGCGCGGTGCTGGGCGACTCGGCCCGGGCGGACCCCGAGTCGGCGCTGGACACCATGGTGCGGCTCAAGCACACCGCGCTGCGCTACGGCGACTTCAACCTGCTATGGCATAACTCGCGCTTCACGGAGCCGGGCGACCGCGAGCTGTTCCGCAAAATCCTCGAAGCGTAAGCTGCGTGCGTCAGGCCACGTGCGCCTGCCGCACCAGCTCAATCACCTTTTCAGCCGGCTGTTCAAAAGCGGCAATCAAGCCCGCCTCCTTCTGCCTGGCCGCCTTCAGGTGGCGTTCCTTGACGTGGCCATAACCGCGGATATCTTCGGGAATGCTGGCAATCGCCACCGCCTGCGCCAGGTTCGCTACCGTCAGCTTGGGCAGCAGCGCACGTACGGTCTCGCGGTACTGGCCGATCAGGGCGCGCTCGGTCTTGCGCTCTTCGGTGTAGCCGAAGATATCGAGGGCCGTGCCGCGCAAGCCCTTGAATTTGGCCAGCACGCCAAACGCCTTCATCATCCACGGACCGAACTCCTTTTTCACCAGCTGGCCCTGGGCGTCGTGCCTGGCCATGATCGGCGGCGCCAGGTGGAACTTGAGCGTGATGTCGCCCTCGAACATGGCGGCGATCTTTTTCTGGAACGCGCCGTCGGTGTACAGGCGCGCCACCTCGTACTCGTCCTTGTAGGCCATCAGCTTGTAGTAGTAGCGCGCCACGGCTTCGGCCAGGCGCGTGCCCTTGCCCAGTTTCGCTTCGGCGGCGCGCACGTCGTCCACCAGCGCCAGGTACTGCTGCGCGTACGCCGCATTCTGGTACGCGGTGAGCAGTTCCATCCGTTTGGCAATGACGTCGTCGAGCGTCTGGATGCGCTTGAACTCGATCACCTTCGCTGGCGCGGTCAGGCGCGTGACCGAACCGAGGTCGTGCGCGGCCGTGCGGCCCCAGGTAAACGCGGCCTGGTTGAACGCCACCGACACGCCATTGAGTTCGATCGCGCGCACAATCGATGATTCCGACAGCGGCACATGGCCCTTCTGGAACGCATAGCCGAGCATGAACATATTGGTGGCGATCGAGTCGCCCATCAGCGCGGTGGCGATCTGGCCGGCATCGACGAAGTCGGCCATGTTCTCGCCGCAGGCGCGCACGATTTCGCTGCGCGAGCTGGCGTCCGGGAACTGCCAGTCCGGGTTCTTGACGAATGCCGCCGTCGATGAGCCGGTGGAGTTGATCATGGCGTGCGTGCGGTTTTCTCCCATGCGCGACAGGGCGTCGCGGCTGGCCGTGACGATCAGGTCGCAGCCGATCACCAGGTCGGCGCTGCCGGTGCCCACGCGGGTGGAGTGCAGGTCGGCTTGACTGTCGGCCAGGCGCACGTGCGACATCACCGGGCCGCCCTTTTGCGCCAGGCCACTCATGTCGAGCACGATGGCGCCCTTGCCCTCCACGTGCGCCGCCACGGCCAGGATCTGGCCGACCGTCACCACGCCGGTGCCGCCGATGCCGGTGATCAGGATGCCGTACGGTTGCGCGGTCGAGGGCAGTACCGGCGTCGGCAGCACCGCAGGCGGGGTTGCGTTACCCGCAGCATCCTTGCCGGCAGCAGCCTTCTTCGGCTTTTTCAGGGCGCCGCCTTCCACCGTCACAAAGCTCGGGCAGAAACCGGTGGTGCACGAAAAGTCCTTGTTGCACGACGACTGGTTGATCTGGCGCTTGCGGCCCAGTTCCGTCTCCAGTGGTTCGACCGACAGGCAGTTCGACTGCACCGAACAGTCGCCGCAGCCTTCGCACACGGCCTCATTGATCACGGCGCGCTTGGCCGGATCGGGGTACTCGTTGCGTTTCCGGCGGCGGCGTTTTTCCGACGCACAGGTCTGGTCATAGATCATGGCCGACACGCCCGGCTGGTCGCGCAGTTCGCGCTGCACGTCCATCAGTTCCGAACGGTGGCGCACGGTCACGCCTTCAGCCCACTTGTAATCGGACGGGTATTTATCGGGTTCGTCGGTGACGACGATGATCGGCGTGACACCTTCGGCGGCGATCTGGCGCGAGATCATGCCGGGATCGAGCGGACCGTCGAACGACTGGCCGCCGGTCATGGCCACCGCGTCGTTGAACAGGATTTTATAGGTGATGTTGACCTTGGCCGCGACGGCGGCGCGGATCGCCAGGATGCCGGAGTGGAAATACGTGCCGTCACCGAGGTTGGTAAACACGTGCTTCTCGTTGGTGAACGGCGCCTGCCCCACCCAGGTGACGCCTTCGGCGCCCATGTGGGTAAACGTGGACGTTTCGCGGTCCATCCACAGCACCATGTAATGGCAGCCGATGCCGGCCAGCGCGCGCGAGCCTTCCGGCACCTTGGTCGAACTGTTGTGCGGACACCCCGAGCAGAAGAACGGCGTGCGGTCGGTCTGCGGATTCGGTTTTGCCGGCAGCGTGGTCAGCGCCAGCTCCTTCGCCTCGAGGAAGGCGATGCGCTGCTTGACGCGCTCCGCCACCGGGTGGCCATCGCAGTAATGGGCGATGCGCGAAGCGATCGCGCGGGCGATCTGCGCGGGATTGAGTTCGTACGTGGCCGGCAGCAGCCAGTCGCCGTGGCCGGTCTTGCCCTTGTTGCTCCACTCGCCCGTGTCGTCGAATTTGCCCACCACGCGCGGACGTTCGCCGTCGGGCAGGTTGTACAGCTCTTCCTTCAACGCGTATTCGAGGATTTGCCGTTTTTCTTCGACCACCAGGATTTCGTCGAGGCCCTTGGCAAATTCGTGCACGCCGTCCGCTTCGAGCGGCCAGGTCATGCCGATTTTGTACAGGCGGATGCCGATGTCGGCGGCGGCCTGCTCGTCGATGCCCAAGTCGGCCAGCGCCTGGCGCGTGTCGAGGTACGACTTGCCGGCGGTGATGATGCCGATCTTGGGCTTGGGGCTGTCCCAGATGATCTTGTTGAGTTTGTTGGCGCGGCAGTACGCCAGGGCCGCGTACCACTTGTAGGTGTTCATCCGTACTTCCATGTCAAGCACGGTGTCGGGCCAGCGGATGTTGAGGCCCCCGGCCGGCAGCTCGAAGTCCGTCGGCAGCTCGATCTTGACGCGGTCCGGGTCGAAATCGACCACCGCGCCCGACTCGATGATGTCGGTGACGCACTTCATCGACACCCACAGGCCGGTGTAGCGGCTCATGGCCCACGCGTGCAGCCCGTAGTCGATGTACTCCTGCACCGAGGCCGGGTACAGCACCGGGATGCCGCAGGCATTGAGGATGTGATCCGACTGGTGCGCAGTGGACGACGACTTGGCGGCATGGTCGTCGCCGGCCAGTACCAGCACGCCGCCGTGCTGTGCGGAGCCGGCGTTGTTGGCGTGCTTGAAGACGTCGCCGCAGCGATCGACGCCCGGGCCTTTGCCGTACCACATCGAGAACACGCCGTCGTACTTGGCGTCCTTGAACAGGTTGGTCTGCTGGGTGCCCCAGACGGCGGTGGCGGCCAGGTCTTCGTTCATGCCGGGATGGAACTTGACGTGGTGGGCGTCGAGGTATTTCTTGGCCTTCATGGCCGTCATGTCCACGCTGGTGACGGGGGAGCCGCGATAGCCGGTGATGTAGCCGGCGGTATTGAGGCCGGCCTGCAAGTCGCGTTCGCGCTGCATCATCGGCAGGCGGATCAGGGCCTGGGTGCCGGTCATGAAGGCGCGGCCGCGTTCGAGCGTCCACTTGTCGTCGAGCGAGAATTCAGGTACATCCGTCGGGATGGCCGGATCCAGTAGCAAACCCTTTTGAGGTGCGTTCATTGTGTTTGTCTCCACTATTCTTGCAGTGCGCGCCTCGTGAGCGCGCACGGAATGTGCTTCAGTGCCGGCGCGCCAATCTGTGAGGCGCTGCCGGCGAAAATAACGATTATGCGGTCAACACTCCCCGCTTGATTTGATCGAGTTCGATCGATTCGAACAGGGCGCGGAAATTACCCTCGCCGAAGCCCTGGTCGCCCTTGCGCTGGATGATCTCGAAGAAGATCGGGCCGATCACGTTTTGCGTGAAAATCTGCAGCAGCAGTTCGCGCTCAGTTTCGTTGCTCTGGCCATCGATCAGGATGCGCAGGCGGCGCAGGTCTTCCAACCGTTCGCCATGGTTCGGCAAGCGGCGGTTGACCAGCTCGTAATACGTTTCGATGGTGTCCTGGAAGGCGATGCCGGCCGCCTTCATGCCCTCGATCGACGTGTAGATGTCGTCCGTGCCGAGCGCGATGTGCTGGATGCCTTCGCCGTGGTACTGGTCCAGGTATTCGGCGATCTGCGACTTGTCGTCCGACGATTCGTTGATCGGGATGCGCACCTTGCCGCAGGGCGAGGTCATGGCCTTCGATTTCAGGCCGGTATGCTTGCCCTCGATATCGAAGTAGCGCACTTCGCGGAAGTTGAACATCTTCTCGTAGAAGTCGGCCCATTCCTTCATGCGGCCGCGATGGACGTTGTTGGTCAGGTGGTCGATGTACGTGAGGCCATGGCCTACCGGGTTGGCCTCGGCGCCGGGTATGGCTACGAAATCGACATCGTAAATGCTGATGTCGCCGATGGCGCCCTGCTCACCGCCGTTTTTTTCACGATCTTTGCCACGCCAGCGATCGACCAGGTAAATCAGCGAATCGCCCACGCCCTTGATGGCGGGGATATTGAGTTCCATCGGACCGTTCTTGTTGTCGAATCCCCAGGCGCCCTGCTCGAGCGCGCGCCGGTACGCAAACGCGGCGTCCTTGACGCGGATCGCGATCGCGCACACGGACGGGCCGTGGTGGCGCGCGAAGCGCTGGGCAAACGAATCCTGCTCGGCGTTGATGAGGAAATTGATGTCGCCCTGGCGGTACAAGGTGACGTTTTTATGGCGATGGCGGGCGATGGCGGTAAAGCCCATGCTCTCGAACAGGGCGCCAAGCGCCTGCGGGTCCGGGGCCGCGTATTCGACGAACTCGAAGCCGTCGGTGCCCATCGGGTTGTCCCATGGCTGGAATTGCATTTGTATCTCCTCCTGGTTTTGTTATGCGAATTTATCGCCCAGTATAGACCCGCCTTCCCGGCATTTAATTGCAAACAATTCCCCGACATGGCGAATGTGCGCAATAATATTGCCTTAACGCTGATTTATTGAGGTAATTATGACCAAAGTTGCATTGGACAAAACCGATCGCAAAATTCTGTCCATTTTGCAAGCCGACGGCCGGCTGTCCAACCAGGATGTTGCCGAGATGGTGGCGCTGTCGCCATCGCCGTGCCTGCGCCGCATCAAGCGGCTCGAAGAGGCTGGCGTGATCCGCCAGTACGTGGCGCTGCTCGACCCCGACAAGATCGGCCTGGGCCTGCTGGCCTATGTGAACGTGCGGCTGGAAAAGCACAGCGACGCCGGCGCCCACAGCAACGCGCGCGCGCTGGGCGCCCCCAATGCGCCACCGTCGCCGCGCGCCGACTTTGCCGACTCGGTGGGACAGTGGCCCGAAGTAGTGGCCTGCTATGCGATGACGGGGGAGATGGATTACCTGCTGCGCGTGCACGTGGAAGACATGGAGCACTTCTCGCGCTTCATGATGGCCACCCTGCTGCGCCACCCGGCGGTGCTCGACGTGAAATCGAGCTTCGCCCTGCAGCGCATCAAGGATACGACCGCGCTGCCGCTGACCAGCCAGCCGTAACCACTGTTATGGGAAGTGACGGTTCAGATGATTTAAAAACGGCTCGGCTTTCATGAAGCCGATCACGCGGCTGCCCGGCACTTCCTGGCCATCCTTGAACAGGATCATGCCGGGCGGGCCGAACAGGCCGAAGCGTTTCATCAGCGCCTTGTCGTCGGCGTTATTGGCCGTCACGTCCACCTGCAGTACGCGAATCCTGGCCATCTTGTCCTTCACTGCCTGCTGCGAAAACGTGAAGCGCTCCATCTCCTTGCACGACACGCACCAGTCGGCGTAGAAGTCCAGCATCACCGGGGTCCTGGTGGTGGCCAGGACCTGGTCCAGCTCCGCCACGGTTTTGATGCGCGGGAAGTGCGCGTCGGCCGCCGCCGGCGCGGCGCCTGCGTCACCACCGCGCGCCGCCAGATGACCGAGCGGCTGCAGCACATCGCGGCCACCGCTGGCGGCGCCCGTCAGTTCCAGCACACCGACCAGCAGCAGCGCCATGCCCAGCGCCTTGCCCACGTACGTGCCCAGTCCGGCCCCCTTGGGCGCGGATTCGAACACGTTGAGGAACGCGGCGCACAGCAGCGCGAACACACCCCACAGCACCATGCCGGTCGTGGCCGAGAAAACCGGCGTGATCATCCAGATCGCGGTGGCGATCAGCAGCAGGCCAAACAGCTTTTTCACGCCATTCATCCAGCCGCCGGCGCGCGGCAGCAGGCTGCCGGCCGAGATCCCAGTCAGCAGCAGCGGCACGCTCATGCCCACGGCCATCGAGAACAGCGCCCAGCCGCCGGTCCAGACGTTGCGGGTCTGGCTGATGTACAGCAGCGCACCGGCCAGCGGACCGGCCACGCACGGCCCCACGATCAGGGCCGACAGCGCCCCCATGACAAACACGCCGGCGAACTTGCCGCCGCCCATATTGCCGCTGGCGGAACTGAGGCGGCTTTGCAGGTTGCTGGGCAGCTGCAACTGGTACACGTCGAACATCGACAGCGAGAGCACGAACAGCAGCGCGCCAAAGGTCAGCAGCACGGCCGGTTTTTGCAGCGCTGCCGCCAGGCCTTCGCCGGCCAGGCCCGCCGCCACCCCGAGCGAGGTATACACGAGCGCCATGCCCAGGCTGTAGGCCAGCGCCAGCGCGAAGCCGCGGCCACGCGACGGATTGCCTTCGCCGACGATGATCGACGACAGGATCGGCACCATCGGCAGCACGCAGGGCGTAAACGACAGCAGCAGGCCGAAGACCAGGAAGGCGAGGCCGATGCGCCAGGCGCTGCCGCTCTCCAGCGTGCGCTGGGCAATCGAGCTGTCGTCCTCATGCACGGCCGGCGCCGCAGTCGCTGCACCTGCCACCGCTAGCGGCACGGCCGGTGCAGCGCCAGCTGGTGCAGCGCCAGCCGGTGCCGCCGGCACAGCCTCGCCATCGGCCGGCAGCGCCGTCAGCACGCCGGTTTTGGCCGGGTCGATGGCATAGCTGGCACTGGCCGGCGCGTAGCACAGGCCCGCGTCGGCGCAGCCCTGGTAGTTCACGGTCAGCTTCATCGGCTTGCCAGACGCCAGCGGCAGATCGACCACCAGCTGATCCTGGTACGTCTCCATCTCCTTGTTGAAGTTGGTGTCGAACTTGCGGATGCCGTCCGGCAGGCGCGGCGTGGCCAGTGCCACGCCGTCGGCCTCGAAGCTCAGGCGCTCGCGGTACAGGTGGTAGTCGGGCGCAATCTTCCATGCCAGGCGCACGGTGCGGGCGTCGGTCTGGGTGGCGGTGAGCTTGAACGCCTGCTCGGGTTCGAGGAAGTCGGCGGCACGCGCCGGGTTGGCCATGCCAATGATCAGTGCCAGCAGCATGGCCAGGGCGGCCACCATCATGGCAGCCGGCATTTGCATGCGGCGCCACAGCCATTGTTGTGTTTTCATGTCAGAGATTCCTGTAAAGCGTCTGTCCGTGCTCGTCGATGGCCAGGTAGCCCATGTCGGAGGTCTTGAGAAAAGTGTGTCCTTCGTGTTGCTTGAGCATGGCGATGGTGGAGCAGCTGCCCGCCGCCACCGCCATCGGCGCCATCACGCTCACCGAGCGCCAGTACCGCACCGGCATGCCGGTGCGCGGATCGAGGATGTGGCAGTAGCGCACGCCATCGAGCTCGAAAAACCGCTCGTAGTCGCCGCTGGTGGTCAAGGCACCGGAGCTGATCGGGATGCTGGCAATTGTGGCGCCGGGGTCGCGCGGGTCCTGGATGCCGATGCTCCACGGCCGCCCGTCCAGGCGCGGGCCGATAAAGCGCATGTCGCCGCCCAGGTTTACGTATCCGTGCCGCACGCCGGCCTCGATCAGCACCGCCGCCGCGCGGTCGGCCGCATATTCCTTGCCGAAGCCGCCGAAGTCGATCTCCATGCCCGGTTGCAGCAGGTACACCTGCTGCCGCTCGCAATGGACATGGCGCCAGCCCACCAGCGCCAGCAACGGCCCCAGGGTATCGGCATCGGGCACGCGCGGCTTGCCGAAGTCCCAGGCCCGGCGCAGTACGCCCGACGTGATGTCGAACAGGCCGCCGCTGGCCGCAAACAGCGCGGCCGCGTAATCGATCAGCGCCATGGTCTCGCTGTCGCACGCCACCGGCGCGCGGCCGGCAGCAGCGTTGATGCGCGAGACGATGCTGTCGGGCCGGTAGCGCGAATACTTGGTCTCGATTCGCCGCACTTCGGCGATCGCGCGCGCCGCCAGCGCTGCGGCCGCCGCCGCGTTCGGCGCCGACAGGCGCAACTCGCAGCGGCTGCCCATGGCGTCGAACTGCTGGCGGTGGATGGCCGCTACCATGTGCGGTTGACCGCCAGCTGGATGGTGCGCGCGCGCAGCGGTTCGAGGCCCGGGCTGCCCGAGCCGAACGCGCGCCAGCTGCCGCGTTGCTGGTAGGCCGAGACCTTGGCATCGACCGACCAGTCCTTGTCGATCTGCTTGCTCACCTTGAGGCCCAGCGTCACCGCGCCGAAGCCCGAGAGCCGGTAATCGGCCGACGCGAAGTTGCTCGGACTGTAGCCCGGCGGGAACGGCTGGCCCAGCGCCTGGTCGTACACGGGATCGAAATAAAAGTCGGCCGCGCGCTGGCTGTACAACCGTACTTCCGGCGTGACGGTCCAGCCATCGGCCAGCGGCTGCACAAACTCCTGGCCCAGCGTGTGGCCGCGCACGCCGAAGCTGTCGCGGTAATAGCGGTACGACGTGCGGCTGGTGCCGCCGGTCGCTTCCACGTAATGGTTCCAGCGCAGCAGCAGCGTGCTTTCGTCGCGGCTGCGCGGGCGGTTATCGGGAAACTTGTACGGATCGTTGAAGTATCCCTTGCCGATATCGTGGGCCAGCGTGACCTGCACCACGTCGGCCTTGCCCAGCACCTGCGTCACGCCGAGCAGCAAGTTGGTGCTGTGTTTGCGCTCGTCCCGGACGATCTGGTTGGTGGGGTTGATTTCATCGTTGGCCCGGCCGATGCCGGCCGACCAGGTGGTGTTGCGGTCTTCGCTCTCGAAGGTACCCGACAACGACACTGCGCGCGACAGGTAATCGTCCTCGGACGAATATGCCGCCCCCACGGTCAGGCTGCCGCGGTCGAAGTAGCGCTTGACGGCAACGTCGCCGGCCGTGCGATGGTCGCTCATGCGCGAGGCGCCCGATACCGCGCTGTGGTAGCGCGGGGTAGCGCCCGAGACGTCGTCATTCACGGCCGAAGCGCTGATGCTCCACACGCCGGCCACCGGGGCCATGACAGACACCGACGGCGCCTTCACGTGGATGCGGTCGAGGCCCGACTGGCTGTCCTTGTAATCGAGGTAGCCGATGCTGATCACGCCATTGGTGGGCAGTGCCTCGGCCTGCGCCTGCACGCCGGGCAGCAGCAGCGCGGCAGCGAGGATGGCGGAGGCCGCGAAGGGAGACGTAGCGGACGGGGTTTCGGTCTTGATAGGTTCCATGTGCATAGTCCTAGTTGCAGCCGCAGCCGCCGCCACCGACGCCGGCGCCGCCCGAAGACGATTCGCGGCTGGTGTAGATATGGTCGTCATAGCGGTTGAACACCCCGCTGTCGTTGAAGGTCATTTCGGGCTTGGCCAGGTTGCCCTTTTCCCACGGCTGCACCTGGCCGAAGCCTGCACAACCGGTCAGCCCTGCGGCCAGCATGAGCACGAACACGAGCTTCATTTGGCCGCTCCCAGGGCGGCGACGATCTGCGCCTCCAGGGCGGCGCGGTCGCTGTCGCGGAAACCGGAATGCTCGGCGATCACCTTGCCGTCGGCGCCTACCAGCACGCTGCTGGGCATGCCCTTGATGCCGTACTGGCGCGGGGTGGCACCCTTGGGATCGAAAGCGATGGTGAACCTGGCCGGCGTGGTGGCGAGGAATTTGCGCGCCTCGTCGCTGGTGGCGTCCACGTTGACGCCCACGATCTGCAAACCGCGCGCGCCGTACTTGGCCTGCATCTCGTTCATCCAAGGGAACGACTGGCGGCACGGACCGCACCACGATGCCCAGAAGTCCACGTACACCACCTTGCCCTGCAGGCTGGCCAGCTTGACCTCGCCGTCAGCGCCCGGCAGCGTGAACTGCGGTGCGGGCGCCCCCTTGTCCAGCGCCAGCACCAGCGCGGGCGCTGCGGCCAGCGTAACGGCCAGTGCGGCCGCCGATACCATCGATAACATCTTCATTGCTTAGCTCCTCGGTTGGTGTTGGGCGGGCCGCCGCGTGGCGGCCCGGTATGTCATGCCGGCGCGATCACGTGCTGCGCTTGCGGCGCCAGAAGATCACGCCGCCGGCCAGCAGGACCAGGAAGGCCAGCATCGGGTCGTTGACGTCTTGCGAGGCCGAGCAACCGCCGCCGCCGGTGTTCTGCGGCGTGGCGTTGGCTGCCGGTGCTGCAGTGGCCTGGCCGGTCAAGGCGATGGTCGAGCTGCCGCCGGCCACGTTCGCATTGAGCACGATGGAACCGCTATTGCTGCCCGGGTTGACCGGGGTATAGCGCACCACCAGGTCGCAGGTGGCGCCGGGATTGAGCGTGAGCGGGAACGCGGCGCAGCCGGTGCTGTCGGTCACCTGGGCGAACGGACCGCTGAAGGTGGCGCCGGACAGTGTGAGCGCAGCCGAACCGCTGTTGGTCAGCGTGAAGCGGCGCGTTGGCGTGGCGCCGATGGTGACAGCGCCGAAGTCGAAGCTTTGCGGATTGACGCCAAGCGCCGGCGCACCGGCTGCCACAGCCACGCCATTGCCGCCCAGCGCCAGCGAGAACTGCGCGCCGCCGTCGGTGACGACCATCAGCGTGGCGCTGCGGGCGCCAGTTGCCGTCGGACGCAGCGCCGTGGTCAGGGTGCAGCTGGCGCCGGCGCCCACCTGGGCGTTGGCCACGCAGGTGCCGCCGAGGACGAAGTCGCCGGGATTGGCGCCGCCCAGCGTGAGCGTGGCGATGCGCAGCGCAGCGGTACCGGCGTTATTGAAGGTGGTCGTGTGCACGGCGGCCGTGGCGCCCACCTGGGTGTCGGCAAACGCGATCGGTCCGGCTTCGGACAAGACCGGTACGCCAACCGCCTGGGCGCTGCCGGTGCCGGTGACCGCCACTTGCAGCGGCGCAGCGTTCGAGGTGACGGCCAGGGTGGCGGCAATGGCGCCAGGGGTGGTCGGTGCAAAGCGCAGCGGCACCGAGCAGCGCGCGCCCACGGCCAGCGTGCTGCCGCAATCGCTGCCCGCGATGGTGACGCTGGCAGCGCCGGTGACGCCGATGCTGGCGATGTTCAGGACCACGTTGCCGGTATTGGCCAGTACCACGGTCTGCGCGACGGCCGGCGTGTTGACGGTCTGCGCGCCAAAGGCGATGGCCGATGGTGTAGCAGTCACCGCCGGGGCGGCGGCGCTGGCGGTGCCGCTCAAGCCCACGCCGGCGCTGCCATTGGCAGCGTTCGACGCCAGCGTCAGCGTGCCGGCAAAGGCGCCGGCGGCGGTTGGCGTGGCGGTAACGGTCACGGTGCAACTGGCGCCGGCGGCCACCGGGGTGGCGGTGGCGCAGGTGCCACCCACCGTGAAGAAGCCGGCGTTGGCGCCGCCCACGGCGATGCTGCTGAACGTGAGCGCGGCCTGGCCGCTGTTGGTGACGGTGACGGCAGATGGCGCGGACGCAGCGCCCGTCAGCTGGGCGCCAAAGTTGATGGTGGCAGCCGACAGGCCGATGGTGGCTTGCGGCGTGCTGTTGCCGGTGCCGGAGAGGGCCACGCTGCTGCTGCCGCCTGTGGCGTTATGGGTGATGGTGAGCGTGGCGGCGCGGCTGCCGGCGGCAGTCGGACGGAAACTGGTTTGCACGGTGCAGCTGGCGCCGGCGGCAACCGCCGCGCCGTTGGCGCAGGTGCCGCCGCCGATGCTGTAATCGCCCGCAGCGGCACCGCCCAGTGCGATGGTGCCGATGTTGAGCGCGGCGCTGCCGGTGTTGCTGAGCGTAGTGGACAGCGGGCCGCTGGTCAGGCCGATGGCGGTGCCGGTAAACGTCAGGCTCGCCGGCGCCAGCGAAGCTGCGGGCGCGGCCGTCACATTCGGGTTGCCGATGAACGCGGCCAGGTCTTCCAGTTCGGTGGACGAGAACCGGCCCGTGAACAGGCTGCCCATGCCGCCGCGATTGTTGGCAATCGCATTGGCGATCACGGACGGCTGGTTGGCCGCGCGCGTGATGCCGTTGACATTGGCCGCCGGCGAGGCGCCGTGGCACGACGCGCAACTGGCGCCGCCGGTCACCGGGCCGTTGAGATACAAATTCCTGCCGTTGAGCGCATCGGCGGCGCCTGCATGCGGCGCAGCTGCTGCCGCCCCGATGATCAATGCCGCCCCGGCCATACGCGCCGCCAATCCCGTCCCCATTGTCCCGCCCATGCCTGTTCTCCTGAAGTGAATTTAGTTACTGCAAACGGAGATCGCAAAGGCATTCATGCCGCTGTGCGCCAGTGCGCACCAGCGCCAGCTGCGGGTGCGCGCATACAGCATCGCCAGCACCACTCCCGGCCCCAGCACCGCCAGCGCCACGTGCCAGCCGCTGCCCAGGTGCAGCAGGCTGAAGGCGCCGGCCGACACCATCACCGGCCACACCGAAGCCGGCCAGCGCCGCATCAGCCACTCCTGCAAACCGGCACGCACCACGAGTTCTTCGAGCACGGGCGAGAGCAGCAGCAGGCGCAGGAAGTCCCACGCCGACGGGGCATACAGGTGCGCGCCGCACGCGGCGTCCCAGGTCCAGGGCAGGATCGATGAAATCAGCGACACGGTAAGTGAGAGCCTCGCTGCCAGTTGCGTATCTTGTCGGACCGTTCATTCCGGCCCGGGCAGCAAAGGTTCTAGAAAGGCACTACTTTTTTTTCGGCTGGCGCAATGTCAGACGCTCGAGCCATTTCAACGCGGCGCGTTGAGAACCTATTTCAGCAGGAATGAGGCAGCGGATTGCGATGCATCGGTGGCGGGGCCAAGGCGCGAGGAAGAAGCATGGCAGGCCATGCGATGACGAGCAACGCCGGCCCCGCTGCCGAGGCGCGCAAGCAGCGCCTCATTTCCTGCTGAGATAGGTTCTTAAGGCCTTGAAGGTGTAGTCGAGAGTGGCGAATTGTTCGTCGAGCGCTTCCTGCATCACGCTGGAAGGGTCGGCCGGCAGCAGCTTGAGGTAGGCGTCGGCCTCGCCGTATTCGCGGTGGATTTCCATGCCCGCCTTTTTGGCGATGTGCATCATGGTCTTGTTGGACGACAGGCAGTGCATGTACAGCGTATCGACATCGTTGTTGCGGCAGTGGATGGCGGCGCGCTCGAACATCTTCGAGCCGACGCCGATGCCGCGCGCGCTGCGGCTGACCGACACGCCGAATTCGGCCACGCGCGCCTTGTCGGTCACCGCGTCCTGCGCGGCGTCGCGCGGGGCAAACGCCAGGTGGCCCACCGCCACCAGCCGGAACACGCGGTTGTACACGCCGAATACGATGTCACGCGAAAAATCGATGGCAGCGACGTAGCGCTCGATCTGCTCGTCGGGCAGTTCGGTACCGAAGCGCAGCAGGCGGTCGGCCGGTTCGAGGTCGAGGAAGTGACGGCGCATGCGGCGCCGGTCGCGCGGGTGCAGCTGCTTGACCGGCACGCGCGGGCGGTATTTGCCGTCGGGGGTTTTGCTGCGCGCGCGCAGCGGATTCTGGAACAGGTCGATGGGGGCCATCGCTAACCCCGCACCCCGGCGCGGCCGTGCCGGTTAAACGGCGGCGTCGTCATCGTCGGCATTGAGCGCGATCTTGACCGCCTTCACGCGCTCCCGATGCACGAATTCAGGGATGCGTTGCGGGTTGTCGAGGCACCTTTGCGCAATTTCGCCCGCGTTCACCGCGCGCGCGGCCGCCATCGCCGTCTCCAGGTACGCCGCTTGCGGGAACGGCGCATCCTGGTAACTGGCCGACGGTCCGATGCGCCCGCGCGAATCGCACTCGGTCGCCAGCAGCATTTGCGAAAACCGCGCCGGCTTGCGGAACGCATCGCAGCGCTCCAGCAGCTTCACGATGGTGTTGGGCCGCAGTTGCAGCGCGCGGCCCACGTTGCCATGCTCGCGCGCGGTCATCACGGCCAGGTCGCGGCAGTCGGTGGGCACGCGCAGGCGCTTGCACACCTGCTCCACCAGTTTGACGCCGAGTTCCTCGTGGCCGTGGTGCGCCGGCCAGTTGTCGGGCGGGGTCACGCCCTTGCCCAGGTCGTGCATCAGGCAGGCCACGCGCGCAGGCAGCGCCAGGTTCGCGCGGGCGGCGCAGTCGATCACTTGCAGGATGTGGGCGCCGGTGTCGATCTCCGGGTGCCATTTTTCCGGCTGCGGCACGCCCCACAGTACGTCGAGTTCGGGCAGGATGCGCGCCAGTGCGCCGCAGTCGCGCAGCACCTCGATCATGCGCGACGGCTGCTGCTCCATCAGTCCGCGCGACAGTTCCTGCCACACGCGTTCGGCCACCAGCGCATCGACCTCGCCCTGCTCCACCATCTGCCGCATCAGCGCATTGGTTTCGGGCGCCACGCGAAAATCCGGATAGCGCGCGGCAAAGCGGGCCACGCGCAGGATGCGCACCGGGTCTTCGGCGAACGCATCGGACACGTGGCGGAAGATGCGCGCGGCGATATCGCGCTGGCCGCCGAACGGATCGGTGAGCGTGCCATCGTCGGCGCGGGCAATCGCATTAATGGTCAGGTCGCGCCGTACCAGGTCTTCTTCCAGCGTCACCTCGGTGGACGTGTGGAAGACAAAGCCCTTGTAGCCGGGCGCGGTCTTGCGTTCGGTGCGCGCCAGCGCGTATTCCTCCTGCGTCTTCGGATGCAGGAACACCGGGAAATCCTTGCCCACCGGGCGGTAGCCCTGCGCCACCATGTCATCGGGCGTGGCGCCCACCACCACGTGGTCGTGGTCCTTGACCGGCAGACCAAGCAACTCGTCGCGCACGGCGCCGCCTACGACATAAATCTTCATCATCAATCCGGCAGCTCGGCGTCGTGCTTGGGCGCCGTTTCGGTTTCGGCCAGTGCTTCGGTCACCCAGCGCGCCACGGCCGGATGGGCCAGCACGCGCTGGCAGTAGGCTTCCAGCGCCGGCGCCAGCGAGACGCCATAAGTGCGGAAGCGCGCCACCACGGGTGCGAAGTACGCATCCGCGATCGAGAAGTCGCCAAACAGGAATTGGTGGTGGCCAAAGCGCGACAGGCATTCTTCCCAGATCTCGCTGATGCGGCCGATATCGGCCTGCGAGCCATTGGTGCGGCCCTTGCCCGGCAGGCTGGCGCTGATATTCATCGGCATCGAATTACGCAGGTCGGTGAAGCCGCAGTGCATCTCGGCGCAGATCGACCGGGCCATGGCGCGCGCGGCCACGTCCTGCGGCCACAGGTGCAACTCGGGGAATTGCTCGGCCAGGTATTCGACGATGGCCAGGCTGTCCCAGATCGTGATTTCACCGGCCAGCAGCACTGGCACCCGGCCGCACGCCGAGTAGCTGCAGATGCGGTTGGCGGTGTCGGGCTGGTCGAGTTCAATGCGCACTTCCTGGAACGGGATGCCGAACGCGGTCATCGCCACCCATGGCCGCATCGACCACGACGACAGGTTCTTGTTGCCGATGACGAGGGTGAGGCCGGGCGAACGGGCGGCAGCCAGAGCGTTGGACAGGCTGGGATCGAGTTGGGTGGTCTGCATGATGGTTTAAATGGATGAATAATCTGGTCGCCGCCGGTTCAGCGGGCGAAGGTCGCTTCCTGCTCTTCCTGCAGGGTGTAGCCCTTGGGCGTGACCACGCCGATGCGCGCCTTGAGCGACTGCGGCCGCCCCTCGAACAGCGCGGCGTAGTAATTGGCGTTGGACATCACGTTCTTGACGTAGGTGCGCGTCTCAAAAAAGGGAATCGATTCGATGAACACGGCCGACTCCATCGGCTTGTCCAGCGACGCGCGCCAGGTGCGCGAGCGTCCCGGGCCGGCGTTGTAGGCGGCGGTGGCCAGCACCTGCGAGCCGTCCATATTCCCGAGCACCATGTTCAGGTAGTTCGTGCCCAGCATGATGTTGGTCTTGACGTCGGAGAGCATGTCCTGCGCGAAGTCGGTCAGGCCCAGCTTTTTCGCCACCCAGCGGCCGGTGGACGGCATCACCTGCATCAGGCCCGACGCGCCCGCGTGCGACTGCGCGTCCATGATGAAGCGCGACTCTTGCCGGATCAGGCCATACACCCACGCCTTGTCCAGGCCCAGGGTCTTGGTGGCCGGGTGCATGATGTCGTCGTGCGGCGACGGGAAGCGCTGGGTGTAATCGACCAGCACCCGGGTGCGGTCCGACGTGTTGACCATGCGGTCGAGGATGTGGTTCTGGCGCGCGTATTCGGCGGCAGCCAGGTGTTCGCGTTCGCTCAGGCCGCGCAGGCCCCAGTTCCACTCGCGCGTGCCTTCGAAGCGCAGGCGCATGCTGAAAAATTTCAGCGCGCGCTGGAAGTTGGGATTGGCGGCAATCGGGGCGATTTCGGCGGCGGTGATCGGTGCGCCCGGCGGCGGAATAGCGACCAGGCGGCCGGTTTCCTCGCGCGCCAGCTGGCCATAGAAATTGGGCTGGTCGGCGATGCTGTTGAACAGCCGCAGCGCCTCGCCCGACGGCGGGCTGGTGTCGCTGCCGTCGGCCATCAGGGCGCGGCCCTTCCAGTAGATCCAGGTGGGATCTTCGCGCAGGATGGCCGGCATGGCGTCGATATTCTTGTGTACCTGGCGCCAGTCGCCGTTGCGCAGCGCGATGCGCGTGCTCCACTGGGCCTGGTCGATCGACAGCGGCGCGCCGTCGGCACGCTTCCAGTAACCGGTGGTGTCGTCCGACAGCGAGTACGACGATTGCAGCGCAATTGCCGCCCAGGCGGCGCGCTGCTCCTGCGCTGTCAGCCTGGACGCGGCCTTGTTGAGCGCCAGCGTGGCCAGCTTGATGCTGGTCTTGGCCAGGCGGCCCACGGCAACGATGAAGATTTCATGTTCGGTGCGCCCGTTACCCGGCCCCTTGGCCACGGCCACTGCGGGCAGATCGATCGCCTGCACCACTTTTTTATCGGGCCCGCCGAGCAGGGCGACGATGCGCCGCGCCTGGCCGGTGGAATTGAACTCGCCGGACAGGCGCAATTGCGTGTACAGGTCGTCGGCGTCGAACTGGCGGGCCTGGTACAGGGTGCCGATCAGGCCCGCGCACGGTTCGCCGTAGCCGTTGGGGGAAATCAGCAGCGCGCGCGCCTCGCTGGCGACGTTCTGGCCCTTGATCGCGCGCGATTGCAGCGCATAGCATTTGAGCTGGGTATCGTCGTTGAGGACGAACAGCGGCAGTTGTTCGTCGAAGGTAGTCCAGTCGCGGGTGCGGCCCAGCTCGAGCAGCCAGTCGTTGCGCAGCCGGTCGACAATGGCCTGGCCCTGGTAGCGCTGCATGAAGCCGCGAATTTCCGCCTGCGAAGCGTCGCGCAGGCGCGCTTTGAGCCGATAATAGTCGACGTACGACGGAATCGAATAATTGGCCAGGCGCGCGGCGTAGAAATCGACCTTGGACGTCTCGTCCTTGCGCACGGCGTCGCGCATGAGCAGGAAGGCATCGTCCTCGCGCCGGGTTTCAGCGCCGATATCCTCGGATTGGGCAGAGGCGGTGACAGCCACCATGGCGATAACGGCGCCGGCGATCCATTTCGAAACGGAAATCAATGTGCAACTCTCTATTAGTCTTGAACCTGTCTTGAACCTGAGTAGAACCAACCATGACCAGCGACCCTAGAATACCACGCAGCGAGAGCGAAGCAATAGCCCCGTCCGCACCGGGCAAGGCAGAATTAAGGCAGCAACTGCTGGCCGCGCGGCGCGCCTTCGATGCGGCGTCGCGGGCGCAGTGGGACCGGGACATCGGCCGCCAGGTGGTGGCATGGTGGCAAGCGGCGCAACCAGCCACATTGGGCGTGTACTGGCCGCTGCGCGGCGAGCCCGATCTGTCGGCCGCTTACGCGGAGCTGGAACGCCTGGGGGCGCGGCTGCTGCTGCCGGTGGTGGTCGCCCGCGACGCGGCGCTGGAATTTGCCGACTGGCGCCTCGGCGAGGCGATGGTCAAGGATGGCATGGGCGTGGCGGTGCCGGCCGATTTGCGCTTGCGTGCGTATCCGGCGGCGTTGCTGGTGCCGTGCCTGGGGTTTAATGCGGGGGGGTACCGGCTCGGGTATGGCGGAGGATTTTATGACCGCACGCTGGCGCGGGTGCCACGGCCGGTGACGGTGGGGATTGCCTATTCGGCGTTGCAGGTGGGGTTTGCGGCGGACTTGCACGATGTGGCGCTGGACCGGATGATCACCGAACCAGCGCCACGCTGACAGTTATACCAGCCGCTGCCACAGCGCCGTGGTCGGCGCCGCCTGGTTCATGCTGTAAAAATGCAGTCCCGGCGCACCGCCGGCCAGCAGGCGCTCGCCCAGCTGCGTCACCACGTCGAGCCCGAATGCCTTGATCGAGGCCGAGTCGTCGCCGAAGCTGGCCAGCTTCAGGCGTACCCAGCGCGGAATCTCGGCGCCGCACATGTCCGAAAAGCGCATCAGCTGCGTGTAGTTCAGAATCGGCATAATGCCCGGCACGATCGGCACATCGATGCCCAGCTTGCGGGTCTGCTCGACGAACTGGAAGTACGCGTCCGCATTGTAAAAATACTGGGTGATCGCGGCGTCGGCGCCGGCCTTGATCTTGCGTTCGAACGCCAGCAGGTCGTCCTGCGGCGATTTCGCCTGCGGGTGCACCTCGGGATAGGCTGCCACTTCGATGCGGAACCAGTCGCCGGTTTCCTGGCGGATGAACTCGACCAGCTCATTGGCGTAACGGAATTCGCCTGCCCCGCCGTAGCCGCTCGGCAGGTCGCCGCGCAGCGCCACGATGCGGCGGATGTTGTGCGACTTGAACTCGGCCAGGATGGCGCGGATCGAGTCACGCGAACCGCCCACGCACGACAAATGCGGCGCGGCGTCTTCACCGGCGGCCAGGATTTCCACCACCGTGTCGAGCGTGCCGCGCTGGGTGCTGCCGCCGGCGCCGAAGGTCACGGAAAAATATTTGGGTTTCAGTTCGGACAGCTTGGCGCGCGTGGCGCGCAGCTTGTCCGCTCCTTCTGCCGTCTTGGGCGGAAAGAATTCAATACTGAAATTATGATTAGCCATCTGCGTTCTTCAAAAGTAAGGTAGACAGGGCCCAGGAAATAATGCTGTACAACAGCGCGCCACCGACGGCCGACATGAAGCTGTCAACGCTAAAGCCGGGCACGAATTGCGCCGCCAGCCAGAACGAAAAGCCATTGATGATGAAGATAAACAGGCCCAGCGACACCACGGTCACGGGCAATGTCAGGATCAGCAGCACGGGGCGGATCAGCGTATTGACCAGGGCCAGTACGAGCGCGGCAAAGAGGGCGGCGCTAATGCTTGTGACATTAACGGAATGCATCAGGTAAGGGATTGCCAGCAGGGCAACCGCATTGATTAACCAGGTAAGGACCAAACGCATAGTGAAATCTCGCTGCTAAGAAATCGATAAAAAACAGGGCCGGCAAACTCCGCCGACCCTATTCAACCAGCGCTAATTAATAGCGGTATGTGTCAGGCTTGTAAGGACCGTCGACGGACACGTTGATGTAGGCCGCTTGCTCCGGGGTCAGCTCGGACAGTTGGGCGTTGAGCTTTTTCAGCTGCAGGCGCGCGACTTTTTCGTCCAGGTGCTTCGGCAGCACGTACACGCCGACCGGGTAGTTGGCGGTGTTGGCAAACAGTTCGATCTGGGCGATGGTCTGGTTCGCGAACGACGAGCTCATCACATACGACGGGTGGCCGGTACCGCAGCCGAGGTTCACCAGGCGGCCTTCGGCCAGCAGGATAATGCGCTTGCCCGACGGGAAGATCACGTGATCGACCTGTGGCTTGATGTTTTCCCAGGTGTATTTCTTCAGCGCAGCAACGTCGATTTCGTTGTCGAAGTGGCCGATGTTGCAGACGATCGCCTGGTCCTTCATCTTGAGCATGTGCGCTTCGGTCAGGATGTGATAGTTGCCGGTGCAGGTCACGAAAATGTCGCCGTGTTCGGCAGCGCAATCCATGGTCACCACGCGGTAGCCTTCCATCGCAGCCTGCAGCGCGCAGATCGGATCGATCTCGGTCACCCATACTTGCGCCGACAGCGCGCGCATGGCCTGGGCCGAGCCCTTGCCCACGTCGCCGTAACCGGCGATGACGGCCACTTTACCGGCGATCATGACGTCGGTCGCGCGCTTGATGCCATCGACCAGCGATTCGCGGCAGCCGTACAGGTTGTCAAACTTCGACTTGGTGACGGAGTCGTTGACGTTAATCGCCGGGAAGGCCAGCTTGCCGTCCTTGTGCATCTGGTACAGGCGGTGCACGCCGGTGGTGGTTTCTTCGGTCACGCCCAGGATGTGCGGCAGGCGCTTGGAGTACCAGGTCGGATCGATCGCCAGCTTGGCCTTGATGGCGTTGAACAGGCAGATTTCTTCTTCCGAGGTTGGGTTGCCAACCACCGAGATGTCCTGCTCGGCGCGCGCGCCGATGTGCAGCAGCAGGGTGGCGTCGCCGCCGTCATCGAGAATCATGTTCGAGTACACGGCATTGCCGGCAGCGTCCGCTGGCCACTCGAAGATGCGGTGGGTGTAATCCCAGTATTCGTCCAGGGTTTCGCCCTTGACGGCAAACACCGGGGTGCCGGCGGCAGCGATGGCGGCAGCGGCGTGGTCCTGGGTCGAGTAGATGTTGCACGAAGCCCAACGCACGGTGGCGCCCAGCGCTTCCAGCGTCTGGATCAGCACGGCGGTCTGGATGGTCATGTGCAGCGAACCGGTGATGCGCGCGCCTTTCAAAGGCTGGGCTGCGGCGAATTCGTCGCGGATGGCCATCAGGCCCGGCATTTCGGTTTCAGCGATCTTGATTTCCTTGTCGCCCCACGGGGACAGGGAAATATCGGCGACCAGGTAGTCTTGCAGAGGTTTGAGTACGGCGTTCATCACGCCCTCCTTTCAGTTAGAAAAAAGTAACGTGAGCGCGGTTGCAGATTCCGAGCCTGGCGAAAAGGATTCGTCGCAGCGCTCCTCGGAAGGGGCATTCTAGCATCGTTGCGCGCCGGTGACGACGTGCAACGTGCTAAAACATGCAGGGCAGCATCACCACCCTGGCAGAAACGACAAGCTTATTTCAGGCCGGCCGCATCGCGCAGGATCGCCGCCTTGTCGGTGTGCTCCCACGTGAATTCCGGCTCTTCACGGCCGAAGTGGCCGTACGCGGCGGTCTTGGCGTAGATCGGACGCAGCAGGTCCAGCATCTGCACGATGCCTTTCGGACGCAGGTCGAAGTGCTCCATCACCAGCTTGGCGATTTGCTCGTCAGGGATCACGCCCGTGCCTTCGGTGTACACGGTGATGTTGATCGGACGGGCCACGCCGATCGCGTACGACACCTGCACCTGGCACTGGCGCGCCAGGCCGGCAGCGACCACGTTCTTGGCCACGTAGCGGGCGGCATACGCTGCCGAACGGTCAACTTTGGTCGGATCTTTACCGGAGAATGCGCCGCCGCCGTGCGGGCTGGCGCCGCCGTAGGTGTCGACGATGATCTTGCGGCCGGTCAGGCCGCAATCGCCTTGCGGACCGCCGATGACGAAGCGGCCGGTCGGGTTGACCAGGTACTTGGTGTCGGTCAGCCATTCGCGTGGCAGCACCTGCTTGATGATCTCTTCGATCACCGCTTCTTCGATCTGTTTATGCTGCATTTCCGGCGCGTGCTGGGTGGACAGCACCACGGTGTCCACGGCCACCGGGCGGCCATTGACGTAACGCAGCGTCACTTGCGACTTGGCGTCCGGGCGCAGCCATGGCAGGCGGCCGTCCTTGCGCAGCTGCGACTGGCGCTCGACCAGGCGGTGAGCGTAGTGGATCGCCGCTGGCATCAGTTCCGGGGTTTCGTCGCAGGCGTAGCCGAACATCAGGCCCTGGTCGCCGGCGCCCTGGTCGAGGTCGATACCTGCGCCTTCGTCCACGCCCTGGGCGATGTCCGGCGACTGCTTGTCGTAGGCGACCAGCACGGCGCAACCACGGTAGTCGATACCGAAGTCGGTATTGTCGTAACCGATGCGCTTGATGGTTTCGCGGGCAACTTGAATATAATCCACATTGGCGTGGGTGGTGATTTCACCCGCGAGCACCACCAGGCCGGTGTTGCACAGGGTCTCGGCGGCAACGCGCGCTTTCGGATCCTGGGTCAGGATGGCGTCCAGGATCGCATCGGAGATCTGGTCCGCAACTTTGTCGGGGTGGCCTTCCGAGACAGATTCGGAAGTGAAGAGGTAATCATTAGACATCGCAACTCCTGGAAATGGCGGTAAAAATGGTTGTCGCGCACCAACGGGGGTTGCGACGCTTTAGCGATATTTATATCCCGCATCGCAAGTTGTCATTAACTCAGCGGTTCCTACTAACGTGTTATTTTACGCTTTTTTAAAAAAACTTGCTTCTCGTCCAGTGACCAGGCAAGCATAAACACAGGCACACAACACTTTCATGCTCGTACCCATTTTTCGTTTCCTTTCCGTATTTCCCTTGTCCTTCCTGCATGCCGCCGGCAGCGCGCTGGGATGGGTGGTGTACCTGGCATCCCCGTCGTACCGGCGCCGCATGCGCGACAACATGGCCCAGGCCGGCTACTCGCAACACCTGTCGGCCGCCATTGCCGAGGCTGGCAAAAGCATCATCGAATTGCCCTTCATCTGGTGTGCTGCACCAGAGCGCGTGTCGCGCCACGCCACGCTGGAAAACTGGCAACTGGTACAGACCGAGCTCGACGCCGGGCGCGGCATCGTGTTCCTCACGCCCCACCTGGGCTGCTTTGAAATCGTGGCCCAGGAAATCGCCCTGCGCACCGAGCTGATGGTGATGTACCGCCCGCCGAAAAAAGAGGCCTTGAAGCCGCTGATCGAAGGCGCGCGCGCGCAAGAACCTGCTGCTGGCGCCGGCCAATATGAGCGGCGTGCGCATGCTGGCCAAATTCCTCAAAAAAGGCCAGCCGATCGGCCTGCTGCCCGACCAGGTGCCGCAAGAAGGCGAAGGCGTATGGGCCACCTTCTTCGGCCGCGACGCCTACAGCATGACCCTGCCCGCCAAGCTGGCGCAGATGGGCAACGCCACCGTGATCGTCACGTATGCCGAGCGCCTGCCGGGCGGAAAGGGCTACGTGATCCACTTCGTGCCGTTTACCGAATCGCTGGCCGGCGACACCGCCAGCCAGGCGCAGGCGATCAACACCGCGATGGAGCACCTGATCGCGCGTAATCCCACCCAGTACTACTGGAGCTACAACCGCTACAAGGTACCCCACGGCATCGATGCGCCACAGACTGGAGAAGCAGCATGAAGTTAGTACTCGGATTGATGTGGCTGCTGCACTGGCTGCCCTTGCCCGTGCTGGGCCGCTTTGGCAAGTTCACCGGCAGCCTGCTGTTTATCTTGCTGCGCGCGCGGCGCGAGATCACGCTGACCAACTTGCGCCTGTGCATGCCGGAGCTGACCGAGGCCGAGCGGGTAACGCTGGCGCGCCAGCACTTCCAGGCCTATGCACGCAGCATCTGGGAGCGCGGCATCCTGTGGTGGGCGTCGGAAGCGCGCCTGAACCGCCTGATCACCGTGGAGCCGGGCCCGGTGCCGGTGGCGGAGATGACGGCCAAGCCGACTATTTTGCTGTGCCCGCATTTCGTGTGCCTGGACGTGGCCGGCGCGTCGATCGCGATGGTGGCCAGCGCGTCATCGATGTACGTGACGCAAAAGAACGCTGCGTTCGACCAGGTGCTGCGCGCCGGCCGGGCCCGCTTCAAGCCGGTGAAACTGTTCACGCGCCAGGACGGCATCAAGCCGATCCTGCGCGCGCTGCGCGACAAGCTGCCGTACTTCATGCTGCCGGACATGGACTTCGGCGAGAAAGACGCCGAGTTCGTACCGTTCTTCGGCATCGACGCGGCCACCCTGACCGCCACCGCGCGCATCGCCGCCACCACCGGCGCCCAGGTGATGCCGGTGATCGCCACGTTCCTGCCGAATTACCAGGGCTGGCGTGTCAAATTTTACCCGGTGTGGGACAATTACCCCGGCCCCGACATGGTGGCCGCCACCCGCCGCATGAACGAGTTCATCGAGGAGCGCGTGCGCGAAGCACCGGCCGAATATTTCTGGACGCACAAGCGCTTCAAGACCCGCCCGAATGGCGAACCATCGTTGTATCCACGTCGTAAATAAACTATGAAACTCAAATTCACCAAAATGCACGGCGCCGGCAACGACTTCGTGGTCATCGACGGCATCAACCAGCACATCGACTTCACCCCGGCGCAGTGGCAGTTGCTGGGCGACCGCCGCTTCGGCGTGGGCGCCGACCAGATCCTGCTGGTGGAAAAGCCGACGCAACCCGGTTGCGATTTCCGCTACCGCATCTTCAACGCCGACGGCGGCGAAGTGGAGCAATGCGGCAACGGCTCGCGCGCCTTCGTCAAATTCGTGGCGGAAAAAGGCCTGACCGACCAGCGCAGCATCACGGTGGAAACCAAGGCCGGCATCATCGCGCCGCGCCTCGAACTCGATGGCAGCATCACCGTGAACATGGGCGCACCCGTGCTGGAGCCGGCCAGGGTGCCGTTCGACGCCGAGGGCTTGCAGGGCGAAGCCCAGGCGCAGGATACGCTGTGGCCGCTGCTGCTGGAACTGGGCGGCGCGCGCGAAACCGTGCTCATTTCGGCGGTCTCGATGGGCAACCCGCACGCGGTGCAAATCGTCGATGACGTCGAGACGGCGCCGGTGGAACTGACCGGCCCGCTGATCGAGCACCATGTGCGTTTTCCGAACCGCGTCAATGCCGGCTTCATGCAGGTGCTCGACCGCCAGCATGTCAAACTGCGCGTGTTCGAGCGCGGCGTGGGCGAAACGCTCGCTTGCGGCACCGGCGCCTGCGCGGCCGCGGTGGCCGGTATCCGCCGTGGCGTGCTCGACAGCCCGGTACGGGTCGATGCGCGCGGCGGGCAGCTGTCGATCAGCTGGGCTGGCGAGGGTGAGCCGGTGCTGTTGACGGGGCCGGCGGTGACGGTGTTCGAGGGCGAGATCGAGATTTAACTAGCCAGGCTGCCAGCGCTGCGCATGCCTTATGAGCTTCAAGCCGTTGAACCTCCAGCAGGTGGGTTTCAAGTTGGCGGTTTCAAGTCGATGGTCTTCAAGCCGGCCGGTTTCAAGCCGTCGAAGGTTCGGCCGCCAGCGCCGGCAAGCAGGTCTTGAGGCGGTACAAGCGCTGGCGGTAATTCCCTTCCAGGCAGCCATCAAACCGGTCGAACTGCGCCACCACCTGGTCCAGCAGCTGCCGGTCCTGCGCCGTGCGCAGCGCAATCAGGCGGCGCTTGCTGCGCCCATAACTGGCGCGGATATCGACCACCAGGCAATGGCCGTGATCGGCCGTTTTCACATCAAGTAACAACGCCTCGGCCCGGTTCAAACCGAAGGCGCGCGCCAGTGTGAGGCGCGCTGCCAGCAGCGGCTGGCGCATGGCCAGCGTGTGCAATGCTGCCGGCGCCAGGGCCAGCAGTGCCTGGCCCCACGCGTCCGCATGCGGCGCCAGGGCGATGCGCTCCAGCTGCCGCTGTGCCTGCTCGCAACCCTGGGCCGCCGCTTTCTGCAGCCAGTACATCGCGCGCACGTCGCCATCGGCTGCGTGGCGGCGGTGACGCCACGCATAGAGGCCGCACTCGCGCTGCGCGTTTCGATGGCCCAGCTCGGCTGCACGCTCCAGGCAGACCTGCGCTTCGGCCACGCTGCGCTGCGAAAACTCCGGCTTCATGTAGATGCGCGAGAGCGCAAACCAGGCATCGGAATCGCCCTGTTCGCCGGCCAGCGTGAGCCAGCGGATCGCGCGCTTGAAGTTGACGGTGGCGATGCCATCAAGCTGCCGGCTGCCATCGCGCTGCAGGCGCGCAAACCACAAGCCGAGCGATAGTTGCGCCGCGCGCTCGCCCGCCTGCGCGGCCCGTTCGCGGTTTTCTGCGGACGGTTCTTGCGGCACTGCGGCGAGCACGCGACGATGCAGCGGCACCAGCCCATCCCAGGCAGACCCGTCGGGTAGCACGTCAAAGCGCGCCTTGCGTGGCAAGGCCTCCTGCATGTCGATGTAATTCGGCGGCGCCAGTTGCGCCAGCACCAGTCCCGCCTGCTCGACCCCGGCCGCAAAAGCGCGCTCGTACCACGGCAACACCTCGTCCACGCAGTGCCGCGCATGCTCGAACGGCACGTGGCTGCCGATCAGCATCCACGCTTCGGCCTGCTGCTGGCGGGCCGCGCGGTTAAGCCAGTGCAGCGCGGTGGACATGTTGCGCGGCAGGCTGGCGCCGCCGAACAGGTACAGCTTGCCCAGGGCCAGCTGGCAAGCGGGATCGCCGGCGCGCGCGCCACGGATGACGCCTAGTTCAGCTCGATTGACCATCGTGATTGACCATCGTTTAGGCGGGGAAAGATTGATCAGGAACAGAAGGTTGGGAAGTGCGGAGTTGTCGTCCAGTGTAGCGTGCGATCCACGCCACATCCTAGGAAAACCGCGCCACGGCTTGATCTCTCACAAATCGAGCACCCCGCCCGCGCTTGTAGGCTAGAGCTGTTTTAGTGCCCGATTGAAAGGAGTTAGCGTAACCCCTTGCAAAGAAAGCGTGACCTGGCGGGCGCACACCCGCGTTTCAAAAAAACCACAAGCAGCTGTCGTTGCGGGGCTTTCAACCAAGACTGGCCTCCTCAATCGACCACTCCCGCGCAATTATCCCGGCAAGCCTTTAAGGTTCCGAACCAAGGACCTACCAGTACCGATACAGCGGCGGACGCTTGTTCGATCTACTTAAAAAAGGAACCTATCAATGAAAAAATCTCTCGTGGCCCTGGCACTTACCGGCACGCTCGCTGGCGCCTCATGCGGCGTGCATGCGCAATCGTCGGTGTCCATTTACGGCACGCTCGATGCCGGCATTGCCAATCGCAGCGGCCCCAACACGCCCACCGTGGTGGGCAAGCGCGACAACAATAAGCTGGGTTTTCGCGGCGTCGAAGACCTGGGCAGCGGCCTGAAGGCCCTGTTCCAGCTCGAGATCCGCTACGAGCCCGATACCGGCACCATCGAAAGCAACTCCCGGCCGCTGTTCCAGGGCCAGTCGCGGGTGGGCCTGCAAGGAGACTTCGGCACGGTGCGTCTCGGCCGCGGCCTGACTGCCTTCCAGGAAACCAGCACCGGGTACGAACCCTGGAGCGGCATGCCTGCCGTGGCCGGTTACCAGACCGACCTGCAAGTGGCCGGCTACACCAGCGACCCGCTCAGCCCGGCCGGCAACTCGCTCAACCGCTTCTCCAACGCCGTGTTCTACAACACGCCGCTGATCGCCGGCATCTTCCAGCTCAACGTCACGGTGGCGTCCAAGGAAGCCAACAACAACCCGGCCATTATCGGCCGGGGCACCGCGCTGGCGCCGCAATTCCCGGCCAACAGCCAGGCGGCCGTGGTGCCATACTCGGTCAGCGCCACGGCCACACAAGGCAAGTTTTCCGCCTACGCCGCCTACGAGCGCAACGCGGTGGACACCACGCTGTGGTCGGTGGGCGGCTGGTTCAAGCCGATCGAGCCGCTCAAGCTGATGGCCACGTACCAGAAGCAGGACCAGGAAGAAAGCGTGCTCATCAATCCTGAAACCAAGGGCTGGGTGCTGGGCGCCAACTACGTGCTCGGTGCGGGGCTGATCCGGGCCGGCTATGGCCAGAAACGTCCGGACAACCAGTTCAATGATCCGGGCATCGCCAAAACGCGCCAGTACTCGATCGGTTACGACTACAACCTGTCGCCGCGTACGTACCTGTATGCGGATGCCACGCGCAAGAAAGCGGTCACCGCGTTCAACTTCGTCAGCGTCGGCATCCACCACAACTTCTGACGGCTGCACGGGCAAGCACGGACAAGGGCAACCTTGTCCGTCTTTTTTGCCCGGGTCGGGTAGAATGGTCGGCTAGTTCCCACCCCGATTTCGATAGAGCAGCCATGACCGTCCCACTGGATTCCACACTAGTCGCGCAGTACCTCACCGAGCATCCGAATTTCTTCGTCGAACACGCCGATTTGCTCGGTGAAATCAAGCTCGCCAGCCCCATGATGGGCCGCACCGTCTCGCTGCAGGAACGGCAAATGGAAGTGATGCGCGAGAAATACAAGACGCTGGAACTGCGCATGAGCAACCTGATGCGCCTGGCGTCGGAAAACGAAGCCATCGCCAACAAGTTCCACCGCTGGACCAAGGTGCTGCTGGAAGCGGAAGATGTGGGTTCCATGCCACACTCGGTGGTCAGCGGCCTGAAATCCGCGTTCGACGTGCCGCAAGTGACCGTTCGCCTGTGGAATACCGCGCCCGACTACGCCGACGAATGGTTCACCAAGGGCGTGACCGAAGATGTGCGCATCTTCGCCAACAGCCTGCTGTCCCCTTACTGCGGCAGCAACAAGGATTTTGAAGCCGTACGCTGGCTCGATGACTCGGCCAGCGTGGTTTCCACCGTGATCATCCCGCTGCGCAAGACCGGCGACAAGCAGGCTTTCGGTCTGCTGGTGATGGGTTCGGCCGATGCCAACCGCTTCACCTCGCTGATGGCTACCGACTTCCTGGTCCACATGGGCGAAACCAGCAGCACCGCCCTGGCCTGGCTGCTGGCCTGACCATGGCGGGCGCGCGCGCCGTGGGGACAGCGCAGGTACAGGCCGCCGAGACTGCCGGTCCGACGGCAAACCCCGCGCCTGCCGCGCCCGGCGCACCTGCTGCGGCGCCTGCCGCTGCCCCAGCAGCAGACTGCGACCGGATCGCCGACTACCTGGCGCACCTGCGCCACGGCCGGCAATTATCGGCCAACACCACCGCCGCCTACGGCCGCGACCTGGTCGAACTGCGCACGCTGGCCGAGGGCCGCGACTGGACCGATATCGATCATTTCCTGGTTCGCCGCCTGACGTCGAAGCTGCATGCGCGCGAACTCGATCCGCGTTCGATTGCCCGCAAGCTCTCGAGCTGGCGCGGCTTTTTCGACTGGCTCGGTACCCAGACCACCCTCGCCGCCAACCCGGTGCAAGGCGTGCGCGCCCCCAAGCGCGCCAAGACTTTGCCACGGGCGCTGTCGGTGGACGACGCCGTCCAGCTGGTGGCGCCGTCCCCTATGCAGCTGCGCGCTGCCGGCAGCGATGGCAAGGGCGGCGCAGAACCGGCCGAACTCTGCAACCGCGCCATGTTCGAGTTGCTGTATTCCAGCGGCTTGCGGGTATCGGAAATGGCCGGCCTCGACATCACGCCTGGCAAGGATGCGCTCGGCTGGGTAGTGCTGGAAAACCGTGAAGTAATCGTGACCGGCAAGGGCAACAAGCGCCGCGTGGTGCCGGTGGGCAGCGCGGCAATGACCGCACTGGCGGCCTGGCTGGCGGTGCGCCCCGCTCCCGCCGACGGCAGTGCCGCCTTGTTTTTAAGCACGCGCGGCACCCGCGTATCGCCACGCGTGATCCAGCAGCGCTTGCAGGCGCACGGCGTGGCCAGCGGCGCACCGGTGCACGTGCACCCGCACATGTTGCGCCACTCGTTCGCCTCGCACGTGCTGCAATCGTCGGGCGACCTGCGGGCGGTGCAGGACATGCTGGGGCATGCCAGCATCAGTTCCACCCAGGTATACACGGCGCTCGACTTCCAGCACCTGGCCGAGGTGTACGACAAAGCGCATCCGCGCGCCAAGATCAAATAAGCTGCTCGACGTACTGACGCGCCTCAATCGGACGAAACATGGTTCCGATTAATTTTCCGGCATAATCAGCGATTGCATTTTTGCACTTGATCCCCATCTAGGGGGCCCACACACCAGACTGGCGCGCGCGCATATGATACCTACCACGATCCTGACCGGCTTTCTTGGCGCCGGCAAGACCACGCTGCTCAACCGCATCCTGCAGGAACCGCACGGCATGCGCATTGCCGTGATTGAAAACGAGTTCGGCCAGGAAAACATCGACAATGAAATCCTGGTCCAGGACAGCGGCGAGCAAATCGTCGAAATGAACAATGGCTGCATCTGCTGCACCGTGCGCGGCGACCTGATCGTGGCGCTGTCCAGCCTGGCGCAGAAGCGCGAAGCCGGCGAGCTCACGTTTGATCGGGTGGTCATCGAAACCACCGGCCTGGCCAATCCGGGTCCGGTGGCGCAAACTTTCTTCGTGGACGAAGAAGTAGGCGCTCACTTCATGCTCGACGCCGTGGTCACGGTGGTCGATGCGCGCCACGCGATGGACCAGCTGGACCAGCACGAGGAAGCCCAGCGCCAGGTGGGTTTTGCCGACAAGCTGCTGCTCTCGAAAACCGACCTGGTCACGCCGGAAGAACTGGCCACGCTGACCGCGCGCCTGAAACGCATCAACCCGCGCGCGCCGATCAGCACCGCCGACTTCGGTCGCGCGCCGCTGGCCGAGGTGATGGACCTGAAAGGCTTCAACCTCAACGACAAGCTCGAGCTCGATCCGGATTTCCTGGCCACCGACCAGACCCATGACGACGACCACGTGCATGACGAACATTGCGGCCACAACCATGGTCATGACCACGGCCATGATCACGGGCACGAGCATAACCACCATCACGGCCACCATAGCGACGACATCGCCGCGTTTGTCTTCAAGAGCACGCGCCCGTTCGACACTGCCAAGCTCGACGAATTCCTCGGCGGGCTGGTCAATGTCTATGGTCCTCGCATGCTGCGCTATAAAGGCGTATTGTTAATGCAGGATGCCGATCGCAAGGTGGTGTTCCAGGGCGTGCACCAGATCATGGGCAGCGACCTTGGCGCCAAGTGGGGCGAAAACGAGGTCCGTGGCAGCAAAATGGTATTTATAGGTAAAAATCTGCCAAAAGATATCTTTATTAGCGGATTAGAACAATGTCTGGTATAAACTATCCGGGTTTTGTGGGGATAGCATAAACACCACACCATCTGCAAGCTGGCAAGCCCACTGGCGGATACCGGTGCAGCGCAACGGCCTGGGGCCCTTCTGCTGATCAATTTGAAAACTCTGTCGTATCGAAGGTAAGCGAAGTTATGACCACTAAAACTAATAAATCGACCGCAGCCGAACGCATCCTGACCGAAGAAGAAATTCTCAAGATGGATGAGAAGGACTACATGAACCCGGCGCAGATGGCGTTTTTCAAGGCGAAACTGCAACAGCTTGAAAAAGAGCTGCTCAAGAACGCCGGCGAAACCACCGAGCACCTGCGCGAAACCGTGCTGGTCCCCGATCCGGCCGACCGCGCCACCATCGAGGAAGAGCACGCGCTGGAACTGCGCACGCGCGACCGCGAGCGCAAGCTGCTCAAAAAAGTCCAGCAATCGATCGTGGCCATCGACGGCGGCGACTACGGCTGGTGCGAAGAGACCGGCGAGCCGATCGGCATCCCGCGCCTGATCGCCCGCCCGACCGCCACGCTGTCGCTGGAAGCGCAGCAGCGCCGCGAACTGAAGCAAAAGCTGTACGGCGATTAACCGCCGAGCAACACCTACCCAAGCACGCGCCTAATCCCCGCGTGCTTTTTTTTGCCCTGGCGCCGTGCAGGGCCCGGGGATTGCAATTGCGTTTTCCGTCCCCATTTCCCCCTTCAAGACGCAGTGCGGCATCAACCAACTGAACATTCGAGGTCAACATGGAACAATTTCACGGCACCACCATCTTGTGCGTGCGGCGCGGCAAGGAAGTCGCGCTCGGCGGCGATGGCCAGGTCACGCTCGGCAACATCGTCATGAAGGGCACGGCCCGCAAGGTGCGCAAGGTGTATAACGGCAAGGTCCTGGTCGGCTTCGCCGGCGGCACCGCCGACGCCTTCACCCTGCTCGACCGCTTCGAAGGCAAGCTGGAAAAACACCAGGGCAACCTGCTGCGCGCCTCGGTCGAACTGGCCAAGGACTGGCGCACCGACCGCGTGCTGCGCCGCCTCGAAGCGATGCTGCTGGTGGCCGACAGCGAATCGACCCTGGTGATCACCGGTAACGGCGACGTGCTCGAGCCCGAAGACGGCGTGGGTGCGATCGGCTCGGGCGGCACCTACGCCCAGTCCGCCGCCAAGGCGCTGGTAGAAAATACGGAACTCTCACCTGCGGAAGTAGTCAAAAAATCACTGACGATCGCCGGCCAGTTGTGCATCTACACCAACTTAAACCACATCATCGAAACACTGGAACCCGCATGAACATGACTCCCCAGGAAATCGTCGGCGAACTCGACAAACACGTGGTCGGCCAGGGCAAGGCCAAGAAGGCAGTGGCGATCGCCCTGCGCAACCGCTGGCGCCGCCAGCAGGTCGAAGAACCGCTGCGCCACGAAATCACGCCCAAGAACATTCTCATGATCGGCCCTACCGGCGTCGGTAAAACCGAGATCGCGCGGCGCCTGGCCAAGCTGGCCGATGCGCCGTTCATCAAGATCGAAGCCACCAAGTTTACCGAAGTCGGTTACGTGGGCCGCGACGTCGATACCATCATCCGCGACCTGATCGACATCGGCATCAAGCAAACCCGCCTGGCCGAAATGGCCAAGGTGCGCGCACGCGCCGAAGACGCGGCGGAAGACCGCGTACTGGACATCCTGCTGCCGCCGCCGCGCGACTTCGGCTTCCAGCCTAGCAACAGCACTGCGGCCGACGCACCGAAGGAAGGCGACAGCACGCGCCAGACCTTCCGCAAGCGCCTGCGCCAGGGTGAGCTCGACGACAAGGAAATCGAAATCGAGATTGCCGACGCCGGTCCGCAAATGGAAATCATGGCGCCGCCGGGTATGGAAGAAATGACCGAGCAGATCAAGTCGATGTTCTCGGGCATTGGCAACACGCGTAAAAAAGCACGCAAGGTCAAGATCCGCGAGGCGATGAAGTTCCTGGTCGACGAAGAAGCCGCCAAGCTGATCAACGATGAGGAAATGAAGCAGAAGGCGATCCAGAACGTCGAGCAGAACGGCATCGTGTTCCTCGACGAAATCGACAAGATCGCTACCCGTTCCGAAATCGGCGGTGGCGATGTTTCGCGCGCCGGCGTGCAGCGCGACCTGCTGCCGCTGGTGGAAGGCACCACGGTCAACACCAAGTACGGCATGATCCGCACCGACCACATCCTGTTCATCGCGTCGGGCGCATTCCACCTGGCCAAGCCATCGGACCTGATCCCCGAGTTGCAGGGCCGCTTCCCGATCCGGGTGGAGCTGGAATCGCTGTCGATTGCCGATTTCGAACGCATTCTGACCAGCACCGATGCGTGCCTGACCAAACAGTACGAGGCGCTGCTGGCCACCGAAGACGTTAAAATCGAGTTTTCGCAGGAAGGCATCACGCGCCTGGCGGAGATCGCGTTCTCGGTCAACGAGCGCACCGAAAACATCGGCGCGCGCCGCCTGTACACGGTGATGGAAAAGCTGCTGGAAGAAGTGTCGTTCTCCGCCAGCGAAACCAGCGGCAAGGTCGTCACGATCGACGCCGCCTATGTCAACGAGCGGCTCGATGCGCTGGCAGTCAACGAAGACCTTTCCCGCTACGTCCTGTAACATGGAAGCTCGCAAACCTACTGCGCGGCCCGCTACGGTTTTCAAGCTTCCATAGGAGTTAAGTGATGGCGAACAAAGCACTGGCAACGCGGCAAAAGAAACAGATCGCGCCCACGCGGGTGCCGCCATCGCCGCCGCCGCGCAATCCGGTGGCGGTCGCCGCCAAGGCGCGCGCCGGTGGCGCCGGGCCGCATGCCAAGCCGCAGTCCACCGAGCGCCAGGCGGCCAAGCGGCTGCTGGCCAAAATCGATCCCAAGGCGGACCCCGACCAGGCATAAAAAAGGCCTCGAAACACGTTGCCGTGTTCGAGGCCCTTGCTGGAATTAGTCTGGATCTGCGGCGGACGCCGGTGCTGGCGTCGGCTCGCTATCCATGCAAGCAGTGTCCTCCCATTTCCTGCCCAGTCCTAGCGGATTGTCCCAGGCATCACTTTTCACTACGCCTGGTATCGTGCTACGATACCTTATCAAACCGACCAGGCGGACCATGAGCTCTCCCGAATTGCTGTTGCAGGTGTTGCGCACGCAGATGCGCACCGCCGGCGTCACCTACAAAATGCTGGCCGAGCGCATCGGCATGAGCGAATCGAGCGTCAAGCGCATGTTCGGCCAGCAAGATATGGCGCTCTCGCGGCTGGCCCAGATCTGCAAGGCTGCCGGCGTGCCGATGGAAGACGTGCTGCGCGGCGCCGCCGACGCCACCCCGCAAACCGACGCCCTCACCCTCACCCAGGAAAAAGCGCTGCTGGCGCACCCGCATCTGCTCCTGATGGCGATCTGCTGCCTTGGCCACTGGACCGTGGAGCAGGTACTGGAAACCTACACCCTCACCGAACCCGAATGCATCATGCTGCTGGCCGAACTGGACCGGCTGGGCGTGATCGAATTGAAACCGCTGAACCGCTACCGGCTGCGCGTTTCGAACGCCTTCCGCTGGCTGCCGGACGGCCCGGTGCAGCAATTCTTCCGCGACCACGCGGTCAGCGATTACTTCAGCGGCAGCTTCGACGGCGCCGGCGAAACCCTGCTGTGCCTGCCTGCGCGGCTATCGCTGCCAAGCGCCCAGGAACTGGTGGGCCGCATCCAGCAACTGGCCGGCGAACTGGCCCGCCTGCACCAGGGCGACCGCAAACTGGCGCCAGGCGACCGCGACGGTTTCACCCTGCTGGTCGGTTTCCGGTCATGGGAATTCGCCGCCTTCACCGCCCTGCGCCGCGCCGAAACCCGCTAAGTTCGGGGTCAGTGCCGACATTTGGACACGAGCACAGCTTATAGCGCTTGAGGCCGTGTCCGAATGTCGGCACTGACCCCGAAGTCGGATGCACTTACCATACCGGGCCCAGGAACAGGTAGCCGCTGGTGCTGCCGTCGCGGGTCTTGCCGGCGCCGAAGTACAGCGGGCCGAACCGCGTATCGACCGAGATGAAGGCGCTGGCTGCCTGGCGCAGGGTGTTGCGGTGCAGGGAGGCGCTGTCGCTGTAGGCGCCGCCGGTTTCCAGTGAAAACCCTACCCGTACGTCGCCACCCAGGGCGGCCGGCATGCTGCCGATGCTGCGTGCTGTCACCACCCGCGCCAGCACGGTGCGCGCGCCGGCCACCGATTCGGGCATGGTGCCCGACAGGCGCAGGAAACCGCCCAGGCTAGACGTGGACGAGGCGCCCCGGTTGCGCGACCATTCGCCATAGACGTGGCCGGCCCAGCGGTCGAGGTGGAATGCTTCGAGCCATTGCACCCGATGCTGGGTGGCGACGGCAGCGTTGGCGTCGCCGTTTTCGCGGCCCTGCCACTCGATGTTGAACAGCCGGCCCCGGGTGGGAAAGGCAATCGTGTCGAGGCTGTCCACGCTGTACGACAGTGCACGCACGGTTTCGCGGTCGCTGGTGCTCTGCGACTGGTAGGGAATGGTTTGCTGGTAGTTGGCGCGCTGGCGCGACACGCTGTAGCGCAGGTCGCCCCAGCGGCTCAGTTGGCGGCCGATCGCAAAGGTGGCGCTGTGGGCATTGTAGCCGTAGCGCGCCTGGCGCAAGCCGCTGCTGTCGAAGATGTCGCGCGTGACGATGCCGTGTTGCAGCGACGGCGCCACGTACCATTGCGAGCCCGCGCCCAGCGGTTGCCAGAACTGCGTGCCGAACGCGCGCTGGGTGCCAAGGTTGACCACCGTGCGCAGCTCCGCGCCCCAGTCGTTGACCGACGACAGCACGTGCATGAACTTGAACTGGAAGGTGTTGTTGTCGTGCGAATCGCTACTGAATTCGAGCCCCACGCGCAGGCGGCTGCGGGCCCAGTCGGCCTCGGTCGGCTTGATCAGCACGCTGCGGCCATCGCCATCGTCGCGCACCTCGGTTTCCACCCGTGCCAGGTCGCCGCGCCCGAACAGCGAATTGCCAGCGCGCTGGGCCTGCTCGCCGGTGACCATCTGCCCGACTTTCAAGCCTGACTGCACGGCCAGTTCGGTGGGGTTGATGTGGCCGCTCGGCGCAACCTCGAGTTTGGCCAGGCGCATCGGCTGGTCGATCGGCACCGGCGCCGACAGCCGGCTCAATTCATACGCTGCGTACTGCCCCTCGGGCAGCGCCAGGCCGACCAGCTTGTCACTCATGGCGCGCACCGCCGCCTCGCCCGCCCGCATGGCGCGGTCGTGGCGGGTAAAGTCGAGAAAGCCGATGCCGCCGAGGTCGGGCGCCAGCAGGATGTCGTCGGGCCGCAGTTCCTTGAGCGAGCGCTGGACGTTCTGCTCGGTAAGGATTTGCAGCATCTGCTGCGCCACGCTCACCGCACTGACCAGTTCCTTCTCCTGCGCCAGCGGCGTGCCGACGTTGACGGCAATGATGATGTCGGCGCCCATCTCGCGCGCCACGTCCACCGGCAGGTTGCGCACCAGGCCGCCATCGACCAGCAGCCGGTCCTTGATGCGCACCGGCGCAAACACGCCTGGCACCGCCAGCGACGCGCGCATGGCCAGGAACAGCGGCGTGTCGGACAGCTCGACCAATTCTCCCGTCACCAGGTCCGACGCCACCGAGCGGAACGGCAGTTGCAGCAGGTTGACCGGCTTGTCGCGCGCGCCGTGCGGCAGTACCCGCGTCAAGGCCAGCTCCAGCGCCTCGTTGCCGGCAGCCGCCGGCGGCAGGGTTACGCCGTCCCACTTGGCGCCCAGCTCGATGCGCGAGGGCAGCAATAAATCTTCCTCGCGGCGGCGGAACACCAGCTCATCGCGCGGCGGGCGGTCGGCCACCACGGCCGCCCAGTCGGTACGGCGCACCAGCAACTCCAGTTGCTCGACCGAGCTGCCGGCAGCGTAGGCGCCACCAACCACGCTGCCCATGCTGGTCCCCACCACGATATCGACCGGCACGCGCAATTCCTGCAGAGCCCTGAGCACGCCGATGTGGGCGAAGCCGCGCGCGCCGCCGCCCGAAAGTACCAGCGCTATCTTGGGACGGACCGTTGACGCCACAGGCGTGGCAGGCAGCGCCGGGCCGGGAACTACCGGTGCGTCGGAACCGCCGCTGCTACTTTGGCTGGGGCTGCGGCTGACGCTGCTATTGGCGTTGACGTTGGCGTTGGCGTTGGCGTTGGCGTTGGCAGTGTGCTGCGGCGCGGCGCCGGCGGCGCCAGCAACCGTCGCGGACAAGAAAAAGCCGCAGCACAAAGCTGCGGCCAGGAGGCGAAAACCTGTCATCGGATGAACCCGGTTCATTGTTGGCGGCCGAAGCCGGGGACCGGGCCGATCGCGTTGGGGTTGTTGGGCGTGTTGGGGTTATTGGTGTTGCCGGGGACGCCAGGGTTGTTCTGGGGCCGGGGATTTTGCTGGCCGGCCGCCGGCGGCACCGTGCCGGGCGGTTGCATGGCCGGTGCCGGCTGCATTTGCACCTGCGGCGCCGGCATGGCCGGTGGCGGCGTCTGCACCGGCTGGATTGCCGGCAGCGCCGGCGCGGTGCTGGTGGCGCCGGCATCGCTGGGCAGGTCCACCCGCTTGATGGCGCCGCCTTCGGACAGCAGCACGAACTTCGGATGGATTTCCTTGACCGTCACGCCGGGCGACACTTCACGGCCCAGGCCGTAGGCTTGGGCGGGCTGGTTGTCCATTGCCAGGATGGCGGCGCTGTCGCGGCCGTTGCCGCTGCCAACCGCCGCCACCACGCCCTTGAGCTGGTAGTTGCTGGCGGCGGCCACCGTGATCTGGCCGCCGAACAGGCCCTTGGCGGCATCGAGGTTGAGGGCGGCAGGCGGCGCCGGTGGCGGCGCGGCAATCGCGCGCTGGCGGGGCTGGTTAAACTGCAGCACCCAGTAGGCCAGCGACGCCGACAACAGCGCCACGGCCAGGACGGTAACAAACAGGGGCAAACGCTTCATAACGGTCTTTCCGGGTCAGCGCACAAGCTGGTTGATTTCAATAATAGGCATCAGCACCGCCAGCACGATCAGCAGCACGACCACGCCCATGGCGAGGATCAGCGCGGGTTCGAGCAGGCCGGCGATGGTGAGCGTGCGACGCTCGAGGTCGGCTTCCTGGGCGGCAGCGGCACGGTCCAGCATGGCCGGCAGCTCGCCGGTGATTTCGCCGGCGCGGATCATGTGCACCAGCATGGGCGGGAAGTGGCGCTGGGCCGACAGCGACCGCGCCAGGCTCACGCCTTCGCGCACGGCGTCGCTGGCCTCCTCCACCAGTTCGCGCATGGCGACATTGGACAGGGTGTCGCGGCTGGTTTCCAGCGCGCGCAGGATCGGCACGCCGGAGCCGGTGGTGATCGCCAGCGTGCTGGCAAAGCGCGCCGTGTTCAGGCTGCGCTCGAACTTGCCGTACAACGGCGCGGTCAGCAGCCAGGTGTGCCAGCGCCGCTTGAGCGACGGATTTTCCAGCGCCCGGCGCCAGGCGAACCAGGCGCCGATCAGCGCGATCGCCACCACGATGCCGTAGTTGCGCACGAAGTCGGAAATGGCCAGCATGACGACGGTGAGCAGCGGCAGTTTTTGCTTGGTATTGGCAAACACCGAAACGATCTGCGGCACCACGTAGGTGAGCAGGAAGATCACGATGGCAAACGCCACCACGGTCACGATCGCCGGATAGGTGAACGCCAGGCGCACCTTTTGCACCAGCGCATTGCGGCGCTCGATGTAATCGGCCAGGCGCGACAGCACGCGCGAGAGCTGGCCGATCTGCTCGCCCGAGGCGACCAGCGCCCGGTAAATTTCGGCGAAGTCGCGCGGGTGGCGGCTCAGGGCATCGGACAGCGCGGCGCCGCCGATCACCTCGGCGCGGATCGAGGCGATCAGGTCGCGCAAGTACGCACGTTCGGCCTGTTCCAGCAGCGCGGTGAACGCCTGTTCGAGCGGCAGCCCCGCTTCGAGCAGGCTGGCCATCTGGCGCGTAAACAGCGCCAGCTCGGTGGTGGACAGGCGCTCGCCAAAGCCGCGGCGCTTGGCCACGCCGGCCGCATCGACCTGGGCGGCAATCGCGTCCACCTTGAGCGGCACCAGGCCCAGCGTGCGCAGCTCGGCGCGCGCCGAGCGGGCGCTGTCCGAGTTGAGCACGCCTTTCTTGGTGGCGCCGCCGGCATCGACGGCTTCGTAACGGAATGCTGGCATCTTAGTCTTTCGTCACGCGCAGCAGCTCGGCCTGGGTGGTGACACCGCTGGCCAGCCAGCGCTCGCCGTCCTCGCGCATGGTGATCATGCCGCTGGCGACCGCAGCGGCCTTGACCTCCGCTTCCGACGCGCGGTTGTGGATTTGCGCGCGGATCTGCTCGGTCGTTTCGAGGAATTCGTACACGCCCACCCGGCCGGTATAGCCGGTATGGCCGCAATGCTCGCAGCCGACCGGCTGCCACAGGTGGCCGTCAAAGCTCTTGCAGTGGCCGCAGAGTTTGCGCACCAGGCGCTGGGCCAGCACACCCAGCAGCGACGACGACAGCAGGAACGGTTCGATCCCCATGTCCAACAGACGGGTGACGGCAGCGGCGGCGTCGTTGGTGTGCAAGGTGGCCAGCACCAGGTGGCCGGTAAGCGATGCCTGCACCGCGATCTGCGCGGTTTCCAGGTCGCGGATCTCGCCGATCATGATCACGTCCGGGTCTTGGCGCAGGATCGCGCGCAGGGCCTTGGCAAAAGTCATGTCGATGCGCGCGTTCACCTGGGTCTGGCCTACGCCATTGAGGTCGTACTCGATCGGGTCTTCCACCGTCATGATGTTGGTGGTGCTGGCGTTCAACAGCGAAAGCGCCGCGTACAGCGTGGTGGTCTTGCCGGAGCCGGTCGGACCGGTCACCAGCACGATGCCGTGCGGCTGGTTGATCAGCGCGTCGAACTTGGGCAGCATGGTCGCGCTCATGCCCAGGTGGTTCAGATCGAGGCGCCCTGCCTCCTTGTCCAGCAGACGCAGCACGGCGCGCTCGCCGTGGCCGGTCGGCAAGGTGGAGACGCGCACATCGACCGGTTTGCCGCCAATGCGCAAGGTGATGCGGCCGTCCTGCGGCAAGCGCTTCTCGGCAATGTCGAGCTGGGCCATGATCTTGATACGCGAAATCAAGGAACCATGGATCGCCTTGCGCGGGCGCACCACGTCGCGCAGCGCGCCGTCAACGCGGAAGCGCACGACCGAGGTCTGCTCAAACGGCTCGATGTGGATGTCGGACGCGCTGTCGCGCAGTGCTTGCGTGAGCAGCGCATTGATCATGCGGATCACCGGGGCATCGTCGGACGATTCGAGCAAATCCTCAATGGCCGGGACGTCCTGCAGCAGCTTGGTCAGATCGAGGTTGGCGTCGAACTCGTCGGCCACCATCGAGGCGTTGCCGCCGGCGCCCGCGTACGCGGTGGCAATGGCGATCTCGAGGTCGGCGCGGGTGAGGTTCTTGAGCTGGATGCGGCCGAACCGGCGCGACACCTCGGCAATGGCGGCCGGCGCGGTGGCGCCGCACACCAGCACGTCCACCGTGTTCTCGGCGGTATCGCTCGGCTGCGCCAGCACCACGTAATCGCGGGCAAAGGCGAAGGGCAAAAGGTTGTTCATTGCAGGCGTTCCATCATTGTTGCGGCTGCGGTTGATAGAGCGGCTGCGGCAGCTGCGGCTGCGCTTGTGGCTGCCCCGGCGGCTGCGGCACGAGATTCTCGGCGCGGCCCGGCACAACTTGCGACGGCACGGTCTGGATCGGCCGCGCCAGCGTACCGCTGGCGGTCGGCTGGCCGCTCTGCATATTCGGCAGCATCGGCTGGCCCAGGTCCTTGACCAGGATGCTGTCCGGCGGTTTGATCGCCTCCTGGGCGCCGCGCATGTAGTCGTAGCGGTCGGTGGCCAGGCTGGTGCTCTGCTCCTTGCTGCGGATCACGACCGGGCGCAGGAACACCATCAAATTGGTTTTCTTGCGCGACCGCTTCTGGTACTTGAACAGGTTGCCCAGGATCGGGATATCGCCGAGGCCACGGGTTTTATCGACGCTGTCACCCTCGGTGTCTTCGATCAGGCCGCCCAGCACGATGATCTGGCCGTCGTCGGCCACCACGTTGTTTTCGATCACGCGCTTGTTGATGGTGATGCCGGCTGCGGCGGACAGGGTCGACTGGTCCACGCTCGAGGTCTCGTGGTAAATCGCCAGCTTGATGGTGCCGCCTTCCGAAATTTGCGGCCGCACCTTGAGCGTCAGGCCCACTTCCTTGCGGTCGATGGTCTGGAACGGGTTGGTGTTAGTGCCCGAGGTGGTGGTGAACTGGCCGGTCAGGATCGGCACGTTCTGGCCGACCGAAATGGTGGCCAGTTCATTGTCGAGCGTGATCATGTTCGGCGTGGACAGCACGTTGGCATTGCCGTCCGACTCCAGCGAACGGGCCAGCACGCCCAGGCCCAGGCCGCCGGCAACCTGCTTGAAGATGCCCACGGTCAGGCCGGCGCCGGGCAGGTTGGCAGCCGTGGCGGTGGACGTATTGCTGAGCGCCTGCGCCACGCCGAGAATGTTGTTGTTGGCGCCGGCCACGCTCGACGACTGCAAACCGCCCAGCCGGTACTTGCTGTTGGCGTCGCCGGTGGCGCCCAGCCACTGCACGCCGAACTCTGACGCCTTGTCGGACGACACTTCCACGATCAGCGATTCGATGTACACCTGGGCGCGGCGCACGTCGAGCTGGTCGATCACGGCGCGCAAGTTGCGGTAGATCGATTCGGGCGCGGTGATGATCAGGGTATTGGTGGTGGCGTCGGCCTGGATGAAGCCGGCCTGGCCACCGCCGCCCTGTTGCTGCTGGTTGTTATTGCCGGTCAGCAGAGGGTTGGTGGGACCATTGGTGCCGCCGGTGTTGCTGCCCGAGCCAGAGTTGTTGCCGGTGTTGCTGCTCTGGCCGCCGAACGAATTGTTGTTCATGCCCTGGCCGCTGCTATTGCTGGTGCCGCCGCTGTTCTGGTTGGGATTGGACGTGTCGCCCGATACCAGCGAACGCAGGGTTTGCGCCAGCTTGACGGCCTCGGCATTTTTCAGGTACACCACGTGGACATTGCCCAGCTCCTGGGTAGGCTGGTCGAGCTTGGCGATCAGCGACTTGGCCAGGTTGGCGCGCGCCAGCGACGGCGCCCGCAGCACCAGCGAATTGGTGCGCGGATCGGCCAGCACATTGACGCGGCCGGCATCACCACCGCCAGCGGCAGCCCCGCCACCGCTGGCATCCATCAGCTTGTTGATCATGGCGGCCAGGTCGCTGGCAATCGCGTAGCGCACCGGGATCACGTCGAGGTCGGCCGTGGCGGGTGCGTCGAGCGCGGCGATGATTTTCGCCAGGCGCTTGAGGTTGTCCGCGTAGTCGGTAATCACCACCGTGTTGTTGCCGGGGTTGGCGTTGATGGTGTTGTTGGGCGAAATCAGCGGGCGCAACACGGTGACCACGTTGTTGGCCGACTCGTAGTTGAGCTGGAAGATCTGGCTGACGATCTGGTCGCCCTTGATCTGGGTGGGCGCCGAGCCCACTTGCGTGGGCGACGATTGCAGCTTGGCGTCCGCCTCCGGCACCACCTTGGCGTAGCCGTCGCCGCTCACCACCGCAAAGCCCTGCAGGCGCAGCGCCGAGGTCAGCAGGCTGAACGCCTGCGACTTGGTGATCGATTTTTCCGACACCAGCGTCAACGTGCCCTTGACGCGCGGGTCGATCACGAAGGTGATGTTGGTGTAGTGGCCCACGGCCTTGATCACCGATTCGATGTCGGCGCCGACAAAATTGAGCGCGGCGGCGTCATCGTTACCGCTGCCGGCGGCGGCCTTGGCGGCGTGCGCGACGCCCGGCAGCAGCGCCGTGGCGGCAGGCGCCACCAGCGCACAGCACAGCATCGCAGCAGCGTTCAGGCGACGCAGCGCGGGAAGTTGGGTTGGGCTCTGTTTTTTCATGGGGCTGAACTTTTAAGAATGGAACTCTAAAGCGATGATGGTGCGGTCACTACCGGGACGGCGCTGGCCTAGCAAACTCAACAGGTTGGCCAGAACGTCGTCGTATCCTTGTGCTGCTTCGGCCTGCCCGGAAAAATTCAGGCGGCCACGGTTCAGGTTGCCACTGCCGCTGAGCAGCAGGGGACCTTTGACGGAACTCAGCGTGAGCGCCGCCTGCTGGCCGCGCCAGTCGAGCGCCAGCGCATAACTGCCGAGCGGGCGCACCGGCGCCAGCCGCGACGACATGTCCGTCATCTCCAGCGTGGTGCGGCCGTTGATGGCGATCTGTTGTTTGTCCAGCACCAGCTCGAGCCCGGTCCACGACAGGCGCATGCTGCCGCTCGGCGCCAGCGTATTGAGCGGCGCGCCGAGCCCGGACAGGCCCTCGGCCGGCAGCAGCAGCGCCGACGCGCTCAGTTGCCACTGCGACCAGTTGCCCTTGAAGGTGACCGGCTGCGCCAGCGCCTCCGGGTTCTCCAACCGCAGATCGACCATGCCGATCAGCGCCAGCGGCGAGATGGTCCACGTAAACCGTCCCGGCAGCAGCGGCGTGACCGGGCCATTGCCGCCGGCCGCGCCGCCGATGAAGGCGGAACCGCGCCACAGCGTACCCTGCGCGTCGCCCAGGGTCAAACGCCCACCGGTGCGCTGTTCGACCAGCGAACCGAGCCAGGCGGCGGGGAAGAAAATAGCCAGCGTCAACAGCACGCTGAGCACGCAGGTGGCCACCCACAGCAGGGCGCGCTTCACGGACGGGCTTTCGGGAAGATCGTCATTGCAGGCTCTGGCGCAAGGTGATATTGCCGTTGACCATGCCAGCCACGTCCTGCGCGACAAAATTGGCGTCCTGCACGGCGATGCGGCTGTCCATCCGCGCCGTTTCCAGCCAGGTCACCACCGCCGCGAACGGCACGTTGGTGAGCTGGACCTTGGCGTACTCGCCGGTGATGTTCACCGTGGGCGAACCGAGGCCCTGCGCCGCCATGCTGGCCGCCAGGCTTTCGCGCGTCATCGCTGGCGGGGCGACACTGGTCTGGCCGCGCAGCGCCACCGCTTCGCGCGCAAGCGATTGCATTTCGGCGGCCTGCTGGCGCTTGAGCGGCAATTCGGTGGCCAGCCGGGCGCGCCCGGTCAGCGCCGGGTCGAGCAGCACGCCGTAGAACAGGCCGAGGCCCAGCACCACGCCGCCCACCGCCAGGAACTTGCGCTCCTGCTCGGTGCGCGCCAGCCAGAAAGTGGCGGCGCGGCCGCGGGCGTCTTGCAGTTTCTGTTGCAACTTGCTCATGTTACTCATGCTGCTCATGCCTTCGCCGATGGTTTGGGGGTGGCCTTGCGGCGGATCTGCCAGGTGCCCGGCGTGGTTTCCGACAGCTCCAGCTGGCGCGCTTCCAGCGCGGCGCGCACCTGCGCCATGGCGGCGCCATCGACCATATTGGGTTTGACCTTGACCTGCAAGGCGCGTTCCCGGTAATCGATGCTGGCGACCACGTCGCGCCTGGGCAGCGTGGCCAGTACTTCGCCCACGTCCACCGACAGCGCCACGAAGCTGTCGTTTGGCGCCTGGCCGTCGCCGCCCTTGGCGCGCTCCACGTTCTGGCGCATTTGCCGGATCGGATCGACACTGAGCGGCTGGTTCGGATACGCCGACTGGAACGCCTGCGCCATTGATTGCTCGACGGCGGCTAGGTCGCGCTTCTGGCCCAGGTAATCGATATTGAGGCCCACCACGTTGACCAGCAGCGCCAGCGCGGCCAGGCGCAGCGGCCAGCGCCAGCGGCGCCACTCGCGCGCGGCGGCGCCCGAGGCGCCGAGCGCCGGCGCCAGGTCGAGGCCGGCGGCACGGGCCGACGCCACCCAGTGCTCCCAGCGGTCTTCTTCCAGCGTCAGGCTGTCGCCGTTCTGGTTGACGTCCACCAGCAGCGGCGCGAAGCGCTCGATCTCGTCGGCCGGCAGGTACAGCGTGACCGGCTCGGCGCCGGCCAGCGCGCGCACCGTGTGCAGCGCGGCCGACGGCTGCGCCGGCAGGGTCAGGCCCAGGCCGTCGAACTGGTCGCGGCGCATGGTCAATTCGAAACCGGCATCGTTGGTCTGCAGGCTGGCGGAAACAGAGCCGGGCTGGAACGGCAGGCACAACTGCGCCGGCACCGCCGACACGCTGTGCGCACCCTGGGCGATCAGCGCCTTGACCAGCACCTCGAGCCAGGCGCGCTGCACCACGGCCACCGTGCGCAGGCCGTCGGGACCGTTACCGGACGCGGCCAGCACGCAGTCGGCGACATCGCCCAGCACGTGTTCTTCCACCAGCGCCGGCAGCGCCGCCTTCAGGCGCGCGGGCGCCAGCGGCGGGGTTTTCACGCGCAGCAGGGTGACGTCGGACGCGGCCAGCAGCAAGGTCACGCGGCGCGCGGACGCCACCATGGCGCCCAGGTTGCCCAGCGGTGCGTTGCCCTGCTGTTGCACGGCGCCGCCGTCGGCCACCAGCGCGAATGCGCAGGTCTGCGCGGCGCCGCTGTCGACGCTGGCCTTGGCCGGGTAGCGGATAAATAAAGTAGTCAAAATTCTCGCTTTCGTTGATCGCCGTTCTCGTTTTCCCGTATCCACAACACCGTGCTCTGCCCGGAAGTAGGGTTCCGCTGCAGCAGCGACACCGCATCGAGCGCCGCCCGGTCCAGCCGCACCCGGCTGTAGACCAAAAAGAAATTGCTCTTCACACCGAAAAGCAACCCTTGCACAGGCTTACGATTGGCCGTTCCGAGTTGCGGCAGGTTCGTATAGTCTGCCGTATCACGGTAAAACCCGCCGCGCTTGCGCGCGTTCACCATCACGTTGGCATCGGCCAACGGCAGATTGGGCGACAGCGCAGCAAGTAATTCCGGCGGCGCCGTGTTGACGTTGAGCTCGGTGCGCTGCGGCAGGATGATCAAAAAGTCCCGCAGCCGCTCCATCGCCTGCGGCGTGAACCCGCTCACCGACAGTAAATCGTCCACCCGCACCAGCCCCATCGGCTCCGTGCCGCCGCTCGCGCCCGACTGCGCCGCAGTCGTGCTACCGGTGCCGGTGCCGGTTTCAGTTCCAGTACTGGTGCCAGTACCTGCGCCGGTCGCCGGCGTGGGCGCTGGCTGCGAGCTTGCCACCTGCCTGGCCAGCGGCAGCGCCAGGCTGGGGTTGAGCTGCAACTGGGTCAGCAGGCGCTCGAACATCGCCACATCGGTCGGGCTGATCACGCGGCCCTCTGACAGATTGGTCAGATTGTAACGCGACTGCGCATCGACAATCTGGCCGGACAGCGTGGCATTGAAATTCTCGCTCTCGCGCTGTTCGCGTTCGATGTAATCGTCGATCCTGGTTTCTTCGAGCGGCTGGGCCCAGATGCCGTTTTCAATGGTCAAGCCGCCCTTGCTGAAGAAGTCCACCTGCAGGATCAGCCTGCTCAAGCTCAGTGCGCCGCGCACGATCCAGCGCGTCTGGAATTGCAGGCGCTGGTTTTCCATCGAACGCACCTGCACCTGCTGCTGCCAGAACAGGCTGGCCACGATGGTCACCGCCAGCGTGGTCAAAAGCAGCGCGGTCACCACCGCGACACCGCGCTGGCGCAGGAGTTGGCGGGGGCGGCCGGCCATCACAGTTCCCCCAGCAGGTAGGATTTCACCAGCGGCACTTCCTGTCCGCGCACCATCAACGTCACTTCCAGCCCGGTCGGCATGCCGGTGCCGCTGACGGGCGCGGTGCCGCTGGCCGGCAGCCACTGGTTGTCGGCCCAGTAGCGCATGGTCATCGCCTGCACGCCCGACTGCAAGGCTACGCTGGCGGACGTGCCGGTATCGCTCAGCGCAGCCTGCCACAGGGTGTCGAGCTCGCGCAGGTCGCGGGTGGCGTTCGACTCGCGGCGCACCAGCACGCCATCGTCGCGTACCCGGTATGAGACCACCAGCAGCCGCGTAGGTTCATTTTCCAGCATCGCCATGCGTACCAGCGTGATGCGATCGTTCTCGGCCGCGATCATCGGCCGGCGATTCAGATAGCTGGAGTTGGCCAGGCTGGACAAGTCGCTTTGCAGCTGGGCAAACGCCAGTTGCAAGCCACGCGTGTAGGCCATTTCCGTGGTCAGCGCATCGCGCGAGCGGATGATGCCGTCGAGCCCGCGCCAACCGAGCACCGCCACAAACGCCAGGATGGTGATTGCAACAAGTAACTCGATCAGGGTGAAGCCGCGCGGGCGCGGCCGGAGCTTCGGCATCGACTGCGGCATCATGGACTGAGCACCTGCGCCAGCTTGATGATGCGGCGTTCCGGGTTGGCCTGGTCGTACACGCTCACCTCCACCCGGCGAAAACGCGGATTGGCCGTGGCGATCACGGCCTCCTCGCACATCAGCTTGAGGTCGCCCTGCGGGCATTCGAAGGTTTGCTTGCCGATGGCCGGATAGGTGCGGGCCAGGCTCAGTTGCACCAGCCGGTTCTCGGCCGACCACGTGGCCATCATCGAGGCGCGCAGGCCGGCGCTGTTCTGGGTGAGGCTGCCCACGGCGCGCAGCGAGGCGCCCAGCGCGGTGCCCACGATCACCAGGGCGACCAGCACTTCGAGCAGGGTAAAGCCGGAGGAATTAGCTGGAGAGCGGCGCATGGTCAATCCACCGTAAAGTGACCGACGCCATCGGCGCGGATGGCCACGCTGCTGCCGTCATTGCTGGCCATGGTCAGCACGAACGGCTTGTCCACCGGTTCGCGGCCAAACACGATGCGCATCACGCCTTGCTGAAAATTGGGTTGCGGGTCGAGCAGCAGGGTGTAGGGGCCGCGCTTGAACTCGCGCGCACGCAGCAGGTCGTCCTGCACCGCCACGTCCCACTGGCGGCCGTTGCGGATCAAAAAGCGGTAACCGTCGCTGCTGGCCTCGAACGCCACCTGGCGGTTGCGCACGATGGCCTCATCGCGCGCCATTTGCAGCAGCAGCGCAATGCGCTGGGCTTCCTGGTGCACGGTCTGGCGCTGGTCCGGCATGGCGTTGAGCGAGACGATCCCCAGGGTAATGCCCAGGATAACCATCACCACCAGCAGTTCGATCAGCGTGAAACCACGCGCGCGGCCCGCAACCATGGGCGTGTCCTTAAAATAATACCGGGTGCTTACTCGTCCCAGGAACCGATGTCGGCATCGTCGCCGGTGCCGCCCGGCTGGCCGTCGGCGCCCAGCGAGTACACATCGACCTCGCCCTTGACGCCCGGCGACAGGTACTGGTACGGCGCGCCCCATGGATCCTTCGGGGTTTTCTCGATGTAGCCGCCCGCTTTCCAGCCGTTGGCGGCCGGGCCGCTGGTGGGCTTTTCGCGCAGCGCCTGCAAGCCCTGCTCGGTGGTCGGGTAGCGCTGGTTGTCCAGCTTGTACAGCTTGAGCGCCTGCATGATGGTGGCGATGTCCACCTTGGCGGCGGCGACTTTCGATTCGCCGGTGCGGCTGAGCAGCTTGGGCACGACCAGCGCGGCCAGCACACCCATGATGACCACGACCACCATGATCTCGATCAGGGTGAAGCCACGGGCAGCGCGTCGGGAAAGAGATAACTTTTTCATAATCTGGTGCAATAATTAGTGAGTGCAGAGTATAAGGCCGAAACACGGTCATCGACCGGATCGCGACCACGATTTTTGCGCGCCGGTGCTTAGAAAACTCTTAACCGGCGCCGGTATTTACGCTGTTTTACCGGTTTCCGAGTGCCGGTAACACAGCGGTCACGGTGCTGTCACGCACGCGTCACAATCGTGACATCAATCGTGCTTGCGGGCGCTGCCCTCGATCCGTTGCAGCGCGCCGTCGTTGCCGCCGCCACCCACCGACTGCCCCGAGCTGGCCGCCAGCGCCGATTGCTGCACCACCGGCGGCGCCGTCTCGACAAACGACTTGATGCCCAGCGCGGCGTCGATCTGGTTCGGGTAAATGATGAAACCGCGCGTGATCACCGCCGACACCTTGCGCACGTCGCGGATATCCGTGGTCGGATCGCCATCGACCAGCACCAGGTCGGCCAGCTTGCCCGGCACGATGCTGCCGCGGTCGTTGCTGGTGCGGGTGTAGCGGGCGCCATTGCGGGTGGCCACCTGCAGCGCCTGCGCCGGCGTCAAGCCGGCCTTGACCAGCAGCGCCAGCTCCGAGTGCAAGGTAAAGCCCGGCACATCGTCGGTACCGGCCACGATCGGCACGCCGGCGCGGTACATCACGCCGACGAAATCGACCATCCGGGCATACGATTTTTCGTAGCGCTGCACCTTGTCGGCCGGAATCTTCATGGTGCCCACCGAGAAACCGCGCTTGACGTCGGGCGGCATGTAGTCGGCAAAATCGGCATACGGCTCGTTGACGTCGCCGTCCCGCTGCTTGAGGAAGGCGAACGCCGACAGGGTCGGGTCGATCGAGATCTGTTTTTTGGCCAGCTGCGCCACGAAATCCTTGACCGGCTTCGAGTTGAGGTCGAGGTCGGCCACTTTCTCGGCCGGCAGCACGAAGCGGTTCAGGTTGCGGGTTTCGGTATCGGGCTTGACGAAGAAATTGAGCATCACCTGGTTGATGTGCTGGATTTCGTCGTAGCCGGCGTCAAGCGCCTGCTGGGCGCGCAGGCCGGCCGGCACATGGCCGGATACGCGCATGCCACGGCTGTGGGCATACGCCACCGTGTCCTTCAGGATGTCTTTCGGGAACGAGTTATAGATCTTCAGTTGCGGGTAGCCGCGCTGGGCGTACCAGTCGATGGCGTTCTTGGCGCCCTCGAGGTCCTTGACCAGGAAGCCGCCACTGGCGCTGTACGGGCTTTCGCCCTCTAAAAAGCCGGTGGGCACCACTTGCGGCGCCAGCAGCTTGCCGGCGGCGGTTTCATCGAGCATCGCTTGCAGCTGGGCGTTGTCGTTGCCCATGTCGCGCACGCTGGTCACGCCGGTGGAGATGTTCAGGGCGCCCGACCAGCGGTCGACGTGGCCGTGCATGTCGAACAGGCCCGGCAGCACGATGCGCCCGCCCGCGTCGATGATGTTTTTCGCCGCGCGCGTGGGCGAGCCGGCCGGCAGCACGGCGGTAATGCGGCCGCGCAGCAGGTAGATGTCCGAAGGCTGGCCCACGGTGGCCTTCTCGCTGTCGAACACGCGGGCGTTGCGCACTACGCTCAAGCCATCGAGCGGGTGTTGCAGCCTGGTGGCGACATCGGTGAGCATCTGCGCTTCGGCCGCTTTTTGACGCCGGGTCAGGTCGGGAATGGCGTCCTGCCAGCCCTGCTCGAGCATGGACAGGGCGCCGGGGATGATCACCGCGAACAGGCGCGGCTGGTCACCCGTGGTGGCCCAGTAGAACGATGGCGACAGGCCGATGCCGGTCAGCGCCAGCAACTGCACGGTCTGCTTTTCGCCCCTGGCATTGGTCACTTGCGCCGTTTCCAGCTTGGTTTGCGACAGCGTGCCGGTAGGCAGCAGCGCGATCTTGCCGTCTTTGGATGCGGCCAGCGCGGTAATCGCGGCAGACACCACCTCGAACGAACTGTTGAGCGGCACATAGCTGGCCGGCGCAGCCAGCGTGGCGCGGCCCTGGTCCGAGGTGGTGGTCCATTCGGCCACGTTGCCCTGGCGCGTAAAACGCTCGTCCACCACGGCGCCAAAGGTGGAATTGCCCTTGACCTGGTACTCGGTCATCAACAGGTCGGGGCCGAGGCGGAATTGTTCGGTCAGCTCGGGACCGCGGCCGTTGTTCTTGTAGGTAAAGCGCACGGTGGTGCGGCCGTCGTCCTGGCGCTCGACCACCTGCTCGCCCATCTGCTTGTTGCTTTCGTTGAGGATGAGGAAAGTCGTGGTTGTGGCGGCATGGGCGCCTTGGGCCAGCAGGGCGGCAGCCAGGGCCAATGGTAGTGCGCGTTTCAGCATGACGGTTTTCTCCGGTGAGTGTCAGGGGTGCCCGCACACGGGGCAATGCTCGTTGCGGGCCACGGCAATGCTGGTCCATTCCATGTACAGGCCGTCGAGCATCAGCAGCCGGCCGGCCAGCGACTGGCCCACGTGCAACAGCAGCTTCAGGGCTTCGGCCGCCTGCATGGCGCCAACCACGCCGACCAGCGGCGCGAACACGCCCATGGCAGCGCACGCCACGTCTTCGAACTGCTGGTCTTGCGGGAACAGGCACGAATAGCACGGCTGGTCGCCGCCGCGCGGATCGAACACGCTGACCTGGCCGTCGAAGCGGATCGCCGCGCCCGACACCAGCGGCTTGCGCTGCGCCACGCAGGCGCGGTTGACCGCGTGGCGGGTGGCAAAATTGTCGGTGCAGTCGAGCACCACGTCGGCCGCCGCCACCAGCTGCGCCAGGCGCGCATCGTCCACCCGCTCGGCCAGCGCGGTGATGCGAATGTCGGGATTGATCTGCGCCATGGTGGTGCGGGCAGAGAGCGCCTTGGACTGGCCCACGCGTTCGGTGGTGTGGGCGATTTGCCGCTGCAGGTTGGTCAGATCGACCTCGTCGTCATCGACGATGGTGATGTGGCCCACCCCGGCCGACGCCAGGTACATGGCCGCTGGCGATCCGAGGCCGCCGGCGCCGATCACCAGCGCATGCGACGCCAGCAGGCGCTGCTGGCCCTCGATGCCGATCTGCTCCAGCAGGATGTGGCGCGAGTAGCGCAGCAGTTGCTCGTCGTTCATGTTCGGCCGCCAGCCGTTTATTGCGCGGCCGGCTGAAGGGGTGAGGATTGCGGGGCGGCGGCTTCCGGCTTGGGCTTGGGCAGCTGCAGCGGCTTGTCGTTCGGCTTGTTGGCAGGCTTGTCGGTGGACTTGTCGCCCGGCTTGGCCGGCTTGTCGCCCGCTTTAGCGTCCGGCTTGCTGTCCAGCTTGCTGTCAGACTTTGTTTCGCCACTGGCCGCGCCCGGCGCCTCTATCGGTTCCGCCTTGGACAGTTGGACCGGCAACCCCTTGAAATGGTTCAATGCCTGGGTCAACTGGAAGTCGTCCTTGGTGCCGAATTCGACCGGCTTGATTTTCCTGGACAGTGCGACCAGGCGCTGTTCTTCTTCCAGGCTGTCGCGGCGGGCGTTGAGCGCCTTTTGCTCGGCGGCTTCGGCGGCCGGGTCCTTGTCGTTGCCCAGGTGTTTTTGCAGGTCCGACTCGCGCATGCGCAGGCTGTTCAAGCCATCGCCCTCGGCGGTTTCATCGACCATCAGGTCGGGCACGATGCCGCGCGCCTGGATCGAACGGTTTTTCGGCGTGTAGTAGCGCGCGGTGGTGATCTTGACGGCGGTATCGGCGGTCAGCTGGCGCAGGGTTTGCACCGAGCCCTTGCCGAAGGTCTGCGTGCCCATGATGGTGGCGCGCTGGTAATCCTGCAGCGCGCCGGCGACGATTTCGGACGCCGACGCCGACCCGGCATTGACCAGCACCACGATCGGCACATCCTTGACGCCGGCCGGCAGCTTGGCCAGCGGGTCGCCCTTGCCGCCCGGGGCATAAAACTCGGGGCGGGCATAGAAGGTTTCCTTGGCGCTGGCCAGCTGGCCGTTGGTGGACACCACCGCCGCATCGCGCGGCAGGAAGGCGGCCGAGACGCCGATGGCGCCCGGCACCACGCCACCGGGGTCGTTGCGCAAGTCCAGCACCAGGCCCTTGAGCTTGGGTTCCTTGGCGTACAGCTCATTGATCTTCTTGACCATGTCGTCCAGCGTGGGTTCCTGGAACTGCGAAATGCGCAGCCAGGCGTAGCCCGGCTCGATGATCTTGCCCTTGACGCTCTGCACGCGGATTTCCTGGCGCGTGATGGTCATGGTGAGCGGCTTGTCCTCGTCCTTGCGGCTCAGGGTCAGAGTAACCTTGGAGCCGGGCTCGCCGCGCATCTTTTTCACGCTCTCGTCGAGGTTCATGCCCTTGATCGGCGTGCCGTCGATGCGGGTGATCAGGTCGCCGGCCTTGATGCCGGCCTTGAACGCAGGCGTGTCCTCGATCGGCGACACCACCTTGATGTAGCCGTCTTCGGCGCTCACCTCGACGCCGATGCCGACGAACTTGCCGGACACGGTGTCGCGCATTTCGCGGAACGCGCGTTTATCAAGGTACACCGAGTGCGGATCGAGCGAGGACACCATGCCGGCGATGGCGTCGGTAACGAGCTTCTTGTCGTCAACGCTTTCCACGTAGTCGGTCTTGATCAGCCCGAACACATCGGACAACTGGCGCAATTCGGCCAGCGGCAATGGCGCGCCGGTGACTTTTTGTGCAATGGCGGAAAATTGCAGGGAAGCGGCAACGCCCGCCACCATGCCGATACCGATCAGACTGATACTCTTGAACTTGTTTGCCATGGTTTCCTTAGAACTTCACCCAACCCGACGGATCGAAAGCCGCGCCGCGCAGGCGAAGCTCAAAGTATAGCCCCGATTCTTCGTTGCCACCGCTGTTGCCCACGCTGGCAATCGCATCGCCGGCCTTGACCACGTCGCCGGGACGCTTGAGCAGCGACTGGTTGTTGCCGTAAATGCTCATGTACTGGCCGCCATGATCGACAATGATCAGGTTGCCGAAGCCGCGCAGCCACTCGGCAAACACCACCCGGCCACCGGCCACCGTGTGGATTTCGGCGCCTTCGGCCGCCTTGATGAACACGCCCTTCCAGGCCGGACCGTCGCCGCGCTTGCTGCCATATTTGGCCGCCACGCGGCCATTCACGGGCGCGCGCATCTGCCCCTTGAGGCTGGCAAAGGCGCCGGCCGGCGCCGCCGGTGCCAGTGCGATATCGGCGGCCCTGGCCGGCGGCTCCTTCGGTTCCGGCGGTACCGGCGTGGCAGCGACTTTCGGTTCGTCGGCGTCGATCGGATCGAGCTTGACCGGGGGCGGCGGCGTGACCGGGGTGGCTGGTTGCTGCGGCTTGATGGTGCCCGATTTGCCAGCGTTGGCCGTGGCGGCAGCCTTGGCCGCGGCCTCCCTGGCGGCAGCGGCGCGCGCCAGGCGCTGACGCTCGGCTTCGGCCGCCCTGGCTTTGGCCAGCGCGCGTTGCTCGGCTTCGGCCTTGGCCTTGGCGGCGGCGCGGGCGGCGGCCAGTTGCTCCTGGCGGCGCTTTTCGGCAGCGGCAGCGGCCGCCTGCTCCTCGATCAGCTTGTTCAGGCGCGTGACCAGGCCGCCGAGGCGCTGCTCGTCGCGCTCGACATTCCCGACTTCCTTGCGCTGGGCCACCAGTTTGCTCGAGAGCTGGGCCAGCAGCGCCGCGCGGCGTGCTTTTTCCTGCTCCAGCTTGCTCTTTTGCTGCAATTGTTCCTGGGCGATCTCGCCCAGTTCGTCCTTGGCGTTCTGGGTGGCGGCCTGGTTGTCCTCGACCGCCTTGAGGCTGGTGCGCAAACTTTCCAGCAATTTCGCCTGTGCTTGCGACACGTACGACAGCATTTGCAGGTCGCGGTTGATGCGGTTCGGGTTGTCGCCGGACAGCAGCAGCTTGATGCGGTCCTCGTTGCCGGCCACGTAGTGCTGGCGCAGCATTTGCGCCAGTTGCTGTTGCTGGTCCTTGACGGTCACGCTCAGGCGCTCGCGCTCGGCGCCAAGCGCGGTCAGCTTGCTGTTGGTATCGTTCTGCTCTTGCTGCAAGTCGCGCAGGGCGCGGTTGGCGTCCGAAATCGCCGCTTCCGATTCGGCCAGGGTATCGGCCGCGTCTTCCTTGGCGCTCTCGGTCTTGCCGATGTCTTTCTTGAGGGCGGTGAGTTTTTGCTGCAAGCTCGCGCGTTCGGCCTCGGCCAGCGCCTTTTGCTTGCTGCGCTCGGTCGGCTTGCCCGGCGCGGCGTGCGCCACCGGGACCGCCATCGAAGTTGCCAACGAGGCGGTGACCAGCAGCGCGGCACAGGCGCCGCGCCAGTTATTACTAAGCTTGGAAGAAGACAAATTACTTGGCCTTGCCCTGGTTGGCCACTGCCGCTTGCGCTGCCGCGATGGCGTCGGCGTCGCCGAGGTAGTAGTGGCGGATCGGTTTCAGGTCGGCGTCCAGTTCATACACGAGCGGCTGGCCGTTCGGGATGTTGAGGCCGACGATGTCGTTGTCGCTGATGCCGTCGAGCATCTTAATCAGTGCGCGCAAGCTGTTGCCGTGGGCCGAGATGATGATTTTTTTGCCGGCGCGGATGGCCGGGGCGATGTCCTCGTCCCACACCGGTACCACGCGGGCCACGGTGTCTTTCAGGCATTCGGTCAGCGGAATCTGTTCTTTCGACAGGCCGGCGTAGCGCGGGTCGTTGTACGAGACGCGGTCGTCGGAGACTTCGAGCGCTGGTGGCGGCGTGTCGTAGCTGCGGCGCCAGACCAGCACTTGCTCGTCGCCGTACTTGGCGGCGGTTTCGCCCTTGTCCAGGCCTTGCAGGGCGCCGTAGTGACGCTCATTGAGGCGCCAGTCGTTCTTGATCGGCACATACATCATGTCCATTTCGTCCAGCGCCAGCCACAGCGTGCGCACGGCGCGCTTCAGTACCGAGGTGTACGCCAGGTCGAAGGTAAAGCCCGACTCCTTGAGCACTTTGCCGGCGGCCTTGGCTTCGTTGATGCCTTTTTCGGTCAGATCGACGTCGGTCCAGCCGGTAAAGCGGTTCGACAAGTTCCAGGTGGATTCGCCATGGCGCATGAATACGATTTTGTACATGTGAATAATCTTCAAAGAAAGGTGAGTAAGAACGATCGCTGCTTCTATTTTATAATGCGCGGATTCATTTAAACCATTGGAACCCTGTGAAATTCTTCATTGACAATATTTTCCTGATCGCCGTGGTGCTCGTTTCCGGCGGCGCCCTGCTGTTCCCGATGCTGACCCAGCGCGGCAAGCGCGCCAACCCGGCCGACGTGACGCTCTTGATTAATCGCAGCAAGGCCACCATTGTAGATGTACGCGAGGCGAAAGACTTCGCGCTCGGCCACCTGCCGGACGCGAAGAACATCCCGTTTGCCGAATTCGACCAGCGCATCGGCGAACTGGACAAGTTCAAAAGCCGTACCATGGTCGTTGTGTGCCAGACTGGCGGCATGCGCGCGTCCACCGCCGCCAGCAAGCTCACCAAGGCCGGTTTCACCGCCGTGGTGACCCTCGATGGCGGTATTGCCGCGTGGAAAAAAGCCAACCTGCCGCTGGCAAAGCCCGCACAGGCCAAGCCATCGCTGGCGAAAACGCCGGCGAAACCGCAAGCCAAATAACTGGAAGGAAGCATGATGACTGCCGAAGTGACGATGTACACCACCGCCGTATGCCCCTATTGCATCCGCGCCGAACGGTTGCTGGAAGCGAAGGGCGTGACCGACCTGAAAAAAGTCCGCGTGGACCTCGATCCGCAGCAACGCATGCTGATGATGGAAAAAACCGGCCGCCGCACCGTGCCGCAGATTTACATCGGCGACACCCACGTCGGCGGCTTCGACGACCTGTATGCACTGGACCAGGCCGGCAAACTGACGCCCCTGCTCAACGGCTGATTGAACTTTTCAGTCAACTGCGAGACCAAATACAACGCCGGGCCAGAAAGTCTTGGTTGCGATGATGGTTTTGATACAATTGCCTTCGCGTTGATTTGAGCTGTAGCATTGCCCATACCAAGCACAACTTATATTGAACGGCTACGGCCGTTCTTGTTCACCATAACGAAAGCGCTCCATGTCTGAAGAAAATCTGCAACCAGTATTCCAAATCCAACGCGTCTACCTGAAAGACATGTCGCTGGAACAACCGAACTCGCCAGCTATCTTCCTGGAGCAGGAAGCGCCAAGCATCGAAGTCGCCCTGGACGTCGGCGCCGAGCCACTGGCCGAAGGCATCTTCGAATCGACCGTGACCATCACCGTGACCGCCAAGGTCAACGACAAGGTCGCTTTCCTGGTCGAAGGCAAGCAAGCCGGTATCTTCGAAGCCCGTAACATTCCAGCCGACCAGCTGGACCCGCTGCTGGGCATCGGTTGCCCGAACATCGTGTATCCATACCTGCGCGCCAACATCGCCGACGTGATCACCCGTGCCGGCTTCCCGCCAGTGCACCTGGCCGAGATCAACTTCGAAGTGTTCTACCAGCAGCGCCTGCAAGCCGTGGCTGAAGCCGCCGCTGCCGCACCAGCTGCCGATGGCACCACCACGCACTAAGCAATTCGTAGCATCCGCCGCCGGCGACTCTGCCGGCGGCTGTTTCACCAGACAAGGTTTGCAATGACATTTCCCCGTTTGATCGCCGCCCTGGCCATGACGCTGGCCGCTGCCGCCGGCCAGGCATACGACTTCAAAACGGTGGGCGCCGCGCCTGCGGTGCTGTACGACGCGCCTTCCACCAAGGGTGGCAAACTGTTCGTGGTGCCTCGCGGCGCCCCGCTCGAAGTCGTGCTCACCTATGGCGAATGGATCAAGGTCCGCGATATCAACGGCGACATGGCCTGGACCGAAGCGCGCAGCCTCACCGGCAAGCGCAACGTCATCGTGCGCGCCGCCAACCTCAAAGTACGCAGCACCCCGGACGACGCCGCCACTGCGGCCTTTATCGCCGACAAGGGCGTGCTGCTCGAAGTGCTGGACACCGCCGCCGGCGGCTGGCTCAAGGTCCGCCATAAAGACGGCGTGACCGGCTACGTCAAGAACGCCGATATCTGGGGCGTATGATTCCCGCTCAACAAACCGCAGTAGCCGGCACCCGCAAGGTTACCGTGCTGGGCGCTGGCGCCTGGGGCACGGCTGTCGCCATGGCACTGGCCCAGCGCCACGACGTGCTGCTGTGGGGCCGCAATGCCGCCGCCCTGCACGCCATGGGCGAAGCGCGCGAGAACACCGATTACCTGCCCGGCCACCCGTTTCCCGAACGCCTGCACGTGGCAGCCGATTTCGAGGCGGCGCTGGCCCACCCGGCTGGCCCCGACGGCCTGCTGATCGCGGCCTGCCCGGTGGCCGGCTTGCGGCCGTTATTGAAACAACTGAAACCCCACAACATCGCCCACGTGGTATGGCTGTGCAAGGGGTTCGAATACGACACCGGCCTGCTGCCGCACCAGATCGTGCGCGAAGAGCTTGGCGACGGTGTCGCTGGCGGCGCCCTGTCCGGCCCATCGTTCGCGCAGGAAGTGGCGCGCGGCCTGCCGTGCGCGCTGACCATCGCGTCTACCTCGAGCCAGCTGCGCGACAGCGTGGTGGCTGCCGTCCATGGAGGCAACGTGCGCGTCTATTCAAGCGCAGACCTGGTCGGCGTGGAAGTGGGTGGTGCAGTCAAAAATGTGCTGGCGATTGCCACCGGCGTGGCCGACGGCCTGGGCCTGGGCCTGAATGCCCGCGCCGCGCTGATCACGCGCGGCCTGGCCGAAATTACGCGCCTGGGCACCGCGCTGGGCGGCCAGGCCGAGACCTTCATGGGCTTAACCGGCATGGGCGACCTGATTCTGACCTGCACCGGCGACCTGTCGCGCAACCGCCGCGTCGGCCTGGCGCTGTCGCAGGGCAAAGCCCTGGACACCATCGTCCAGGAACTGGGCCACGTGGCCGAAGGCGTGCCGTGCGCCAAGGCCGTGCGCGAACTGGCGGCACGCATCGGCGTCGAGATGCCGATCACCAACGCGGTAGCCGGCGTGCTGTTCGACGGCGACCTGCCGCAGGCGATGGTGCTGCGCCTGCTGGCGCGCGATCCGCGCGACGAAAAAGTGCTGCGCTAGGCTTCGTTGAAGCCTGGCGTTATCACTCCTCGACGATCTCTTCCTTCGCGCCCCGCATCCATTCCACCAGCGGGAACGCATCCTTCAAGCCGCTCGCGATGATCGGCACCAGCAACTCCGGCTGGTTGAGCGGCAAATCGATCTCGGTCCAGATGAAGAAACTTTTCAGCTTGATGTACTCGATGTGCTCGTGCGCCGGATCGAAGCCCTTGGGCGGACGCATCAGCTTGCCTTCGTCGCGGATATCGCCGAAGGTCAGCTTCAGTTTTTTATTCTTCAGCACCTTCTTGAAACCGGCCGCGTCATCGACCATGTGCTGGCGCAGCGCCTTCAAACGCCCGGCCGGCGGCATGTACTCGCCGGCGCCGAACAGCATGCGGCCCGAGCCGTCGATCTGCATGTAGTAGGTGGGGCCGCCCGCCTTGCTGGGACGGCGCATGTCGTTGGGCGCCACCGCGGCCGAAAAGCGCGTTTTATACGGACTTTTATCGTGCGCAAAGCGCACGTCGCGGTTGATGCGGAACATCGCCTTCTTCGGGTTGCTGAACTTGACCGCCGGATCGAACTTGCCCAGTTCGGCAATCATCTCGGTGACCACTTGCAGGAATTCTTCGCGCAGGATGTCGTAGCGCGGCTTGTTCATCACGAACCAGGGACGGTTGTTGTTGTCCGCCAGTTCGCGCAAAAATTGCGTCAGATCGCGTAAATGCATGGGTGTGACTGAACCTTATTTGGGGGGCGGGCGCTTGCCGACGGTAACGTCGAGCGTGGTCTCGCGGCTCTTGCGCAGGACCTTCATTTTAGCTTTTTCCCCCGGAACCAGTTGGGCGATCTGGTTGAGCATGCCGGTGGTGTCGCTGACCGGCTTGTCGTCCACCGACAGCAGGATGTCGCCGGGCCGCACGCCGCCCTTGTAGGCGGGGCCGTTGCGCACGACCCCGGCGATCATGGCGCCGTTCTGGCGCGGCAGGCTGAAGCTGCGCGCCAGTTCCGGCGTGATGTCCTGCGTTTCCACGCCGATCCAGCCGCGCACCACGTGGCCCGACTTGATGATCGCTTCCATCACGGTTTTCGCCGTGCTCATCGGGATGGCAAAACCGATGCCCACCGAGCCGCCCGACTGCGAATAAATGGCCGAATTAATCCCCAGCAGGTTGCCGTGGGTATCGACCAGCGCGCCGCCCGAGTTGCCGAAATTGATCGCGGCATCGGTCTGGATGAAGTTCTCGAAATGGTTGATGTGCAGGTTGTTGCGGCCGAGCGCGGAAATGATGCCCATGGTCACGGTCTGGCCCACGCCGAACGGATTGCCGATGGCCAGCACCACGTCGCCCACCTGCGCCTGTTCGGCCTGGCCCAGCACGATCACCGGCAACTTTTCCAGCTCGATCTTGATCACGGCCAGGTCGGTCTCGGGATCGGTGCCCACGACCTTGGCGGCAGCCTTGCGGCCATCGGCCAGCATCACCTCGATTTCGTCGGCCGCTTCCACCACGTGGTTGTTGGTCAGGATATAGCCTTCGGCCGAGACGATCACGCCGGAACCAAGCGACGAATCCTCCTCGTCGCCTTCATCGCCGAAAAAGCGCTTGAAGAACGGGTCTTTCATCAACGGGTGCTTGCTGCGCTTGGGCCGCTTGCTGGTGACGATGTTGACCACGGCCGGCATGGCGCGCGCAGCAGCGTTGCGGTACGAGCCCCCCGCCAGCGCCGGGGGTTTCGACGGGCCGGCCTCGAGCATCGGCGCGGGCCGCTCGGCGCTGCCCATTTGCTGCAGGCGCACGGGCGCGGCGCGGTCGGTGACGACCGCCGTGTAGACAAAATACAGTGCCAGCGCGACGGTGACCGTTTGCGCAAACAACAACCAGAGTCGTCGCATAATTCAACCCGCCACAGCGGGCGTCCTCGTTAATTCTTCGGTGAAGCGTTGCTGTTTTTCAGCGAATCGCGGATCTCGCGCAGCAGCACGATATCTTCCGGCGTGGCTGCCGGTGCAGCGGGCGCGGCCGGCTTTTCCAGGCGTTGGCGCGCACGGTTCATCAGGCGTACCATCTGGAAGATGATAAAGGCCAGGATGATAAAGTTGAGCAAGATGGTGATGAAGTTACCATAGGCGAACACGGCGCCCAGCTTCTTGGCTTCCTCCAGGGGCAGGCTGCTGGCCTGGCCGTTGAGGGGAATGTAGTAGCTGGCGAAGTCCAGGCCGCCGAACAGGATGCCGATCGGTGGCATGATGATGTCCTTCACCAGCGAATCGACGATCTTGCCAAAGGCGCCACCGATGATCACACCGACCGCGAGATCGACCACGTTGCCCTTCATCGCGAATTCTTTGAATTCTTTCATCATTGCCATATTCTTACCCCTCGACGTGTGGTCTTTTGTTTACAAAACTGCCCAAGGATCATACTATTTTTTCAATTGGATTCCAAACACCCTTGCCGTTTGCACACATCGACAAGGAATTAGTTTAAGTTTGACCTATATCAATAAAATAAAAAACAGGGGACGATTCAATAGCGCACCGTTCGCGGAAAACTGGCGCAAATCGGCGGAAGGCGCTCAAAAGTTACTTTTGAGAAAGCTTTTACCGCCTTGTGGAACTCCCCTTCCCTTATAATTTTTGAGGTTGCAAGAAGCACACATCGAGTGCTCGGGACTTGGTCGGTTCTCCGGAGCATAGGCGCTGCACGGCAGGCAGATTTTTGTTGGCACTTTAAGAAAAAGATTGGGGTAAGAATGGGTAACGAAAAACAGATCGATTCCGGTCGCCGCAACCTGATCGTCGCGACGGGCGCGGCGGGGGGCGTGGTGGGGTTGGCGACAGCGGGGGCGCTGGTCTCCACCTTCCAGCCATCCGAACGGGCCAAGGCGGCGGGTGCGCCGGTCGAGGTCGATATTGCCGCCCTCAATCCGGGCGAAATGGTCACCGTCGAATGGCGCGGCAAGCCGGTCTGGGTGCTCAAGCGCACGCCGGAAATGGTGGCCTCGCTCAAGAAAACCGATGGCAAGGTGGCCGATGCCGAATCGAAACGCAATCCCGACGAATACACGCCCGAGTACGCCCGCAACGAATGGCGCTCGCGCAAACCCGAAATCCTGGTCGCGGTCGGCATCTGTACCCACCTCGGCTGTTCACCGTCGTCCAAGTTCCAGCCCGGTCCGCAGCCTTCGCTGCCCGACGACTGGGAAGGCGGCTTCCTGTGTCCCTGCCACGGCTCCACCTTCGACATGGCTGGCCGCGTCTTCAAGAACAAGCCGGCGCCGGACAACCTGCAAGTGCCGCGCTATATGTTCCTCTCCGACACCAAGCTGGTGATCGGCAAAGACGAGAAAGGCGAGGCATAAACCATGGCGGCGTTCAAAGAGACCAAGCTTCCGGCCGATGCTCCGGCCGCACAAAAAGCCCTCGGCTGGGTGGATGACCGTTTTCCGCTGACCAAGCTGTGGAACGACCAATGGGGCAAGTACTACGCCCCGAAAAACTTCAATTTCTGGTACATCTTCGGCTCGCTGGCCATGCTGGTGCTGGTGCTGCAGATCGTCACCGGCATCTTCCTGACCATGCACTACAAGCCGGACGCCACCCTGGCGTTCGCCTCGGTCGAGTACATCATGCGCGAAGTGCCGTGGGGCTGGCTGGTGCGCTATATGCACTCGACCGGCGCCTCCGCCTTCTTCATCATCATCTACCTGCACATGACGCGCGCGCTCCTGTACGGTTCGTACCGCAAGCCGCGTGAGCTGATCTGGCTGTTCGGCTTTGCCATCTTCCTGTGCCTGATGGCCGAGGCGTTCTTCGGCTACCTGCTGCCATGGGGCCAAATGTCGTACTGGGGCGCGCAGGTGATCGTCAACCTGTTTGGCGCCATTCCCGTGATCGGTCCCGACCTGTCGCTGTGGATCCGGGGCGACTACGTGGTGTCCGACGCCACCCTGAACCGCTTCTTCGCCTTCCACGTGATCGCCATTCCACTGGTATTGCTGGGCCTGGTAGCAGCCCACCTGATCGCCCTGCACGAAGTGGGTTCGAGCAACCCGGACGGCATCGAAGTGAAGGAAAACCTGGGCCCGGACGGCCACCCGCTCGATTCCATCCCGTCGCACCCTTACTACACCGTGCACGACCTGTTCGGCGTGTCGGTGTTCCTGCTGATCTTCAGCTGCGTGGTGTTCTTCGCGCCGGAAATGGGCGGCTACTTCCTCGAGTACAACAACTTCCTGCCCGGCGACTCGCTGAAAACTCCGCTGCACATCGCCCCGACCTGGTACTTCACGCCGTTCTACTCGGTGCTGCGCGCCACCACGGCCGACTTCATGTGGGTGCTGATGTGCTTTGTGGCCGCCTACACCGTGTTCATCTGGCTCAAGTCGCGCCTGGCGCGCACTACCAAGATCATCATCGCCGTAGTCGCCCTGCTGGCCATTATCGGCATGTTGCCGCAGGTGCTCGACGCCAAGTTCTGGGGCGTGGTGTTCTTCGGCGGCTCGGTGGTGATCCTGGCCTTCATGCCGTGGCTCGACCATTCGCCGGTGAAGTCGATCCGCTACCGTCCGAGCTGGCACAAGTATGTGTACGCGGTGTTCTTCATCTCGTTCATCATCCTGGGCATCCTCGGCACGCTGGCGCCGACCGACCTGTTCACCATCATTTCGCAAGTGTGCACCCTGTTGTACTTCAGCTTTTTCCTGTTCATGCCGTGGTGGAGCACGATGGGCACGTTCAAGAAAGTGCCCGACCGCGTGGTTTTCCATCCGCACTGAGCCGCTGAATTTCCGTACATAAAGGACTAGACATGAATTTTGCGAAGAAACTGCTGGCCGCGCTGGCCCTGGTGCCGGCGCTGGTACTGGCAAATGAAGCCGGTTTCCCTTACGATAAGGCCCCTGACCGTTCGAATAACATGGCCGCACTGCAACATGGTGCAAAATTATTCGTCAATTACTGCCTGAACTGTCACAATGCGTCCTCGATGCGGTACAACCGCCTCAAGGACCTGGGACTGACCGACGCACAAATCCGCGATAACCTGTTGTTTACTGCGGATAAAGTGGGCGCGATGATGACCACGAGCATGAATCCGAAGGATGCCAAGACCTGGTTTGGCGCGGTACCGCCGGATTTGTCGGTGATCGCGCGGGCCAAGGCGTCGGGTTCGGGCAGCGGATCGGATTATCTGTACACGTACCTGCGCACGTTCTACAAGGACGATAACCGCCCGAACGGCTGGAACAACCGGGTGCTGGAAAACGCCGCGATGCCGCATGTATTATGGGAATTGCAAGGCGTACAGAAGATCAAGACGAAGGATGTGCCTGATCCGCACGAGCATGGCAAGACGATCCACCAGTTCGACGGGTTCGAACAAGTCGCGCCGGGCACCATGAGTAAGTTAGAATTCGATAACGCGGTGGCCGACCTGGTGGGCTACATGCAATGGATGGCGGAACCTGCGGCGCAGACCCGCAAGAAACTGGGCGTGGTGGTGGTCTTGTTCCTGTCCCTGTTTGTCTTGCTGGCGTGGCGTTTGAACGCGTCGTACTGGAAAGAAGTGAAATAATCGAGAGCGCCGAAACAGATTTTCGGCGCTTGTTTTTGCGATGCCCGCCTGAGCGGGCAATCGGTTCTGGGGTGATCCGTTCGACGGCTCGCCCCCTTTGTTTCTAAGGAACTATAACAAATGATGGTTCTCTACTCGGGCACGACGTGCCCATTTTCGCAACGTTGCCGCCTGGTGCTGTTTGAAAAAGGCATGGACTTCGAAGTACGCGACGTTGACCTGTTCAACAAGCCGGAAGACATTTCGACCATGAACCCGTACGGCCAGGTGCCGATCCTGGTCGAACGCGAACTGATCCTGTACGAATCGAACATCATCAACGAATACATCGACGAGCGCTTCCCGCACCCGCAGCTGATGCCGGCCGATCCGCTGATGCGCGCGCGTGCCCGCCTGATGCTGTTCAACTTCGAGAAAGAGCTGTTCGTCCACGTGCACGTGCTCGAGAGCGAACGCGCCAAGGGCAACGACAAGAGCCACGACAAGGCCCGCGCCGAAATCCGCGACCGCCTGACCACGCTCGCGCCGCTGTTCCTGAAGAACAAGTACATGCTCGGCGACGAATTCTCGATGCTGGACGTGGCCGTGGCTCCGCTGCTGTGGCGCCTGGATCACTACGGCATCGAACTGTCGAAGACCGCCGCGCCGCTGATGAAATACGCCGAGCGTATCTTCTCGCGCCCGGCCTACATCGAAGCGCTGACCCCGTCCGAAAAAGTGATGCGTCGTTAATGCCTGGGGCGCTGCGCGCCCTGGTATGAATGGTTGCAATAGTTGATCGATCGGCGCGCCCCGTGTTCTGCCAGCGGGGCGCGCCAAGTTTCACCGTAGTCTGGAAGACCATGTCCGAAATCTCAACCAAGCCTTACATGCTGCGCGCCATCTACGAATGGTGCACCGATAGCGGCTATACGCCCTACCTGGCCGTCAAGGTCGACGCTTCGACCACGGTCCCGATGGAATACGTGAAAAAAGGCGAAATCGTCCTCAACATCAGCTTCGGCGCCACGTCCGGCCTGAAAATGGACAACGACGCCATCCGCTTCCACGCCCGCTTCGGTGGCGTCTCGCGCGAAATCTACGTGCCGGTCAACAACGTGATGGCGATCTACGCCAACGAAAACGGCCAGGGCATGGCGTTCGAGCCGCAACTCGGCGGCAGCGATGCGTCCGCCGGACAATCGTCGCCCGTGGTGGAAGAACCAAGCGCCCCGGCACTCGCCTCCGTCCCGTCGATCGCCCCTGCACCAGCCCCGGCGTCGACCGCCAAGCCGGACGACGGCGCATCGCCCGACGACGACAACGACCCACCACGCAAGGGCGGTCGCCCGACCCTGACGCGGATTAAATAGCGTATAATCTTCCCCGTACAAGTTTCGCCGACTTAGCTCATTTGGTAGAGCAGTTGATTTGTAATCATCAGGTGGCCAGTTCGAAACCGGCAGTCGGCACCAATAAATTCAAGCACTTAGCCCAATCCTCAGGATTGGGCTTTTTGCTTTCTGGATGCCATGTAACCGCTGTGTAACCCGGCTTGGTCAATCAAGCCGGACCAACCAGCGGCCTGTCGCACCATGCACAGGTGCGACACCATTCTCTCAAGCACCAAGAACGCGCCGGATACCCTCTACCGGCCAGGCCAGGCGGCCGTTCACACGAACCGGCCGCAGAGGCCCATTTTCGGCGGACGCCCATACCCGCAATGTCTGCGGTTTTCTCCCCAAGTGGTAAGCAGCACATGCGGTATCGACATGTGTCCGCCGCTCCAAGTCAAGCGGCATGAAGCCCTGCCAAGTTTGAGAACCTGCCACTTGGTGTTGTACTGCTCGCGGTTGTTGCTGATCCATCCATCGCCTCGAAATTTGAGCGCCGAACAACAGGCCAACCTCAATGGTCAGCGCCACATTATCCGGCACATGTCCGACAACGCCAGGGCACTGCCCCAGCCCAAGAATACTTTTCCGTATCGACGTAGTCCCTGACGCGCAGCCAATACGCAAGCGCCTTTCGGCGCTTGCCCCCCCACCCGGCTTCAAGAGCCGAGCACAACTCTCATGCAGTTTCCCGCGTTGCTCTACCGGTAAAAACGACAAGTCACTGGTAGCGCAACACTGGTTTTTCATATTCAAAGATGGGGACGGCAGAGATCGTCCCAGCCATTTGGCCTGGCTCATGTGTCAGGGAGCTACAAGACTGGCCTGAACCGATGAGGAACCTTGTCATGAGGAGAGGAGGCTTTGTTGATTAACTGCAGCAAGCCAGCTCTACGCAAAATTGAAGCCGTTCCGTGATCGTTTTCTTTTCGCGTAACTGCTGCAGCATCTGACGTACTCGTCGTGATGTAACCCCCAAAATCTGCGCAAGATCAGAGGTAGACTTGCCGCTTATAAAGCGTGCGACCGATAGCAACTTGGCTACGGTAGTCTCATCCGACAGGAACGTTCCTTCTTCGCTATCGTCGTCGGTTGATACAGTGATATTCTCAATCAACGCGCGTGTACGTTCGCCAATGATGTCGTCACTGTCGAGCGAGATTGCGAACGTGTGAGCGCCAAATTGCCGTCGCATTCGCTTTTCCCAATGCCCGAAAATAAACTGGCATAGCGTACCCCTTGCTGGGTCGAACTCCTCACCTTTGTCCAGGATGATAAGACTGAATTCTTGGCGGCCATCTTCCCAAGGCAATCCATATTTTGCCGACTTGGCTTTGATCTGGTCCAAGTTCTCTTGCGTAAGCGTAACGGCAAGATCGGCTATTTGGGCTGGGGTATAAGACATGCTTTCCTTCTCTAGTAATACAGACATAACTAAGATTTGACGGAAGCTCTGTACGACTAGAAGAGGACGCACCCTTCAACCCGGTCGTACTCGGGTAAACCTTTGTACATGCACAGGCGAAACAAGCCGTGGAGCAGTACACGGCATGCTTCAGACAGAGGCAAGAAGTTAGGGAAGGTATAGCGGCGTAGCGTCAAACGAAAAAACTGTCGACGCAGAGGAAGGAGGATACGCACGGCAAAAAAGAACGCGTGTACCCCAAACAAAGATTTGAATAGGCTTGTGAAGCCGTGTGGAGACAGAGCCAACAAATGGAAGGACAACTCATAGAGAGTCGGAGCCATACCAAGTGCCAGAAGAGTTTTGGGATTGCAGCCTAAACTGCTGACAAACAATGCCGCATAGCGGCCTATGCTATGAACGATACCATCAAAAATTTCTATTTGTCAAGATATATTGATTCATGAAAAATTTAGCCTTGGTAGACCTACCACTTCATTACCAAGGCCATCATGTATCTACACGGTTTCTCCCGCCACGCTTGATCTCATGTAAGCTGATAACCGACTGGAGGGACTGAATGTTGAATGTCTGGTCTTGGCCGAAGTCGGCCGTCCAGTTCAGGATATCAGGTACCCACAGGAAAAGTTGGGGTTGCTCGACAGGCCGCATCCGACCCAAAGCAGCCGTTCGACGATCAGAAAAACCGTCTTTGCTTTGCATGACCGTGGAAGACTTTTGAGCTAGGGGTTGGAAGTGCAGCAAACCGGAAAAGCTGATTAAGGCATTAAACCCGACGTTCAATGTCGATATAAGTTCTCCCAACGGATGCGAAATTCGCGCGCAAGCGTTCATTTCTGCTCGCCTGCGTTAGCGTATCGAAGATTCCGGAGCCGCAATGGCGCCCCGGTACATCCCGTGCTTGCCCAGCCCGATAAGCTGCGCGTGATAAATACCGGTGCGGCCCGAAAACAAATAAGCCGTCACGCACGCGATGGCCGCGAAGGGTCCGATTGCCGGCCCGAACAACTCAATGGCCATCAGCGTAGTCGCGATCGGGGTATTCGCCGCGCCGGCAAAAACGGCCACAAAACCCAGGCCGGCGAGCATGGCAAACGGCAGATGCAGGATCGGCGCAAGGGCGTTCCCGAGCGTCGCGCCGATGTAGAACAGCGGCGTGACCTCGCCCCCCTTGAAGCCGGTACCCAGCGACAGGACAGTGAAAAACATCTTGCCGAAAAAGTCCCACGGAGACACTGGCTGCTGGAACGCGCGCACGATCTCCGGGATGCCCAATCCGGTGTAGCGCCATGCATCGACCCCCCATACCGCAAGCGCGATAAGGATTCCGCCTATCGCAGGGCGCAACGGCGCATAGGAAATCCACCGCTTCGCCGCGGCGCCCACTCGGTGCGCACTCACGGCAAATGCCATCCCGGCCAAGCCGAAGACGATGCCAGCGACGATTACGGCGGCAACGCTCCAGAAACCGACGGGGACGATCGTCCCGATTGCATAGTGTGTATGGTGAACGCCCCATGCCAGGCAGACCTGGTCCGCGCCGAGGCTGGCGACAATGCAGGGCAATAGTGCGTCATGGCGGATGCGGCCGATGGCGAGCACTTCCAGGCCGAAGATGGTGCCTGCTAGTGGCGTCCCGAACACTGCGGCAAAGCCGGCGCTCATGCCCGCCATCAGCAGGACCCGGCGGCCCTCCGGCGTGACGCGAAGCAGTTGCGTAAGCTGATCGGCGAGCGCCGCGCCCATTTGAACGGCAGTTCCCTCGCGCCCTACGGACGCGCCGAACAAATGCGAGACGACGGTGCCGCCCAACACCAGCGGCACCATACGCAACGGGATGACCTTTTGGGGATCATGGATCTCGTCGATGATGAGATTATTGCCGCGCTCGACCGATCGACCGGCTAGGTGATATACCATTCCCACGCCGAACCCGGCAACGGGTAGCAGCCAGATGATCCAGCGATGCGCCTCGCGCCACGCGGTGGCATGATCGAGGGTCATTAAAAATATTGCAGCAGCGCTGCCTGCAAGTGCGGCGACCACGCTTGCCATGCACAGCCATTTGCCGATGGAAGGCAACAGTGCGATTTGCTCGATATGAAAAATATTGGAAGAGTTTGTCATTGGGTCGATCTTTGCTCGAACGATACGGGCTGACCAATGACCGAGGTGTGAACGCGAACGCCTACAGCCCCGACCAAGGTCAGGTGTCTGTAGACGTCATCAGCAGCGCTGTTTCCACTGCGGTTCAAGGAGGAACGTCATCTCCTGGTGCGATCATATCGCAAAGCCAGCGCTCTCGACAAGGCGTCTGCTATCCGACCGCTGCGCTATGGATGGCTACGCGCCGGCTCGGTGCGGCAGAATGTCGGAAACGCCTGCAGCATGGGGGACAGCAATTTGCGCCAGTGGTAGACAATGAAAAAATGCCTGGTCAAACGCGGCAGTGCCGTCGGTAGCGCAACCAGGCGGCCATCCGCAATAGCCAGCGGCAACGATGGGCACCGGCATCTTGTCGCTCGCGCTCGCCCAACTTCCAGGCGCGCTCCCGGGAATGGCCCGCCTGGCCGAGGGACTTTGGCTTTTTAACATTGCGCTGTTCGTGTTGTTTGCCGCGCTGTACAGCGCGCGCTGGGTCATGTTTTTCGACGAAGCGAAACAGGTGTTCGGCCATGCGACCGTCTCCATGTTCTTCGGTACCATTCCCATGGGCTTAGCTACAATTATCAATGGATTTCTCAGCTTTGGCGTGTCGCGCTGGGGCGCCGCCGCCGTCGCGATGGCCGAAGCTTTGTGGTGGATCGACGTTGCCATGGCACTTGCTTGCGGCGTCCTCATTCCTTACCTGATGTTCACGCGCCAGCAGCACAGCATCGACCAGATGACGGCGGTCTGGCTGCTGCCGGTCGTCGCTGCCGAGGTTGCAGCGGCGAGCGCCGGTCTGCTTGTGCCGCACCTGCAGGATGGTGGCGCGCGCTTCACAGTCCTGATCACCGGCTACGTACTGTGGGCATACTCGGTGCCAATGGCGCTCAGCATTCTCGCGATTCTGTTATTACGCATGGCCATGCACAAACTCCCGCACGAAAGCATGGCGGCATCAAGCTGGCTTGCGCTGGGACCAGTGGGCCCGGCGCGCTCGGCATGCTGGTGCTCGGCGCCGCCGCGCCGGCGACGCTGGCGCCGTTTGGCCTGGCCGAGGTTGGCCACGTGGTCAACGGGATGGGCGTGGTGAGCGGCCTGCTGCTATGGGGACTCGGCCTGTGGTGGATGATGCTGGCAACCCTGATTACGCTGCGCTAATTCAGGGCAGCCGTTCCATTCAACCTGGGCTGGTGGGGCTATACCTTTCCGCTCGGCGTATTCGCGGTCACCACGCTCCGTCTGGCGAAGGTGCTCGATTCGCTGTTCTTCGAGGTCTTCGGCAGCGCGCTGGTAGTGGTACTGGCAGGCCTGTGGCTGGTTGTCGCATGGCGCACCACGCTCGGCGCTTACCGTGGCAACCTGTTCGTCTCTCCCTGCATTGCGTCGATGAACCGGCCCTGAAGGCCAACGTTCAGTGCGCCAGTTGCGCCGCGCGCGCCAGTGTCGCGACGATTTGCGGGGCCACAGTTGGCGCCGTACAAACAGATAGCGGACTCGGATGAGGCATTTCCAGTACGATCAAGCCCGGCCGCCTGGCCTCGATGGCAGCGTGGGCCTGGCTGGCCGTGCGTCCGGCCAGCACGACTACCCGCAGGCATGGCAGGAGGTCCAGCACATCGCCTAGCATGGCGACGCCTGCACGTACCGCCGCCACACCGAGGCGCGCCGGCGGAGCTTGCTCGTCGGCCAGCCAGGGCACGGTATTCCACAGCACGGTGCGCGCACGCGCGACGGCGGCTTGCGCCAGGAAACGTTGAAGATTGCGCTGCGCAGGACCCGGATTGTCGCGCGAGACGAAGCGCGGGCGCATCGCATGGCGCGCCGGCGCTTCCAGCAAGATGAGAATGAACGCATCGGCGCCGCCGTCCAGGGGATCGAAGTACGGCAGCGCGCGGAAAGCTGCTTGCGTGTCGACCCACTTGGTGAGCGCGACCACATGGGGAAGAGACAGCATTTCGACGCGGCGTGCCAGTTCGGCTACATCGTCCAGCAAGGGAGCCAGCGGCACGCCAGACGTCACTCGCTGCTCGCCAGCACCGCCTGATCCGTTCCGGCTGGCGTGTCGCCCTCCATCACCAGGATCCGGCTGGCGCCAGCAGGCTGCTGCGCCAGGCCCGGCCGCACGTCGCGCATGGGCCCAATGGCAGTACCGTTCGCCATGCCTTTGCCGTCAGTCTTGAAGCGACCCACCGGCGCGCGCTGACCACCGGCGTAGACGTTGTAGACAGTCTCCGGTTTCAGTTTATACAAGAACACTTCCAGTGCATCGGTCACGCCCAGGCTGCGCACGACCACGAATCCCTTGGCGTCGCCGCGGGACTTGAGAGCGATATTGCTCGATTCGCCGTTCACACGCGGCACCAGATTGCTGGTACCGGCACCGGTGGGCACGGCATGGGACACGTAGACAAGCGCTTGCGGCGCCTGGCCGGCCGCCACATGCGCGACGACCTTGTTGCTTGCGGTGTCGATCACGTCGACACCATCGCCGTTTTCGAGACCAACGTACACTTTGCTGCCGTCGTCCGACGCCCATGCGCCATGCGGCAAGGCGCCGGTCGGTATTGTCGCCATGAGTTGTGGCTGATCACCGGTGGAATAGACCTTGACGACATTTTCTCCGCCCACTGTCACGTACGCTCTTACGCTGCCAGCGTTCTTCGCGAACGCCAGGTGGTTGGTAATAAAACCGGTGTCGATGACGCCTTTGACTGTCAGCGTCGCCACGTCGATGCGGGTGACCTTGCCAACGTCCTTGTGCGTCATCCAGACTTCCTTGAAATCAGGCGTGAACTGCAAGAACGGCGAGAACGGGCTGGTGACAGAAATATGCTTGATCACTTTGGATGTTTTCATGTCGATGACATCGACGACAGGATTAAAGCTCGATACCACGAACGCCAGTTTGCCATTGGGATGGAACATCACCATGCCCGGACCACCTGTTGTCTGGATGCGGCGTTTTTCCTTGAAGGTGACAGGATCGATGACCGAGACGTAATCTTCGCCGCGTACTACGACCCAGACTTCGCGACCGTCCGCCGTGAAAAATCCTTCGTGGGGCGACCGCCCGATATAGGTCACACCCCTGACCTTGTTGGTGGCCGTGTCGATGAAGGTCACCGAATTGGAGCCATTCGATATCGCAATCAAGGTTTTATGGTCCGGCGAAAAACCCAGTCCATGAACATTCACTTGCCCCTTGTACAAAGGAGACAGGATGTCGGGCCGCTGGTTACCCAGACGGATCTGTCCCAGCAACTGATCGGTGGATGGATCGATCACCGAAACGGTGTTGCTGTTCTGGTCAGCTGTATAGACGCGGTCCTGTGTGCCTGGCGCAGCCTGCGCAGTACCCATGGCAGCGACCGCAAGCGTCATGGCGAAGGTGAGCTTATTCAATTCAGTGAGTTGCATGAGAGTCTTTCCTGGTGTTTGCGTTGGTGGTATCGGCACTTGCGCCATGGGCTGCCTGGTAGCGTTGCAACCAGGCGCGCATGACATTGATTTCGTTCTGTTGTTCGACGATGATGCCTTGTGCCAGATTGCGCAGTTCGCGGTCGTTGCTGTGCACCAGGATGGCCTTGGCCATATCGATCGCGCCTTGATGGTGAGGAATCATCATGCTCATGAAGTCATACGCGGGGTCCCCGGTTGTCGGCGCGCGTCGCATGCCGTCATCCATGATCGCCATGGCATCGTCCGCCAGAGCCGCATAAGGCCTGTCGCTACTGGCGATAAACGCGGCAGGCGGCGCAGTCGCGCCATGGTGGCCAGCATGCTGCGCCAGGACTGTGGCGGTGCAGCACCAGAGCATGGCGCCCAAAAAAAATGAAAATTTCAAACCGGTCCCTCCAGTTGTTCATAAACAGCGCTGGCAACCCGTGCCAGTTCGCCCTTATCGACGCCAGCGGACAGCGCATAGCCGAACTTCCCGTCAATCCAGTAAAACACGTTGACGTCGCCCTCTTTGGCAAACCGAAAGCCGGTGTCCTTGTTGCGCGCCTGCTCCGTCGACACGTACAGCGTCAGGCGCTGGCCAGCGCCGTCGTGGTACATGAATTGCGCCACCGGCCCGCTGGCCCCGGGCAGCAGGCGCCCGCCGATCAGTTCATAGCCCAGCTTGCCCAAATGCGGCGGACGGATCTTGCTGCCCATGCGCTTCGACAGCCAGGTCACCAACTGGTCTTCCTGGTCGGCGCGAATTTCCACTGGCCGGCGCACGTCCGGGCTGTACACGGCATGGGCTATCGCGGCCTGGTGTGCCAGGCCGGACCACGCTGCCTGCTGATACGCGGGCGCTTGCTGCTCCATACGCGCCAGGGACTGGCCATTTGCCGCGCCGCGCAAGCCCCAGCCGGCGCCACCGCTCACCAACGCGATTGCCAGGCCCGCCGCCAGCGCCTGCCATTGCCAGTGCCGGTTGCGCTGCGGCGTGGTGGCCGCTGCCATGGGCGCCGGGACCGGTTCGCCCAGCACCGGATCGAACAGGCGATGCATGGCGTCGTTCTGGGCCGCGTAGGCGCGCACGCGCGCAGCTTCCTCGGGGCGCTCTGCCAGGTAGGCGGCGACCTCGGCAGCGCGTGCGGCTGGCAGCCGGCCATCGACGTACGCGTGCACGTCGGCTTCAGTCACGGGTAGGTTCATTTCACGACTTTCAACGGGTTCACGCGGGCGCCGCCGTCCATCAGGCTGCGCAGCTTTTCGCGGGCGCGCGCGAGCCGGGACATGACGGTTCCGACCGGGATGCCGAGTGTCGACGCCACTTCTTCATAACGCATGTCTTCCAGCCCGACCATCAGCAGGATCGCGCGCTGTTCTTCGCTCAGCAGGCGCAGCGCGGCATCCATCTCGCGCACCTGGATGCCGACCGTGCTGCGCTCCGCCATGGCCGGCATCGGCGTGTCATCGTCGAGCGGCTCGGTGACCAGTGCGCCGCGCCGTATCTGATCGATGCGCATATTGTGCATGATCGCAAACAACCAGGCGCGCGCGTCCGTGCCGGGTTGCAGCGCGGCGCGCTGGGCCCACCCGCGTTCGAGCGTGTCCTGCACCAGGTCATCGGCCGCGGCGCGCTCGCCCACGAGCGCGCGCGCGTAGCGCCGCAGCCGCGGGACACACGCCAATAACTCGGCGCCGGGATGAAGAGGCAGGACGCTCATGGAAACAGTGACTACATCGCGCTGGCGGCCAGCTTCGGATCGATCTGCCAGGTTTCATTGACCAGTTTGCCGTCGCGGTAGGTCAACACGTAGCGCACCTTGATGGGGGCCTTGCCGTCGAATTGCACTGCCGCCGTGACGGTCGCACCCTTCGGATTGACTGACTCGGACGCACCCATGACGGTGACGCGCAGCGGCCCCATCGCGCCGAACTTGCTCCACACGGCGCCGATGGCGGCTGCACCGTCATAGCTGCCGTCGAGCGGTCCGCCAACCCAGGTCAGCCGCGCGTTGTCGGCGTAATCATGCACGATGGCGGCGTGTTCGCCGGCGCCAATGGCGGCGAAGTGCGCTTGCGCCATGTCGAGCGCGGGTCCGGCAACAGCCGTGGTGGCGATGCCGATGGTGCTGGCCAACAGGAACATCAGGTGGGTGGTTTTCATGGTTGCGGTCCAGTACAGGTTTGGTTAAAAAACAGGCTTGCTACAGGTGCAAACGTCATTGCCCGGTTTTTATTCCATGTATTTGTATTTATTTTTTTGTGTTCATCAATTCTTCAAAGGCCAGCGCGGCGCGGCTGCGATGGCGTTCCGGGTGACGCAGCAACGAGAACCCACGCGCCGGCAGGACCAGCGCCGCGCGCACCAGCAAGCCTGCCTGCACATGCGATGCCACCACCAGTTCGGAAATCGCGGTGGCAAAGGGACCGGCCATCACCGCGCTGCGCACCGCCTCGTTGGACGGCAGGCTGAGGGCAACCTGCATTGCGGCGACCGGCACGCCCATGTCAGACAGCGCTTTCTCGAACGCCGAACGCGTGCCGGAACCGGTTTCGCGCAAAATCCATTGTGCCTCCACCAGGTCGGCAGCCGCCAGCGGCACCCCGGCAGCCCACGGATGGTCGGGCGCCACCACCACCACCAGCTGATCTTCTCCCACCGCTTCGATGGCCAGGGAGGGCTCGTCGATGGCGCCTTCGATGAAACCGAGATCGGCGCCACCCAGCAGGATGGCCTGTGCGACGTTGTCGGTATTGCCCACTTCCAGGGTGAGGTCGATGGCCGGGTAGGTTTGACTGAATTGCACGAGCAAGCGCGGCAGCCAATAACTCGCGATGGTCTGGCTGGCGTGGATTGCCAGCGTGCCGCGCCGCATCTGGCCCAGCTCCGACAACGTGTTTTCCGCTGCAAGCGCGCTGGCCAGCGTGCGTTGCGCTTCCTTCAAGAAAATCAGGCCGGCATCGGAGAGCTCAATACGTCGTCCTATCCGATGGAACAGTGCCGTGCCATAGCGCTCTTCCAGGGCTTTGATCGATGAGCTGACGGCCGACGGGGATAGAAACAGCGCGGAAGCCGCCTGAGTAAGGTGCTGGCGTTGTGCGACTTCAACAAAAATGCGTAGCTGGTCCAATGTCATCGTTCGATCCAATCTAATGATTTGTAATTAATTATACGATGGACCGAACGAAATCAGCGTTCGATAATGCATGCACTGAACATCTGAACGAGAGTCGACCATGACATCCCTGTATAAAAAATGCGCGCCATTTGTCCCCGGCCTGCTGCTGTGTGGCGCCGTCACGCTGGCCGCCTATGGACTGGAAGCTGCAGAAACCCACCTGTTCGGACGCGCGTGGCTTGAAAGCCTGGTCCTGGCGATCTTGCTCGGAACCGGACTGCGCACCGTCCACCGTCTCGATCAGCGTTTCGAGCCGGGCATCCACATGGGCGCCAAGTTGCTGCTTGAAATTGCCGTGGTGCTGCTGGGCGCATCCGTCAGCGCCGGCGCGCTGCTCGAAAACGGCATGGGACTGGTCGGTGGCATTGCCGGGGTGGTCGTGCTGGCGATTCTGTTCAGTTATTTCCTGGGCCGCAGCGCCGGTCTGCCGAAAAAGATGGCGATCCTGATCGCTTGCGGCAATTCGATTTGCGGCAACTCGGCGATTGCGGCGGTGGCCCCGGTGATCGACGCAGATGGCAAGGACGTAGCCGCCTCCATCGCCTTTACGGCGGTACTGGGTGTGGTGGTGGTGCTCGGGTTGCCATTGCTGGTCGGGCTGTTGTCATTCACGCCGGTTCAATACGGCGTGTTTGCCGGGCTGACCGTGTATGCCGTGCCACAGGTACTGGCGGCAACGAGTTCGGTGTCCGCAGCCAGCGTACACATTGGCACCCTGGTCAAGCTGGTGCGCGTGTTGATGCTGGGCCCGGTCGTGCTGGTGTTGTCTCTGATGGGAAGCGGACGGGGAGGCGCCCGTCTGAACGTCGCGCACCTGGTGCCGTGGTTTATCGTCGGCTTCCTTGCATTGCTGGGCTTGCGCTCGCTGGGCTGGATTCCGCAGGCAGCGCTGGCGCCAGCGCACGATGCCGCCAATTTCTTCACCATCATGTCGATGGCCGCGCTCGGCCTCGGCGTCGATGCCCGCGCTGTCCTGCGTGCCGGCGGCAAGGTTGCCGGGGTGGTCATTTTTTCGCTGCTCGGCCTTGGTGTCATCAGTTTCGCCCTGATCAAATTTCTGGGTGTTTAAGGACGTCGCAGTACGCCATCCATTTTCCACAAACGAAAGAAAACGCCATGACATCACGTCACTATTTGACCGCGGCGCGCTGCAGCCTCGTTGTTGCAGTTGCGCTCACCGCTGGTGTCGCCAGTGCCCAGCAGCCGTTGCTGGTGTACGGCCCGGGTGGACCGGCTCCTGCGATGAAAGAGGCGGCGGCGGCATTCGAGCATGCGAACGGCATCAAAGTCACCGTCACGGCCGGCCCCACGCCGAGCTGGATCGACCACGCAAAACAGGATGCGGACATCATCTACAGCGGTTCGGAAACGATGATGACGGACTTTACGTTAGCGATGGGCGGCAAGATACAGGAGGCAAGCATTACCCCGCTATATATGCGTCCCCTGGCGATCCTGGTGCGTCCCGGCAATCCCAAGCACCTGCGCGGCGTGGCCGACCTGATGCAGCCCGGCGTGCGCCTGCTGGTGGTCAACGGTGCCGGCCAGAACGGCGTCTGGGAAGACATGGCTGGCCGCAAAGGCAGCATGGAGTCGGTGCGCAGGGTACGCGCGAATATTGCCAGTTACGCACCCAACAGCGCGAGCGCGCGCGATACCTGGACCGCGCGCACCGACATCGACGCGTGGCTGATCTGGAATATCTGGCAGGTGTCGAACCCGCGCCTGGCCGACGTCGTGCCAATCGAACCTGATTATGCGATTTACCGCGATACCGGCGTGGCGTTGACTGAGCATGGCGCTGCCAACCCGCAAGCGAAGCAGTTCATCGCATTCCTGCAATCGCCGCAAGGCAGCGCGATCTTTGCCAGGTGGGGCTGGCAGAAATAATGAGTGCCGGATTGTCGGCCTGCGGTGGGTTTCAGTATGTTCAAGTACCGCGTGCAGCGCGTTGCACTGCGGCGGTAACGATTCCTGGACAAAATGGACAATAGCGCACCATCGCGCGGAGCGGTCTACGGGCTTGCCGGACAGCGACTGTCCGCTTTTGGCCGAATCCTGCCGGTGGAGCCAGCATAGCAGGTTGCCGTGTTGAAAATCTAGCGGTAGTCGTGACAGGCCGGTACCGACCCAAAGCAGCCCTTCGCATAGATGCGATCGCTCTTTGATTATTTCAGTTTAAGAATTCGCCTTGCCCCGTTGAGCACGATGATCCCGATAACCGTTCCGACCACTAGGTCAGGATATGGCGAGCCGGTCCACGTAACCAATGCCCCAGCCAGAATCACGCCAACGTTTGCAATCACATCGTTCGCTGAGAAAATATAGCTCGCTTTCATATGCGCACCGCGATCACGTTTCTTTGCAATCATCACGAGGCATGCCACGTTCGCGATCAGTGCAAGAGCACCAACCCCCATCATTAGCGACGATTCCGGCTCGCTGCCAAACGCGAACCGGCGAAGGACCTCGCCCAGCGCGCCGACTGCCAGGACCAACTGGAGCCAGCCGGCGAGATGAGCAGCGCGCGTCTTCAGCGCCGCGGCGCGGCCGACAGCGTACAAGGCCAGGCCATACACCGCTGCGTCGGCGAACATATCGAGGGAATCTGCAACCAATCCGGCAGACTGGGCGACTAGTCCCCACACCATCTCGATGACAAACATGACCGCGTTGATTGCGAGGAGTAAGCGGAGGGTTCTTGACTCAGATGCGTCCCCCGCCTCATCACTGCCGGCATCGGTTGCTGAAAAATCTTCGCGCGAGCCAATCAGGTGGGAACCCAGCTGCAGCGGAATGAGCTTCGCCAATATTGGTTCCAACGGTCCCGTGTGTGCCACGTGAAGCTGCCGCCGCCCGAGATCGAAATCGAGCTTTTTGATGCTGACAATGTCACCAAGAACCAGCCGGATCATGTTCTCCTCCGATGGACAGTCCATCTTTGGGATGCCGAGGGTGCTGATCGTGCTTACCGCTTGCGCCCGCAGCTTTGCTGGCTGCGATCCTCTCAGCTCGACACCCAACCGTAGCGGCTGGAGCGCATCAACGATTGCGTCAGGCGAGCCTTGGTGCAGCGCCGTTATTGTTCGTGTACTGAGATTGAAGGATATTTTCTCGATGTCCGGCACATTGCTTAACGCCATCCGGATAAGGTTTTCCTCCGAAGGACAGTCCATTTTAGACACGAACAGTTCGGTTTCAAGACCGGCGGCTGAGAGAGATTGATCGGGGGCCATGAGATTGAACAGTGGATGCTAATGGCGCAAGGGTAAACCTTCAACCTACTTGAACGTCAAGCTTTGATATCCAACGATCTGTCTGGCCGACTGTTACGACAACCTTCGTCAACGAGGGGGAGTCAGAGCGTCAATAATGCGGCAATCTGCTACCCGGCCACCTCGGCATGATGTCAAAAGGCGTGACAGGTGCTCTTTTAATTCGATGAGATCAGCGATTTTCTGTTCGACTTCAGCCAAGTGCTGTTCGGTGAGGGCCATTACGGTACAGCAGTCACCATCACCCTGATCTGAGAACGCCAATAAACTTCGCACCTGGTCGATCGTGAAGCCGATTTCTCTAGCTCGACGGACGAAGGTCAGCCTCGCCAAATCGTTGTCTCCATAGATACGATAGTTGCTGTTCGACCGCGAGGGAGACTCCAGCAGCCCGATCTTTTCATAATAGCGAATCGTCGCAGATGGGGTCGCTGCCACGCTGGCGAGCTGGCCGATTGTAAAATTAGTACGCATTTACTTGACCTTAAAGTGACTTCAAGGTTTATAAAGTCAGATCGTCACTCCGTCAAGTTAATTCCATCATGCGCATCAGAATCCATGAATCTGTTACTGCAGTCCTGCTGTTCATATGCATGACTGCACAGCCCGCTTTTGCTCAAGGCGCGGCACTGACATTAAGCGATGCCGTCGAAAAGGCATTGGCTCAGGCGCCACAAATCCAAGCTGCTGATGCGGCACTGCGCGCGGCAGAAGCCAACGTGCAGCTATCTGGCTTGCGGCCAAATCCAACACTGTCAGTGGAGGCCGAAAACGTAATGGGCTCAGGTCGGTATGCTGGCTTCGGCGGCGGCGAGAAGACCATTGCGTTTTCAGTACCCCTTGAACTGGGAGGAAAACGGCAGGCTAGGGTGCGCGTAGCCCAAGCCGAGCGCACCGCTGCCGGCATTGGTACTCGTACCGCCCAAGCTGACCTGACGCTGCAGGTGACAGAAGCTTTTATCGGCCTGGCCGCCAGCGAGCGGCAGGCGAAGATAGCGATAAGTAATCATGAGCTTGCTGAACGCGCCTACCACGCGGCACGAGAGCGAGTGCGCGCCGGGAAAGCGTCACCGATCGATGAACAACGCGCCGACGTCTTACGCATCAATGCCGAGGTGCGATCTTCCAAATCGACGCGCGCGGTTGAGCTGGCCCGTTCGACAATCGCGCGATTGACAGGCATCTCTCAACCGATCACTGTTGTGTCGCCCTGGTTCGAGCGGATCGACGGCAATAACCCAGTATCTCCTGTTAGCCAGAGCTTAGGATTTGCCGCAGCTGAGGCTAACGTCGCTGCCGCCAGCGCCCGCATCGACGCGGCTAGTCGCGACCGCACTCCGGACGTCACGCTGACGATCGGGATGCGCCGATATGGCGACACTTCCGACAAGGCGGCGGTACTAGGTTTGACGGTTCCACTGCCATTGTTTAACCGGGGTACCGCCGTGGTGGCGCGGTCCCAGGCCGAATACGATCGCGCAGTATCGGCACGACGTGCTGTCGTGCTCGAATTTGAGCAGTCGATTGCGCAAGCAGACAGTGACGTTGCCGACGCCCTCGCGGCTGCACGTGCGGCCAACGGTCCGGCCCTGGCCGCCGCCGAGGAAGCGGCGCGAATCGCACGGATCGGCTACCGCGAAGGCAAGTTTCCGCAACTCGAACTGATTGAGGCTGAGCGTGCGCTGGCGGAGACCCGTGAGGCTTCGGTTACTGCGCTGACGGCACTGCACACGTCGCGTGCACGTCTGGCGCACCTCCAAGGTTTTAAGTCTCCAATTTATAAGGATTGACCCATGCAAGCGGTATTCCGATCGGGCCTGTGCGCCGCGATGATCCTGTTGAGCGCCTGCTCTCCAAAGCCTGAAACGGCAAAGCCGAAAGATTCGGTTGCGGCGCAGAGCGAAGAAAAAGAAAGCGCCAAGAGTAAAAACGAGGCGAAGAAAGATGCCAAGAACGAGGCAAGAGAAAGCACCGAAGTCGAAGAGAAAAAGGGCGCTGCGGAAGGAAAGGAAGATTTCGTCGCCCTGTCCGATCGGCAAATCAAAGCCGCCGGGATCGAAGTGCTTCCATTACGCAAGTCGTTCGCCGGAGCCATTGAAGCCCCTGCGTTGATCGCTGCCGATCCGACGCAGTCTGCGGTTGTCTCCAGTTCGGTCAGCGGTCGGGTCGTCGAGATCAGGCGTAATCTTGGAGAAGCTGTTGGACAAGGGGACGTGCTTGCGGTGATTGAAAGCCGCGATATTGCCCAGCTGCGCGCCGATACCGACATCACCAGGCGGCAAGCGGAGCTGGCCCAAGCAACGTTCAAGCGTGAAGAACGCCTGTACGCCGAAAAGGTTTCGTCCCGACAGGACTTCGAGGTTGCCCGCGCAGCCGCGCAGGAAGCGGGCACGCGCCTGAGTCTGGCGCAGCAGCAACTCGGAGCCGCAGGTGGTGCCGGCGGTGGGCAATCGAATCGACTGTCGCTGCGTTCGCCAATCAAGGGTTATGTCACTGCCCGCCAGATTACGCTCGGCGACGTGATCGAGCCCAATGCACACCTGTTTGAGGTGGCAAACCTGAATGACCTGGCCGTTGAATTGTCGCTTTCACCGAACGACGCAGCACGCGTGGCCGTCGGGGCAACAGTGGATGTTTCAACCGGCGAGCGCACAGGGTCAGCGCGAATCATCAATGTGTCGCGCATAGTCGACCCCGCCACGCGGCAGGTGCGCGCTATCGCCAAACTGTCGAACAAGAACGCTACATGGCGCATTGGCGAGACCGCCCGTGCATCGATTGCTCTTGCTGGCGGCGCCACTGGTGGCCAGCTCGCCATCCCCCGTACGGCCGTCCAAACCGTCGAGGACAAACCGAGCGTATTCGTCCGCACAAAGGAAGGGTTCGCGATCAAACACGTCGTTCTCGGCGCCGCTGTCGCAGGCTATGTGCGGATAATGTCCGGTCTGGATGGAAGTGAACAGATCGCGGTCAGCAACACTTATCTGTTGAAAGCAGAGCACGGTAAAGGTGAGGCTGGTGACGATGACTAATTTTCTCATCCTGCCAAGCTGCGAGGTTCGCTGGTCATGATTTCACGAATCGTAAATTTTTCCGTCGCCCGCCGCTGGCATGTGTTTATCGCAACGATTCTATTATCGATCGTTGGCGCTTTCGCGCTGACTCGCCTGCCCATCGATGCAGTGCCCGACATCACCAACACGCAAGTCCAGATCAACGTTGTGGTGCCGTCTCTCTCTCCGGCCGACGTGGAGCGTCAAGTAACGTACCCAATCGAAACCGCGTTTGCCGGTATCCCCGGACTGGAAACCACACGCTCTCTGACCAGGCACGGTTTCGCCCAAGTCACTACCGTATTCAAAGACGGAACTGACATCTATTTCGCACGACAGCAGATGTCCGAGCGCCTACGCGCCGTCGAACGAACGCTGCCGGCTGGAGCAAGCGCGAGTCTGGGACCGATCGCCACCGGCCTTGGTGACGTGTACATGTGGACCGTCGAATTCGCGGCAAAGCCCGGCCCAAAGACGGGCGCTGGCGGCGGCCTGCAGGCGGACGGCAGCTATGTGACACCCGAAGGTGAGGTGCTGCATAACGCGGCCGAAAAGGCTACCTACCTGCGCACGGTCCAGGACTGGATCGTTGCCCCCCAACTGAAGAACACTGAGGGTCTTGCAGGAGTGGACGTCATTGGTGGCTACGTCAAACAGTACGTGGTTACGCCTGATCCGCAACGGCTTGCAGCCTTGGGAATCAGCCTGCCAATGCTGGGTGAAGCTCTGGAACGCAACAACACCAGTGTTGGTGCCGGCGTTGTGTTTCAAAACGGCGAGGCGCTAACCGTCAAAGCCGATGCGCGCATTACTTCGGTCGAGGAGCTTGGTAAGACGGTCATTACGACCCGCAATGGCACCCCCGTACTAGTGTCGCATGTTGCTACGGTTGGCCTTGGACAGGAAGTGCGCTTCGGGTCTGCATCGGAAGGTGGACAAGAGGTGGTTGTTGGTACCGCAGTAATGCGCATCGGTGGAAACAGCCGCACGGTGGCAGCAGCGGTTGACACGCGATTGAAGGAAATCGCGCGCTCCCTTCCCCCGGATATGCTGATCCGATCGGTGCTCGACCGCACTCGCCTGGTCGATGCAACCATCAAGACCGTTGCCACCAACCTGACCGAAGGTGCGTTGCTGGTCATCGTCGTGCTCTTCGCACTGCTTGGCAACCTGCGCGCGGCGCTGATCGCAGCGGCAGTGATTCCGGTAACGATGATTTTAACTTCCGCAGGGATGTTGCAAGCTGGCTTGTCAGCCAATCTCATGAGTTTGGGCGCACTGGACTTCGGCTTAATTGTCGACGGCGCCGTGATCATTGTTGAAAATGCACTTCGCCGTATTGCCGAACGCCAGCATGCATCCGGCAAAGTGCTATCGAAGTCAGAGCGGATGGAAACGGTGGCCGCCGCAGCCCGTGAAATGATCCGTCCGAGCGTGTATGGCCAAGCCATCATTATCTTGGTATATGCGCCACTGCTAACCTTCCAGGGAGTGGAAGGCCGCATGTTTGTGCCGATGGCCTTGACTGTCATCCTGGCGCTCGTGTTCGCCTTTATTCTCTCGCTTACATTTGTGCCGGCGGCGATCGCGCTATGGCTTTCACGTCATGTCGACGAAAAAGAAAACCGGCTTATTAAATCCGTATCATCGAGCTACGCTCCTTGGCTGGACCGAGCGCTTGCAAGGCCGATGCTAACCGGCGCTATCGCAGTGGCCGGTTTTGCTGGAGCTATCGCCCTGTTCTCGACGCTAGGTGAGGAGTTTCTTCCAACGCTTGATGAACAGGATGTGCTGCTCCAGGTTGCTCGCATCCCTGGGACCTCCATCGAACAAAGCCAGGCCATGCAGTCTGCGGTGGAAAAGGTTGTGGCCAAGCTCCCTGAAGTAAAGCTCGTATTCTCGAGAACCGGGACGGCGGAGCTCGCGTCGGATCCAATGCCACCGAACATGACCGACACATTTGTCATCGTAAAAGACCGGGCAGAGTGGCCGGAGCCGAAGATGAGCAAGGCCGAGCTGGTCGAAAAAATTGAGCATGCCGTATCAAGCATTCCTGGCCAAAACTATGAACTCACGCAGCCGATCCAGATGCGGTTCAATGAACTGCTGGCTGGTGTACGCGGCGACATCGCTGTCAAAGTGTATGGGGACGATTTCGACGTGATGGTGCGAACGGCTGAGCAAATTGCCGTCAAATTGCGCGCTGTAAAGGGTGCTGTAGACGTGCGCGTCGAACAGGTGCAAGGGCTGCCATTGCTCGACGCGCGCCTGGATCGCGATGCTATGGCCAGAGTGGGTCTGACCGCGCGGGACGTGTATGACACCCTGGCTGCAGCCGTTGCCGGACGCGAGGCCGGTTCCATCTATGAGGGCGATCGACGTTTCGATGTCGTCGTCAAGCTCGGCGAAGCTACTCGCAACGATGTGGAGGCATTGCGCCAGTTGCCCATCTTGACCCCAAGCGGTAGTTTTGTAACGCTCGGGTCAGTGTCGGCACTGGTGACATCCAAGGGGCCAAATCAAATTAGTCGGGAGAATGGCAAGCGCCGGGTTGTAGTGCAGGCGAACGTGCGCGGGCGCGATATCGCCGGCGTAGTCAGGGAAGCTCAATCGAGCATCAACACCGATGTGCGTCTGCCTGCCGGCGTCTGGCTTACCTGGGGAGGACAGTTCGAAAACCTAGAACGTGCGCGTATGCGCTTGGCGTTGGTGGTGCCAGCCTGCTTCGCACTCATCGTCATCTTGCTCTATTCAGCCGTTGGTTCTTGGCGCGCTGCGGCCGTAGTATTCACCGGCGTCCCACTTGCTCTGATCGGTGGTGTTGCGGCGCTGTGGCTGGTCGGTCTGCCGTTTTCGATCTCCGCCGCCGTTGGTTTCATCGCACTCTCAGGTGTGGCGGTGCTGAATGGCCTAGTGATGGCAGGCTCGATCGACGACTTGGCCAAATCGCTGCCTTGGGAGCAAGCCGTGCGAGAAGGCGCCTTGCGGCGCCTACGGCCAGTGTTAATGACCGCCATGGTCGCATCCCTTGGATTCGTGCCGATGGCTGTGGCGACCGGCGCAGGGGCCGAGGTTCAGCGCCCTCTGGCCACTGTGGTTATTGGCGGCCTGATCTCGGCGACCTTCCTAACCCTATTTGTACTGCCTTCGCTGTATCGGCAGTTCGCACGGCCGAAGGACAGAATCGCAGAAGGAATCTCTTAAGGTTGTGATTTGGCAAATGCGCAAGATCGCGCAGCTAAGGCTACGTAATGATGATGTGCAATCCTCCGAAGGACCGCTTTTGGCCGTTCTCGGCCATTCGCGCCAGCATAGCATGTTGACGTTGCTAAAACATCAAGGTCTACCCCGACACGCCGTTGTCGCCCCATTGCGGACACTTCAAGCAGTTACTTCGCGCTAGGCAAGCCGGTCGCTGAGTAGTTGCCGAAGGTGCGGCAGCAGCTCAGCGTAGGTAGAGAGGTAGCGGTCATTGCCGACGTGGCGAGAACCGCGCGCTGCCATAAACAACTCATTTCTGACGTCAGCTAGCGTCGTCCTTGAGCGCATGCGAGCGTTCTTGGAAGCGGCTTCCAATGAGCCGAAGTGCTCGTAACCATTGAACGTCATAGCGAAGGCGAAAACAGCTTCCTTGTCCTCTACTGACGGAAGCGAATCGAGAGACAGCGCTTCATTTGAAATGGGAACAATCACAATAAATCCTTTTCGTCAGGATAAAGATACAACGCAACGTCGAAACGAATAAGCACTAAAGGTCCGCTCTTGGCCGCTAGCTGAAGTCCAGAGGATGGAAATCCGACATTGCTTTACGCAGCAAAAGACGAGTATATACATCTTCATTGCTACCGATTACTTGCCCTAGGTGAAAATACTCGCCTTCATCAAAGGCTTGGTACACCGCCCAAGAGTAGGAAGGGAAATCTTCCAGTGGCGTCCAACGGCAAAGCAATCCGGCGCCGGTCCGGATGTAGGTAATGTCGCTGACATAAGCGAGATTCAGCCCGGCCGGATTGAACTGCCGGTTCAGCGCATTGGCGGCGACCGGCAAGCCGTGTTTGCTATCTGTCGTATGTACGAATTTACGCTTCCAGACGGGCTTCAGGGCCGCCTGACGCATCAGCCTGCGCACTTTGTGGCGCCCCATCTGGAAACCAGAGTTGGCCATGGCCGTATCCAGTCGGCGGCTTCCCTAGCTCTGGCTTGCCATGAACGAGAACTGCTCTTAGATATCGACTTGCGCAAGGAAGAACGGGACTTACGATAACTCTTGTCGCGGTCACATATGCCGCTCAACCAACCCCATTAAGGGAGTTATTTGATGAGTACCGATAAAGTCACGAACCTGACCATTTTTACTACCGACTGGGCGAAAGAAGATCGCCGATCCGTAAAGGCCTACCTCAATAGCAAAGGCGACGGCAGGGTCCTGTGGTGGAGCATCAATCGTTTCATTCACCAGCATTTCAGACCCAAAGCTTCGCTCGAGAAGATCATGGTTTGCTTCCACTCGCGCCACCAAACACTCACCGTATCCAACTTGGAATATCGAGCCTACGTACAGGAGGTGGCAAAGGCAATCCAGTCCGAGGGAGTCGTAGCAGGCATTCAACTCGCGATTTCCTCAGCCCGTAAGACGCGTTTATCTGAAGGATCCACGTACTCGCAACTCTCCTGAGATCAGTATGCCAATCCACAAATGTGGTTGGCATAGGCAGGACATAGTGATTTCGCCCTCAACATCATGAAGACAAAAAATGAACAAACTTATTGAGCATATTAAAAAAGTAGCGATCGAAGACACCCGCCTTTTTTTCGAACCACTCGCTGCAGTGAAACGCCTGATCCGCCGTGTGGCCACGGCCATCGCTTCCCGGATCAGGCGATCGAAGCCAAACGACAAGAAGGACGATGACCAATGAGAAGTGGTGCCTTCTATTTGCTGCTCTACTTCCATCCAATAGCGAAGATCCTTCTTACAATTGTGTGTCGGGTTTGCGGCTTCCTCGCAGTCATCACGCTGGTCGGAATGTTCTTTAACGACTCTTGGGTGGGCATTATCGTGATTGCTGCGCTCTTCTTTTTGGTGTCGATCAGCGCCTCGATTCTTCAGGCAAAGTACACCGGGCTTCTGCTGAAACTCCAACCGGACGAGACTGAATACACTTTCTACGACTAATTGAACAGCCAAGGCCGACCGTCGCGTGACAGTCGGCCTTGGTGCCTCGCATCCCTCGGTGAAACGCGAGGGAATCTGCAGCATCTTCTAGCCCACTGTACGTCGTATCCCCACCTCACCGCTCACCGGCTCCCAGATATCGACTACATCCGTCATTCAGATATCTTGACTATATCTGCAATTCAGATAATATGGATATATCTGAATAACGGATACAACACATGTCCTTCTCGCCCACTACCCACCGCCTCCTCACAGCGTCGCAACTCGGCCAGTTGCTTGCATCGACCCGCAAACGGCACAAGATCACGCAGGCGACTGTAGGCACGCGTGTCGGCTTGAGCCAGAATCGCATCTCCTACCTGGAGAGCCATCCTGACGAAATCAGCGTCAAGCAATTACTCAGTTGGTGCTCCGCACTCGAGCTGGAACTGCAGTTGGGCGAGCGCGATACGTCCGCCGCAAGCAATACGGCCGAGTGGTAGTCATGGGCCGCCACTCACACAGCCAAACGCTCCATCTTTGGGCAAATGGCGACTACGTCGGACGCTGGACGGTCAAGGCCAACGGCGTCTCCGAACTTCAGTACGATGCGTCCTGGCAAAGCTCAAGGCTCGGGCGCCCGATCTCGCTGTCGCTGCCGTTCAATCTACGCAATGAACCACTCAAGGGTGCCAGTGTTGCCAACTACTTTGAGGGCTTGCTGCCGGACAGTGACATCATTCGCAAACGCGTTGCGACCCGGTTCAAGACAGGCTCTCTCGAACCGTTCGACCTGCTCGCGGCTATCGGCCGGGACTGCGTCGGCGCCTTGCAGCTACTGCCCGAAGGCGGCAAACCGGAAGGGCTGGCCCAGGTCGATGGCATCGCCCTTGACGAGGAAGACATCGAGCGGCACCTGCTCGAAGTGGTCAGCTCGGAGCGACACGGCGCCACAGATGATGCCGACGATGATTTCCGCATTTCGCTCGCTGGCGCACAAGAGAAGGACGCCTTCTTGTGGTGGAATGGAAAATGGATGAAGCCGCGCGGCGCGGCGCCAACAACGCACATCTTCAAGCTCCCGGTCGGCATGGTAGGTGGGAAAAAAGCTGACTTCACCACTTCAGTCGATAACGAGTGGCTGTGCCTGCGGCTGTTCAAGGAATACGGGCTGCCCACGGCAAATGCCGAAATTGCGACGTTCGGCGCGCAACGGGTGCTGGTCGTCGAGCGTTTTGACCGCGTGCGATCACCCAATGGCAAGCATCTCTTCCGGCTGATTCAGGAGGATTTTTGCCAGGCGACGGGAACATCACCGCTGCTGAAATACGAAAATGACGGTGGGCCGGGGTTAAAACAGATGTTTACCCTGCTGCAGCAATCGCAGCAGAGCGCTACCGACATGCACACGCTGATGGCCTCCCAACTTCTGTTCTGGATGCTGCGCGCACCCGATGGCCACGCCAAGAACTTCAGTATCCAGCTACTGGCGGGCGCCGGCCGGTTCAAGCTGACGCCCATCTATGATGTGATGTCCGGCTATCCTGTGATCGGCCCTGGACCCAACCAGTGGGCCGAACGCAAGCTCAAGATGGCGATGGCGCTACTCGGAAGCAACCGGCACTACCTTGCGCATGGCATACAGCGGCGACACTTCAATAGCACTGCAAAAGCGGTCGGCTATGGCTCGGACGCCGAACAGCTCATGCTCGATTTCATTGCCCGCACACCCGCAATTGTAGACAAGGTCCGCGGCGAACTGCCTGTGGGGTTTTCGGAAAAGGTGGCCGACAAAATTCTGGGCGGCCTGCTTGATGCCGCAGCCGCCCTTCAACGGATGCCGCCAGCCTGACCAGTGCCTCGCAGACGGCACGGCCGCGCACCGGGCACTACCGCGAAAATGGCCAGTATTTTAACCTCGGTTAAACATGAGGAAAATCAGCAGCATCTTCTGGCCAGCTGTTCCGTTATTCCTCTTCTAAAAACGCATCCACCTCGAACTACAGCTCAGCAGGATCAATGCACAGCTGGCACCGATCGTGTTCGACAAGGAGTTCATGAAACGACCCATCCGGGGACTGTGCGACAGCTGCCTTGATCTTCTCTTGAACAATCCGTGTTGCCTCGCCAAGCAGGTCATGCCAGATGAGTGGAAGGAACACATTGGCAAGCCAGGACCTGAGGGTTTCTCCAGCACCATCTTCACTTTGAAAAGAAATGACTGACCAGTTCTCATCTCCCTCATCACAGTCGAACTCGGGATAATATTGAGGATGGTTGCGGTACAGCCACATGAAAAGGTCTTCCAACTGCGCACTTTGCGGGAACGCCAGCAAGAGCTCCATTGGCATGAACTCAAAACGCAAAATCGCTGGGCTCTTGTCGTTATCGGGATCACTCGGATTTGCCACCTCACTTAACGTTCCCCAGGAAAAAACATACCCCTGTTTATCCAGGTATTCGTCGAGCATGCTAAGGTCCCATCCATCTTTGGAAAGACTACACACGTCTTCAGCAGCAAGAAATGAATACTTGCCATGGACAAGCTCCCGTATAAGCTTTGCTGGCATCCCAAGCTGTACGGGACACGCGCTGATCAACAAATCCCTCGCCGCTCCATTCACTTCCATATCGCGATTGGTATTCACTCTACTTCTCCTATTAACACAACAAAAAATCGTTCAACATCGCTTCAGCGCTGGTGCGCAGCGCCAGAGGAGTCTCCAGCCCAGGAGGCATCCATTCCACCCCGTGACGCCGGGCATGCTTCGCAAACAACGTATGTGCCTGGTCAGCAGTCAAGGCCAGGCCGGCGCGAGCCATCATTTCCTGCATAAACCGACAGTCCTCCAACCGATCGGCTGGGACTTCGGGAAGTGCAACAGCGTCAAGAATTCGAAGTGCTTTCTGAATCGTCACGATCCCTTGATCGCTGTCCGGAAAAGGTGCCGAGGACGGCTCGAAGGAACCGATATACGCGCTCGTCACAGCCTGCCGGTTATGTCCCAACGCTTGCGCTAACTTCGCCTTCACGACGCCGCTATCGGCGCCATCCAGCTGCCCTGCCCTGCCACCCATCGTGGGCGGGATCATCCCGAGCAGCAACGCATGGTTCTCGGCAAATTGCGCGCGCAATCCATGTCCTGTTATGCCAGCATCGGCTTTGGTAAAGCCGAACGACGTCATCAAATTCTCGTAGCGGCGAATGTTCTGCTCCAGACTGGCTATTTGGCCCGACCGGGAATACTCCCAACCAAGCGCTTTGTTTTTCGACACGCGTGCTTTGACGTAGTCGAGCAAATCACGCTGCCCGTGTGACGCGATGGGAATATTTCGCCAACGACCACCTTTGCCCATCCCCGGAAAAACCTGCAGGTAATGGCCGTAGTCCTGAACGTGTGGATTGCATTTCAGGACCTCTTCACGCCGCAGTCCAAAGCCCAGCTCAAGGCGTAACATCAGACCGAGGCACGGGTCGCGCTCGTCAACCTTGCGGAACGTCTCGACCAGATCAATGCCATGTCCGGACCAAGACTTCGTGGTTCGTGCGGCCGAACGAACTTTCAACAATTCAGGATCTACATCCGGCAGATATTTCTGGACGGCGCCAACCATGCCTGGCTTGCCGAGCATTGCGCAGAAAACGCGTAATCGGGACAGGTCGTTCTGGATGGTCTTGGCTTTCTTGTGCTGGCAATACCACCAGTGCTTGACGAGCACTTCGATGTGCCGTTCACCGAGATTCTTCGGATCCTGAATCTTGTAGCCGAGTTCATGCAGCCGCCGGATCGATGCATATAAAACGTCTTTCGTCAGTGTCTGGGTGCGTTCGGACGCCACCTTGCCATTGACCCGGCGTGTGCCTGCCAATTTCATGATGTCGTTCACTTTTTGCTGCCACATATGTCCTCCACAAGAACCATCGATACCTCTTATCACCAGATGCGGAAGCGCAGCGGGGCGGGGGTAAGGCTCCCGTCTTAAATAAACCGGTTTCGCATCAGCGGGCCTTACTGCCAACCACCGATGCGCCGAGCCCTTGCGGTACTCGGTATCTCTTCCCGGGAAGAGAACTGAACATTGAGCAGTTTCTCGCTGCGCACTCCCAGACCAGGTCCGGGCGTTGAGGGTGCGCGCCTCCAGTTACGGGAAAACCAGTGAGAGCTGGCGTGACGTTCTCAGACGCCGTGCTTGACGCACATGCGGCCTGAGGGGTGACGAGCCCGATCACGATGTTTGCAGTTGAAGTGTTGGAGGGTGGTGCTCTTCGGAGCGAAGAAGGGAGGGAGACATGGCTGTAGCGTGGCCGTCTGCGCTAACCACTCAAGCAGGAACGTCGATCTGTGATCGGGTTTTCCCTGCCATTGCGCTGGAAAGCAGATAACGACACGTTTTGGGGATCACTCTGTACCTGCCTGTAGAGCCTTGCAGACAAGACTAGACCAGATAAGAGCTGTTTTTTTGATGGTGATGGGTGCTCGCGATTGGATGAAAGCGAGCGATGCCAAACGCTTGGCGTTGCGAAAAGCTGTTCTCTCTCTGGACAGAACAACTTGAAATTGCGGGGAACAAAAATGCCGAAGGCCGACGCTGCGTAATTTATACAAGCGTAGCTAGCGTGTCAAGACACATTTTTTGCTGCGCCGCTTGTCTGGATTTCCGCACTTGGTGATAGCTAATAACGGCGCATTTTCGAACCTCGATATTCGACACGGACTACTTCCCGGTTCCGGTTGCATCTTCAGGTCACGAGGGAAACCTGACTTGCGCACGCCGGCTTGCGCTTTACATTAAATCTTTCACTGACACTTGGAGTTCTAAATGGAAAACATCTCAATCGCAATCGATGGCGGCCACTCAATGTTCAAAATACGCGCAGCCTCGCTGGCTTCGCCAGACGAGCGTCATTCGTTTCAGATTCCCACTGTCGTGATCCCCGCTATCACGCTGACGAACGAGCAGACGCGACAAAAAGCTGAGCTTGAGACTGTCGAGGTGGATGGGCGCAGATACTTCTTCGGCGATACCGCGTTGCGGCAAGGCCGCTCAGAAGTTTACACGGGACAAAATGCGGATTGGATCGAAAGTCCCCAGCACGATGCACTGGTGCTGGGAGCATGGCGCAAGGCCATGCAGGCGTTCGGCAATCCCTCGGCAAGGGTTCATCTGGTGATGGGCTTGCCGGCCAAGTTCGTGGGGCCGCAGCGCGACACGCTCCGCAACCGCATCGTGGCTTTGCTGACCCCTCGCCTCCGGCCCGGCCAGACGCTCAGGGTGATGGTGCAGAGCCAGGCGGATGCACCGCTGCAGTGGCTCTCGATCGAGAATAACGGTAGTCTCCACCCGCAGCGAGATCTCGACAGCGAGGCCTGGGGCGTCATCGAGATCGGCCACTACACCACCGACTTCGCGCTGTGCGATCGCGGCTCCATGATGGAGTATGCGGCCATATCGTGCGCAGGCATGCATCTGGTGTACGACGGCATGTCCAGCGCCCTGGCGCAGGCCAAGCTGCCAACATCACTGGACGTGGTCGACGCGGCAGTGCGCAGCGGAAGCATCAAACACTTCGGGCAGCGAGTCGACGTCATTCCCTTGCTCAATCAGGCAAAAGCAGGCTTCGAAGCCGTCGTCATGGATGAAGCCAACCGCGTATTTGGCCAAAAAGCGGCCGTATTGGACGGCATCATCATCGGCGGTGGAGGTGCTGAAATGCTGCTTGATGGACTCAAACAACGGTATCCCAATGCTGTCACCAGCGACGAGCCGCGGATGATGGTCGCGGAAGGCTTCTGCCGCCTCGGCCTGTTGTCACTGCTGCAGTCCTGATCCAGGGGGCTGCCATGTCGACACCAATGGATAAGCCGCCGAAAATCGGTACCGAGATCACGGTTCGCATCAGCCTGACTTTTCAGGAGGCACCGGACGTCCACACTCTATTGGCGATGACGCCAGTGCGCGAGCGAGGCAAGCTCGTGCGCCTGGCTTTGGAGAGATACATCGCGGAGATCGGTCATCCAGCAGGTGACGTCGAGCAGCAGATCCACGCCATCTCGACATGGCTGAGGTCCCGAAGTGGGCGGGAGGAACCGACGGAGCATACTCCAAGCACTTCCGGAAAGCCCCGCCTGGTCGAGGCTATGAGCGAAACCCAAGTTCGCGAAACGGCAAAGCCTGTGCCAGCACCAGGTGAACTGGCTCAGAAAGAGACATCCAGTGCGTCCTCACCCATTGCGAGATGGCTTCAAACTTAGGTGGACAATCGGATGATCGATTGAATCCGCAGGCTAAATAAGCTCAGAAAGGAAAGTCTGAAAGGCACCCGAAATGGGCATCGACGAACGGATTTGGACCGCCGGAGGCAGAACCGCGAGAAAATGCTTTTCTGTTACGGTCACATAATTACACTTCAAGCTCCATCCACGTCAAAAGGAGCATTTAATGAACCAAAAACAAGCTGATCATAACGCTAACCAGCATAACCCGAACAACATCACGCACAAGCAGGTGAATGACAATCGTTCGAATCAGGGAAATCCCACAAGCCCGGTGCATGACAAAGGCAGAGCCATTCAGCAACCGGCCGTGAAGCGCAAATAAAATAGAAGGCAATATCTTGGGGCGCGCAGCATCAATTTGCGGGCCCCGCTTCCAAAATGGAGTGTGCAATGGCAAGAAAAAAGGCTAATGACGGAGTTTTGGCAACGATCGAGCGACTGACAGGCAAAGTGCCTTGCCCTATGTATTTACGGAGTGCGCTGAACAAGTATTTGTACCAGGAACAGCTATTTGAAGGCGCGACTGCGGGGAATACACATGGTCGCCGTAAACAGCTGGGACAGCTACGTGGCCCAGATACTGACAACCTCGTGCGTAACCTGCTGGACCTCGATGCGCTCTTCAGCGGTGAGACAACCACGGTGATAGAGGTCGTCACTGGTGCAATAGATGCGAATATCTTGAACGAACGGCTGAATGATGTCGAGCAAAGCATGCAGCAACGCCTCGATATCTACCGCTACTGGCTGGATCGTATCTCGTCAGCGCGCTCCGTTCTTGCTGACCCTCATTTGAATTTAAAGGTAGACAGGCTGGATGAGAGGTTGTTGGCCGCCAGGAATACTGAAATACCGGCTATTGCTCCCTTTGCGCTGCATGCACTGCAAGTGCAGGAGGCAAGTGAAGCGAAGGCGCGGACAGGCTTGCCAAGCGCAGCTGAGTTTGTATCAAGGGCGGATGCTTATCTCGCGCTGGACGACTTGGCGAATGCGGATAGAAATGCCTGCTCAGCTATCGAGCAAGACGCAGCTTGCGCACGAGGCTGGTTTATCCGCGTCGCAATCGCGCTCCGACGCCGTCAATCGGCAATGCGAACCTTCCATCGGAAGAGGATGGAGGCGCAGGAATTTGCGGAACCACTCTCGGGGCATGAACGATGGGCAAATGAACAAGCCGACGAGTCAGCTAACGATGCCTGGGAGCACCAACAGTCTCTGGATGCGATACTGCCGCAAGCCATTTTGCATTGGCCCCAAAATGCAGGGCGACGTGAATACGCCGATTTATGGAAGCAGGTTCGCAACGTATTCGTCGGAAGAATGTTCGCGATTGCGGTGCACGATGTCCAGCGAGCAGGCTCACGGGAGCAGTGGGCGCATCTGAACGGCCTGGAGCTAGAATGGGAAATCGAGCACCGAAAGCAGCCATATGCGTCGAGCAGCGGATTGACTGGAAGCTCATCATTCAACGCAGAGGAAACGCGAGCCATCACTAAACTGCTGGCTGTCTACGATGATAAGCCTCAGCAGTTTTTTGACATCATTGAGGATAGCAGAATCTCCACTGACTTCCAGCTTTATCACCTGCGCTTCGCGCTACGCATGGAAGGTTGCGACGCGCACTGGGCCAAGCTGCAGGCCGCAGCTACGACAAGCACGCTTGCCTCGCAGGCCGATAACCTGATGCGGGATCCTACTGTAGCGAAACTATGGCAGGCGCATTACTGCCGCCACAGTCACCCAGCTGCTCTGGTGCAGTCTTACACGAAATGGCTAAAGGAAACCCAAGCTCAAAGCAACGGACACCTTCGTCACTCTGTCCTGCGGCAATATGCCTACCTATTTCACCATCAATTCGTGCGGCGGCAATTCGGCCTATGCGGGGAGGTGGCCGCTGAGGCACTCGCACTTTTTGAAGGAGCTACAGCGCTGACCGGCTGGTTCGGGTGGCAGCCGCATCCTTACGACGATTCCATCAGCATGCCGCTCCATCAATGCTGTTACTGGGAGTATCTTGCCGCAGTCGCTGCCGTCGAGCAGCGCAGGAAGAGCGAGCCCCTATCACCACAAGCACAAGCGATACTCGATGACGAAAGCCGCTGGAGAGAGGCCTTTTCAGAACAAACCAAATGCTTTTGGACGGCTTCAATGGAGTACGAGGAGGGCTATGGCGAAGACTGGCCCGAGCCGCCTTATGGAATCGACCTGCGCGAGCAGGAAAGTTGGGCGAAAGAGGCGCAACTTGTACCACATAAATGAACTGAAGGCGGTGCGCGTCAAGATAGTTGTCGCATAAGTCCGGTTTTAGAATGCGTCGATTCCGTCCTTTCCTCAGCAGGTTATGCGGCGCGCCGTTGGTCAAGTTTGGACGGAGGGTTGAGCCAAACCTCGTCAGCTACCTGCCATGCGCGTGGTGCTCGTTTCCAGCGCAACGGATGGCGCTCCCGCGCCTGCGCGTAGACCTCCCGTCGCTGCCGCAGGACGTCGTCGGCGAGGCCGCTGTGGCGCTGTTCTGGTGTCACGAAGGATAGACCGCTATGCAGATGCTCGCCGTTGTACCAAGTGACGAATTTCAGCACCCATTGCCGCGCCAGTTCGATGTCCTCGAATCCATTCGGCGGGTAGCCTGGCGTGTACTTGCAAGTGCGGAACCAGGCTTCGATATGGGCATTGTCGTCCGAGACGCCGGGGCGGCTGTGCGACGGTGTGATGCCCAGCATCTCCAGCTTGGACTTGAGCGTGTGCGCCTTTTGCGCCGCGCCGTTGTCGGCGTGCAGTACCAGCGGCTTGTTGTGGGGGCGGTGTTCGCGCCAGCAAGCCCGCTCCATCAACGCTGCCGCTTCGTCGCCATCTTCACGCGCATGCACCTCCCAGGCGACCAGCTTGCGGCTGAACAGGTCGATGACAGCGTACAGATAGAAAAACATGCCGCGCACCTGGCTGGGCAAATAGGTCACGTCCCAGCTCCACACCTCGTTGGGGCCGTGGGCCACATGGCGCTGCGGTTCGGTGCTCTGGGGCGCCTTGGCGCGACCGCGATGCTGCTGTTCTTGCGCAGCACGCAGTATGCGGTAGAACGACGATTCGGACGCCAGATAGGTTCCCTCGTCGGCCAGACGCGGCACGATTTGCGCCGGTGGCAAGTCGGCGAAGCGCGCCTCGTGACAGACGTCAAGCACGCGCTGGCGCTCCTGCTCGCTCAGCTTGTGCGCCGGTGCCGGTCGGGCCGCAGCCGGTCTCGCATCGGCTCGGACCTCACCTGTGCGACGCCAGCGCTCGACGGTGCGCGCACTCAAGCCCAGTTCGGCACAAGCCAAACCAAGAGGGGCGCCATCCTGGCTGGCTTGCTCAATATCGGCGACCAACTCCTGGCGCTGCGGCAACGCAATCATGCGTCCTCGCCGTCGGTCCACAGCGCTTCGTACTTTCGGGACAGCACCAGCAGTGCCGCCGTCTCGGCCAATGCCTTCTCCTTGCGGCGCAAATCCCTTTCCAGCTCCCGGATGCGCTTCTTGTCCGTCGCGCGTTCGGTGCTGCCAGCTCGGTTCTGTCCAGCCGACAAGGCCGTGTGGACTTCAGTGCGCCAGCGTTCCAGCTGTTCCACCAGCAATCCCTTGCGACGGCAGTACGCCGCCAATTCTGCCTCGTTCAGCGGGGCCGCCTCCAGCACCACCGCGAACTTGTCGGCGGAACTCCATTGCTCGGGATTTTGCCCATCGCCAGGCACCGCGCGGCCTTGCTCGCGCGCCTGCTTGCGCCACAGGTACAGCGTGGCCTCCGGCACCCCGGTTAGCTGAGCCACTGCGGCCACAGGCTTGTTATGCGGCGCGCTCATTTGGCTGAGCGCGTGCTCTTTCTTCTCGTTGGTGTATTTCGTCATCGTAAAATCCATCGCCCCAGGGCAGATTAGAACTCCAATTGCTGGAGGCGACAACTATTTTGACAGAGGGGGAAAGTGTGTCAAAAACCAATTCGTCCGAGGACGGGGAGTTTGAACCTGCGAGGCGGAAAGCCTGAGAACGGCTCAGATACTGGGTCTGAGCCGTATTATGTCCTGGTGCCCGGGCCGGAATCGATATTTAAAACCGAGCCCGTTGTTATTGGTCTTCTACGGGATACCTGTAACGACCCACTGAATTCTTGCTCACGTCATAATTGAGGAAATTGACAGTGAGTACAAGAATGGACGAAGAGGTAAAACGATGGACAGCCAAGCGCAAGAGCGCGCTGGTGCTGGAGATCATCCAAGGTAAAACGACGGTCGCGGAGGCGAGCCGGGCCTATGACCTTGCGCCGTCGGAGGTGAAGGCCTGGGTGGACGATGGCAAGCGCGGCATGGAGAACGCGCTACGTACCAATCCGCTCGATGTGCGCGAGCAGCATAAGCGCCAGATCAAGGAGCTGCAGCGATAATGACATTGTCGAACAGATGCGCTGTCCTAATTTAAAGTCCGTTCCAAATGCGAATTAGATATGTTGATAAAAATACTATAACCAATAGAGTCCAAAACATAAAAGAGAGCGGTAGCTTATCCCGAAATAGTCTAAATTTCTTTTGCTCATCAACCCAATCAATCTGGTACTGCCAAAAAAATTTGTAATGCGCATACCAGTCACTAAAAAGAATCTGTTTACTTATTGTTGTCGCGTAGTATTCATTCTCTATCTGATGAAGTTGATCAGCAAAGTGATCAACATCATCATTGTTGTGGCTTTGGACACTTCTATATAGATCCCGCAGTTTATTGTAGAGGACAGTTAATTTATTAGCTGTATCCGCATATTTGTTCTTATTTGGCTCATAGAAAGTTATATATAAGGCAATCAGGCCAAAAACTATAAACGCAGCAGAAAGATGCTTTTCTGAAAGTTTTTCATAAATTAATGAAAATATGCCAAAAGCGGTCGAGAGAAATCCGATAAGCCCAGGGATCTTATCAACAATATCATAGGTGGCCCAATGTTTCCTGCCGCCAAAACCAACATTATAGCCAGTCTCAGCAATAGACTTAAGTAGTTGATTTTTATTCATTCGATTGGCACGTGAATGCGGTCTTTTGCCACAATCACTCCTTCTTTTTCAATGTAGCATTCGACTATGTGGTCGCCATGGAAATCGGTTTCCTCTACTATCTCTTTGTCGCCTGCATTAATAGTACCACGTGTACACTTTCTTCGGAAAGCCTCCTCTCCGCGATTTAGAACTTTCCACAGAATTTTATAATTTCCTGGTACGTCGCAAGAATCAATGTAAAAACGAAGTTTTTTCTTACGGTTCAATGGCAACCGGCGACGTAAAAATTCCCTGAGAAGGTATTCTCGAAATCCGTTCTGGGAAACTTCACACTCAATGCATAGCGAGTATCGTACGTCGACCGGCCATAAATCTTCCACAAACTGTTCGGTGGAGATGAAGTCGTGATAGCGTTCGAGAGATGCTGAAGCCTCAGACTTCGCAACTACATCGGAGAAGTCTCGTCCATAGATCTTTTGCCACTTAGCGGTTTCATTATCTTTATCGGCTGCCTCGATTGCTTTGAGCGCAAGTTCATACGCTTTCTTGGCCTGTTTTTGAAATTTAGATTTAACGCGGACTCGCTGACCACTGCCAAGCGCCGCAAAGTAGTCTTGCTGAGGTAATTCGGAAAGATATTTGAAAAAATCGCGACTCATCCAGTCGTAATATAGATAGCTCTTGTCGTCATAATCCTTGGTGTCACGTAGAAAATTATGTGCCAAAGTGTCAAGAAGCAAACCTCCCATCCCAACACCATGCTTGTTTTTCCAAGCCCTAGACATCTTGCAAAGTCGACGTAGATTTTTGTTCTTCTCCGTCACGAATTCCGTCATAGCGGAAATTTCTTCTCGGGGTTTAGTAATTTTCCAGCTGCTGCCTTTATATGTATCTGGATATTTGAAGCTTCCATCATCTAGTTCAAAAACTGGCTGTACCTCTACGTGAAAATTTTTATACAGAACGCGGACCACGAGCCGGTCAACATACATCTCAGTACGGGGATACCTCAGTTTAATTGCAGCTTTAGCTCTTTCAAGTAGAGCGCTCTGGCCGCCATTTTTGTAATTGTCCCACTGTGACGCTGGAACGATGTAGAGCATATCCAAATCCGAAATGCCCTTTATCGCCGTCCAACGACCGTAGGAACCTACTTGGAGGTTGTTTGAAGTTTTGCTTTCTGAATCCCTGAATTCCTTATTCAGGGCAGACGTTATTTCGCCGTATCGAAGTTCGATTTGCTCATCATTGTCAACTTTTAGGTTTGATAAAAATTGCTTAAACTTATTCGCAATGCTCAACGTTTGCTCTCCTTCTATCTTACGCGCAAGACGGGGAACATCGAGTTCCCACAATTTATTCTGAGTGTTGAACGCTTAGAAATAGGGCGGTGATTAGGCCTGGTTCCTGATCGGTCCCGAACGGTAACAGCGCGTGTAGTTTGCTACATTCATGCCAAGAGGATAGCACCTTTGCGCGTATGAAAGATGAGAAAAATGTAACGCCTGTAGTGTGGGGAAAACAACATTGAGTGTATGTGGCCATGAGAGCCACAAGCCCACCGTGTCCGGTGAATCAGGGTACTATTTCACCACAACAATCAATGACGAAGGTGACGAGGTGCTGGCCGGTCTTACGGTATCTGAGTCACAGTTCTTTTTATCCTTCGACCAAGCTCCTAACGACGGACAGCAGGCTTTGCAAAATGCCGACATGCTTGGCACCTAGCTCGGTCCAGCTGAACAGCCTGTTCTTTCTGCCCACAGGGATGACGCGCAGGGCGCGTTCAAGGTGGTTTGTGTCGAGCGATACCTCCGGGTCATCCAGGTAGACCGACAGGCCGATCCGGCGCTCACGGATATACGCCAGCTCCCTGAGGAAGGGACTGCTCGTCAGGAAGCCCTGCTTGTCAAACTGCTCGCGATCCAAGCGAAGAAGCGCTCGAGCATGGGTTTCGAATGCTCCTGTCGGCGCACGAGATTGGCGTGTCCCGTCAGATCATCGTCGCGAATCTGCTGTTCGATCTTGTAGAGACCAGCGATCGCATGCAGTGCCTGGTCTGAGTATTCTCACCACTGCCGCCAGCCATTCTCTCAAATCGCTGCAACCTGTTCTCACTGACCTCCGCCACCCAATCGCATTGAACGCCGCCACTCTCTCTCATTGGTCACCGCCAGCGTTCTGCTGTGGCTGCGGCCATCACCTAACGGCAGCGAAGGACTGCTTCCGCCCCAAAGCCGACCTTCATCTCCGGAGGACCATTGCCTTGGGAGTCTGTTGACTGAGTGAATGAAGTCGTGGGCCGGCCGTTCGGCCGTTGGCACCGCCGGTTTTTGCACTGAAAATCTAGACTAAAGTTTGTCGGGTTTTTTACTCGAAATCTCTTCAAACCTGTTTGCAACACCGTTGTAGAGATCAAAAACATCAACGGTCTCTCCCCGTTCAACACGTTTTGAAATCATGGTGATCGGGAAGACTATGACGGATGTGTCTTTGTATCTGAGAGCAAAATCTCTGCCGTATTCGTCTTCGACGACTACCCAATGGAAGCCCATGTCGAGGACAAACGCGTCGCCCAAGACGACCCCCATGCACTGAAGTTCGAACGTTTGGTTTGCTTTGAACATGTTCGCAGCAATAACCGCGCGCAACGTTCCCAGTTTTCCAGGTGCAGTGATATATTTTGATTCCAAGTCCGATGGGGACAAGAGCTTCTCGATGACTGCCCGCTGGTGTGCCAACACTTCTATGTCTTGTGACGATGGAAAATAAACCTTTTGATCGCTTGACATAGCTGCCCCAGAAATTAACAACAAAAACGCACAAAGTAACTTATTCAAGAGACCTCTTGGAGGTGGGAAGTTTCTTCCAATTTGGTGGTTTACGCGACTTTATCGAACGGCCGCATCTGGCCGAAAGCTGACAATCGGCAGCGCTAATTTATCTGTCGAATTTCGTACCACATTTCGAGCAATGAACAGCGGGAGAAAATGGATTTTGACTTCTATTGGTGGCACCGCATGATAAACAAAATTTGATGCCTCTCAAGTTCATAACAGTGATAAGCACTAACATTGCCATGAAAAACCATGAAAACGGTTGAGAAAAGTCAAGACGCGACGAGGCGAAGGCTCCGAACAATACTGAGGCTCCGACCACCAATACGGGGTGTATCCGCCGTTTCAAAGCTGCATTTTTACTCCAGAATAAAAATGTGGTCGATACGATTCCCAGAATTATCCATATGACCAAAAAAAAATTATAGCTGCCACTACTACTCATGATTCCTCATCTCTTAATCTGTTTAAGATACACCAATCGTTGTTGAACGATTAAATTTAGTTGTCGTAAAAAAATGTCCGTTCCTGGCCGAACTCGGCCGACGGCATTCAGGATAGCATCTTGCCCGTGTGAAAAATTCACCGATTGTCACGCCAGGCGGGAGTCGCCCCAAAGCCGTCGGTCGAGGAACGCAATCAAGATACGCGCAATACAGGTCGGTGAGTTAGGATGTGTATCAATCGATGGAGTTCTGTCTTCATCGCTGACCAATCCGAGACGCTATTATCGATTTCGATTGCACTCGCAATTTCTGGATGAAGTTGAATGCTAACATTTATGTCCTGCTGCTCGAGAAGTTCCTTTGCGTTCTTCAAAGTGCCTAATGAACCAGTTATCCACGCACTCTGAGGGGCGGAAATGAGGAGTATCGTGTCTTGAAAACTGCACTCCAATTTCTGGCGCAGATTTACAAGCGCAGTTTTTTCATATCGCGTAAAAATTGGCCCGAGAACGTAGTGTTCATCCCCCGCCGCTTCCGCATCGTATCTGTCTTGCAAGAAGCCTTCGACCGACTGACCGCTTCCGACAAATTCGACGTTACCGGAGACACTGGACACCAAATACGCATTCACACCGACGTACTGTTTCTCAACCATTCCCCGGTGCACAAAATCCTCGCTGTTTGCGCGGACGATCCAATAGTCACGGCGGGCTGACAACTCGCAGGACTGAATTACAAAAATGTCACGGCAAACACCGCTAGGCGCGCTGTTGGTTCGACTTAAAACGATAGCATGCGCATCTTCTGCAGTAATCATCTTTTTAATTCTATCCATACTTGAACCGTCAGCTTTTGGCCGCTCTCCGGCCGGTCGCGCCAGCATAGAATGCTACCACTGAGAAAACATCTACGCCGACACTCCGTTATCGCCCCATTGCGGACACTTCAAGCAGTTACTTCGCGCTAGGCAAGCCGGTCGCTGAGTAGTTGCCGAAGGTGCGGCAGCAGCTCAGCGTAGGTAGAGAGGTAGCGGTCATTGCCGACGTGGCGAGAACCGCGCGCTGCCATAAACAACTCATTTCTGACGTCAGCTAGCGTCGTCCTTGAGCGCATGCGAGCGTTCTTGGAAGCGGCTTCCAATGAGCCGAAGTGCTCGTAACCATTGAACGTCATAGCGAAGGCGAAAACAGCTTCCTTGTCCTCTACTGACGGAAGCGAATCGAGAGACAGCGCTTCATTTGAAATGGGAACAATCACAATAAATCCTTTTCGTCAGGATAAAGATACAACGCAACGTCGAAACGAATAAGCACTAAAGGTCCGCTCTTGGCCGAACCCGGCCCTTCATGCCCGCATAGCAGATGGCCAGGTTGAAATCCAGAAGTGCCCGCGACAGGCAGGTACCGACCCAAAGCGGTCAGTCATAATTCTATAATGCGGCTGATCAAAGTAATAGCCAGCTGCGCCTTTAGGTGCCTTGTGGATCAAAGTGATTAGCCAATGCGTTCAAGCGGTATCGTCCTGGGCTTTGCCCCATTATACGTTTGAAAGCGGAATTAAATGCCGTATCGGAACTGTAACCGACCTGATCTGCTACTCTGGTCAGACTCACCCCATTCCTCAATGCCGACCCAGCAACTGCCATTCTCCAGCGCAGCAGATAATCAAGCGGTGAGAAGCCTACTAGTTTTTTGAAACGTTGAGTAAACGCAGTACGTGACATCCCGATTTCAGTTGCAAGATCATTCACAGTCCACCGTCTAGCTATGTCTCCATGCATCAGGGAAAGAACAGCTCCAATTTGTTTATCTCTGATTGCACAAAACCAGCCAGCCTTAATAGGCACAGCCGCAAGGTGTTCCCGCAAAATATGGATCAATGCTAAGTTGGCAATGCTCGTCGCAGCGATTGTGTGACCTGGCCGAATTGTTTCAGTTTCGTAGGCAAGAAGATCAAGGATTGCTTTTAGCGACGTGGCAGATGGTGATATTGCTGGCAAACGGATTAATGGTGGAAGCTGGTTTAGCAATATTTCACTTGTGTCATCATCGAAGGTAAACCTTCCCCCGCTGACCACCACCTTTCCTACCCCATCGCCATAGCGAACTACCTCGTCTTTCCCTAGATACTCATGAAAGATTTGCCGACCATCTAACGGCTCTTTGTCAAGGTCAGTTGCGGTGCAATATGACAAACCATCAGTTAGGAGATAGAAGTCACCACATTCGAATTTTATCGGTGCTGAGGACGCTTCACAACTCATCCAGAAAGACCCTTCCAACACCGCGCCGAATTTGATATGGCTGTATGAAGGAAACCGCATTGCCCAAGACCCGGAGCCCTCGAACCTCGCAGTAAGCACGCTGCGAACTCTGAGCATGGAAAGAATATCTGAAAGCGGATCCAAGGCGTGACCGATCTAATAGAAATGATGTTGGATCGATTATAGATCGGTTCGAAAAATAGTGTCATGCTTGTCTCCTTAGAACTCGGAGGAACTATGAAATATGCTCAACTTGGTAACACTGGTGTTTTCGTTTCACGTCTATGTCTGGGAGCGATGACTTTCGGAGGGAGTGAAAACGCGGTTACTACCGCCATCGGGCGATTATCGCAGGACGAAACCGACAAGATTGTGATGCAGGCACTCGACGCTGGCATCAATTTTATCGATACTGCTGACGTGTATGGAGGTGGGGCGTCGGAAGAGAGGTTGGGCGAGGCGTTGAAAGGGCGCCGCCATGATGTCGTGCTAGCGACAAAAATGAGCGGCCGCGTGGGGCCCGGCCCAAATCAGATTGGTCAGTCCCGTTTGCATATCATGGAAGCCCTTGAAGGCAGCTTGAAGCGTTTGCAAACAGATCACATCGATCTATATCAGATCCATAATTTCGATCCACTTGTCCCATTGGAAGATGTGATGCGAACGCTCGACAATGTCGTTCGTCAGGGCAAGGTACGATATATCGGTTGCTCCAACTTCGCAGCCTGGCAGCTGATGAAGGCATTAGGTATCTCCGAACGAAGCGGCTACGCAAGGTTTGCATCTATCCAGTCTTTTTATTCACTGGCTGCTCGTGATATCGAGCAAGAGATCATTCCGGCACTCGAGGATCAGAAGCTTGGCCTGCTGTGCTGGAGCCCACTGGGAGGAGGGTTGCTCTCTGGTAAATTTGATCGGACCGGCTCGACTGACTCGAACTCGCGTCGAACCAAAATCCAGTTCCCTCCAGTGGATGAAGCAAAGGCATTCGATATCATCGACGTATTGAAGACTATCGCTGCACGTCATGACGCTAGCGCCGCGCAGGTCGCCCTAGCCTGGCTTCTGGCACAGCAGCAGGTCACCAGTGTCATCTCCGGTGTCAAACATCCAGATCAACTTGCCGACAACCTCGCGGCGGTGGATCTAGTGCTGAACAATGAGGACTTCGTCCAGCTTGACGAAGTGAGCCGGTCTACCCCCTCCTACCCTGGCTGGATTCAAACGTATAACGCCAAAGGACGAGTTCCAAGTGGGGAAGCATTTGATGGTAAATCGTGGCAACTGGGCGAAAAACCTATCTGAACGCAATGAAAGTCAGTGCCGATCGAATAAACAGTTGTTAGTACGCTCAATGCAAATGATGCGAACGGTATTCACAGGACGACATTAGAATGACCGCTTTTGGCCGGTACCGGCCGATGGCGTTCAGGATAGCAGCTTGCCCTCCTGCAAAGCTCACACATTCTCACCCTGGGCCGGAGCCGCCCCATTGCAGTCACGGCCACCAGAGGTTTCCTATCGCGTCTTCAAGGGTTTGCCGATGGCGATCAATTGCCACATAACGTCGTCTGGAATGCTCAGGTCTTTGCCATTCCGGGCAATCCACCCTTTTGCAATAAGGGGAGCGGCTTCCTGAAGCATCTCTGCATGCGCTGGTGCACCAAAACCCTTGAGTCCGCAGACCCTTTGCATTGTTTGATGCTTTTCGTCAGTAATGGTGTTGACATTCATGATCAATTTTCCTTACCACAAAGGTACGACCGCGACTGTAGTCGATTCGCCCAATAGTTCATGATGAGTGATCTCTACATGCCCTTTGGCGATGTTAGTTTTAACGTTGTGGCATGATAGGGGACCGCCATTTCCCCAATGAATATGCGGAGACCCAAACCCCAATTTCTGCAATTCCAATCCCACCCATTTTCTGGTCTTCACCAGATGCGCTGGAACAGAACGGCCTGTGGTACTTAAACCGCCTGCCAGAATTGGGCGAATTGCCGCCCGCTGTTCGGCTGGTATCAGTGCGCAAAGGTCAGCGAAAAAATTCTCGGCCCCGCCAGCATCAGGCATTGGAGCGTGCAACATACTGACTGCTCCTTGAAAACCCACGACTATCCCTATGCAGGGGCCAAGGCCGCTGGTGCTCAAGTCGAATGGGCTATCAACGCGGTAATCGCTTTGATCTACGTCGATCATCTCTATTTCCCTTACCATATCAAGAGGTCCTAGCCGCACACTTCAAGAGGGAAGCGCACGTTTCGGTACTTACGCCTTATTGCTTTGAGGAGTTCCAATCTCGCCCGGCTATAAAGCGGCCGTTGAAGAAATTGTGGCAAGTGCTTATGCCAATTTGGGGTGGGAACCATTGCATCAATAGTCTCTTTGTCGAAACGGATAGCGGTCATAAATAAAAGACCTGTTTTCGAACCTCCCCGGACGAAACATCTCCACGGATGCTGATCGTGTAGCACGTCCGGCGCTAGTGGAGGGGAGGCGTTCTGATTGGTTGTTACGATTGGCCCAGTCCATTCCATAATCAGCTTTGCGCCAGTGCCTTCGAAGCACTGACCTAGGCGATAGCCCGACCTGAATGCGAAACAATTGAGACCATTGTCGTTGTTTAATGGGTGCTGAGAGGCCGGGTTAAATTTTCCGGACTCCATGATGGCCTGTGCTTGTGACGCAGATGTGAAGTGGTAGAGCCTCATTGTTTTTACTTTTCCTATTCGTCTAAGCTACCGTGAATATCCGGGTTATAACTCGGGGACAAACCAGCTTCCCGTTCTTTGGTGAATTGCGCGAGCATTCTTCGATACTTCATCAACTACATGTTCGCCTGCGAGAATTTGTCGTATCCGTGCTCGACAGTATCAAACATTTCTTCCTCAGCCGCCTCAAGAAGCTCGATGCCCTTGCCGCAAAAGCCAATGCCGTAGTTGCGTGCCATGACTTTCCTAGCGCTTCTCGTTGAACGCTCGCGGCGGACGTTCAATCTCTTCAACGTTCACGACGTTGGTAAAAATGACGCTACCTGTTTGCAGAGTGCCATTGTCCAAGCGCCAAACCGTATCGGCACCATCGTGCGTAGCACCCGCTTGAAATGCGTCGACATGACTACCATCTGCTTTCGAAAAACGGTACTTAAATCCACCGACAAACTGCATGGGATACTCCAGTTCAATTTCCAGGACTGGCCCTGTGCCGGTCCTCTCAGCGCACCAGGCCCGTCTTGCGGGCCGTGGGTTGCTACTGCGGGCGAAATTCCCCCTCTACTTAAACCGAGCATATGGGTTGTCGGCGTACAACTTTCAAGTGCGAAGATGAATAATATGCAATCTTGCCTTGTCATAATACATCAGCAAAAGCTTGACGAAACCTTTCGTTCGAAACCTCAAGATAGGGATCAATATGGTCCAGCTCAGCATGCCCAAGCATGAGTTGAATGGTTTCCAGATCGTGGCCTTGTGCCAAGAGCCTAGATGCCATTGAGCGTCGACCAGAATGACTGCTTCCGCCCTTAATTCCCGCGTCCCGATACAGCTTTGTAACGTGACTTTGCAGCGCATCACAGGCCGCGTAATCGATTTGCTCGCCAGCGTAGTTGATCCGCCGCTTGCGGTTCATACTGTACTTATAGCCTTTGAAGGTCAGGATTAGCGCACTGTCTGGGCGCAAGCCCCGATATCGCTTCGGATCGTCGCTCATGCGCCAGCGCCGCTCGACCCGCAGGGTTAGATAGTCCTCAAGCGCGGCAACAAGATCACGGTTGGTCAGATACACGCACCGCTGGCGACAACCCTTTGTCACGACGGCCCGAAGCGATACTTCCTGCCGTAGCTTGCCGCTGGCGAACATAAAATCACCAACTTCAACCTGCGCTATCTCGGACACACGCATGCCCATGTGGATACCCATCATGAGCACCAGCACGTCACGTTCTGGTGCGCGGCTGGTGGCTCGAGTGGCACGGATTAGATGCCGGTACTGGCCCGGCTTTAGAACGGTGGCTTGTGCCATTGAACACCTCTGAATAGGTTGAAAACAGGTTTTATTCAGAGTGAGAATCGCGGAGACTCTTTTTCTAGTAGCACCGCATATTTCCTGCGGTACTTGGAAAAGTCCGTAGCAGCAATTTCAAACAGTCACAGGGATGCGCTGTCAACTCGCTGCTACGTCCACCGGGGAAGGCTTGGACGGACATGCACAACGCTGCAAACGCTACCCACTGCCCGGCTAAGCGCCCACAACGCGCAGCAATGCCGGCAAAGATACAGGCTCCACACACGCCTGCTCAAGAATCCAAACTTCAATCTTCGCGTGCCAAACACGAAGCAGGTCAAGCGGTCGACGAATGTAATTTTGCTCGCGCACCCCTTGCGGCGCGTGCCCTTGAATCTGCGCGGCGATACCATTCGGCATCTCGATCCACTCGCTTAATGTGGCAAATGAGCGTCGCAGGCCATGTAGGGTAAGTTGCGGCAAATTCGCCACGGCGACGGCCTCGTTATGCGCGATTCGCGGCTCTGCGATATGTCCCGATGCGGAAGCGGGACTGGAGAAGACAAAGGCATTCCTGCGCGGCAGGTTGGCCAGGAGCTGAGCAACGAAAGGAGTCAGCGGGACCATCCGAAAATCCTCGACCTTGTCGGACAGTTTGATACTGCCCCACTGGAAATTCACGTCTGTCCACTTCAGTGCAGCGAGCTCCTCGCGCCTAGCGCCGGTAAGTAGCAGAACTTGCAAGTAGGCTGCAATGACCGGGTTTCCGATCTTGCGCACTGCGCTGAACCATGACTCCAGCATCTCGCGCTGGAGAACGTCATGGCGCCGCTTCTCTTTACCCAGGCTCTCGCGCACTCGCGCGCTCTTTGTCGGATTGCTAGTGACCATGTTCGAATACGTCTTGTGCGAAGCGCACCAGTTCATGAAGGCCTTGAGCAGTCGCCATGCCAGGCGCGCGCTGGACGGACGGATCTTTGCTTCCTCTCGCGCCCAGGCTTCCACACGCTCGTTTGTCAGGTCGATGAGTCGGAGCGAGGACAAGGACCAGAGCGGACCGGCTTTCGTCAGGGCCGGACTGCGTTTTCGCGGCTGGCCACCATCCTGAATGATCTTGCGATGCGCGGCAATATGATGTTCTGACCAACCGGCTTCTCGCGTGGCAATTCGATCAGCAATGTACTCAGGCCAGACGCCGCCCAGGGTCACGGACTCCAGCAGTTGCTTTTCCTGTTCCGCCACAATGACAGCTTCCTGCAATGCGCGCGCGTCTCGCTCTGCAGCGAGCGCATCGTCGCGCACCTTTCTTGGATCTTGCCCGTTATCGAGCAGGACCTTCAGTCGCCGTGCTTCGGCCTGGGCCTTGGCAATGTCCCATGTACGAGGATCACCGATCGTCAGCCGGATGGTGGCGCCGTCCAGCTTACCCTGAAAAATATAGGACTTTGCGCCCTTCGACGTCACCCGCAAACCGAGGCCTGGTGAAGTGGTATCCCAAAGGAATGACTGACTTTTTCCCCCCTCACAGGCGAACTCTTCTACCCTACCCGCCGCGAACTTTATTTTTTTCACTATTACCTCAAGAAGACGTGCTGTGTAAGCGCCATGTAACCGCCATGTAACCCAAATGGTAGCATAACGATCAACACCCATCTGCATGAAATAAAAATGAAAACCACGTAAGCATTTGATTTATAAGAATATAATAGAAAATATCAACGCTCTTCAACAGTCCTGAATACCGACTTGCGATGATTTGTAATCATCAGGTGGCCAGTTCGAAACCGGCAGTCGGCACCAGAAATTAGCAGTAAAAATAAAGGGTTGCAGGCATAGGCTTGTAACCCTTTATTTTTTGCAGACCGGCGGCGCGCGACACTATGGCGGTCCTCGCTTCGGCGCCTGACATCGAATAGATGCCAGCCCGCGTTATGCTGGTTGCAGCTCGGATTGCGTGTTGAATACCATCAAATGCTGATGGATGCGATCCCAAGCGCTACGCAAATGCTCGAGCTTGAGGATTTTCTTCTTGCGTAGATGCCACGCCTGCACCGCCGCAATGGCGGCCTCGGCCGATTCGGCTGCGGCGTGATCGTGGCGCATGACCCAGTGCACCAAACTGAGCAGTTCCAGTCCATAGGGGTCTTCGAATCCCTCGATCAGGGCTGAGACCTGATCGACGTGTGCCGTCAACGCCGGGTCGGCGCCAAGGGCGGCTTCGGCGGCTTCAACGGCACCCTCTGTTAATTCGAGCGGCTGGTTGGGATCGTCGACCCGCGCCGCTCCCTTGGAGAAAATGAAGGTGGGTAGAGTTTGACATCCACCTCGGGCAGGTCGCGAAACGCATCGGCAATCAACGGCTCGACGTCAGCCCAGTCCAGGCCGCCATAGCCGCACCCCAGGGGAGGAACTGCGATGGAGCGTATGCCCAGCGCGCGCACCTTGGCAGTCAAGTCATGCAAGCCCTTGGCGATATCCTCGATGCGGCTTTTCGACTTCCAGTGTCCCTTGGTGGGGAAGTTGATGATCCAGCGCGGCCCGCCTACCAGGCCACCGAGATCGTAGATATGGACCTGGCCCAAGTGTACCCCGCGCGCCTTGCAGGCCGCTTTGTAGGCGCGGAACATTGTCGGGTAAGCCTGCTTGAATTGCAGCGCGATACCTTTGCCCATGACGCCTTCCGTGTTGACGGTGTTGACCAGCGCGTCCACGTCGGCGTCGAGGAGATTTCCAGTTGCGATGTTCAACATGTCAGTAGTACCACCTCTTGAAAATTTGACGGGCAGGTCCGGTGAATATGGAGCGACAATCGGGCGAGTCATTTCAGCCGTTGTGGGGTTTTCACAGCCGATTCCGATAAAGCAGCCCACGACTGAAACTTTCGGACACTGGCGACAAAGGGTGAGTTCTGGCGTAACGCGTCTGCACGCGTTGATCGTTCTTCCAGCATGGAGGCAGCATCGGCAGGATTTTTGAGAAGGTCTCGCCAGGCGTCAATGTAATCCCTGCTGCAAAGTGCATCCTGCTCCCACAAGAAAACCTGGTTATACGCCAGAGAGATCACTTCGTTCACGACCGCGGAGGACGCTGACCGTAATGCATGGGCAATCGGCTGATGCTTGGCAAAGCGACATTCCGCCAGCGCCTGAAAAGCTTCAGGCCCTCTGTGACTACCTGTTTGCTGTGGATTGCTCAACATAATAGTATTGGGAACGAAACGTCTGCACGCCGTACTGATGGTGAAGCAATCATAGCACCCACTGCTCAAAAATGATGCACCGGCCAGGTGACGCAAGCTGGCCGTGCCAGGTGCACAGAGTGATAGTAAAAGTCGTTTTATCCGCCTCTCAGCTATTTTCAGTTTAGCTGTTATTCGGCTATATTGACTTTATCTGATTGACGGATATTCGATATCTCATCTGCCCATCTTCTGCTCACCGCCGCACAGCTCGGCCAGCTACTCGTATCGGCACGCAAAGGGCGCAAACTCACCCAGGCTGCGGTAGCTACCCGCATCGGTTTGAGCCAGAATCGCATCTCTTACCTTGAGCGCCATGCCGACGAAATCAGCATCAAGCAGCTGCTCAGTTGGTGCTCGGCGCTCGGGCTGGAGCTGCACCTGGGAGAGCGCAACATTCCCGGCAGCTCGGCGGAGTGGTAGCGATGGGCCGCCGTTCGCACAGCCAAACACTACACCTGTGGGCCAACGGCGATTACGTCGGCCGGTGGACGGTCAACGCCAACGGGCGCTCCGAACTGGCGTACGACGCCGGCTGGCGCGGCGCCAAGGTTGGCCGCCCGATCTCCCTGTCGTTACCGTTCAATATGCGCAATGAGCCGCTAAAGGGCGCGAATGTCTCGAACTACTTCGAGGGCCTGCTACCGGATAGCGACATCATTCGTCAACGTATCGCGGCCCGGTTCAAGACCGGCTCGCTCAAGCCTTTCGACCTGTTAGCCGCAGTCGGCCGGGATTATGCCGGGGCTTTGCAGTTGCTGCCTGAGGGCGGAAAACCCCACGGACTTGGGCAAGTCGATGGCGTCGCCGTCGACGAGGAAGCCATCGAGCGGCACCTGCTCGAAGTGGTGAATCTGGAGCGCCACGGTGCACCGGAAGACTCCGACGACTTCCGGATTTCACTGGCCGCCGCGCAAGAGAAGGACGCATTCCTCTGGTGGCAAATGGCTCAAGCCGCGCGGTGCCACGCCGACTATGCACATCTTCAAGCTCCCCATCGGGATAGTCGGCGGAAAGCGGGCAGACTTCTCCACCTCGGTCGATAATGAATGGCTGTGCCTGCGCCTGTTCAAGGAATACGGGCTGCATGCAGCGAATGCGGAGATTGCGACGTTTGGCACGCAACGGGGGCTGGTGGTCGAACGATTCGACCGCAAGCGTTCGTCCGACGGGAGCCAGCTGTTCCGGCTTGTCCAAGCGGATTTTTGCCAGGCGACGGGAACATCCCCCGCTGTTGAAGTACGAAAATGACGGTGGGCCGGGGTTGAAACAAATGTTTACTCTTCTGCAGCAATCGCGGGAGAGTGCCGCCGACATGCACACGCTCATGGCATCGCAACTGCTGTTCTGGATGCTGCGCGCCAGACGGCCACGCCAAAAATTTCAGTATCCAGCTACTCGCCGGGGCGGGCAGGTTCAAATTGACGCCTATGTATGATGTGATGTCGGGTATCCCGTTATCGGTACCGGTCCCAACCAGTGGCCAGAGCGCAAACTCAAAATGGCGATGGCACTCTTGGGCAGCAATCGCCATTATCTGGCGCACAACATCCAGCGGCGGCACTTCAACAGCACTGCAAAAGAGGTCGGCAACGGCGCAGAGCCGCTGCTGCAGGATTTCATTGCCCGCACGCCCGCAATTGTAGAGAAGGTCCGCAGCAAGCTTCCTGCGGGGTTTTCCGAAAAGGTTGCAGACAAAATTTTGGGCGGCCTGCTTGCTGTTGCCGGTGAACTTGAAAACGTGCCGCCGGCCTCACGGTAAGACTGCCTGCGCAACTGTTGTGGAAAGATTTCATAATTTCTCACCAATATTGTGCGATTGCCATGCTGGATAATGGCGCACACAAAATAATGAACCAAAGTGGTGCATTTTGGAATTTATTGTTATTTTAATTGAAATTTACCGTATTTAATTTTCTGGCTTGGTTTTTGCATACCCTTTAATTCATAAGGAGGGGATCACCATGGCAAATCCACAAGCAATCGTAGAACTCACGCACGAGGTACGCAAACTGGCCACCAGCAAGATAGGTGACATCAACGAGATCAATCGCGAAGCCAATTTCCTGGCGCTCAATGCATTGATCGAAGCGGCGCGGGCGGGCGCCTCCGGACGCGGCTTTGCCGTGGTGGCGAACCAGGTCAGGCATGTGTCGCAACGCATCGGCGAAGTGACCGACGCCCTTAACAAGGAACTGGTCGGTTCGCTCTCGAGCCTGACCGCGCTCGGCGACTTGATGATCGGCCGCATGCAGTCGCATGAGGGCCAGCGCTGCGCCGACCTGGCGCTCAACATGATCGACATCATCGACCGCAACCTGTACGAGCGCTCGTGCGATGTGCGCTGGTGGGCCACCGATTCGGCGCTGGTGGCAAGCCTGGACGATGCCAGTGCGCAGGCAAGCGCACATGCTTCGCGGCGCCTGTCGGTAATCCTCGACAGCTATACGGTGTACAAGGATATCTGGGTGCTCGATGCCGACGGCATGATCATTGCCAACGGTCGCCCCGAGCAGTATCCGGTGGTCGGCCGCAATGTCGCCAGGGCCCCATGGTTCAGTGACGCACTGAATACGGCCAGCGGCGAGGAGTATGTCGCCCATGACGTGTGCACTACGTCGCTGCTGCAGAACGCCCAGGTGGCCACCTACGCGACCGCCATCCGCGAGGGCGGCGCAACGCACGGCAAGGTGCTCGGGGCACTGGTGATCTTTTTCGACTGGGCGCCGCAGGCGCTGGCCGTGGTCCAGGGCGTACGCCTGACCGATGCGGAATGGGCGCGTACGCGCTGCATGATCCTCGATTCCTCGTTCCGCGTGCTGGCCAGTTCCGATGGCAAGGGCGTCCTTACCGAGATGTTCCCGCTACGCGCCGACCAGCGCCGCGCCGGCTTTTACCAGGATGGCGATATGACGGTCTCGTTCGCCGCCACGCCCGGCTACGAGACGTACGCGGGACTGGGCTGGTATGGGGTGGTGTGCCAGCTTACGGAGACCCGCAATTAATCCGATCGTGTCGTGACCATTGGATAGTTTTCCTACCGTCAATTTTTCATATGATGCCCTCGGCAATTGTGCTGATTAATGGATTTCTACATGAAAAACAAACTGGCAATCGCGGCGGTGTAAACATTGATGACCGCTTGCGACCCTCACTGAAAGGAAATCAACTTTCTCGCTCGATACGAGCGGCTCGACGTTTGTGGTCGGTGGCATCTACACGAAAAATAAATCCTACTCCCCCATGAAAACCCGCCCACCACCAGTGCGCGGGTTTTTTAAATTCACGCAACGCTTGACGCAATGTGACATCTGTCACATCATTGCCATACTCGTCACAAGAAAGCTTGCCATGTCCATCCCCTCCATCACCGAACTGACCCTGCTCAAAGCCCTGTGGCGCCACCAGCCGCTGAGCGCGCGCGAACTGCATGAGCACGTCGAGGAAGAGCTGGGCTGGTCTTACTCTTCCACCCGCAAGACGCTCGAACGCATGCTGGAAAAGCGCATGGTCGCGCAGCAAATGAGCCATGGCGTGCAGGTCTATGAAGCGGTGCTGGAAAAGGTCGATACGCTGGCCGCGTTCGCCCGCGACTTCGGCAAGCGCGTGATGGAAATCGATACGCCGTTGCCGGTGATGATGTTCACCGGCAGCAAGCTGGTGGATGAGCAGGAACTCGATCAGCTCGAACAACTGCTGCAACACTGGCCCGATGATGCGGACGGCGCGCCATGATGCCGATCGATCTCGATATCGTCCTGGCGCGCCTGCTGCTGGCCGCCGCCGGCTCATTGGCGGCCGGCGGCGCGGTGTGGGCCGTGGCCGTGTTGTGCCGGCGTACCCTGCCGGCGCTGGCGCAGCAGCGTTCGCTGTGGCTGAGCGGGCAGGTGGCGGTGGCTGCAGTATTCCTGGCAATGCTGTGGCCGCCAGCCGAAAGCTTGCGCGTGATGCCGATCATCGAGATCGTCGAACCGGCAGCGGCGCCGATGCCTGCCACACCGGCATCTGCCGAAGCCCACGCTGCGATGGCGGCTGCGCCCGCGCCAGGCCTGGGGCTGACGTCCAGCGCTGCCGACCGGCCGCTGTCAGCGTGGGTGCGCGATGCCGGGCGCGCGTGGCTGGTGCTGTATCTGCTGGGCCTGTTACACACGCTGTGGCGCTGGCAGCGCGCCCAGCGTTTGCTTGAGGCGCTCGCTGCCAGTGGTCGTGCGCTGGGGGCGTCGGAACATGCCGGCTTTGCGCAGCACACAACGGCGCAGGTGTCGCCACTGGCCGTGGTCGAAGTGGATGTGGCGATGTCGCCGATGCTGCTGGGCTTGTTCCGGCCGCGCCTGCTGCTGCCGCGCCATTTACGGGGTTTCGATACGCTCCAGCAGCAGCTGATTGTCGAGCACGAATTGACGCACTGGCGCCGCCGCGACCTGCACTGGAGCGCAGCGGCGCTCTTGCTGCAAAGCCTGTTCTGGTTCAATCCCTTCATGCGGCTGCTGGGCGCGCGCCTGGGCTGGGCGCAGGAATTCGGCTGCGACCGCGATGTGCTGCGCGGCCGGCCGCCAGCCGAGCGCAAGGCGTATGCGGCGGCGCTGGTGGCGCAACTCAAGCTCCAGTACCGCCCGGCCGGCATGGCGCTGGCGTTTGGCGCCAGCGAGGCCAATGGTGGCCACGCCCCCACGCTGGCCGCCCGCATCGGCTTGATCCGTACACCAGCCACGGCGCGTGGCGCCTGGTCGCGCTGGGTGGCGCTGGGCAGCCTGGCGGCGGTGGCCATTGCCAACTTCGCGCTGCAACCGGCGCTGGCCTGGCAGGCGGCCGAGCCCGCCATCGAACCGGTGCGCTTGCTGGCGCGCCACAGCCCGGATATCGCCGCCGCACAGCCCATCGCGACGGCGTCGGCAACGCTCGACTGCACCATGATGGTCGATGCCGCCAGCGGTGCTGCGCTGGTGCGCGAGGGTACGTGCGACGCCAGCGTCACGCCCGCTTCGACGTTCAAGATCGCCATCAGCCTGATGGGCTTTGACAGCGGCGTGCTGCGCGACGACCATGCGCCATACCTGCCGTACAAGGCCAGCTATGCGTCGCCCAACCCGTCCTGGCGCCATGGCACCGATCCGGCCGGCTGGCTGCGTGAATCGATCGTCTGGTACTCGCAGCAAGTGACCAAGCGCCTTGGTCCGGCCAGCGTGCGCGGCTATGTGCAGGCCTTCGACTACGGCAACCGCAACCTGGCCAGCGTGGCCGGCGTGGACGATGCCGTCGCCGTTTCCGAACTGTCCCCCACGTTGCGCATAACCCCGCAACAGCAGACCGACTTCCTGCGCAAGGTGGTCAACCGCGAACTGGCGGTGTCGCAGCAGGCGTATGACGTGACCGCGCGCCTGCTCAAGGTCGACGCGGCGCCGAACGGCTGGGAAGTCCACGGCAAGACCGGCACCGCACCCGTGCGGCTGGCGAACGGCCGCGCGGACCGGGACAACAACATCGGCTGGTTTGTCGGCTGGACCGTCAGGGACGGCCGCAAGCTCGTGTTCGCGCGGCTGATGCAGCATCCGGTCACATCGGAGAGCTATGCCGGACTGAAGACGCGCGAAGCATTCCTGGGCGAACTGGCGCAACGCTCGCTCTGATGCACCCCTCAGTGCTGGCGTGGCTGGGCCTGGCAGCGCTGCCGCTGTGTGCCTCTGCGCAGGATGATGGCACGCCGAGCGTGACCATCACCGCCAGCAAGGACACGATCATCCGCAAGGTGGACAAGACCGTGGTGGACGTCTCCACCATGGCCAGGGCGCAGAACGGCACGGCGCAGGATGTATTGCAATCGACACCGGAATTGTCGGTCGCCGCCGACGGCACGATCTCGGTCAGGGGCAATGCCAATGTCACGGTGCTGGTCGATGGCAAGCCCAGCGCGATGCTGGCCGGCGACGAGCGCGCCGTGGCGCTGCAAACCATGACCGGCGCCGACATCGCCAGCGTGGAGGTGATCACCAATCCGTCGGCGGCCTACCACGCCAATGGCGGCGCCATCGTCAATATCGTCCTCAAACGCCAGCGCCGCCCGGGCGCGCACGCGCAATGGCGCGCCAGCGCAGCCAATCAGGGGCTGTGGAATGCCGGCGCCTCGGGCGACCTTACCTCCGGCAAGCTCAGCGTCAATGGCAGCGTGGCTTACCGGCGCGACGGCACCCAAAAATTCCGCCAGTCCACGGTTGACTGGACCAACCCGCAGGGCGGCGCTGCCGGACAGACCAGGCAGACATCGTCGGTGTTCGTGCGCCGCATCGTGCACAGCGCCGGCCTGGGCATAGCCTACGCGCTCAGCGATACTGACAGCCTGAGCCTCTCCGCGCACCACAACCAGCGCCGCTCGCGGCCGTGGCTCGACGTGCTCAACGAGAACACCACGACTACCGGGCAGACGATTTTTCACCGCCTCTCCACCGGTCCCAACCAGCAGGCCGACCACGACGCCAGCCTCGCCTATACCCGCCAGGGAACAGGTTCGGTGCTCAAGGCGGTGCTGGCGCGCAGCAGCATGCGCAGCCTGGTCGATAAATCGTACAGCGATGTGTACCTGGAACCGCTGCGCGCCAGCAGCGACAGTCGCGGCGCCACCAGGGTGGCGCGCCGGCTCGACCAGGCCACGCTGGACTGGACCCGCGTATCGGCACTTGGCCAGTGGGGCATGGGCGTCGATGTGCAGGACGAAGTCAACGACCTCGCCAATTATCAAGCCGTGGTCGATCGCGCTGCAGGCTCCGAAACGCCCGATCCCGCCACCACCAACGGCTACGCGGTAGCGACCACGCTCACCGCCGCCTATCTCACCGACAAGATCAGGCGCGGCCGGTGGGAAGTGCTGCTCGGTGGCCGCCTCGAGCGCATGGCGCTGCACATCACGCCCGCACTAGGTGTACCACAGACCGGACGCTGGCACGCCTTCAATCCCAGCCTGCACGGCATCTACACGCTGAGCGAGAGGATCGACCTCACGCTCGGCTACCGCCGCAGCTTGCAACGGCCCGATCCGCGCGACCTCAATCCGTTTTCCACGTACATCGATGCGCACAACCTCAGTCGCGGCAATCCGGGACTGCAGCCGCAACGGCTGACCTCGTGGGAACTGGGCGCCAACCTCCAGGCCGGCCGCGTGAGCGCCAGCATGAGCACGTTCTACCGAATCAGCCGCGACACGGTCATCGACGCCCGCAGTTTCAACGCCAACAACGTGCTGGTCACGTCGCGCCAGAACGGCGGCCGGGCCCGCTCCACCGGCGTAACCGGCTCGCTCGACTGGACGCCATTCCCCGCGTGGCGCCTGGGACTGGACGGCGGCGCGTATGCCGTGCTGCTCGAGTCGCCCGATTTGTACGGCCACGTCCGTCAGCATGACGTGGCCGGCTACCTGAAACTGCGCGCCGGCTATCGCGCGGGACAAGACGACCTGTCGCTCGACGCCCAGTGGCAGTCGGCCGGCATCACACCGCTGGGCGGTTATGGCGCCACCAGCAGCGTCAACGCCACCTGGAAACACGAACTGACCGGCACGCTGAGCCTGACCGTCAACGCCAACGACATCTTCGACGGCAGCCGGCGCAGCTATCGCACCGATGCGAGCACCTTGCGCCAGCGCGGCGTCGATCATTTCGTGGCGCGGCGGTGGTATGTGGGGTTGGTGAAAAGGTTCGGTTGATTTCGGTTCAACTTCCAGTTGGTATCCTGCGTCTCACCTTTTAGTCCCTGTGTATCGTATCCACGAACGTCAACTTGATCTTGGTTCGTATATATACGAAAATGAACTACGATATCCAATACTATTTGAATTCGAATGTGGTGAATGTTGCTGGGAAATGGCTGCGTTCGCTGCGCGACCCTATCGCTAAAGCCAAGATTACAAAGCGGATTTCGCGTTTTGAGCACGGTAACTTTGGCGACCACAAGCCTTGTCGTGAAGGGGTCTGGGAAATGCGCGTTGATGAAGGGCCTGGGTATCGCGTCTACTATGCATTTTCAGGTAGGCAAATAATTCTGCTGTTATGCGGCGGTGATAAAACAACGCAAGACGCCGATATCAACACGGCAGTTTCATACTGGGAAGATTGGAAAGAAAGGCAACAAGATGACCAAAAAAAATCGTAGCAGCCAGCCACACGACGAAGTCGTCGCCGACATGCTGCAAACGGATCCTGCATTCCGGGCTGCCTTGATTAACGAGGTGATGAGTGATGGCGAGTACGGCGATATGCTGATCCTGTTGCGTCAGCTTACCCTCGCCGAGGGCGGGATGAAAATCATCGCACAGCGAACCGGCTTGAACGAAACTGCTTTGTACCGTTTGATGTCGGCAGAAGGCAATCCCAGCCTGAAGAATTTTTCAAAAGTACTCAGCGCGCTGAACCTGCAGCTTGCTGTCACGGCCAAGCACGGCGGTGTTGCTGCCTGAATTAGCTTTACTCGACTAAGGCGCCACCACCTTCCCATACTGCCGCACCAACTCCGCCAGCCTGCGTGTGGAATTGTCGCCCCACCAGGTCCAGACAGCCTCCACTTGCTCGCGGTGCTGCTGGTGGTAGGCGGTGCTGGCCGACAGCCAGGCGGTCGAGGTGCGCAGCGGGATCGGCAGACGGACCAGGTTGGCGCCCTGGCGCGCGGCCACTGACGCATCGGCGGCATCAGGGTTGGAGACGGCGATGGTAAAGCCGTCCACACGGCGCAGCATCAGCTTTTCCATGTTGCTGGAGGCATCGGCCGAACCATCGTCAACCTTGTAGCCATCGGCGCGCAGCTGGTCACCCAGCGACGAGGACTGGTTAGAGGCCAGGATGCGGTTGCGGAAATAGTCGCCTGGAACAGTACTTGCCGACAGGCCATCGGCAGCGCGGACGTACACCACGGCAGTCAGTCGCATGCCGCGCCGCGTGTCGGGCAGGCCGGCGGCGGTGCGCGGCAGGGCCGAATACGGTGTTTCGTTATCGCGCAAATCGACCAGGGCGAAATCGATGCTGCCATTGGTGAGCGCAAGCTTGATGCGGGCTGGCGGCAGGCGCACCAGCGCGGGCGTGCAACCGGTGGCGTGCACCGCCTGCCGCAGCAGTTCGGCGCCGGCCCCCGGTGCGTCCGGTATGGCGGGGCCGTTGCCGAGGTAATACGGCGGCCGGTCACGGTCGGGATACGCCACGCGCACCACGCAATCGCTGGCGCACACTTGGCCGCACAATGCCAACAAGGCGGCTGATGCCAGGACTTTCATACTCACACTCCAATTGAAGGACGCGAGTATAAAGGCAGTTGAACATAATGACCAAATCGGCAAGCGGGCGGCGATTGCTCGCCGCCCGCCGTAGCGTGCTACCCGATCATGCGATCAGCCGTTACGACTTGGCAAAGGCCAGGAAGTCGGCGTTGAATTTTTCCTTGTGCGTATCGGTCAGGCCGTGCGGCGCGCCCGGATACACGATCAGCTTGGAACCCTTGATCAGCGCAGCCGAGGCCTTGCCGGCAGCGTCGATCGGCACGATCTGGTCATCGTCGCCGTGGATCACCAGGGTCGGCTTGTCGAATTTTTTCAGGTCGTCGCGGAAGTCGGTTTCCGAGAAGGCCTTGATCGAGTCATAGGTATTCTTGTGGCCGGCCTGCATGCCCTGGGCGTACCACGAGTTGATCAGGCCTTGCGACGGCTTGGCGCCGGCACGGTTGAAACCGTAGAACGGGCCCGACGCCAGGTCCAGGTACAGCTGCGCCCGGTTGGCGACCGATGCGGCGCGGATGCCGTCGAACACTTCGATCGGCAGGCCGCCCGGGTTGGTGGCGGTCTTGAGCATCAACGGCGGCACGGCCGAAATCAAGCCGAGCTTGGCGATACGCCTGGTGCCGTGGCGGCCGACGTAACGGGCCACTTCGCCGCCGCCGGTGGAAAAGCCGGCCAGGATGATATTTTTCAAATCCAGCGTCTCGATCAGCTGCGCCAAGTCGTCGGCGTAGTGGTCCATGTCATTGCCGTCCCATGGCTGGCTCGAACGGCCGTGGCCGCGACGGTCATGGGTAATCACGCGGAAGCCGTTATTGGCCAGGTGGAAAGCGGCCGACTCCCAGCTGTCGGCGTTGAGCGGCCAGCCGTGGCTGAGCACGACCGGTTGACCGGTGCGCGGACCCCAGTCCTTGTAATAGATCTCGACGCCGTCGCGGGTGGTGATGGTGCTGACGGTATGCGCGACCGGGCCGGCGTTTTTCACGGAGGCAGCTTCGGCACTGCCAGCCACGGCGGTCAGCGGGATGGCCACGGCGGCAGCGGCGGCACCAACGCTGTTGAACAAGGCCGAACGACGGGAAAGGCTGACTTCCTGGGTTTGATGAACGTTGCTCATGATCTGCTCCTGAAATTTAATAGTAAACGATTTGATAGCGCACTATGTTTGCCCTTGCTACAGTCACAAGTGCAGCGCCGATGTGTGCAATATATATTGCGCGCTATTTGATAGCAAGCTATTTTATTAAAATATTTTGTCTTGACCCCGGGACGCTGACAGGCGTCCCGGGGTCATCGAGCCCTTACGACTTGGCAAAGGCCAGGAAGTCGGCGTTGAATTTTTCCTTGTGCGTATCGGTCAGGCCGTGCGGCGCGCCCGGATACACGATCAGCTTGGAACCCTTGATCAGCGCAGCCGAGGCCTTGCCGGCAGCGTCGATCGGCACGATCTGGTCATCGTCGCCGTGGATCACCAGGGTCGGCTTGTCGAATTTTTTCAGGTCGTCGCGGAAGTCGGTTTCCGAGAATGCCTTGATCGAGTCATAGGTATTCTTGTGACCGGCCTGCATGCCCTGGGCGTACCACGAGTTGATCAGGCCTTGCGACGGCTTGGCGCCGGCGCGGTTGAAACCGTAGAACGGGCCCGACGCCAGGTCCAGGTACAGCTGCGCCCGGTTGGCGACCGACGCGGCGCGGATGCCGTCGAACACTTCGATCGGCAGGCCGCCCGGGTTGCTGGCCGTCTTGAGCATCAACGGCGGCACGGCCGAAATCAAGCCGAGCTTGGCGACGCGCCTGGTGCCGTGGCGGCCGACGTAACGGGCCACTTCGCCGCCGCCGGTGGAAAAGCCGGCCAGGATGATGTTTTTCAAATCCAGCGTCTCGATCAGTTGCGCCAGGTCGTCGGCGTAGTGGTCCATGTCGTTGCCGTCCCATGGCTGGCTCGAACGGCCGTGGCCGCGACGGTCATGGGTAATCACGCGGAAGCCGTTATTGGCCAGGTGGAAAGCGGCCGACTCCCAGCTGTCGGCGTTCAGCGGCCAGCCGTGGCTGAGCACGACCGGTTGGCCGGTGCGCGGACCCCAGTCCTTGTAATAAATCTCGACGCCGTCGCGGGTGGTGATGGTGCTGACAGTGTGGGCGACCGGGCCGGCGTTTTTCACGGAGGCAGCTTCGGCACTGCCAGCGGCCATGGCGGTAAGCGGGATGGCCACGGCGGCAGCGGCGGCACCGACACTGTTGAAGAAGGCGCTGCGGCGGGACAGGTTGATGTTGGCGTTGAGGTTAGCGTTATTCATGATCTTCATCCTTTTAGTCGATTTTTTGTGGGTGACCGCTGTGCTAGAGTCTCTGGCTGGCGGCGTTGCGATGGAGTGAATCTTAGGCCTGCCGCCGGTTTTGTGGAACAGACAAGCCTGCAAGGTCACTTTGCAAGAATGCAGCCCTTTCTCCCCCTGGAACCCAAGATGCCGACGAGCACCGACTTCGACTGGAACGACATTCCCCTGATTCTTGCCCTGTCCCGCAGCGGCAATATGAGCGCGGCCGGCCGGCAGTTGGGCGTCGATGCGTCCACCATCAGCCGCCGCATCGCTGCCGCTGAAAAATCCTTGCAGCTGCGCCTGTTTATCCGCGATAACACCGGCTACCGCCTGACCGATGCCGGCCAGGTGTTCGTGCGCCACGCCGACGGCGTGTTCGGCAACGTGCAAAGCATGTTGCAAGCGGCCAGCCAGGAGGCGGATGCTACCGCCGGCCCGGTCAACATCACCTCGATCGACTTCCTGTTCGACTACTGGCTTCTCGACCACGTGCCGGCGCTGCACGCGGCCCATCCGCACATCGCGCTGACCTTGCAGGCGGAAAACCAGAACCTGTCGTTCACGCGGCGCGAGGCCGACTTCGCGCTGCGCCTCGGCAAGCCGGGCGACGATGCGGCGCTGGTGATGCGCAAACTCGGTGACCTCGGCTTTGCCGTCTATGGCCACCCGCGCTTTGCCGGCATGGCGCGCGACGCCTGGGGCGAACAGCCGTGGATCGCCTACGACGACGCGCTGGCCGCCACCGGCGAAATGCAGTGGCTGGCGGCGCTCACGCCGGCGCCGCGCCGGGTGCTCAAGGTCAACAGCCTGAGCACGATGGTGCGCGGCTGCCGCGCCGGCGTCGGCCTGGCGCTGCTGCCTTGTATCATGGGCGAGCAGGAAGGCTTGCTGCGCCTGGGAGAACATGTGGAAGTGCTGCGCGACATCTGGCTGCTCAGCCACCGCGATGCCGGTTCGATCGCCCGCTTCAAGACAGTATCCGCGTGGATCACCACGCTGTATGCCGGCAGCCAAAGCCGCCTGTGCGGCGCGGTATAGACCCTTTATCCGCAGCCTGCCCCCTGTTTTTTGCACTTCGTCACATCCCGGTGGATGTACCGAGGGCCCTTGTCTATAGTTCACTCATCGCAACGAACTAACCACCCCAAGGAGCTCAAAATGAACATCGCAAAAAACATGGAAGCCATCTTCATCGCCACCGCCATCATCGCTGGCGCCACCTCGCTGGCCACCGCCAGCACCCCTGCCCCACGCATCTTCATCGCCGCCGATGCCGTGACGACGCCTGCTGCGAAAGCGGCGCCGATGCAGGTGGTGACCATCACCGCCAAGCGCTTGACCGCTGCTGAAAAAGCCGCACTGTAATCCCCCACCTGACGACGGAGCGCATGATGAAAACCACCCTGAAGGCCGCCATGCTGGCTGCGGTTCTGTGCAGCGGCACCCCTGCCGCGCTGGCCGCGGAGCTGACCAGCGAGAGCCGCAGCGTCGATGCGCGCACTGTCAATCTCAACCTCGATGGCGTCATCAGCGTCAAGGTCAAACAAGGGCCGGTGGCATCGCTGACCTTGTACGGCAAGCCGGAAGCATTGAAGAAGGTGACGGTGCTGCAAAGCGGCGACCAGCTGCGCATCGACACCGGCAAGACAAGTAACAGCATCAGCTTTGGCAACAAGCAGGACCTGCGCGCGGAACTGACGTTACCGAACCTGCGCGAAGTAATCTCGGGTGGCGTGGGCGCCACCGAAGTGAACGGCTTTAGCGGCGACACGCTGCGCCTCACGCTGCAAGGCGCGGGAGCGGTGAAGGTCAACGCACAATATCGCAACGTCGATGTCCACCTGGGCGGGATAGGCGGCATGACCGTCAATGCCGGCAACAGCGACAACGTCCACTTGCATCTGAACGGTGCTGGCCGCATAGAGATGATTGGCCAGACCAAGCAACTGAATGCCTCCCTCGGTGGCGTGGGCAGCCTCGATGCCCAACAACTGCGGGCGGAATCGGTCGATGTGCAACTGACGGGACTGGGCAGCGCCAGCGTGTATGCCAGGACGCGCGCCAACCTGAGCTTGAGCGGGCTCGGTTCGGCCACCGTCTACGGCAAGCCGGCCAACCGCCAGTCCAGTGCACAGGGGCTGGGCAGCGTGAGCTGGCAGTAACGGTCGATATCGAGCAATGCGCCGGCAGGGACGATCCCGGGCCGGCAGCAACAGGAAAACACATGGGTGTGTTTTTTTCGCCGTCCGGGGGATGATCTCCATCCGGACGGTTTTTTTATTTTGGCCGGCCGCTGTCGTGGCCCAGCACGATGCGCACATCGCGCGGCGCCGTATCGCGGCGCACCTTGAGCGGTATGTCCAGCCGGTGCGACAGTGCCTCGGCCAGCGCGCGCTGCGCGTGCGGATATTCGATGCGGGTGCGCGGCACGGTGAACGGTCGGGCGTTGGTGAGGCGCACCGTGGTCACGCCATCGAGATCCAGCGTGCGCGCCAGGCTGGCCGCAGCGCCGGTGACGCCGTTGCCGTTGCTGATTTCCAGCCGCACCGGGTCTGGCGGCGCTGCGGACGATGCTGCCGTTGCAGTTGCTGCTGCCAGCGACGACGCCCCGGCCGGCGCCACGCGCGCTGCCAACGCCGGCGCCTCCACGCGCACCACCTGCACCATCGCCGCGCCGATCTGCTGCACTTGCGTGCGCGGCATGCCCGCGTATGCGTCGGCGGCTGCCGGCACGGAGACCGACAGCGCAGCCGGCGCGGCGGTGCCGGCAGCAGCGCCGGCCAGCAGCGCATAGTCGCGCCGCGCATCGTGGGCACTGAGCGTGGCAGCCTGCTGGTAAAAGCGGGTGGCGCGTTCGCGCTGGCCATCCGCTTCCAGCGCGGTGGCCAGGCGCGCCCAGTTGGCCGCATTCATGGGATCGAGCAGGCAGGCGCGTTCCAGCGCGGTGATGGCATCCTGGGTGGCGTCCTGCGGCGTCGGGGTTGCCACGCTGGCGGCAGGCAAGCCGCCGCAGGCTGCCAGCAGCAAGCCGGCCAGCGCAGCAGCGGCAGTTGCCGTGGCGATCGGGGTGGTCTTCATCGTGCGCTCCTTTCAGTGACCCGGGGGTACCATCGAACGGTAGATCGAAATGCCGGCTGGCCCGATCAGCACCAGCATCAGCGTGGGGAAAATGCAGAAAATCAGCGGGAACAGCAGCTTGAGCGCGATCTTGGCGGCCGCCTCCTCGGCCTGCACGCTGCGCTTGCTGCGCAGGTTGTCGGAGTGGACCCGCAGCGAATCGCCCATGCTGGTGCCGAAGCGTTCGGACTGGATCAGCATGGCCACCAGCGTATCGACGTCCTCCACGCCGCTGCGCAAGGCCAGGTTGCGCAGCGCCTTTTCCTTGCTGAATCCCGCGCGCATTTCCATCACCACCAGTTGCAGCTCCTGCGCCAGCGTCACGCTCTTGATGTGGATTTCGCCGGCCACCTTGGCGAGCGCGCGCTCCAGGCTCAGGCCCGCCTCCACGCACACGGTGAGCAGGTCCAGCGCGTCGGGAAAGGTCTCGAAGATTTCGCGGCAACGGCGCGTGGCCCGGCGCGCCAGCACCAGGTTGGGCAGGTAGTAGCCGATGCTGGCGGCGATCAGCAGCAGCGCCATGTGCCCTTGCTGCGGCGCGCGGCCGCTGAGCGCCGCCACCAGCAGCGTTGCGAGGGCCGGCAGCGCCAGCGCCAGCACGGTCTTGGCGGCGAAGTACAGCGACGGCGCCGAGGCGCTGCGCCAGCCGGCATTCATGAAGCGGGTGCGCAGCGGCGAGCGTTCCCACCCCTCCTCCGGCACCGACAGGCGCGAGAACGGCTGCGCCGCGTGCGCCACCTTCTCCACCCAGCCCTGCTGCGGCGCACCCGCCGGCGTTTCGGGGGCGACCACGCCCCCCAGGCGCGCGCGCACCTGCACCGGCGCAAACAGCCGCACGCCCAGGAACACCAGGCCTGCCACCACCAGGAAAACCAGCGCCAGGAAGATCAAATGCTGCGCATCCATGCCATGCTCCCTCGTCAGATGCGGATGCGTATCAGTTTTCGCATCCATAACACGCCGCCGACCGCGATCGCCCCCGCGTACCACATCAGGGACACGCCGATCGGATCGGTCCACAGCACGCTGATGTATTCCGGGTTCGTCAGCGACATCAAGAGCATCACCACCAGCGGCAGCACGCCCAGGATCCACGCCGACATGCGCCCTTCGGCCGACATCACCCGCACCTGCGCCAGCAGTTTCAGGCGGGCGCGGATCAGGCGGCTGATGTTGCCGAGCGCCTCGGCCAGGTTGCCGCCCGATTCGCGCTGGATCAGCACCGCGATGACCAGGTAGCGCAGGTCGGTGAGCGGCACGCGGTGGGCCAGGTTGTGCAGCGCCTCGCTCATCGACACGCCATAATTGATCTCCTCGTAGGCGGTGCGAAATTCGCCGGCGATCGGCTCGGGCAATTCGTCGGCCACCATTTGCATGACGTTGGCGAACGAGTGGCCGGCGCGCAGCGCGCGGCCGAAAAAATCGGCGGCCTCCGGCAGTTGCTGTTCCAGCCTGGCCAGCCGCTCGCGGCGCGTGCGCAGCAGCACCATCCACGGCAGCGCCAGGGCCAGGCCCAAGGCCAGCAAGGCCCCCACGCCCGGCAGGCCGACGAGCCGGGGCGCCACCAGGCCGGCTGCGCCCAACAGCAGCATCGCGCCGAGAAACTGCGCCACCGACCAGCGCACACCGGCCTGCAGCAGCAGGCCGTCGAGCGCGGCCAGCCGGCACCAGGGGCCGATGCGGCGCAGCAGGCGCTCGACTGCCGGGCGGCGGCTCCAGGTGCGGCGCTTGACGATGTCCACCCGCTCGGCGCCGCCCGGACCGCGTTCGGCCATCAGGCGCAGACGCCGCGAGATGCGGCGCGCGCCGCCGCCGTGCGCGGCCGACCACCACAGCCACGCCCCTTCTACCAGCAGGATCACGGCGGCGAACAGCAGCACCGCAAACGCGGAAAAGACGGCGTCCATGGCCTACTCGAATACCCGGTCGGGATCGAATACCGACTCGGACACCGGCACGCCGAACATGCGCAGGCGGTCGGCAAACCGGGGCCGTACGCCGGTGGCGGAAAACGTGCCCTGCACGCGGCCGTTGGCATCGACCCCGCGCTGCTCGAAGCGGAAGATCTCGTGCATGGCAATCACGTCGCCTTCCATGCCGGTCACCTCTTGCAGGCTGACCAGCTTGCGGGTGCCGTCGGTCAGGCGCGAGACCTGCATCACCACCGTGACGGCCGAGCAAATCTGCTGGCGCGTGGCGCGCGGGGTCAGGTTCACGCCGGCCATGCCCACCATGTTCTCCAGCCGCGACAGGGCGTCGCGCGGGGTGTTGGAGTGGACCGTGGCCAGCGAGCCTTCGTGGCCGGTGTTCATCGCCTGCAGCATGTCGAGCGCCTCCGGCCCCCGCACCTCGCCCAGGATGATGCGGTCGGGCCGCATGCGCAGCGCATTGCGCACCAGTGAGCGCTGATTGACTTCGCCCTTGCCTTCGATATTGGGCGGCCGGGTTTCCAGCCGCACCACGTGCGGCTGCCGCATTTGCAGCTCGGCCGCATCTTCGATGGTGACGATGCGTTCGGCGGCCGGAATAAAGCCGGAGAGCACGTTGAGCAGCGTGGTCTTGCCGCTGCCGGTACCGCCCGAGATCAGGATATTGACCTTGGCGTGGCCCAGCGCCTGCAGCACTTCCACCATCGGCGGCGTCAGGCTGCGGTTGGCCAGCAGGTTCTCGATGGTGAGCGGGTTGACGGCAAAGCGGCGGATCGACAGGATCGGGCCGTCGATCGCCAGCGGCGGAATGATGGCGTTCACGCGCGAACCGTCCGGCAGGCGCGCGTCCACCATCGGGCTCGATTCATCGACGCGCCGGCCCACCCGCGAAACGATCTTCTCGATGATCTTCATCAGGTGGGCGTTGTCGTTGAAGGTGACGTCGGTCAGCTCCAGCCGGCCGGCGCGCTCCACGTACACCATGGCGGCGGTATTGACCAGGATGTCGGAGATGCCGGGATCGGCCAGCAGCGGTTCGAGCGGGCCGAAGCCGAGCATCTCGTGCTGGATGTCGAGCACCAGGCTGTGGCGCTCGTGCTGATTGAGCACGATGCGCTCTTCCTCGATGATGCGCTGGACCAGCAGCGCCAGCTCGTGCTTGAACTGCTCGGGCGTGAGCCGTTGCAGGCGCTCGAGGTCGATGCGCTCCATGATCATGTGATGCATGCTTTTTTTCAGATCCTGGTAGGCGGCGGCAGCCAGCGACGGCGTGCCGGGTGCACCGCCGATGCCAACCGTGCCAGCCGTACCGGTCATGCCAGTCATGCCGGGTACGCCGTGGCGGCCATCGCCGGCCACGGCCAGGCGTTCACGCAAGCTCATATCGTTCTCCTAGTCGTTGTCGGTGCGGCCGAACAGGCGGTCGAACAGGCCCCGGCTCTCGGCCACGCGGCGCGCCGTCACCAGTTCCACCATGTCGGCCAGGCTGCGCGCCACCGCGCTGCTGCGCGACAGTTGCAGCACCGGGATGCCCTGGTTGACCGAATCGGTGGCCGACAGGTAATCGTTGGGCACCGTGTGCATCACTTCCGCGCCCAGCGCCTGCTCCAGGTCCACCAGGCGCAGCTTGCCGCCCTTTTCGTAGCGGTTGACGATCAGGCGCATGCGTTCTCCCGGATAGCCGAGCGAGCGGAAGATGTCGAGCAGGCGGCGGCCATCGCGGATGTCGGGCAGCGCCAGTTGCAGCACCGGGAAAATCGAATCTGCCTGGTCGAGCGCGCGCAGCGAGATGGCGTCGATCTGGCGGCCCACGTCGAGCACGATGTAGTCGTAGTGCTGGCGCGCCACGCGCAGGATGGTGTCCATGTGCTCGGGCTTCATTTCCACCAGGTGCTGCGGGTCGTCGGCCGCCGCCAGCACGCCGAAATTGGACGCCACGTGCACCAGGCACGAATCGAGAAACGCGCCGTCCATGCGGCCGATCTGGCCGCAGATGTCGGACAAGGTCATGGCCGGCTTCTGGTCCGAGACGTACAGCGTGGCGTCGCCGAACTGGCCGTGCAAATCGATCAGCAGCACTTTTTTATCGGCCAGCGCGGCCAGCGCATAACCGAAATTGGTGGACAAAAAGGTGGCGCCGCTGCCGCCCTTGCAGGAGATAAAGGCCAGCACGCGGCCGTCGCGCATGCGACTGACGCCGGCAGCCACCTCGATGCGGTCCATCGCCTCGTGGAAGGCGCGGTGCACCAGCGGCAGTTGCAGCACCTCGCGCATGCCGGCGCGCATGGCGCGAATCAGGAGGTCGTGCTGCGGCGCGCGCGTGAGCAGCATGAACGACGCCGCCGGGTACTGCTTCGACAACCGCTCCACCAGTTCGCCCTCGGCAGGCTCGACGTCGCTGGCGTCGAAAATCACCAGGTCCGGCGCCTCCGGCAACTGGCGCTCGATGGCGTCGCGCAGGCCGTGGCGCGTGGCCACCAGTTGCACCGCCGGCAGGCGCGCCGATCCCTGCGCCGCCACTTCGGCGTGCAGCAGGCTGTCATTGCTGATCATCAGTGCTCTCATGGCATGTCCTTATTTGGCGTCGATGACGAAGGTGGGCTGCGCCGGCGGGTCGCTGAACGATTTTTGATAGCGCACATACCCCTGCTGCGCAGCCTTGCCGTCGATGCCGGCCACGGGATCGGGATTGCGGCCGGCGTTGGCATCGAGTACCTGCTGCGCCAGCGCCAGGCGCGCGATGGCGCCGAAGTGGGTGTCCCAGTACGGGGTGGTGGGCGCGGGAGAAAAAACCGCGCAACCGGCCAGCGTGCATGCCGCCAGCATCACGAAAAGGAGTCGCATAGAGGTTCCTGAAGTTTATCGGGGTGGTGCGCCTTCCAGCTTGCCGCCCAAAAACAGCTCGGTGCGGCTGGGTGCGGTCACGCTGTCGGTCGGCAGCCGGTAGTCGGCCGGCAGTGGCCGCACCAGGCGCGGGGTGACCACGAACAGCAGTTCGGTGCGGTCGTGCTGGAAATCGGTGCTGCGAAACAGCGCGCCCAGGATCGGCAATTCACCGAGGATCGGCAGGCCGTTGATGTTGGTTGTGCGGTTGTTCTTGATCAGGCCACCGATGGCGAAGCTCTGGCCGTCCTGCAGCTCCACCGTGGTGGCGGCGCGCCGGGTGGTGATCAACGGCAGAATCGCGGCGCCGGTAAAGCCGGACGCCGAAATGCCCACGCCCTCGCGCGACAGTTCCGACACTTCCGGCGCTACCCGCAGGTTGATGCGCCCGCCCGCCAGCACGGTGGGCGTGAAGCGCACGCCCACGCCAAACTCTTTCTCTTCCAGCGTGACCTTGTTGTTATCGTGCGCCACCGGGATCAGGATCTTGCCGCCGGCGAGAAAACTGCCTTCCTGGCCGCTGATCGCCATCACGGTCGGCTCGGCCAGGATGCGCACCAGGCCTTCCTGCTTTTCGGCGGCAATGCCGATCCGGTCGCCGGCGGCGCGGCCCACGGCCAGGCCACCGCGCAGGGTGCCGCTGAGGAAGTTCGACGCCAGCACGCTGGCCCAGCTGCCGCCGCCCACGCCAAGCGCGACGCCGCTTTCGATCTTGTCGAGCAGGGTCTTCGATACTTCGGCGATTTTCACTTCCAGCATTACCTGCTGCGGCGCGCCGACGTTGAGGAAGTTGATCACGCGGGTCTGGCCGGCGCCGGTGCCACTGCCACTGCTGGTGCCAGCGCCGGCGCCGGCAGCGGTCGTGGCGGTAGCGCCCTCCTTCTCGCCCCCGCCGGACAAGGCGCGCGCCGGCCGCCGCACGAAGGCCTGGGCCAGTTCCAGCGCGCGCGCGGCCGCCTGGGTGTCGCTGGCGGTGCCGCTCAATACCAGCGTGTCGCCGGCGCCGGTGACGACGATGTGTTTCTGCTCCGGCATCAACGCCGCCAGCGACGCCTGCAAGGCGCCGGGATCGATGCCCACCACCACCTCGACCACGTTGCAGACGCCGCTCCTGCCCTGCACGATCATGTTGCTGGTGCCGATGTCGATACCGGCCACGTACAGCGTGTCCGGCGCCACCAGCATCGCCTCGAGCACGGCCGGGTTGCCCACGCTGCGCGCGGCCACCGCTTCGGGCATGCGCATCAAGGTCGATTTACCCAGTTGCAGGGCCAGGTGGCCGGGCGCGGCGGCCTGGCCGGCGCAGCGCAAGCTCATGTTGGCGCGATCAGGCTGCGCAAACGCGGTGGCCGGCACGGCCAGGACCGCCGCCAGGACCAGTCTCGAGGCACTGGCGCGAAAGGGAGAGCGTGAGCGAATCATCATGGCGTCCTCACAGGCATTCCTGCTTGCGTTGTACACCGGCGATCACGCCCACGCAGTGGCGCGCCGGTCCGGCGGCAGCCAGCCGGGGGCGCGGCGCGGCCGGCGCCGCTGGCGCGGTGACGGCAGGTGCAGCAGCGGCAACGGGAGCCGGCGCCGCCATCCCCAGCAGCGAGGCCTTGGTGGCGCCGTCCGTGGTGCCGGGGCGCGGATCGACCTGGTTGCGCAGCACCAGCGACAGCGTGCCCACGCTGCGCGCCAGGTCGAGGTTTTCGGCCTGGCCGGGCGTCACTTCCAGCGTGACGGCGTTGACCACGCGCGGCTTGGTTTCGTCGCGCCCTACTTCCTGCGCCACGGCCAGCACCAGTATTCGTTCGAGCACGATCTTGGAAATCGCATTGTCGCCACCGCGCGCCGACTGCGTGTTGACCAGGATATCGACAAAATTGCCGGGCAGCGCGAAGCCGGCCACGCCCACCACGTCGTTGACGCGCACGGTGATGGCGCGGTTGCCCTCCGTGATCAGCGCGGAGAGGCCGCCGACGGTGCCAGCCGGCGCCAGTTTCGCTTCGCTGAGCGGCTCGTCGCGCAGCACGCTCGATTTGAGCACCCGCCCCGCCAGTTTGGCCGGGTCGCCCAGCGCGCCGTGCGGCAGGTTGTCGGCGGGCCAGTCGAGCGTCTTCATCATCTCGGGCGTCAGGCGCTGGCCCAGGCTGATGTCGGCGGCGGCCACCACGATGCGGTTGGCGACGGTGGGGGCCTGGCCCAGCAGCCAGCGCGAGGCCAGCGCCACGGCCGCCAGCCCGAATACGACGGCCAGCGCCATCATCCACAGTGCGCGGCGGTTTTTCATGCGATGTGCTGGGCCAGTTGGTCGATCAGCGGCGCGAGGTCGCTGGCGGACGGCGCGGGTACCGACATTGAGCAGGCGAACATGCTGGTCCAGGCCTGGTCCAGCGCGCCGATGGTGAGCCGGGGCGGCGCGCCATTGAAGCCGGCGAAATCGACAATGCGGCCCACGATCTCGTGCGGATACGCGGCCAGCAGCGGCAGGCCGCTGCCCGCGTGCAGCTCATCGACCAGGTAGCGCAGCGCGGCATCGTCGTACAGCACGCCGGCGGCCAGGCACTGCTGGCGAAACAGCGCGCGATATGCCGCCGCCCCCAGCGCCCCCACCGGAATCTTGTAGCCCACGCGGCGCAGCGCTGCCGCGTCGAGCAGCGCTTCCGGCGCCAGGCTGGTGGCAAACACCAGCCGCATGCGGCATGGCGCCTCGAAGTGGTAGCCCCCGGCCAGCGACAACTGGCTGCGGCGCAGCTCCCGGGCCTGGGCAAAACGGTTGAGCAGCTCGGTGGCGGCCATGCGCTGACGCCCCAGGTCGTCGACGATCAAGAGGCCGTTGTTGGCCTTGAGCTGCGGCGCGGCGCGGTAGCAGCCGTTGGGCGTGTCCGCCTGCAGGTCGAGCATGTCGGCGGTGACATCGGCGTCGAGCGCCACCACCGGCCGCTGGCACAGCACCCAGCGCGCATCGACGCCGCGCCGATCGGTCGCCACGCGGCTGTGGCGCGCATTGGGCCCGTGCGGCGGGAAGTGCACCTGCGGATCGTAGACCTGCACCACGTCCTGCCCCACCAGCAGCGCGTGCGGCACCGCGATCACGCCCTGTTGCAGCGACCCCAGCTTGCGCGCCAGTGTGGACTTGCCGCTGCCCGACGGGCCGTACAGCAGCATGGTGCGGCCGGCGTACATGGCGGCGCCCAACATTTGCAGCACGCCGGGCGCCAGCAACTGGTCGGCCAGTTCCACACCGAGGTCGCCGGGGTCCAGCATCGACACCGGCAGCGACTGCCGCTCGACCATGGCGCGGTAGGCTTCCAGCGTGACCGGCGCCGGGCCGGCGTAGCGGCAGCGCTCCATCCAGCCGCCCGCGCGCTGCTTGCCGCCCGCCGTCAGCTGGTACTGGATGTCGATATCGGATTCGCCGCGCCACGCCACTTCGGCCACGTGCTCGGCCACCATGAAGTCGAGCGCTTCGCGCAGCACCGTGATCGGCAGGTGCAGCCGGGTAGTGAGCACCGGCAGATGGGTCTTTCCGGCCAGGTACAAGGCCTTGGCCACCAGCTCCACCACGAACTGCTGCGGCAGGCCGGTGTCGCGCAGCGAGCGCGGTGGCGGCGGCAGCACGCTGGCCGCTTCGGTGTCGGCCAGGTGGGCGGTGGCAGGGGCAGAATAAGGTGAGGAATCGAGGCTGAGCATGACTGTTCTCCGCGCTGCTGTAGGGACGACTGAAAATATTTCACTGAGGAATCGAGTCTAGCGAGGCTTGCTTGGCGGATATTGACCGGCAGCAAGAAGGCGCCAACCCGAGGGCTAACGATGCGGCCATGCCACAACCGCTGCCGTGGCCAGCGCGATCGCCACGCCGTACGGCATGCCGCCCACGCTGGCAATCGCCTCGCGCGGCAGCGGCGCCAATGGCAGGCCCGCCAGGCGACCCAGCCACGGCTGCACCAGGCGCCACAGGTTGCGGCCCAGCCGGCGCGCGGTGCTCAGACCATCGCCCTGGCGCCAGCCGTGCCACAGCAGCGTGGCCAGCGCCAGCGGCGCGCCGAACAGGTAGGTCAGCAACGCCACGTGCAGCGCCGCCTGCGGGCCGAGGAAAGCGCCCACCATGGCCATCAGCTTGACGTCGCCGGCGGCCATGCCGCGCAACAGGTACAGCGGCAGCAACAGGAAAAAACCGGCCAGCAGGCCGGTGAACCAGTGGGTGAGCGCGGCCAGCCAGGGGCCGGCCAGCCAGTGCAACACCAGCGCCAGCGCCAGGCCGCCCAGCACCAGGACATTGGGAATTTTGCGCAGCGCCAGGTCGGTTACTGCCGCCTGCGCGACCAGCCAGAGCACGAGGATGTCGATGGCGGTCCACATGGGCACACTCCGAAAAGAAAAAGGCTTTCCAGCCCGGACTGCGACTGGAAAGCCAGGCCGTCAAGCGTTATGAGCGGCGATCTCATCCGAGATCTTTTCGAAAGCGTCTTTCAACGCCGGCGAGAGGAACGAGAACGCCGCAATGACCGCAGCGACCATGGTGGCGGCAATCAGGCCATACTCGATGGCGGTGATGCCCTCCTCGTCGGACGCAAACACTTTTGCTGCTGCAAGAAGCGATGTCATGATGAACTCCCGTAAAGGTGGAAAGGATGACCCTGGCGCGGTAGCAGCACGGCGGCGGTGGTTTGCCGTCGCTGCGCCATTGCAATCAACTATACGGAGCAGGCTTTTGGGAGAGTTGACTTGAGACAAGTTTTCCATGCGGAACTATTTTTCGAGCGCAAGGAACCACACGATTGTGCTGGTATAGTTTTTTTTCGCACACATGAATTGCCTAGATTGCAAAAAGCTATTATCCTGCTTAGCTTGCCCATTTGCGCAGGACAGCATTTTTCTCCAGAGAAGAAAATGGATTCCCTACTGAAACACATGGTGGACATGACCGGCCACCGCGATCATACGATGCTCGACATCTCTGTGATCTCGGCGGTGCAGGAACTCGCCAATGCCAGCTGTACCCGGGTACTGACTCTTGCCGTTGTGCGCGGCAAGATGTTCGTACGCCCGCGCGCGCAGATTGTCGCCGGCGAGGCGGCCACCATGGTCGGGACATCGGACCTCCAGCAACCGGGCGAGCCGATTGAACACTACCCGGCGCTGGCGGCCTGCCTGGCCCGCCACGACGCCAGCGCGGAAGTGACCAACGACAGCGGGGGCCACACGCTGTGGCTGCCGATCTGGCTCGGCGACAAGGCCGACACCTGCCTCGAAATCGTCAATCCCACGCCCTACACCAGCGCCACCATCCAGGTGATCGGCGGCGTGGTCAGCGTGTACCGCAATTTCCAGAACCTGCTCGACTACAGCGAACGCGATTCGCTCACCGGCCTGCTCAACCGCAAAACTTTCGACGACCAGCTGGCCAAGATGCTCGCTGCCAGCGCCGACCAGGAGTCGCTGACCCTGCCCGGCGAACTGGAGCGGCGCCAGCACGGCGAGGAAGAACGGCAATGGCTGGCGGTGGTCGATGTCGACCATTTCAAGCACGTCAACGACCGCTTCGGCCACCTGTACGGCGACGAAGTGCTGATCCTGATCGCCAACCTGCTCAATACGTCGTTCCGCGCGCAAGACCGGGTGTTCAGGTTCGGTGGCGAAGAGTTCGTGGTACTGCTGCGCGGCACCACCCAGGACAATGCCTGGAAAATCATCGAGCGCTTCCGCCAGAACGTGGCGTCGCACGATTTTCCGCAAGTGGGCAAGGTGACAGTGAGCGTGGGCTTTGTCAGCATCACCGCGTTCGAACCGCCGGTAATCGTGCTGGGCCGCGCCGACCAGGCGCTGTACTACGCCAAGAGCCACGGCCGCAACCTGGTCTGCCACTACGATGAGCTGCTCAGCGAGGGACTGCTGCAGAGCACCGAATCGAACGACACGGCCGAATTCTTCTAGGCCAGGGTTAAAAACCGCATCGGATCCACATTCCACTTGGCGGCCGATTCATGGCCGACGATCTTGTCGGCGCCGCCAAAACCGAGACCGCGCGACAGATCGACCGTCTCCGGCTTGATGTACACGTTCTGTTTGGTATTGAAAAACACGTTGACCTTGGGCGCCAGCAGGTTCGTCTCGTGCGGCTCGATCACCACGCCCAGGCGGCCCGATTCCAGCATCACCATGGTTCCCACCGGGTAAATGCCGATGCAGCGCATGAATTCCTGCGCGTACTGCGGGTTGAAATGGTGTTTGCTCCACTCGTAAATCTTGCGCAGCGCAGCAGCCGCCGGCATGGCCTTGTGGTAGCAGCGGTCCGACGTCAGGGCGTCGTACACGTCCACGATGGCCGCCATTTGCGCCATGTCGCTGATCTGGCCTTCGGCCAGGCGGTTCGGATAGCCGCTGCCGTCGCGCCGCTCGTGGTGGTGCAAGGTAATGTCGAGCGGAATCGGGCCAATCTCGGGCGACTGCTGCAGCAGGTCGTAGCCGTCCTGCGGATGGCGGCGGATGATCTCGTATTCCGCGTCGGTGAGCGGACCCGGCTTGTTGAGAATGGCGTCCGGCACCAGCGCCTTGCCGGTGTCGTGCAGCAGCCCGCCCAGGCCGGCCTGGTGGGTGGTCTCCGCATCAAGATTGCGCGAGCGGCAAAAGGCCACCATCAAGGTACACACGCTGACCGAATGCAGGAAGGTGTAGTCGTCGGCGTTCTTGATGCGCAGCAGGCCGGTGAGCGCGCCGGGATTGCGCAGGATCGATTCGGTAATGGTTTGCACCACCGGCGCCACCTGGTCGAGCTCGATAGCCTTGCCGAGGCGCGCGTCCTGCATCACCGAGCGCACCAGGGTCGAGGCCTGGTGGCGGATGTGCGCTGCGCGCCGCATTTCCTCGCCCAGCGCCACCCGCGTGACCACCGGCGACTTGGCGATCAGGTCGATGATTTCGCGCTCGGTGGCTGCCTGCGCCTCGGCCAGCGTGGGCGCCTCCACGTCCAGGCCCTTGTCGCTGTCGATCACCACGTCGTGGATGCCGGCGTTGATGATCTTGCGGATCTCGGCATCGCTGGTGATCAGGAACCGATTGCGCACGAACGGGTGGGCCATCCAGTCGCAACTGAGGTCCTGGATGAACATGCCCACCTTGAGCTGCGACGCGTCGACTTTCTTGAACATACGGGCACCCGTTATCAAGGCTGGAAGAAATGCGGAAAACCTGAATCGAGTATAACAAATAGTTTCTCGTCAGGATCACCAGGAGCCGGTGCTACACTGTGCGGCACGATCCTTTCACCGCGCCTGTCGGACTACTGCAACAAACATGGAACTGCGCCAACTTCGCTATTTTGTTGCTATCGTCGATCACGGCTCGCTGTCGCGCGCGGCGCTGGCGCTGCACGTGGCGCAGCCGGCACTGACCCAGCAACTGCGCCAGCTCGAGGAAGAACTGGGCGTGCAACTGCTGCACCGCTCGGCGCAGGGCATGCTGAGCAACGACGCCGGCAAAATTTTCTATGAACACGCCCAGGCGATACTCAAGCAGGTGGCCGACGCCCGCTCGGCCGTGGTGCAATCGGCCGAGCGCCCCAGCGGCAGCGTTACCCTGGGGCTGCCGCACAGCATTTCCGGCGCGCTGGCCTTGCCGCTGCTCACCGCTGCGCGCGCCCGCTATCCCGAAATCACGCTGCAACTGACCGAGGAGCTGACCGGCAACCTCAACGAGCAACTGCGCTCGGGCCGCGTCAACCTGGCCGTGCTGTTCGACGACGGCCAGCTGGGCCAGTTCGCCACCACGCCGCTGGTCGAGGAAGAACTGCGCTTCATCTGCCGTGCCGACGCCCCGTACGCCTTGGGCCAGCGCGCGCTCACCTTGCGCGAAGCTGTGGCAACACCGTTGATCCTGCCCGGCTTGCAGCACGGCGTGCGGCCGCGCATCGAAAGCGTACTGCGCAGCGCCGGCCTGGCGCTGTCGTCGGTAATAGAAATCAATTCGATTGCGATTTTAAAATCGGCGCTGCTGGCCGATCTGGGTGCGACCATTTTGCCGTCGGCGCCGGTGCTGGATGAATTACAGCGCGGCACGCTGCGGGCGCAGGCGATTGGAGAACCGTCGATCGCGCGCACAGTGGTGCTGTGTGCGTCGAAAAACATTCCGCTAACCAATGCTGCGCAGGCAGTAGGTACGCTGGTGCGCAGCGTGTGCGGCGAGCTGTGCGCCAACGGCGCTTGGCCCGGCGCCACCGTGATCGATGGCTGAGCGCCAGCCACGAACCGCCAGCCCAAGATCCGTCATTCCCGCGCAGCAGCACCGCGCCCACCCCATCACTTTTCCTTATACCCCCATCCGAAAACGGTATTTCCACGCCGAGGGCGAACGCGCCCATACTGCGCTACAACGCAGATAATTTAAGCCTAAACTATCTGCCAGCGCCGCCACCATGCGGCCCATAGCCCGATCCTGGCGCGCCTACCCGGCGCTCGCAGGGCCGGGCAAGAACGGCACATCACGGAGACACCGCCATGCCAGACGACACCACGGGCCTTGCGCTCGCCGCAGGGGCCCCTGACGGCAACGTCAACCTCGACGTCGGCCTCGACGACAAGTACACCGCCACCAGCGGCCCCATTTTCCTGTCCGGCATCCAGGCGCTGGTGCGCCTGCCGCTGATGCAGCGCGTGCGCGACCAGGCTGCGGGCCTCAACACCGCCGGCTTCATTTCCGGCTATCGCGGTTCGCCCTTGGGCGGCCTCGACGAAAACCTGTGGAAGGCGCAATCACACCTGGCCGCGCACCACGTGCAGTTCGTCCCGGGCGTGAACGAAGACCTGGCCGCCACCGCCGTATGGGGTTCGCAGCAGGTGGACCTGATCGGAGAGGCCAGGTACGACGGCGTGTTCGCCATGTGGTACGGCAAGGGCCCCGGCGTGGACCGCTGCGGCGACGTCTTCAAGCACATGAACCACGCCGGCACATCGCAACACGGCGGCGTGCTGCTGGTGGCCGGCGACGACCATGGCGCGTATTCGTCCACCCTGCCGCACCAGTCCGACCACCTGTTTTCGGCGTCGATGATCCCCGTGCTGTACCCGTGCAATGTGCAGGAATACCTGGACCTCGGCGTGCACGGCTGGGCCATGTCGCGCTTTTCCGGCTGCGTGGTGGCGTTCAAGGCGCTGGCCGACACGGTGGAATCATCAAGCTCCGTCGATGCCGATCCGTTCCGCGTGCAAGTGAACATTCCGCGCGACTTCGTCATGCCCGAAGGCGGCTTGAACGCCCGGCTCTCGAGCATTCCGCTGGGGCGCCAGGCGCGCAACCAGGAAGCACTGATGCAGGACTATAAAATCTACGCGGCGCTGGCCTACGCGCGCGAAAATCGCCTCAACCACACCACCATCACCAGCCCCGATGCCAAGCTTGGCATCATCGCGTCCGGTAAATCGTACCTCGACGTGCTCGAAGCGCTGGAAGAACTGGGCATCGACGAAGCCATGGCCGCCACGGTGGGCCTGCGCCTGTTCAAGGTGGCCATGCCGTGGCCGCTGGAACCGGACAGCGTGCGCGAGTTCGCGCAAGGGCTCGACGAAATCCTGGTGGTCGAAGAAAAGCGCCAGATCGTCGAATACCAGCTCAAGGAACAGCTGTACAACTGGCGCGACGACGTGCGCCCGCGCGTGATCGGCAAGTTCGACGAAAAAGGCGAATGGGTGGCGCCGCGCGGCGAATGGCTGCTCACCTCGAAGGCCGATTTTTCGGTGTCGCAGGTGGCCCGCGTGATCGCCAGCAGGATCAAGCGGTTCGACCTCGATGCGGCCACGTGCGAACAGATCGCCGCGCGGCTCGACTTCCTCGACGCCAAGGACGCCGTGTTGACGCGCGCCGTCAACACGCCGTTCCGGCCCGCCTTCTACTGTTCCGGCTGTCCGCACAACACGTCCACCAAGGTGCCGGAAGGCAGCCTGGCGCTGGCCGGCATCGGCTGTCACGTCATGGCCACATCGATTTACCCCGAATTCAACAAGCTCACCACCCACATGGGCGGCGAAGGCGCACCGTGGATCGGCCAGGCGGCGTTTTCCACCATCCCGCACGTGTTCCAGAACCTGGGCGACGGCACCTATTTCCACTCGGGCTACCTGGCGATCCGCGCCGCACTGGCGGCCAAGGTCAACATCACGTATAAAATCTTGTACAACGATGCGGTGGCCATGACCGGCGGCCAGCCGGTGGACGGCATCACCTCGGTGCCACTGATCGCGCGGCAAATGGCCGCCGAAGGCGTGCAGCGCATTGCGCTGGTTACCGAAGATTTGTCGCGCTACCAGGACCGCAGCGTCCTGCCCGCCCACATCACGCTGCACGACCGCAAGGACATGGACGCGGTGCAGCGCGAACTGCGCGAGGTGGCCGGCGTCTCGGTGCTGATCTACGACCAGACCTGCGCCGCCGAAAAGCGCCGTCGCCGCAAAAAGGGCGATTATCCAGACGTCGCCAAGCGCATGGTCATCAACGAAGCCGTGTGCGAGGGCTGCGGCGACTGCGGCGTGCAGTCGAACTGCGTGTCCATCCTGCCCAAGGAAACCGAGTTTGGCCGCAAGCGCACCATCGACCAGTCGTCGTGCAACAAGGACTATTCGTGCGCCAAGGGTTTCTGTCCCAGCTTCGTGACGGTGGAAGGCGGCACGCTCAGGAAGAGCCGCGCCGGCGCTGCCCGGATCGACGACTTCGGCCCGCTGCCAGCGCCCGTCTTGCCGTCGTGCGACCAGCCGTACAACATCCTGATCAACGGCATCGGCGGCACCGGCGTGATCACCGTCGGCGCCCTCATCGGCATGGCCGCGCACCTGGAAGGCAAAGGCGCGTCGGTGCTGGACATGACCGGCATGTCGCAAAAAAACGGCTCCGTGACGTCGCACGTGAAAATCGCCCGCACCCCGGCGCACCTGCGCGCCCAGCGCATCGCCACCGGCGAGGCCGACCTGGTGCTCGGCTGCGACATGCTCACCGCCGGCGCCGCCGACGCCATCTCGAAGATGCGCGCCGGCCGCACGCTCGCTGTCGTCAACCTGCACCAGCAGCCGCCGGGCACCTTTGCGCAGGATGCCGACTGGCAGTACCCGGCCGAAGAAGTGCAGGCGCTGATCGCGCAATCGGTGGGTGACGGCGCGGCCGACTTCATCGATGCGACCAGGCTGGCCACCGCGCTGATGGGCGACTCGATCGCGGCCAACCTGTTCATGCTCGGCTATGCCTGGCAACGTGGCCGCATTCCCCTGTCCGAAGCGGCGTTGCTGCGCGCAATCGAATTGAATGGGGTGGGCGTGGCATCGAACCAGCAAAGCTTTTTGTGGGGCCGGCGCGCGGCGTTTGACCTGGCGCGGGTGGAACGCGTGGCCACGCCGGCGCAGGCGGTGGTGCTGCACATGCCGCAGAGTCTCGATACCGTCGTCGACAGGCGCGTGGCGTTTCTGACCGCCTACCAGGACGCCGCCTATGCGGCGCGGTACAGCGACCTGGTGACCACCGTGCGCGCACGCGAAACCGCGCTGGGACTCGGCAACAAGTTGTCCACGGCAGTCGCGAAATACTATTTCAAGCTGATGGCCTACAAGGACGAATACGAAGTGGCGCGGCTGTACACCGATGGCCGCTTTGTCGAACAACTGAAGCAGCAGTTCGACGGCGATTTTTCGGTGAAATTCAACCTGGCGCCGCCGCTGCTGGCAAAGAAGGACGCCAAGGGCCACCTGGTCAAAGCGGAATTCGGCTCGTGGATGTGGAAGGCGTTCGAGTTGCTGGCCAAATTCAAAGGTTTGCGTGGCGGCGCGTTCGACCTCTTCGGTTACACGGCCGAGCGCAAGATGGAGCGCGCGCTGATCACCGAGTATCGCGAAATGGTCGGCGCCTTGCTGGCCCAGCTCACACCAGACAACCATGCTTTGGCAGTCGAACTGGCCACGCTGCCGGAAAAAGTACGGGGCTTCGGCCATGTGAAGGAGCAGGCAGTCGCCACCTTCCGCATCGATAAAGCACGCCTGCTGGCGCAATTTGCCCAGCAGCGCGCAGCATAGAAAGGATCATCCATGAACGACCTCTCCACGCCAAGACTGGCTGCCGCCGCAGAGCAGCAACAGCGAGCCAACAAAATCCGTTTTGTTACCGCCGCCTCGCTGTTCGACGGCCACGACGCCTCGATCAACATCATGCGCCGCATCCTGCAATCGAACGGTGTCGAAGTGGTCCACCTGGGCCACAACCGCTCGGTGGACGAAGTGGTGACCGCCGCCCTGGCCGAGGATGTGCAGGGCATCGCGATCTCGAGCTACCAGGGCGGCCACGTCGAATATTTCAAGTACATGATCGACCTGCTGCGCCAGCGCGGCGGCGCCCACATCAAGGTATTTGGCGGCGGCGGCGGGGTGATCGTGCCCGAGGAAATCGCCGAACTGCACGCCTATGGCGTCACCCGCATCTTCAGCCCCGAGGACGGCCAGCGCATGGGTCTCGTGGGCATGATCGAGTGGATGGTGGCGCAGTGCGATATCGACCTGTCGCAGTATTCGCCCACGTCGCTCGCGCCGCTCACGGATGGCGACGTGGCAGGCCGCCACCGGCCATTGGCGCAGCTGATCACGGCCCTGGAAAACGACCGCGCCGGGCCAGCGCTGCGCACCGAGCTGCTCGCCGCTGCTGCCGGCCTGGCGGTGCCGGTGCTGGGCATCACCGGCACCGGCGGCGCCGGCAAGTCGTCGCTGACCGATGAGCTGATACGGCGCATCCGCCTCGACCAGGGCGATGCCCTGCATATCGCCGTGATCTCGATCGACCCGTCGCGCCGCAAGTCCGGCGGCGCGCTGCTCGGCGACCGTATCCGCATGAACGCCATCAATCCCTGGAATGGCCAGGCACGTGTGTTCATGCGCTCGCTGGCCACGCGCGACGCCGGCTCCGAAATTTCGCAGGCGCTGCCCGACGTGATCGCCGCCTGCAAGGTGGCCGGCTTCAATCTGGTGATCGTGGAAACGTCCGGCATCGGCCAGGGCGACGCCGCCATCGTGCCGCACGTCGATGTGTCGATGTACGTGATGACGCCGGAGTTCGGCGCCGCGTCGCAGCTGGAAAAAATCGACATGCTCGATTTTGCCGACATCATTGCGATCAACAAGTTCGACCGCAAGGGCGCGCTCGACGCGCTGCGCGACGTCGCCAAGCAGTACCAGCGCAACCGGGAATTGTGGAGCACGCCGTCGCACGAGATGCCGGTGTACGGCACCCAGGCCTCGCGCTTCAACGACGACGGCGTCACCGCCCTGTACCAGGGCCTGCTGCCGCTCCTGGCCCGCTTCGGCCTGCGCACGACCGCCGGCAGGCTCGCGCCAGAGACCGCGCGCCACTCGAGCGGCAAGAACGTGATCGTGCCACCAGCCCGCGCGCGCTACCTGGCCGAAATCGCCGACACCGTGCGCGGCTATCACCGCCACACGCGCAAACAGGTCACCCTGGCCCGCGAGCGCCAGCAACTGACCGAGTCGAAACGCATGCTGGCCGCCGCCGGCAAATCCATCAGCCTTGCCGACTTCGACGACGTGATCCTGGAACGCGACAGCGCCATGGATGCCGGCGCCAAAAAGCTGCTGGCGCAGTGGCCGGCGTTGCAGGCCGCGTACGCCGGCGACGATTACGTCACCACCATCCGCGACAAGGAGCTGCGCACCAAACTGGTCCAGCATACGCTGTCGGGCACGCGTATCCGCAAGGTGGCGCTGCCGCGCTACCAAGATCACGGCGAGGTGCTGCGCTTTTTGATGCTGGAAAACGTGCCGGGATCGTTCCCGTTCACGGCCGGCGTGTTCCCGTTCAAGCGCGAGGGCGAAGACCCCACCCGCATGTTCGCCGGCGAGGGCGACGCCTTCCGCACCAACCGCCGCTTCAAGCTGGTCTCCACCGGCATGGATGCGAAGCGTCTGTCCACCGCGTTCGATTCGGTCACGCTGTACGGCGCCGACCCGGCCCTGCGCCCCGACATCTACGGCAAGGTGGGCAATTCGGGCGTGTCGATCGCCACGCTCGACGACATGAAGGTGCTGTACGACGGATTCAATTTGTGCAGCCCCTCGACGTCGGTGTCGATGACCATCAACGGCCCGGCGCCCACCATCCTGGCGATGTTCATGAACACGGCCATCGACCAGCAAATCGATAATTTTGTGGCCGAACACCGGCGCCAGCCCGATGCCGGTGAGGCGGCCAGCATCCGCGCCTGGGTGCTGCAAAACGTGCGCGGCACGGTACAGGCGGACATCCTCAAGGAAGACCAGGGCCAGAACACCTGCATCTTCTCCACCGAGTTTTCGTTGCAAGTGATGGGCGACATCCAGCAGTATTTCGTCGACCACCAGGTGCGCAATTTTTACTCGGTGTCGATTTCCGGGTACCACATCGCCGAGGCGGGCGCCAACCCGGTCTCGCAGCTGGCGTTCACGCTGTCGAACGGCCTCACGTTCGTGGAGGCGTACCTGGCGCGCGGCATGCACATCGACGATTTTGCGCCGAATCTGTCGTTCTTCTTCTCCAACGGCATGGACCCGGAATACACGGTGCTGGGCCGCGTGGCGCGCCGCATCTGGGCCGTGGCCATGCGCGACAGGTACGGCGCCAACGACCGCTCGCAAAAGCTCAAGTACCACGTGCAGACGTCGGGCCGCTCGCTGCACGCGCAGGAGATCGACTTCAATGACATCCGCACCACCTTGCAGGCGCTCATCGCGATTTACGACAACTGCAACTCGCTGCACACCAACGCCTACGACGAGGCGATCACCACGCCCACCGACGAATCGGTGCGCCGCGCGCTGGCGATCCAGCTGATCATCAACCGCGAATGGGGCCTGGCCAAGAACGAGAATCCCAACCAGGGCGCGTACATCCTCGACGAGCTGACCGACCTGGTGGAAGAAGCGGTGCTGCAGGAGTTCGAGCGCATCGCCGAACGCGGCGGCGTGCTGGGCGCGATGGAAACCGGCTACCAGCGCGGCAAGATCCAGGAGGAGTCCATGCTGTACGAGCACCAGAAGCACGACGGCACCCTGCCCATCGTCGGCGTGAACACCTTCCGCAATCCGAAGGGCAGCGAAGCGCCGCAAAAAATCGAACTGGCGCGCTCCACCGACGACGAAAAGCAGTCGCAACTGGCCCGCCTGGCCGACTTCCACGCCCGCCATGCCAACGAAGCGCCGCAAGCGCTGGCAGCGTTGCAGCAGGCCGCGATTGCCAACGCCAACGTGTTCGAGCGGCTGATGGATGCGGTGCGGGTCTGTTCGCTCGGCCAGATCACCACGGCGCTGTTCGAGGTGGGGGGCCAGTACCGGCGCAATATGTAGGGGCTTGACCTCAACTTATATTGAGGTTCTAGACTGGCGGGATTGATCACCAAGGAGGCTTCCATGCAATTCATCAATCCCGCAACCCTGTACGACCCGCGCCCCAACGGCTACACCCACGTCGTCATCGCCGAGGCCCCGGCACGGCTGGTTTACATTGCCGGCCAGGGCGGCGAAGACGTCAACGGCGTGCTGTCGGAAGATTTTGCCACGCAGGTGGCGCAAGCACTGGTCAACCTGCGCGCCGCGCTGCAAGCGGCCGACACCACCCTGGCGCAAGTGGCCAAGGTGACCGCGCTGATCGTCGGCCACGACGAAGCCAAGCTCGCCATCTTCAGCACCGCGCTGCGCGCCGCCTGGGGCGACGCCCCGCCACCAGCCTGCACCCTGATCCCGGTACCGCGCCTGGCGCTCGACGGCATGCTGTTCGAGATCGAGGCGACGGTGGTTGCCAGTCTTCTTGCCGACAAAATCTGAATTGAAATGCTATTCACTTTTCCATTCAAAAACGCATGGTGCTACTATGAGAAATCGGTAAAATTTGCTATTCACTGATTGCTGAATAAGTGTCCAAAATTCAAAACATCGAGCGGGTTCGGCTGCTTCTGCAAAACGGTCCAGCCAAGCCTGCCGCGCTGCTGGAAGCGTTGAACATCAGCCAGCCAACTTTTTCACGGCTGTGGTCCGACGTGCCGGACGGCGTGGTGCTGGGCGCAAGCAAGGCGCGGCAATATGCGCTGCGACGACAGGTTGGCGGGGTCGATGCGCCGATACCGGTATTCCGTGTTGCCACGAACGGGCTGATCACGCCGATCGGCCACCTTGATGTGCTGCCGCAGGACGATGTCATCACGGTCGAATTGCTCGACCTGTTCGGTGCACTGATCGGCAACACCGACAAGCACTACGGCAATATTGCCGTGCGCTGGACGCTTGAACGCCAGCACCGCCTTCTTGAAGCATATGACATGCTGCCCATGCTGTATCGCCCGAACGTCCACGGCGAGATTGTCGAGCGCGCATGGAAGCCTGACTACCTGGGGAACGTGGCATTACGCCATTTATCGCGCTGCCACGGCATGGCGCTGGAGTTCTGGCACGATGTATTGCAAGACACGCGCATCTCGGCGGATTTCAAGACCGTGGCAAACAACCACCTGCGCGCCATACAGGCGCTGGCGACTGCTTAATTCTCGCTACACACCCCGATAGTCCCCCCCGGCAACAACACCGGCTGCCACATCTCCTGCAAGTCGGCCGGTGGCGTACCGTTGACCAGCGCCAGCAGCATTTCGATCATGCGCGCGCCGGCCTTGCGTGGTTCGGGCTGGTCGATGGTGGCGACATTGCCGCCGGCCAGGGAATCGGCCATGCTGCCCCACACTACCACCGACATGTCCTTGCCCATCTCGATGCCGGCGTCGCGCATGGCGCGCACCACGCCGGCGCCGGACATGTGGTTGTCGACAATGACGGCGCTCGGTCGCGGCGAGCAGGCCAGCAACTGCTGCATGGCGTGGTGGCCGCTGCGGCGGTCGATACAGTCGGCGATCAGGTAGCGCGGATCGACCGCCAGGCCGGCGGCCGCCATCGACGCCATGAAGCTGTCGCGCCGCTCGCGCGCAAAATTCATGTCCAGCGAAGCGCTCACCAGCGCCACGCGGCGGTGGCCCAGCGCCAGCAAGCGTTCGAGCGCCAGCTCCACGCCGGCGGCATGGTCGTAGTCGAACCACGCGTACGGCGCATCCTGCTGGGTGCGGCCGTGGGCGATGAAGGGGAACTTGGCTTGCGTCAGGAAGGCGATGCGTTCGTCGTGCACCAGCGTGCGCGAGACGACCAGGCCATCGACGCGGCGCCCGCGCACGATCTGCTGGTAGGCGCGCTGCTCGGTGCCGGGGGAGACAGGGGCGAGGATCAGGTTCTTGTTGAAGGTTTCGAGCGCGCCGGACATGCCGGCCACCACGTCGAGAAACATCGGGTCGGCCAGGTCGGCAGTGAGCAGGGGGAAGATCAGGCCATAGACATTGCTGCGTCCGAGCGCCAGGCTGCGCGCCATCGGATTGGGCTGGTAGCCGGCATCCTGGGCCGCCTTGAGCACGCGTTCCCGGGTTTTGACGTTGACTTCGGGATACCCGTTCAGGGCCCGGCTCACGGTCGTTTTCGACATCCCGAGAAAATTAGCGAGGCGCTGCAAGTTCATAGGGTAACATTCAATGTTGATCATTGATTATAGCGGGGTGGCCAACGCTGCCGCCATGACAACAGATGTTAATCGCAATAAATACAACAAAAATCGGCAAAAAACCTGCTAGCGATGCGGCCAACGTCACGTCCGCCATATTTCATGTTGCCTCCTTGCCTTTTTCGTTTTTCTGGCCTAATCTTTCCTTGAGTGATATCAAATCTGCACTGCCATGCCCGCGGTTCTTGATGGAAGGAAATATGTCGTGGTGACCGTAACTTCTATTAACGCATTGCAATCCGCAGTTGTCCGGGCCGAGCGCCAGGTACAGCAGGGAGAAACACGCGTGAACCAGGATGCGGCCCGCCTGGACCAGAGCGAGAATCAGTTGAGCCGGGACCGCGAAGCGCTGGCGCAAAACCAGCGCGAGCGCACCCAGGCCGCGCGTCCTGCGCTTGAGCCCGCGCCGGCGTTCAATCTCAACCGCGCCATCGAAAATCCCTCGCGCGCCGAGCAGGCCCTGCCGGGATTATTTGCCGCCAGCCGGCCCCAGGTCAATTCCTTGGGCCAGACCATCGGCAAGTTCATCGACGTCACCGCCTGAACTTTTCTTACGCCACTGCTGCGCGGGCGGCAGCTTCCTGCGCCACCAGCGGCGCCCACCACTGCTGCTGTACAACCGTCTCCAACGGCGCCATGATGGACATCGGCATGCCGATTTCCGGCGTGGCCAGCGGCAGCCGCCGTTCGGCCGCCAGCTCGGCAATACGGCTGAACGGATCGTGCCACGGGTGCAGCGACAAATCGAACGTGCCGTTATGGATCGGCAGCATCACCTTGCCGCGCAAGTCGATATGGGCTTGCAGCGATTCCTCGGGCTGCATGTGGACGTCGGGCCATTGCGGATCGTACGCGCCGGTCTCCACCATCGTCAGATCGAACGGGCCGTAGCGGCGGCCGATTTCCTTGAAGCCGTCGAAATAGCCGCTGTCGCCGGAAAAGAAGATGCGTGCCTCGCGGTCCTCGATCACGAACGACGCCCACAGCGTCTTGTTGCGGTCGGTCAGGCCGCGGCCCGAGAAATGCTGGGTAGGCGTGGCCAGCAGGCGAATGCCATCGACCTGCGTGCTTTGCCACCAGCCCAGCTGACGAACCTTGCCAGCCGGAATACCCCAGGCAATCAAGCGGTCGCCCACGCCCAGCGGGGTGATGAACACCTCGGTCGTGGGCGCCAGCGCCATGACCGCCGCATGATCGAGGTGGTCGTAATGGTCGTGCGACAGGATGATGCCCTTGAGTGGCGGCAGGTCTTGCAGGCTGATCGGCGGCTGGTGGAAACGCTTGGGACCGGCCCACTGCAGCGGCGAGGCGCGTTCCGAGAACACCGGGTCGGTGAGCCAGAAGCCACCGTCGAGCTTGAGCAGCACGGTCGAATGGCCGAGGCGGTAAAGGGTGCGATCCGGAGCAGCCAATAATTGCTGCTGCGTCATCGCATGAACGGGAATGGCGGCGCGCGGCACGGTGTCGGCCGGCTTGTCGAACAACATGCGCACCATGATGCTGAGTCCCTTGAGCAACCCCATCTTGTGCATCCGTGCCGGATTGCGGAACCGGCCGTCGCGCGTACGCGGCGCCCCGGGCGCGGTCAGCGCATCAAGGTTGTTGGTCGCAGCCTCTGCAATGACGGACGGATAAGCCATGGGAATCCTCAAGGTGGAAAATACACTACACAGTGTAGTTCCTATTTTTGAGAAAGTAAACTGGTGGGTGTAAAATAGCTGGATGAATGCTCCCATCAAGCTTACCGACCGCAAGCGCCAGGCCATCGTCGATGCCGCCATTGCCGAGTTCCGCGTCAGCGGTTTCGAATCGACCAGCATGGACAAGATCGCCGCCACGGCAGGTGTGTCCAAGCGCACCGTGTACAACCACTTCCCCAGCAAGGACGAGCTGTTCGCGCACATCCTGCAGCAACTGTGGTGCAGCACCTCGTCGCTGGAAGACACGCCATACGACAGCGCCCTGCCCCTGCGCGGGCAATTGCTGGACATGCTGTGGAAAAAAATGGAAATGCTCAAGGATGCGTATTTCCTCGACCTGGCGCGGGTGGCGATTGCCGAGGCGATCCACTCGCCCGAGCGCGCGCACGAAATGGTGGCGCGCCTGAGCGCCAAGGAAGAAGGGATTACGCGCTGGCTGCGCGCCGCGCAGGCCGATGGCAAGTTGCGCGCGGCCGACCCGCTGCTGGCCTCGCACATGTTGCATGGCCAGCTCAAGACCTTCGCCTTCTGGCCGCAGGTCACGCTGAACCAGCCGCCGCTCGATACGACCACCCAGACCACGGTGGTGGAGGCGACGGTGGACATGTTCCTAGCATATTACGGCACGAACGCCACCGCATAAACGGGCGGCAAGGTGGTGGACACCGTCTGCCACTGGCCGCCGCCGTCTTCCGACAGCCACACCCCGCCCGTGGTCGAACCCATCAGTACGCGCTGGCCGTCGTCGCTCACGGCCAGGCCGTGGCGATACACGAGGTCGTAGCAGTGCCGCTGCGGCAGACCGCCGCGCCAGGCAATGAAGTGCCGCCCCCCGTCGATGGTGCGGGTGACGGCCAGCGCGGCATGCGGCGCATAGCGGCGGCTGTCGCTTTCCGCCGGCACGAACCACGCGGTCTCACCGTCAAGCGGATGCACCGCCACCGCAAAGCCGAAGCACGATGACACGTCGCAGCGCACCTCGGTCCACGAGGCGCCGTTATCGACGCTGCGCCAGATGCCGTTGTGGTGCTGGCACCACAATTTATCGGGCTCGCCCGTGCAGCGCACGATGCGGTGCGGGTCCTGGATGGCGCCCTCGTTGGCCAGCTCGGGCGGCATGTAATCGGCGCGCATGCCATGCGCGCGCAGCGCCCAGCTGGCGCCGCCGTCACTGGTGAGCCAGGCGCCGCCGCATGAGACGCCGACCAGCACCGACCGGCTGTCGCGCGGATCGACGCAGATGCTGTGGATGCCCGGCACGTCGTAGCCGCCGCCCATCCACTGCGCCCGCTCGGGCACGTTCCACAACGCTTCCACCAGCTGCCAGCTGGCGCCGCGATCGCTCGATCGGAACAGGCCGCCCGGCAGCGTGCCGGCCCACAGTACGCCCGGTTGATCGGGGCCGCCGGCCGCCAGCGACCAGACCTGTTTGACGGTCCAGTCGGTCTTGTCGTCGCTGCTGTCCGGCTTCGGTGGAAAGGCCGGCGTGGCCACTTCCACCCAAGTATCGCTGCCGGCATCGCGCCGGTGCAGCTTGGCGCCGAAGTGGCCCAGGTTGAGCGCAGCGTACAGGGCGCCGTCGCGGCGGTCGGCCAGCAGCATCGACACCGGATCGCCGGCGAAATGCTGGCGGTCGAGGCGCCAGGCTTCGTGGGTGCGGTAGAGTTCAAACAGCCCCTTGCGGGTGGCCAGAACAGCGTGGTCGGACATGCTAGCCTCCAGATAATGCTTGCAGAATATGGACTTGCGCAGCAGGCGCGAGCGCATCACGCAAGGTGACGCGGTCGCGCGCGGGGCGGCCGTCGATAAAGACCACGACGTTCTGGCGCAGGCGGCCCTGCTCGTCGAGCACGTAGCCGCGCAGGCGTGGCTCGACGGCAAACGCGGTTTCAAGCGCGCTGCGCAGGTCGGCCGCACCGGTGTCCACCTGCGGCACGTCGATGAAACGGGCCAGCTGCCGGGTAAAGATCAGACGCGCCATGATGGGGTGAAGTTCGTCGCGAAGTTGCGGTCGATTCTAGCGCGAAATGGCAGGTGATTCGCTAGAATGACAGGGCGTCAACTACCATCGGAGCACCGCATGTCGATTACGCCACAAGAGCTGGAACTGCTGATGCAGGAAGTGGAGCAGGAAGATCCGATCGATTTCGCCGACCTGCCGTTCGAGGAAGAAGAACTGCGCGGCCTGATCGCCAACCACCTGTGCGAGATGGCCGAGGCCATGGACAACTTCAGCGAGGAAGACAAGCAACTGACCTTGCTGGCGGTGGCGGCCAAGCTGGTACTGGAAAACCTGGTGCTGCACATCCAGTTGCTGCGCCGCCACGGCGTGCCGCTGAGCGCCTCCACCGATGCCCTGCTCGACCGCCTGAGAAAAGGCGGCCAGGGCGGCCAAAGCGACTAGGGAACTTTGCGGGCGGCCGGCGCCCCGATGACGAGATCGGTGTCGGCCACCGCCACGCAAGGGAGAATGTAGCCCTCGCGCTTTTCGTCGAGGCTCACGCCGGGCCAGGCTATGGTGTAGTGAACCGCGCCGCGCTCGAGCCGGCACAGGCAGGTGCGGCAAGTGCCGTTGCGGCACGAGCTGGGCAGGCGAATGCCGGCCTGCTGCGCGGCCGCCAGCACGGTGGCGCCCGCGTCGGCCGCAAAGGTCCAGCCCTGCCCCGCCAGGGTAATCGTGAAAGTGCCGCGCATGCGATGGTCCGCCGGTCAAAAAAGCGCCATGATACGTCACGCCCATGCTTCAAAGGTGCCACGCACCACCGCAGCGAACGGCCATATGGTTCTGGGCAACGGCAGCGCACGCAGGCGCGCCGGGCAATGCAACGGCAATGGCCGGGCGGCAGCCGGTGTCGAGCCGTTAGCTGTGCGCCACCAGCTTCGGCTTGGCTTTGGTTGGCACCGGCCGTGCCGGCGGCGCCACGGCACGGGCGCCGGCACGCGGCGCATGCTGAAGCTTGAACACGGCCATCGCCTGCGACACATTGCGCGCCTGCTCGACCAGGTTGCCTGCGGCAGCGGCGGCCTGCTCCACCAGCGCGGCGTTTTGCTGGGTGATGTCGTCGATCTGGATCACGGCCTGGTTGACCTGGCCGATGCCGGTGCTCTGTTCACGCGTGGAATGCGAGATCTCGGCCATCACGCGCGAGACCTTGCTGACCGACTCGATCACCTGGCCCATGGTCACGCCGGCGCTGTTGGTCAGCGCAGTGCCGGCCTGTACCTTGGAGATCGACATGTCGATCAAGGTCTTGATCTCCTTGGCAGCCGTGGCCGAACGCTGCGCCAGGCCACGCACTTCCGACGCCACCACGGCGAAGCCGCGCCCCTGCTCGCCGGCGCGCGCCGCCTCCACCGCCGCATTGAGCGCGAGGATGTTGGTCTGGAAGGCGATACCGTCGATCAGGCCGATGATGTCGAGGATCTTGGTGGACGAGGTGCTGATATCGCCCATGGTGGTCACTACCTGCGAGACGATCTCGCCGCCGTGCGCGGCCACCTGCTTGGCCTCCTCGGCCAGCTGGTTGGCGCTGGCGACGTTGTTGGCGCTCATTTGCACGGTGGACGTCAGTTCTTCCATGCTCGAGGCGGTCTGCTGCAGGCTCGACGCCTGCGACTCGGTGCGGCCCGACAGGTCCATATTGCCGTTGGCAATTTCAGTGGTGGCGGTAGTGATCTCGGCAAAATTGGCACGCACGTCGCCGATAATGCTGTGCAGGTTGATATTGGTCTGGCGCAGTGCGGCCAGCAGGCGGCCCATCTCGTCGTCGCGGCGCACCTCGATGGAGGCGGTCAGGTCGCCGCCCGCCATCATGCGCGCCGCGCGGGTGGCTTGCTTGAGCGGCAGCGCCACGTTGACATAGAGGCTGCGGCCAAATAACACCATGCCGGCAATGGCAGCGAGCGCAATGCCGCCGAGCCAGCCGCGCGCCTGGTACAGGCTGGTCTCGCCCATGGTCAGCAGGCACAGCGCCACGATCAGCAGCACGCTCGCGCCCATGGTCGTGGCCAGCGCGATCTGCTGGTTGAGCGACATCTTGAGCGACTCTTTCATGCGCGCAAACACGCCGCCGGAGACTCCGCGGCCGTTATGGATGCGCAGGCCGCGCGGGTTGCCGGCCTTGATCTCGCGGTACAGCGCATCGGCCGCGCGCACCTGCTCGCGCGACGGCTTGGTGCGCACCGACAGGTAGCCGACCTGCTTGCCCTGCTCGATCACGGGCGTGACATTGGCCAGCACCCAGTAATAGTCGCCGTTCTTGCAGCGGTTCTTCACCAGCCCGGTCCATGGCATGCCGGCCTTGATGGTGGTCCACAGGTCGGCAAAGGCTTCGACCGGCATGTCGGGATGGCGCACGATGTTTTGCGGCGCGCCCATCACCTCGGCTTCGGTAAAGCCGCTCACTTCGAGAAAATACGGGTTGGCGTAGTTGATGTTGCCCTGCAAATCGGTACTGGAGACGATGGTCTTGCCATCTTCCATGATGTACTCGTTCTGGGTGACGGGCGTGTTGACACGCATGGCAGCTCCTTTGTGGCTTGCTTGTTCTGGATGGGAAAATTATTGACAACTTATGAGAGCAAGAAGGCGAGCCGGGGATTGGGGAGCGCCCACAGGCGCAGCTGGCCTGTGGAACTAGATTAACGTTTACCGCGCCTTAAGAATCTAACCAAATGTATCAAAAGGATGTTTTTTTGTAGCAATACAACAGATGCTCAGTCCGCTTTGAAGTTCTGGCCCAGCGACATTGGCTTATTGAGCAAGATTGTCTGCGGATTGCGGCAGATCAGTACCAGTACCACGATGGTAGCGACATAAGGCAGCATCGACAGGAATTCCGACGGGATGGCCAGCCCCATGCCCTGGCCGTGAAATTGCAGCACCGTGACCCCGCCGAACAGGTAAGCGCCCACCAGCACGCCGCGCGGCTTCCAGGTCGCGAACACCACTTGCGCCAGCGCGATCCAGCCGCGGCCGGCCGTCATGCCCTCCACCCACATCGGCGTCAGCGCCAGCGACAGGTAGGCGCCCCCCAGGCCGGCCATGGCGCCGCCGAACAGCACCGTGCCATAGCGCAGCGCGATGACGTTGAAGCCGATCGCATGCGCGCTGTGCGGCGACTCGCCCACCGCGCGGATCACCAATCCGAGCCGGGTGCGCGCCAGCATCCAGCCAATCACCACCACCAGCGCCACGGACGCATAGGTCATGGCGTCAAAGCGGAACAGCAGCGGACCGATGAACGGCAAATCAGACAGCAGCGGGATGTCGAGGTTGGGCATGCGCTCCACGGTCTGGCCGACGAAACTGCGGCCGAGGAACGCCGAAACGCCGATGCCGAACAGCGTCAGCGCCAGCCCGGTGGCCACCTGGTTGGTTTGCAGGGTCAGCACCAGGAAGCCGAACACCAGCGCCATCAGCATGCCGGCCGCCATCGCCGCCAGCAGGCCCAGCACCATGCTGCCGGTACCCAGCGTGACGCCGAAGCCCACCACGGCGCCGACCAGCATCATGCCTTCCATGCCGAGGTTGAGCACGCCGGAGCGCTCGGTCACCAGCTCGCCCATCGAGGCGACCACCAGCGGGGTGGCGGCGCCGGCGGTGCTGGCCAAAAAGGCGATCAACAGTTCGGTGGTCATCATGCTGGTACTCCTGAAATCCGCTTATGCGGTTTGATGCGATAGTGGATGAACAGGTCGGCCGCCAGCAGGTAGAACAGCAGCAGCCCCTGGAACACGCCGGTGATTGCCGACGGCGCGCCCAGCTCGATCTGCGCGGTCTCGCCGCCGATGTACAACAGCGACATCAACAGCGCCGACAGCACCACGCCCAGCGGATGCAGCCGGCCCACGTACGCGACGATGATGGCGGCAAAGCCGTAGCCGGGCGACACCGATGGCTGCAACTGGCCCAGCGGCCCGGCCACCTCGCCCACGCCGGCCACGCCGGCCAGCGCGCCGCTGACCATGAAGGCCAGCCACACGTTGCGCGGCTCGGAAAAACCAGCGTACAAGGCGGCGGCCGGCGCCATGCCGCTCACCTGCATGCGGTAGCCGGCAAAGGTATGGCGGCAAAAGAACCACGCCGCACCGGCGGCAATCAGCGACAGGATGAACGCCGCGTTCAGCCGCAAGCCCTCCACGAGCAATGGCAGCGTCGCCGACTCGCTGAACATTTTCGATTGTGGAAAGTTAAAACCGTCCGGGTCGCGCATCGGCCCGTGCACCAGGTAGCTGAGCAGGTGGTACGCCACGTACACCAGCATCAGGCTCACCAGGATTTCACTGGTGTTGAACCGCGTGCGCAGCAAGGCGGGGATTGCCGCCCACAGCATGCCGCCCACGGCGCCGGCCACGAGCATCAGCGGCAGCACCCACCACGCCTCCACCTCGTGAAATTGCAGCGCCACGGCGCCGGCTGCGATCGCGCCCACCGTCAGCTGGCCGTCGGCGCCGATGTTGTTGACGTTGGCGCGAAAACCGATGGCCAGGCCCACGCCGCACAGGATCAGCGGCGTCGCTTTCAGCAGCAACTCGCCCACGCCGTACAGGGTGGTCCATGGCTTGATGAAGTACACGTAGAACGCGTGCAGCGGCTCCTGGCCGAGGAACAGGAACAAGAGCGAGCCGGTGGCCAGCATCGCCGCCGCCGCGATCAGGGGCGAGGCCAGCATCATGCGCCGGGACGGTTCGGGACGTTTTTCAAGCCGGGACATTCGAATCTCCTTTGACTGCGCCTTGATAGTTGAAATCGCCGCTCATCCACACGCCGACTTCGTTGATGCTGGTGTCCACCGTGGGCACCGCGCGCGACAGGCGGCCATCGGCCAGCACCGCGATGCGGTCGCTGAGCATGAACAACTCCTCGATTTCCTCCGACAGCACCAGCACCGCCACGCCGGCGTTGCGCATGTCGATGATGGCCTGGCGGATCAGCATGGCCGCGCCGATATCGACACCCCAGGTTGGCTGGGCAAATACCATCACTGTCGGCGCCAGCATGATCTCGCGCCCGACGATGAACTTTTGCAGGTTGCCGCCCGAGAGGCTGGCAGCGGCCGACCGCTCGCCGCCGCACTTGACCTTGAAGCGCTCGATGACGTCGCGCGCGAACGCCCCCACCGCGCCGCGTTTGACCAGGCCACGTTTGACCATGCCGGTGGCCGGCGGCACATAGCCGGTCAACAGCGCGTTGTCGGCCAGCGACAGGTCGGGCACGGCGCCACGGCCCAGCCGCTCCTCGGGCACGAAGCCCAGGCCGCGCTGGCGCCGCTGCGCCGCGTTGAGCCCTCCCACATCCTGGCCGAACATATTGATTGCGCCCTGGCGCCGGCCCAGCGGCCGCTCGCCCGAGATGGCCTTGAGCAGCTCCTGCTGGCCGTTGCCGGAAATGCCGGCAATGCCCACGATCTCGCCCGCACGCAGCGCCAGGCTGATATCCTTTAAACGCGTGCCGAACGGGTCGTCGCTCTCAATGTTGAGGGCGTCGAGATGCAGCACCACGTCGCCCGGCTGCTGCGGCGTACTGACGCACACGGGCAGCTCGCGCCCGATCATCAACTCGGCCAGCGACCGCGAGCTCTCCTGCTTCGGTAACGCGGTGCCGGACACGCGCCCGCCGCGCAGCACGGTGGCCTTGTCGCACAGCGTCTGGATTTCGTCGAGCTTGTGGCTGATGTAGACGATGCTCACGCCCTCCGCCGCGAGCCGGCGCAGCGACTCGAACAGTTTCAACACCGCGTCGGGCGTGAGCACCGACGTCGGCTCGTCCATGATCAGCAGTTTCGGCGACTGCAGCAGGCAGCGCACGATCTCAACGCGCTGGCGCTCGCCCACCGACATGCTGTGCACCAGCCGCGCCGGATCGAGCGGCAAGCCATATTGTTCCGAGACGGCGCGGATGCGCGGCGCCAGCGCCGCCGGCGACGTTTTCTCGTCGAGCGCCAGCGCGATGTTCTCCGCCACGGTCAGCGTTTCGAACAGCGCGAAGTGCTGGAACACCATGCCGATACCGAGCTTGCGCGCATCGTGCGGCGAGTTGATATGCACTTGCCGGCCTTCCCACATGATCTGGCCGTCGTCGGGTTTCACCACGCCGTAGATGATCTTCATCAGCGTGCTCTTGCCGGCGCCGTTCTCGCCCAGCACGGCGTGGATTTCGCCGGGCATGACAGTCAGGTTGACATCGGCGTTGGCCACCACCGAGGGATAGATCTTGGAGATGCCCAGCATCTGCAAGCGCGGTTCAGTCATCTGCCGGTCCTTTATCGTATACAAATCGGATACCGCAGCTGACGCAAGTAATATGCCACCGACTCCTCAGAGCAAGCATGCCGCTTCTCCGTGCGTCCTGCACTAAAGGGGGATGCTCCGCTCCCCAAAAGCGTGCAGGTGGATGCAAAAACAAAGTAATTTCGTACACAATCGTGCGGCGATTTTGTTGCTTCTGCTAGCACGCTTCCTGCTTTGTACGGGTAGTACTACTGATATGGAGCCCCACAATGCCCGACCCGCGCAAAGCCGATCCAGCTGCCGTCAAACGCGGTACCACCGCCATCGACATGCGTATCTATAAGGCGGTAGTCACCGCCGTGATGAGCCACCGCCTGCCACCCGGCACTCACCTGGGCGAAGCCGATTTCTGCGAGCTTTATCAAGTGAGCCGCACCACCGTGCGCAAAGCGCTGCAACGCCTGGCGCACGACCACATCATCGAGCTGCGGCCCAACCGTGGCGCGGTGATCGCCTCGCCCACGCCACAGCAGGCGCGCGAGATTTTCGCCGCCCGCCGCGCGCTCGAACGCGAGATCGTGCCGCTGGTGATCCGCCATGCCACGCCGGATTCACTCAAGCAGATCCGCGCCGCGCTGGCAGCGGAAGACGCGGCCCGGCGCAGCGGCGACCGCGCCGCATGGATACGCCTGGGCGGCGAATTCCACCTGCTGCTGGCGCAACTGGCCGGCAACCACGTGCTGCTGCGCTTCATGGGAGAGCTGGTGTCGCGCTGCTCGCTGATCATCGCGCTGTACGAAACCCCGGGCAGCGCCATGTGCGAAAACGACGAACATCAGGACCTGGCCACGCTGATCGAGCAGGGCAAAGTAAAAGAAGCGATCCACCTGATCGAACACCACCTGCTGGCGATCGAAGCGCGCCTGCACCTGGCGGGACAGGACCGCAAGGTGAACCTGGCGCAGGCGCTCAGCGGCCTGTAAATACAGCAAAGACGCTGGCCTGATCCTTGCTAAAGAGGTAGGCAGGAAAGCACTGACCATCAACTTACCGGAGCCCGCACATGCCACGTCGTTCACGTCTGATCCGCTGCACCGCAGTTCTCGCACTTCTTGCCGCCAGCACCGTCGGCACCAGCCAGGCGGCCGACTGGAGCGACACGTCGCTCAGCTACCGCTACGGCACCAAGTTCGCCGAGCCGTTCAACGACAATGACATCACCAAGAACATCGTCAACTTCAGCCACGTCTCCGGCTACAAGTACGGCAAGAACTTTTTCAGCGTCGATCTGCTGATGTCGTCCAATCTCGATCCGTCGTCGGCCGGCTCCAACAGCGGCGCCCACGAGGCGTACGCGGTGTACCGCCACACGCTGGACTTCGGCAAGATCGCCGGCAAGAGCTACGCCTTCGGCCCCGTGCGCGGCGTGGGCGCCACCCTGGGCTTCGACTACAACAGCAAGACCGACGCCGGCTACAACTCCAAGAAGCGCATGGTCGTCGCCGGCCCGACGTTGATGTTCGACGTGCCCGGTTTTCTCGACGTGAGCGTGCTGGCGATCTGGGAATCGAACGCGCCGTACAGCACCTTCACCAACCAGGCCACGCCGCGCTACTCGTATAAAACCCACGCCATGCTGACCGGCGCCTGGGGCATCCCGTTCGACATCGGCATTCCGCTCAGCTTCGAGGGCTATGCCAACTTCATCACCGCCAAGGGCACCAACGAATTCGGCGGCGGCACCGCGCCGGAAACCAATATCGACATGCAGATCATGTACGACATGAGCGGCGCCATCGGCGCGGGCAAGAACACGTTCAAGGTGGGCGTCGAGTACCAGTACTGGAAGAACAAGTTCGGCAACCCGGACCGCAACAACAACGGCGCCACCGCCCGCACGCCGATGGTCCGCGCCGAATATCACTTCTGATCACTTTTAATTCACCCTTCAAGGAAAACGCATGATGAATCGCCGCACCGCATTGACCGCCATTGCCGCCGCCTGCACCCTGGCCGCCGCCATCCCGTCGTTCGCCGCCGAGCCGTTGAAGGTGGGTTTTGTATACGTGGGCCCCGTCGGCGACGCCGGCTGGACCTACGCCCACGACCAGGGCCGCCTGGCGCTGGAAAAAGCCCTGGGCGCCCAGGTGAAAACCACCTTCGTTGAAAACGTGCCCGAAGGCGCGGACTCCGAACGCGTGATCCGCAAGCTAGTCGCCGAAGGCAACAAGCTGATTTTCACCACGTCGTTCGGCTATATGAACGCCACCGAAAAAGTGGCCAAGTCCGCGCCCGGCGTCACGTTTGTCCACGCCACCGGCTTTAAAAGCGCCAAGAACCTGGCCACGTACGAATCGCGCCTGTACGAGGGCTCGTACCTGAACGGCATCCTGGCCGGCAAGATGACCAAGTCGAACACGCTCGGCTTCATCGCCTCGTTCCCGGTACCGGAAGTCATCCGCAACATCAACGCGTTTACGCTGGGCGCCCAAAGCGTCAATCCGAAAATCAAGACCAAGGTGATCTGGGTGAACTCGTGGTACGACCCGGCCAAGGAACGCCAGGCAGCGGAAACCCTGGTGGCGCAAGGCGCGGACGTGATGGCGCAAAACACCGACTCGCCGGCCACGCTGCAAGTGGCGCAGGAAAAAGGCGTGTACGCATTCGGCTGGGATTCCGACATGTCGCGCTTCGCACCGAAGGCGCACCTGACTGCCGCCACCAACGACTGGTCGGGCTACTACATCGACACCGCCAAGGCGGTGATCGCCGGCACCTGGAAGACCAGCGACTATCGCGGCGGCCTGAAGGAAGGCATGGTCAAGATGTCGAAACTGAACGCGGTGGTGCCGGCCGATGCGGCCAAGATTTACGAGGAGAAGAAGGCGGCGCTCACCGCCGGCACGTTTGCCCCGTTCACCGGTCCGATCAAGGACCAGACCGGCGCCGTCAAGTACGCCGCTGGCGTGCGCGCGCCGGAAAAAGACCTGCTGCAGATGAATTTCTATGTGCAGGGCGTCGATGGCAAGATTCCAAAATAAGGAGCGCACAATGACCGCCACCGCGCAGGATCACGCATTCATCACCGAAGTCCTGGCGCTGGCGCAGCGCTCGCGCGACGAGGGCCACCATCCGTTTGCCGCCATGGTCGTGGCGGCCGACGGCACGGTGATTTCGTCGGCGATGAATGCGTCATCGAGCGATCGCACTGCGCACGCCGAGATGAACGCGCTGCGCCTGGCCTCGCAGCAGTACGGCCCGGCCGAACTGGCCACGGCCACGTTGTACGCCAACGCCGAACCATGCGCCATGTGCAGTGGCGGCACCTACTGGAGCGGCGTGGGCAGGGTCGTGTATGCGCTGTCGGAAGCAAGCCTGCTGCAACTGACCGGTAGCGATCCCGAAAATCCGACCCTGGCGCTGCCATGCCGGACCGTCTTCGCAGCCGGCCAGCGTCCGACCGAAGTGATCGGGCCGCTGCGCGAGGACGAGGCCCGGCTGGCGCATGCCGGGTTTTGGGATGGCGGAGGAAATAGCTGATCGAACAAGGTTGTTGCCCGCAAGTGATGCTTCCGGGCCACAACCGGGGTCGGCGTGCAGGCGCGGGGGCTGGCTGCAATCGACAGCGATTGCTAATTTTTCGTAATCGGATCACAGTATCACCCTGAACCAGGCATCACGCGATGCGGGGGAGATAACTATGACGAGATTACAATTATTAGCCGCCACAGCGGCAACGGTCGGCAGCCTGTCCATGGCGCCGATACACGCCCAGACACCACCTGCCGAGCTGACCGCGAATATGACGGCCAAGGCAGCCGTGGCCACGCCGTATTCCGATGCCTATGTGCCGCGCTCGATGCGCCAGCCCAAGCGCGATGTCGCCCCTGCTCCGGCAACCGGTCCGGGGCCCATACTGCTGCGCCTGCAACCGATGCAGAACCTGAAAAAGCGGTTCAATGATGCCGACCTCGACAACAGCGGGACGCTCAACCGCGAGGAAGCGCACCAGGCCGGCCTGGCGGTGGTCGAGAAAAATTTCGACAACATCGACACCGCCCAGCGCGGCCACGTCACCATCGACGACGTCAACGCCTACCTGATCCGGCGCCGCGAAGAAGCCAACTCCCGATAAAGGTATCGGGCCTCGAAAACCGTGGCGGGACACGCAGCAGGTTTGCGAGCCCTATACCGGCGGCGCGTCCGAGCGGGGCAGCGCCAGCGTAAAGACTGCACCCTCGCCCGGTACGCTGCGCACGGTCAGGCTGCCCTGGTGCACCTCGGCCAGTTCGCGCGAGATGTACAGGCCCAGGCCCAGGCCCGATGGCACTTCGTTGCCCACGCCGCGCTCGTACGGTTCAAAAATTTTCTGCTGCAGCTCGGGCGCGATGCCAGGGCCCTGGTCGCGCACCTCCACCAGTACTTGTTCCTCCTGCACCGTAAGCACCACCGCCACCGGCCGCTGGGCGCCGTAGCGCATGGCGTTGGTCAGCAGGTTGACGACGATCTGCTCGATGCGGAACTCGTCCCACCAGCCGGACACGGGCGTGCCGGCATCGAGCCCGATGCTGCAACCGGCGGTCGATGCCTGCGGCGTCAAGTCGTGCACCACGCGCCGCAGCAGTCCCGACATTTCCACCCAGCCCGGCCGCAACGACAGCTTGCCGGAACGGATGCGCGACACGTCGAGCATGTCGTCGATCAGGCGGATGATGCTCTGGATCTGGCGGTCGTCGCGCGCGACCATGCGCTGCAACTGCTCGGCACCGAAGGCCGCCATGTTGCCGCGCTCGAGCTGCATCTTGCGCAATTGCGTTTCCAGGTACAGCGTGTTGAGCGGCGTGCGCATTTCGTGCGAGACCATCGACATGAATTCGTCGCGCATGGCCAGCGCGCGCTGCAACTGCGCTTGCGCCACGTTCAGTTCGGCCAGCATGGCTTCCTGCGCCTGCCGTGCTTCCTCGAGCGCCTGCACCTGGCGCCGCATCGCTTCGCGCTGCTCCCACAGCGCCACGAACACTTCGACCTTGCCGCGCACGGCGCGCGAATCGAGCGGCTTGTACAGCACATCGACCGCGCCGGCCTCGTAGCCCTTGAACGAGTAATTGAGTTCCTTGCCGGCGGCAGTGACGAACACGATCGGGATTTGCCGGGTTTTCTCGGTGCCGCGCATCAGTTCGGCCAGTTCGAAACCGTCCATGCCCGGCATCTGCACGTCGAGGAAGGCCATGGCAAAGTCGTGCTGCAGCAGCAGCGCCAGCGCTTCGTCGCCCGAACCGGCCTGGAAGATCTCGCGGCCCGGGCCCCGGATCACGGCGTTCAGGGCTTGCAGGTTTTCCGGCAGATCGTCAACGATCAGCAGTTTGGTCGGTTGCTCGGCTTGCATCAGTTCTTCTCCAGCTTCAACAGCAATGTATGGATCGCGTCCAGCGGCAGCACCAGGTCGGGGTGGCGCACGCGGATCGCTTCCTGCGGCATGGTCGCCACTTCGGCATCTTGCGGGTCTTGCACCACGGTGAGGCCGCCGGCGCGGCCGATGGCCGCCATGCCTGCGGCGCCGTCATGGTTGGCCCCGGTCAGTAATATGCCCATCAGGGCCGGCCCGTAGGCATCGGCCGCCGACTCCATCAGGATGTCGATCGATGGCCGGGCAAAATTACGCGGCGCTTCGCAGCTTAACGAAAAGCAGTAATCCGACTCGACAGACAAATGGTAGCCGGAACCGGCAAAGTAGAGCGTCCCGGACGTCAAGGTTTCCTTGTCGGCCGCTTCGCGCACCGGCAGCGCCATGCGCTGGGCGAACACGTCGGCCAGCTGGCTTTGCCGGTTTTCCGGCACGTGCAGCACCGCCACCACGGCCGGCGCATACTGCCTGGGCAAGCCCGGCAGCAGCTTGAGCAGCGCACCGACGCCGCCGGCCGAGGCGCCGATGATCACCGCCTTGATGCGAGTGCGGTGGCTGGCCAGGACGGCGTCGATCGCGGCAAGCGCGGTGGCGGCATCGAGCATGGCTAGCGCTTGCGAAACAGCCGTTCGCGTTTGACGATCGGCTCGAACGCGGGGCCGTAAGCGGAAAAGTCGATGCTCTCCTTGCTGCCCAGTCCCAGGAAGCCGCGATGGCACAGCGACTCGTGGAACAGGCCGAAGGCGCGCTCCTGCAGTTTCTTTTTAAAGTAGATCATCACGTTGCGGCAGCTGATCAAATGGGTTTCAGCAAACACGGCGTCGGTGGCCAGGCTGTGGTCGGCAAAGGTGACGTTTTCGCACAGCGCGCCGTCGAACAGGGCGGCGTTGTAGGCGGCCGTGTAGTAATCGGAGAAGCTGCGGGTGCCGCCGGCGGCCTGGTAGTTGGCCGTGTATTCGCGCATGGCGTCGAGCGGGAATACGCCCTTGCGGGCTTTTTCCAGCGACTGCGGGTTGATGTCGGTGGCGTAGATCATGCTGCGTTCTAACAGTCCCTCTTCCTTGAGCAGGATCGCCATCGAATACACTTCTTCGCCGGTGCTGCTGCCGGCGATCCAGATTTTCAGCGACGGATACGTGCGCAGCACCGGCATCACCTGTTCGCGCAGCGCCAGCCAGTAACTGGGGTCGCGGAACATCGACGTCACCGGGATGGTCAAATATTGCAGCAGCTGGCTGAACGCTGCAGGCTCGTGCATGATGCGCGCCTGCAGCGCCGAGATGGTTTCGCACTCCATGTCGCGCATGGCGTGCAGCACGCGGCGCTTTTGCGAAGCGCCCGTGTAGTCGCGGAAATCATAGCTGTACTTCATGTAGATGGCTTCCATCAACACTTTGATTTCAATGTCGGTATCGCTGTGCATTATGCGCCCCGTTCACCGTTGGGCATCCACACGCGCAGCAGCGAGTACAGGCGCGACAGATCGATCGGCTTGGCCAGGTAGTCGCTGGCGCCGGCGGCCAGGCATTGCTCCTGGTCGTCCTTCATGGCCTTGGCGGTAATGGCGATGATCGGCAGGCGCTCGAAGCGGGCGTCGGCGCGGATGCGGCGCGTCGCTTCCAGGCCGTCCATGCCCGGCATCATGACGTCCATCAGCACCAGGTCGATGTCGGGGTTGGCATCCATTTTCTCGATTGCCTCGAAACCGTTGCGGCCCACTTCCACCAGCACGCCTTTTTGTTCGAGCGCGCTGGTCAGTGCAAAGATGTTGCGCACGTCGTCATCGACCAGCAGGATGCGCCGGCCCTCGAACACGCGGTCGCGCGAGCGCACCGTGCGCAGCATGGTCTGGCGCTCGGACGACAGGTCCGCTTCCACCTTGTGCAGGAACAGCGTCACTTCGTCGAGCAGGCGTTCCGGCGAACGGGCGCCCTTGATGATGATCGAACGCGAATACTTGTGCAGATCCGCCTCTTCGGCACGCGACAGGTTGCGGCCCGTGTACACGATCACCGGCGGGAACGCCGCCAGCTGTTCGGCCGCCATTTTTTGCAGCAGCTCGTTGCCCTGCATGTCGGGCAATTTCAGATCGATGATCATGCAGTCGTAGATGTTGGTACGCAGCAGCGCCAGCGCTTCTTCGCCGGTACCGACCGCGACGATTTCCACGTCGTCGTCGGAAATCAGCTGCACCACGCTGTCACGCTGGCGGTCGTCGTCTTCCACCAGCAGCACGCGCTTGATCTTTTGCGTGAGCTTGGTTTCGATCAGGCGGAACACGTCCATCAACTGATCGCGCGTGGCCGGCTTCAAGGCATAGCCGATGGCGCCCAGGTGCAGCGCGGCTTCGCCGTTCTCACTGCCGGACACCACGTGCACCGGGATGTGGCGGGTGGTGGCGTCGTCTTTCAGCAATTGCAGCACCGACAGGCCGGAGCGGTCGGGCAGGCGGATGTCGAGCAGCACCGCGTCCGGGCGGAACTGGCGCGCCAGTTCCAGGCCCTCGTCGGCGTGGAACGCCACCAGGCAACGGTACTGCTTTTCGTGCGCCAGGTCGTACAGGATGCGGGCGAAATTGGGGTCATCCTCGATCACCAGCACGGTGCGCTGGTTGACGACGTTATCCGTCAACAAATCACGGTCATCCTCGAACGCGCGCACGCGCGGCGGTGGCGGCTCGACGGGCGCGGCAGCCGGCTTGGGCGCCATCGCCTTCCACGGCGCGGCGGCCGGTAGCGCGACCGGTGGCAGGGTTACCGGGGCATGGGTACGGCCGGTGTCATCGAGCTCGGCTGGCGCGCTGGCGCTGCCCAGGCGCGGACCGGCTTCGGGCGCGGTAAATGCCAGCGGCATGGTCAAGGTGAAGCAGCTGCCCTGTCCCACTTCGGAGGCCAGGCTGATGCTGCCGCCCAGCAAGTGCGCCAGGTCGCGCGAAATCGACAGGCCCAGGCCGGTGCCGCCGTACTTGCGGCTGGTGGTGCCGTCGGCTTGCTGGAACGCGTTGAAAATGCCCTGCTGGTCTTCGGGGCGGATGCCGATGCCGGTATCGTGCACCGAGAACGCCACCGCGTCGTTGCCCACGCGCTCGAGGCTGAGCGTGATCTGGCCGGTGCTGGTGAACTTGAGCGCGTTCGACAGCAGGTTTTTCAGGATCTGCTCGAGGCGCTGGCGGTCGGAAACCATGTGCGGCGGCACGTCGTCGGCCACTTGTACCTGGAACGCCAGTTTCTTTTGCTGGGCCAGCGGCTCGAACACCATGGCCATGCCTTCGACCACGTGGCGCAGCGACAGCTGCTCGGGCACCAGTTCCAGCTTGCCCGCTTCCACCTTGGAGATGTCGAGAATGTCGTTGATCAGGTTGAGCAGGTCGTTGCCGGCCGAATAGATGGTGTTGGCGAAGCGTACCTGCTCGTCGTTGAGGTTGCCGAGCGAGTTTTCCGACAGCAGCTTGGCCAGGATCAGCGAGCTGTTCAGCGGCGTGCGCAGCTCGTGCGACATATTCGCCAGGAACTGCGATTTGTACTGGCTGGCGCGTTCCAACTCGGCGGCACGGTCTTCCAGGTCCTGCTGCGCCTGCGTCAGTGCGGCGTTCTTGTGGTCGAGCGCCTGGCCTTGTTCGGCCAGCTGTTCGTTGGTTTGTTCGAGTTCGGCTTTCTGGTTTTCCAGGCTCGCCTGCGATTCTTCCAGCACCCGCGACTGTTCTTCCAGTTCTTCGTTGGCGGTGCGCAGTTCTTCCTGCTGCACTTGCAGTTCTTCGTTCAGCTGCTGGGTTTCGGCCAGCACTTCCTGCAGGCGCTGGCGCGAATGGCTCGCCTCGATGGCGTTGCCGATATTGCCTTTTACCAAGTTGAGGAATTCGATGTCGCGCGTGGTGATGGCGCGCAGCAGGCCGACCTCGATCACGCCGTTGATCACGCCGTCATTATCGAGCGGCGCCAGCATGACGCTGGCGGCCGGACCGGTACCGAGGCCGGAGCTGACCTGGATGTAATCGGCGGGCACCTGGTCGAGGCGGATCAAGCGGCGCTCCAGTGCGGCTTGCGCCACCAGCGTCTCGGACGGATGCATTTTCTGCTCGCGCGCGTCCCATTCGGCCGAGAAGCCGTACGACGCCACCCGGTGGAAGCTGCCGTCCGGCGCACGCAGGTATAGCGCGCCAACCACCACGTCCATGTAGCGCGCCAGGAACTGCAGCAGCGCTGACGACAATTGCGGCAACGCCATCTGGCCGATGCCCTGCTGCGCCAGCTCGCTCTGGCCGGTGCGCAGCCACGCCTGCTGCTGCAGCAGGTCCGCATGTTCGGTGTGTTGCTTGAGCACGTCGTTATAGACCCGGGACAGGCCCAGCAGCTCACGGCGGCCGAACCAGGCCAGCGCGCCGCCCACGCCCAATGTCAGCAGCAGATAGACGACGGCCACCACGATGGTGACCGTGCGGGCGGTATCGTTGCGCTCCTGGCGCATGCGCGCCTCGGTGCCGATGAAGGCATCGAGCAGGCGGCGGATCTCGTCGAACTGGGTTTTGCCGCGCGCGGTCTTGACCGGGCCGGTCACGTCGCCGTTCGCGGCCCGCAATGCGATCATTTCCTGCGCGTATTTGTCCCAGCCCAGGTGCTGGGCCTGGATATTACGCAGGCGATCGACCTGGGCCGGGTTGTCTTCCACCAGTGTGAGCAGGTTGCCGATGCTGGCCGTGACCTTGGGCTTGGACAGCACGTACGGCTGCAGGAATGCCTCGTCGCCGGCCAGCAGGTAGCCGCGCATGCCGGTTTCCATGTCCACCATCTGCTTGCTGATCTCGTTGGCGCTGCCGATCACCCGTTCGCTGTGCTCGACCCAGTTCATGGTCGTGATCAGGTAGATCAGCAAAATGACGAAGACACCGGCGCTGACGACGCCTGACGCCAGCGGCAAGGTGATGTTGCGGGCGAGGATGCGGCGGAATGACTGGTCGTCCATCGACGATTTATTGGGCATGATGCGGACCAAGATATCTTGAGAAGCGAGAAGTTTATCGCATTTACAAGGTTGTTCGCCTGCTTGGGCAATCGTGCGCGCAAGAAATAGTCACGTCTTATGTGCGCAAGTCGGAATGTCTTTGTGATAACGTTTGATGATGAATCAATCCCAACCACTCCCAAGGCTCACATGTCCCGTTCCTCACGCTCGTTGCTTGCCCTGCTGCTGGCAACAACATGGTTCAGTATTTCGGCCCCTGCGGCGGCCGATGCTGCCCCGCCCTCTGTGCTTATCGAACAGGCGCTGCGCTGCGAGTTACCCACAGGAAAATCCGTCGGGGTACAAAAATCGCTCCGCCGCTTTGGCGCCAAGCCGACTGCCGACGGCGTTGCCGACAGTTTTCAACTGCCCAAGCCGGTACGGCCTTTCAACCTCGACGTGACCCGTGTCAGCGCGAGCGGCGCCGAGGTCGATACCTATATTGCCGTGCTGCCCGGAGCCCGCCTGGAAGATGTGGCCAAGGCGGCCAATCTCAAAAAAGGGCCCGCCGGCTACAGCCGCGACACCAAGTTCGGTACCCTGCAGGCCGACGTGCGCGAGCACGGCGACATCTGGCTGATGTGTACCGTGCTGCGGTAAACGGCGCCGCTACTGCCAGATCACCCCGTCGGCCCGCACGGTGGTGCGGTTGAGGATGCGCCGGCTGTCCGCCGTCAGCGGCGTGGCCTTGTGGGCAACCCGTAAATTGTCGGCCACCACCACGTCGCCGGGCAGCCAGTGATGGCGGTAGCTGGCGCCGGGCCGCGAATAATGGCGGTCGATCGCGGCCATCACTTCGCGCGACTGTTCGCTGTTGTAGCCAAGCACGCCGGCAGTCAGGCCCACGTTCAAGTACAGGCCCGGCACACCAGTGTACGGGTGCCGCAGCACCAGCGGGTGCACCACGCCGTTGCGGTGGGCGGTGCTGAGGGCGTCAAATTCCGTGCGGATCTCGTCGTTGAGTTCCGCATATGCCTGCTGCAGGTCGGTAAACAGCGTGTCGCCGCCCTGGTCCGATTGCACGACCGTGTACCAGAAGCTGACCGGGGTCGGATCGTCGCGGAACGATCCGTCCGAATGCCAATAGCGGCCCACCTCGACGTGGCCGTCCTCGGGCCGGCTGGCCACGCGGAAGATTTCGGGTAAGCCCGGCAATTGCCCGCGCACGGTGGGAAACACCTCCAGCGTGCCGAACAGGCGGGTGGCGGCCAGTTGTTCTTCGGGCGCCAGGGTCTGGTCCCGGATCACCAGCAAGCCGTGTTCGACCAGCGCGGCGCGCAAGTCGCGGCCCATGGCGGGGTTGGCGTCGCGCAGGTCGAGTTCTTCGATGGTGGCGCCAAAACCTTGGTTGTGTGCAGTGAGTTTCATAAGGCCTCCTCAGCCATTCGTATATGAATTCACTATAGATTGTTCTGGCGGTGCTGATAATATGGGCGCAATCGCCAACACTTTTGCGCGCTGCGCAACGCCACCATGGACCGCTTCGCCGAACTCAACGCTTTCAGCCTGGTGGCCAGTCATGGTGGGTTTTCCGCCGCCGCCCGCCAGCTGGGCGTGGCCACCTCGTCGGTCACGCGCCTGGTCGATGCGCTCGAGCAGCGCCTGGGCACGCCGCTGCTGAACCGCTCCACCCGCAGCATCACGCTGACCGACAGCGGCCGCACCTACCTCGAGCACACCAACCAGATCCTCGCTGCGCTGGACGAGGCCGACGACGCGGCCGGCGGCGGCAACGGCGAGCTGCACGGCCTGCTGCGGGTGGCAGCGCCCGTCACGCTGGCCATCCGCTACCTGGCGCCGCTGCTGCCCGGCCTGGCCGAGCGCTACCCGCGCCTGCGCCTCGACCTGCGCCTGGCCGACAGCGTCACCCACCTGGTCGATGAAGCGATCGATGTCGCGATCCGCATCGGCAGCCCGCCACAACAGCCGAACCTGATCGCCCGCAAGCTGGCCGGTCACCGGCGCCACATCGTCGCCAGTCCCGCCTACCTGGCGCGCCACGGCACGCCGCGCACCCCGGCTGACCTGGCCGGTCACAACTGCCTGCAGTTCGCCTACGGCGCCAGCCGCCACAGCTGGCACCTGCGCAGCGATGCGGAAACAACCGAGGTGGAAGTGACGGGATCGCTCACGGTCAACAACAGCGAAGTGCTGCGCCTGGCCGCGTGCGACGGCATGGGCCTGGCGCTGCTGCCGGCCTGGCTCGTGCAAGGCGACCTCGACAACAGCGCCCTGGTGGCCGTATTGCCCGGTTACGAAGCCAACCCGGGCCAGATGGACATCGGCATCTACGCCGTGTATCCGGCCAGCCGGCGCGGCTCGGCCAAGATCCGGCTGCTGATCGACCTGTTGCAGGGGGCGTTGTCGGGTGAGTAGAAAGGCAGTTACCTGCCCGTACCGCTCGCACATGTGCTCTTAAGAATGGCAAAGGCCTGCCGCCGTAATCGCTACGGCAGCAGGCCTGGTTTTGCCAGCGTGCGGTTAGTGCGCTGCGGTAGCGCCTCCGGTTTCAGCCTTGACCTGCTTGCGCAGCTTGGCGACGTCACCGACACTCACGGCCGACGCCTCGTTACCCCAGCTCTGGCGCACGAAGGTAACCAGTTGCGCCGTTTCTTCGTCCGACAGGCGCCAGGCGAAGCCGGGCATGCCCAGGTCCGATGGCGCCGCCTTGGTCGATGGCAGCTTGCTGCCTTCCAGGATCAGCTTGATCAACGAGGTTGCATCGTCGGACAGCACGCTCGGGTTGCCGGCCAGCGCAGGGAACACCTTGCCGTTGGACTTGGCGTCGGTACGGTGGCAGGCGGCGCAGTTGTCGAGGTACAGCTGCGCGCCGCGACCATCTTCACGTCCGGATTTCAAGGCCAGCGCAGTGGCATTGCTCTCCTTGTAGGCCGCTTTTTCGGCCAGTCCCGGCGACAGCGACTTCAGATAGGCGGCCATCGCCGTCAAATCCTCTTTCGTCATGTGCTGGGTGCTGTGCGACACCACTTCCGCCATTGGCGTACCCACCACGGCCGAGTGATCGTTGCGTGCTTTCGACAGCGTATCGACGATGTCCTGCTCGGTCCAGCGCCCCAGGCCGCCGGCCGGATTGCCGCGCAGGTTGACCGCCAGCCAGCCGTCGATCACGGGACCGCCGGACAGGTAGGCCGGGCTCGACTCGTCCTGCGCCAGCTCCTGCATGGTCGATGCGCGCGGCGTATGGCAGGCGCCGCAGTGACCGAGGCCCTGCACCAGGTAGGCGCCGCGCGCCAGCATTGCGCTTTCGTACTTGTTGAGTACCAGCGGTTCAACCGGCGGCGCATACATCTTGCGCCAGATCGCCAGCGGGAAGTTCAGCGACAGCGGCCAGCTGATCTCGCTGGACCGGTTGGCGTTCGAGACCGGTTCCACGCCATGCATGAAGTACGCGTACAGCGCACGCAGGTCGTCGTCGCTGATCTTGGCGTACGACGGATACGGCATGGCCGGATACAGCGTAGTACCGTGCGGCGTGATGCCGTGGCGCACCGCCCGGTCGAAATCGTCGAGGCTGTAGTTGCCGATGCCGGTCGCCTTGTCGGGCGTGATGTTGGTGCTGTACAGGGCGCCAATCGGCGTCGCCATCGACAGGCCGCCGGCAAACTGCTTGCCATTCGGCGCCGTGTGGCAGGCGATACAGTCGCCGGCGGTGGCGATGTACTTGCCCTGCTCGATCAGTTGCGCGCTCGGCGTTGCCAGGTTGACGGTGCCGGGACCGATGTTCCTGGTCGGCGTCGCTTGCGAGGCGTACAGGTATGCACCACCCACGCCGATCACGCCCAGACCCACGGCGGTCAACAATAATTTTTTCACAGTGTTCATGCGCACTCCTTAAGCCTGGACCAGCGGGCCGGGGCTTTTCAGATACAGCTCGCGGATGGCCGTGGCGGCCCAGTACGTCAACGCGCCGACCATGCCGGTCGGGTTGTAGCCGTTGTTTTGCGGGAAGGCGTTGGCGCCCGGCGCAAACACGTTCGACACGTCCCACGACTGCAGGTAGCGGTTCAGCGCCGACGTCTTCGGATCGCTGCCCATGATGGCGCCGCCGCAGGTGTGGGTCGATTGGTACTGGGTGATGTTGTAGTGGGTGCCGTCTTTCTTGGCGTCGCCCTTCATCGCCTTCGGTCCCAGCACCTTGCACATGTCGGTCGCTTTTTCCACCAGGTATTGCGACGCCTTGATTTCGTTGTCGTGCCAGTCGAACGTCATGCGCAGCAGCGGGCGGCCGAACGCATCCTTGTAGGTCGGGTCGAGATCGAGGTAGGCATCGTCGTACGACATGCACGAACCCTGCACCTCGTAATAGAACGAGTGCAGGAAGGAATCCTTGACGCCCTTCTTCCAGGCGCTGCCCCAGTTCGGTACACCGGGCTCGGTCTGGATGCCGCGCACGGGGCCGGCGCCGGGCTGGCGCGCCCAGATGATGCCGCCGCCGATGTAGCCGGTCTGGGCGCTATCGTTGCGGTTGCCGTTCAAGTCGTCGAACGTGGCGCCGCCACCGCCGATGCCGATAAAACCGTTGGCATGCACGGTTTTATCGTAGAACATCACCACGCGGTTCAAGTTCTGATACGAGTAGTTGCGGCCGACGGTGCCGGTCTTGGTGGCCGGATCGTACGGCTTGCCGATGCCCGACACCAGCATCATGTGCACATTGAACAGCGAGAACGCACACAGCAGGATCAGGTCTGCCGGTTGCTCGGTTTCGCGCCCTTGTGCATCGAGGTACGTGACGCCGGTGGCTTTTTTCTTGTCGCCGGTCAGGTTCACTTTCAGCACTTGCGCCAGCGTGCGCATCTCGAAATTCTTGCGACCCTTTAATACCGGGAAGATGCAGGCGTTGGGGCTGGCTTTCGAATAATTGAGGCAGCCGTAATCGGAGCAGAAGCCGCACGCGTTGCACGGCCCCATCTGGCAGCCGTACGGGTTGGTGTACACGCCCGAGGCGTTCGATGCGGGAATCGGGAACGCGTGGTAGCCCTTTTCCTTGGCGGCCTTGTAAAACCATTCGGCGCCGAGGTAGTTGGGGTTGGGTCCCAGCGGATATTCCTTCTTGCGCGAACCTTCGAACGGGTTGCCGCCTTCGCTCAACTGGCCGTTGATGATGCCGGCCTTGCCGGACGTGCCGCACACGTATTCGAAGTGTTCGAAGTGCGGTTCTAGTTCGTCGTACGTGACCGGAAAATCCTGTACCGTCATGTTGGCGGGGATGAATTTCCTGCCGTAGCGCTGCTCGAGGTTGCTGCGCACTTTAAAATCTTCAGGCAAGGCGCGGAAGTGCGCGCCCGACCAGTGCGAGCCGGCGCCACCGACGCCGGTACCGGGCTTGAACGAACCCATCTGGCGATACGGCACGGCGATGTCGTTCACGCTGTGGCGCGCGGTGACGGTTTCCTTGGCCAGCGATTGCAGGTACTTGCGGTGGACCGAGCCTTCGAGCTCATCGACCACGCGCGGGTAGGCGAAGTCCGGTTGCGTGTCGCGGTCCGGGCCGCGTTCGAGAATGACGACGGACAAGCCCGCGTCCGTGAGTTCCTTGGCCATGATGGCGCCGGTCCAGCCGGCGCCGACGATGACGGCGTCTACTTTATTTTTTACGATGCTCATTGTTTTTCCTTGTTATCCGCGACGGCCGGCGAGGTCTACGGGACCGATCGGGTAAGGCTTGTCCCTGACTTCGACCCAGTCGAGGTAATCCGCGCGCATGCCGGGATAGCCGATCATTTTCCAGGCGCCCATGTTCTTGTTGCCGCCATGCTTGGGGTCGGCAAAGTAACCGTTGCGGGTTTCATTGAGCAGGTTGGAGAAGAACAGTTTCGACGACATGTCTTCCCACTTCAGCTCGCCCTTTTCGGCCGCCTTGAGCAAGTCTTCCTGCGCCTTCTTGTCGAGGTCGGCAAACACCTTGCCCGGGTTCTGGCTGGTGACATAGCCATCAAAGGCCTTGATGCCCACGCGCAGGATGTCGCGCAGCGCCAGCTTGCCCTGGTAGCCGAACTCCGGTGCGGCCTTCAGGTACGGGCCCTGCATGTACCAGATGTCGCCGGCCGCGTACGGGGTTTGCATGTGGCGGTCGAGGAATTCGAGCACGCCCGATTCGATGCCGCCGGGGCCGTGTTCGTCGTGCGGGATCAGGCGATCGACTGCCGCACCGAGGAAGCGCCATTCGTTGGCGTTGAAAAACGATGGCTTGTAGTCGTTCGGTTTGCCTTCGGGCGCGATGGCGTCGGCCGCGTGGGCCGGTTGCAGGGCGCGCACGGCGCCGGCAGCACCGGCCACACCCATCGGTATGAACACCATGCTCTTGATCAGACTACGCCGCGACCGCGACTGGTTGTCGTCAGACATTTGCTTTCTCCTTGTGAAATTTCAGGACGCACGCGCGCTGCGCGCCTCCCATCGATAACCGACCCCATAGACGGCTGAAATCGCTTCAGCCAGGCCGGCTTCCTCCAGCTTGCGGCGCAGGTTTTTGACATGCGTATCGATCGTGCGGTCATGCACGATGCGCCGGTCCTCGTACACACCGCCGCGCAAGTCATCGCGTGACAAGGCTTGCCCGGGCGCGTCGCGCAACATTTTCAGCAGGCGGAACTCCACCGGCGTCAATGGCAGCTCGGCGCCATGCAAAAAGGCGCGCACGCCCTGCTCGTCGATCTGCAAGCCCGGCTTGGGACTGCCAGCCGGGCGGCGGCGCAGCACCGCGCGCACGCGGGCCACCACTTCGCGCGGACTGAAGGGCTTGCAGATGTAATCGTCGGCGCCGCCGTCGAGGCCGTCGAGACGGTCCTCCTCCTGGGCGCGTGCGGTCATCATGATGATGGGAATGTCGCTGGACGCGCGCAGCGCGCGGCACAGGGTCAGGCCGTCGATGCCGGGCAACATCCAGTCGAGCAGGATCAGGTCGACGTCGCCTGCCGCCACCGTGGCTTGCACCGCCAGGCCGTCGTGCTGGGCCGTGGCGCGGTAGCCGGCGGCCTGCAAATAGCTGACCAGCAGCCGCGCCAGGCGCAGCTCGTCTTCGACCACCAGGATGTGCTGGGCGCTCATGATGCTTGCTGTGCCAGCGGCAGCGTGATGGTGATGCACAGGCCGGTCGGCGCGGCATGGCTGGCGCCGATGTCGCCACCGTGGGCACTGACGATGCTGCGGCAGATCGACAGCCCCAGGCCGCTGCCGCCGGTGGCGCGGGTGCGGGCGCTGTCGCCGCGCCAGAAGCGTTCGAACAGCATGGTCAGCGCGGCATCGTTCACGCCGTGGCCGTCGTCGGTGATGGTGAGCACGGCTTGCTGGCGGTGGACGTGCAACGCGACGTGCAGTTCAGTAGCGCCCTCGGCGTGGCGCAGCGCGTTGTTGAACAGGTTGCGCAGCAGCTGGCGCAGGCGGATCGTGTCACCCTCCACGGTCAGGTGCGGCAGCATCCCTGTATTGACCGCCATGCCGGCGTGGGCCAGCGGCTCGCGCCACTTGTTCAGCTCACTTTCCAACAGGGCGCCGAGGTCGAGCGGTTCGCGCTGGTAGCCGAAGGCGCCCACTTCGGACAGGGTAATCTGGCGCATGTCTTCGACCAGCCGGGACAAGGTCGCCACTTCGTCCTGCAGCAGCACCAGGCTGGCGGTGTCGGTAGGTTCGAGGCCGTCTTCCATCGCTTCGAGCTGGGCCTGCAACACGGACAAGGGCGTGCGCAGCTCGTGCGACAGGTCGGCCATGAAATGGCGACGCAGCGCCTCGTTGCTCTCGAGGGTGGCGGCCATGATGTTGAAGTTGTGCGCCAGCGTGCCCAGCTCGTCGCGCTGGCCGCGCGGAACCCGCACCGCGTAATCGCCGGCCGCTACCTTGGCGGCGGCATGGATCAGGCGCCGCGTGGGCGCCACAAAGCTGCGCGCCAGCAGCAAGGCGGCCATTGCGGCCAGCACCAGCGTGGCAATCCCGATCAGCACACTGTCGCGCTGCTGCTGCAACAAAAAGCCCTGCTCCGCTTCTTCCTGCAAGCCGCGCAGCGGCGCGCCGACCAGGGTGGCGACCGGCTGGCCGTTGACCAGGACCGGCTGGTAGCGCAAGGACGGCCCTGTTTGCAGGTTGCCGGCCAGGTGGTTGCCGGCCATGTCGAACAGGCCGAGCCGGCGCGGCGCCTTGTCCGGCACCGCGTAATAGATGGAGCTGCCGCCGGCATCGGCATCGATGCCGGTGCGCGGCGCGGTGGCGCGTTCGCGGCCGATGGCGCCGGTGGTCCGCTCCCACGCGGCGCGGTTGCCGCGCATGAACTGCCAGTCGCCGCCGTGCTCCTGGTACGCCTGCGCCAGCTCTTCCGCCATCGCCTCCATGCGCCGCGATTCGACCTCGTTCAGGTAGCCCTGGAAGCCGCGCTGAAAGCTCCAGCGCGTGCCGAAGCCGACGCCAACGGCCGTCAGCAGGCTGACGATCAACAGCGACAGGAACAGACGAGCGGTAATACCGATTTTAACCATCGGTATATTTAGCCACGCAGCGCAGTGCACAACAAGGGTGCACGGTTGCAGGCTAATGATTCTTCACAGAAACTTCACAATTGTGTGGCAGTTCCTCTACTACGCGATATTTCAAGCTATTTTGATTGACATCAAAAAGAACAATAAATTTTTAGGTCACTACGGGGATAAAAGCACGCGATCAGCAGCCATATACACTCACGGGCAACCGATAGCGGTGCGAGTGGGGATGACTTGGCGTGACAGGAGGAGGAAAGCGAACTGCGGAGGAAAGATGCCTGGAGACGATAAAACCCTGCTGTGCATGCCGCTACAGAACTGGCTTAATAACATAAGCAATTGATTTTACGGGAATTTCTGGTGCGGCTGGCTGGAATCGAACCAGCGACCCTTGGCTTCGGAGGCCAATACTCTATCCACTGAGCTACAGCCGCGCGGGGGGAACCTTGAAGGTGTGCCGTAGGATACCGGTTTTATTGGCTCACGTCCATCGGCGCGTGTCGTTTTAACCATGTTGAAGTTTCCCTGTGCCGATTTTTGAGCCTATAATCGGCCGTTTGATAAAGGTTTTGCAAGGCAGCTCGATCGGTAATTCGGCACGCAACCCGGCACAGACTTCAAGGACATCATGAGCGACGCACACAACGAATCCATCATTAAAACGCCCAAACAACTGGTGGGAGCCGTGGTCGGCTTCTTCCTGGTCACGGTGATCGGCATCATCCTGCTGGTCCAGTATGTCACCACGGACAAGCTTACCGGCGCCGGTTCCAACAGCCAGGCGCCCGAGGAAATCGCCACCCGCATCGCGCCGGTGGCCGATACCGGCTTCACCTTCAAGGATGTGAACGCGCCCAAGGTGCTGCAAGCGGGCGACGCCATCTACAACTCCACCTGTGCGGCCTGCCACGGCGCCGGCGTGGCAGGCGCGCCCAAGGTGGGCGATGCCGGCAGCTGGTCGGCGCGTATCGCGCAAGGTTACGATACCGTCCTCAAGCACGCCATCGAAGGCTTGCGCGCCATGCCCGCCAAGGGCGGCAATCCCGACCTCGACGACGTCGAAGTCGCGCGCGCCGTGGTCTTCATGGCCAACCAGTCGGGCGCCAAGTTCAAGGAACCGGAAGTGCCAGCCGCCCCGGCCGCTGCCGAAACTCCGGCAGAACCCGCCAAATAAACCAGCACTCCATAAAAAAACCGGTCCATCGCGACCGGTTTTTTTGCACCCCGCTTTAACCTCCCACTTCAGGGTCAGTGCCGACATTTAGACACAAGCCCAACAGCTACAAGGCTCAGTTCGTGTCCGAATGTCGGCACTGACCCCGAAGTTAGCGGCAGAGACCGTAGGCTTTGCGCTCGGGGAAGTAGCGGTAGGTGAACGTGCGCATCGGGTATTCGGTCAGGGCGATTTCAAACGCTGGCGGCACCACGTCGAAGCGCTCGGGCAGCTTGTCTTTCACGCGCAGGCGCACGCGCCAGATGGTTTCGTCGGCGGTGGCGCCGGCCACCAGCATGTCCGGCACCTTGGGGATGACGTCGACGATCTCGGCGCGCGAGTTGATGGCGCGCTGGTAGAACGTCACCAGCTCGGCCTTGGCGATCACGGCGCCGCGCGGCGCCGTGACGTTGTAGTCGCGCGAGAGGAAACGGGCGCGCTGGCCGCGTGGCACGAAATAGACAAAGGTAAACTCGGCGCCGCCGCCTTCGAGCGTGACCGGCGGCGTGGTCGAAACGCTGATGCCGCGCGGCAGGTCGAAGCGCGAGCCTTCCTGCCAATCCTTGCACTCGGGCGTGGCAGCCATGTAGACGTCAACCGGCTTGTAGGAGTCGCCGCAGGCGCTCAGGGCGAGCATGGCGGTCAGGGGGAGTAAGGCACGCATACGCATGGGTTCGGCTTCCGGGGTTGGGACGATGCGATAGTTTACACGGGACCGTATCGGCGCGCATAAAAAAAGCGGCGTTGTCGCCAACGCCGCCTTTTACATCACCTGCTACCGACTTACCACATGATTACGCGGTCTTTCGGCGCCAGGTACATCTTGTCGCCCGGCTTGACGCCGAAGGCGTCGTAGAAACCTGGCTGGTTGCGCATCGGGCCGTTGGCGCGGAACTGACCTGGCGAGTGCGGATCGGTCTTGATCTGCTGGATCTGCGCCGCTTCACGCATCTTCATGCGCCACACTTGCGCAAAGCCCATGTAGAAGCGCTGGTCGCCGGTCAGGCCGTCGATCACCGGGGCTTCCTTGCCATTCAGCGATAACTTGTACGCCTTGTAGGCAATCGCGATGCCGCTGTTGTCGGCGATGTTTTCGCCCAGGGTCAGTTCGCCGTTGACGTGGTAGCCAGGCAGCGGGCTGAACTGGTTGTACTGCTCGACCAGCATCTTGGTCTTGGTGGCGAAGTTCTTGTGGTCGGCCTTGGTCCACCAGTCGCGCAGGTTGCCGTCGCCGTCGTACTGGGCGCCCTGGTCGTCGAAGCCGTGGCTGATTTCGTGGCCGATCACGCCGCCGATGGCGCCGTAGTTGACGGCGTCGTCGGCAGCCGCATCAAAGAACGGCGCTTGCAGGATGGCGGCCGGGAACACGATCTCGTTCATTTCCGGGTTGTAGTAGGCGTTGACGGTTTGCGGCGTCATGCCCCACTCGTCGCGGTCGATCGGTTTGCCCAGCTTGTTGATTTCCTTGTTGTACTCGAACTCGTGCGAACGGATCACGTTGCCCACCAGATCGTCTTTCGATACGGTCAGCGCCGAATAGTCGCGCCACTTGTTCGGGTAGCCGATCTTGGTGGTGAACTTGGCCAGTTTGGCTTGCGCCTGCTTCTTGGTGACCGGGCTCATCCAATCGAGGGTGTCGATGCTGGTCTTGTACGACGCCAGCAGGTTGTTCACCAGCGCTTCCATGCGCGCCTTGCGGTCGGCCGGGAATTGCTCGGCCACGTACAGCTTGCCCACTGCTTCGCCCAGCGCGCCTTCGGCGACCGAGACGCCGCGTTTCCAGCGTGGACGCTGCTCGGTCACGCCGCTTAGCACGGTGCCATAGAAGGCGAAGTTTTCATCGACGAACGACTTGTTCAGGTACGGTGCGAACGCGCGCACGGTGTGCCACTGGAAGTACGCTTTCAGGGTCTCGACCGGGGTCTTGTTCAGCAGCGCGGTCATGCCTTTCATGTAGCTCGGCTGGCTGACGATCACGTAGTTCACTTTGCCGCCGATGCCGGCATCGGCCAGGTAGGCTTTCCAGTCGTAGCCCGGCGCCAGCGTGTTCAGCTTGGCGACATCGACCTTGTTGTAGGCCTTGATCGGATCGCGCAGTTCTACTTTCGTCCATTGCAGCTTGGCCAGTTGTTTTTCGAATTCCACCACCGCGCGCGCGCTCGCTGGTCCGTTGTTGTCGCCAGCCAGGGTCAGCATCTTGGCCATGTGCTGTTCGTACTTGGCCAGGGTGTCGGCCAGCTTCTTGTCGTCCGCTTTCAGGTAGTAGTCGCGGTCCGGCAGGCCCAGGCCATCCTGGTACAGGTCGGCCACGTACTTGGTCGAATCCTTGTTGTCCTGGTGGATGGCGAAGCCGTACGGGGTGCTCACGCCGATCTTGTTGAAGTGCGCGATCAGCGCTGGCAATTGCTTCTTGTCTTTCAGCGCGGCGATGCGGGCGAACTCGCCTTTCAACGGCGCCACGCCCAGTTGCTCGAGCCTGGCCTCATCCATGAAGCTGGCGTAGAAATCGCCAATGCGTTGCGTGTCGCTGCCGGCCGCCTTGTCCTTGGCGTTGGCGGCGTTTTCGATGATGGTGCGCAGTTGCGGCTGGATGTCGTCGCGCAGCTTTGCAAAGCTGCCCCAGCTGGCTTTGTCGGCCGGGATCTCGGTCGTCGCGAGCCACTTGCCGTTCATGTGGGTAAACAGGTCGTCCTGGACGCGCACGGCCGGATCGATGTATTCGACGGCGATGCCGGAGGTCGGCGCTTTGGCTTGCTGGGTGCTGGCAGGAGTCACACTGGTGGTGTTGTCCGCAGCGCCTGCCAGGCCTGCGATCAGGCTCAGCATCAGTGCACTTACGAGATGACGTTTCACGAAAAATCCTTTGAATGAGGAATACAAAAAGGCCAAGAAAGTACGCTTGGCCAGCCATGAAGTTATATATAAAAACACCAACGGTCGCAAGCGGTTTGCGACAGACGGCATCGCCGCAGGGCCAGGCGGCGTATTTCCGGCTTTTTTACCAGATAATCACGCGCTCTTGCGGCGCCACGTACAGCTTGTCGCCAGGCTTGACGCCGAACGCTTCGTAGAAGCCGGGCTGGTTGACCACGGTGCCGTTGGCGCGGAATTCGCCGGGCGAGTGCGAGTCGGTCTTGATCATCAGGATTTGCTGCGCCTCGCGCGCCTTGGCACGCCAGATCTGCGCCCAGCCCTGGTAGAAGCGCTGCTCCCCCGTAAAGCCGTCGATCACCGGCGCCGGTTTGCCGCCCAGCGACAATTTATAGGCCTTGTAGGCGATCGCCATGCCGCTGTTGTCGGCAATGTTCTCGCCCAGTGTCAGCGCGCCGTTGACATGGTAGCCGGCCAGCGGGCTGTAGCCGTTGTACTGCTTGACCAGCGCGTCGGCCTTGGCCTTGAAGTTGGCGCGGTCGGTGGCGGTCCACCAGTCGCGCAGATTGCCGTCGCCGTCGGCCTGGCTGCCGCCATCGTCGAAGCCGTGGCTGATTTCATGGCCGATCACGGCGCCAATGGCGCCATAATTGACGGCATCGTCGGCGTTCACGTCGAAGAACGGCGGCTGCAGGATCGCCGCCGGGAACACGATCTCGTTCATCGTCGAGCTGTAATAGGCGTTGATGGTTTGCGGCGTCATGCTCCATTCTTCGCGGTCGATCGGCTTGCCGAGCTTGTTGACCATGCGCTGGTGAGCAAAGCTCGAAGCACGCAACACGTTGCCCACCAGGTCGCCCTTGACGATCACCAGCGACGCGTAGTCGCGCCACTTGCTCGGGTAGCCGATCTTGGGACGGAACTTGGACAGTTTATCTTGCGCTTCGCGCTTGGTTTCCGGGCCCATCCAGTCCAGGCCGTCGATGCTGGTTTTGTACGCGGCCATCAGGTTTTGCACCAGGGCGTCCATGCGCGCCTTGCGCTCGGGCGGGAAGTGTTGCGCCACGTAAGCCTGGCCCAGGGCCTCGCCCAGCGCGCGTTCGACCAGGCCCACGCCGCGTTTCCAGCGGTCCTGCTTGACGGCCACGCCGGTCAGCGCAGTGCTGTAGAAATCGAAGTCGGCATCGGCAAACGGCTTCGACAGGTAAGGCGACGCACTGCGCAGCAACTGCCATTCAAAGTATGCTTTCCAGGTGGCCAGGTCGGTTTTTTCCAGGACGGCGGTATAGCCGGTCAGGAAGCTCGGCTGGTTGACGATTGCGTAGTCGGTCTTGCTGCCCACGCCGGCGGATGCCAGCGCGTGGTTCCAGTCGTAGCCTGGCGCCAGTTCGCCCAGCTTGGCAAACGGCACCTTGTTGTAGCGCTTGACCGGGTCGCGGTTTTGCACCTTGGTCCACTGCGCTTCGGCCAGCGCGGTTTCCAGCGCAACGATGGCCTTGGCGCTGGCCTGCGGGTTTTGCGCGCCGGCCAGCTCGAGGATTTTCGCCACGTGGGCTTCGTATTTGACCAGGATGGCGGCCAGTTTGGCGTCGTCCTTTTTCAGGTAGTAGTCGCGGTCCGGCAAGCCCAGGCCGCTTTGCGAAATGCCGACCGCGTACTTGGTCGATTCGCGCGCATCCTGGCGCACATAGACGCTGTACGGCACGGTCACGCCGATCTGGTCCAGGTGGGCGATCAGCATCGGGAAGGCCTTCTTGTCCTTGACGCCGCGAATGCGGTTCAGTTCACCGGCGAGCGGCTTGACGCCCAGCGCATCGAGCCTGGCCTCGTCCATGTAGCTGGCGTAGAGGTCGCCGAGCTTTTGCGCATTGCTGCCAGCCTTGCGGGCCTTGTCGTTTTCAGCCGCTTCGATGATGGCGCGCAGCTGCGGCAAGGTGTTCTCCTGCAACTGGATAAACGAACCCCAGCGTGCGCGGTCGCCCGGGATCTCGGTGTTCCTGACCCAGCCGCCATTCTGGTAGGCATAGAAATCGTCTTGCGGACGCACGCTGGTGTCCATGTTTTTCAGCTCGATGCCGGAAGACACGGCGGCAGGCGCCGGGGTGTCGGCAGCGCCGGCAAAGGCGGTGGCCAGGCTCAGTGCCAGGGTGGTCAGCAAATATTTTTTCACTACGTGTCCTTTTAGGTCAAAACGTCCGAAAGCGTACCCGGCACTTGCATGGTTCATGCAGCGCCGGGTTGCCGCGCGAATATTCTAACGCCACAGGACGCGTGTTACCGCCCAGTTACTTTACGATACACAGCGGGCGGGTCAGCCGCCGGGCAGGCTCATGCTGGCGCCGCCGGCGCCCACGCCGATGCCCATGCCACCCTGGCCGCCGCCCTTGCGGCCGCCACCGCGATGTTCGCCGCCGTCGTCGCGGCGCTCGCCACGGCCGGGACCGGGGCCGCCGTTGTCCTGCACCCGCAGCAGGTGTTCATTGAGTTGCTGGGCAACGATGCCGCGCTGGGTTTCGTCCAGCGCGTCATTGACGATCAGCCACCATTCGCGCAACTGCTTTTCCTCGCTCGCGGACGCGGTGCTTTCCGCTTCCACGGTGCGGGCGACATCGCGCAGTTCCACGCCGGGCGTTTGCGCAGCGGTCAGTGCGGCCGCCTGCAGGCGTTCGCGCCGCGACTTGCGCTCGCGCAGCAGGTTGCGGGTGCGGCTCTCGGTTTGCTGCCACAGTGTCTGCTGGTTGGCGTTGAGCTTGAGTTGCTGCTTGAGGTCGGCGGCCAGCGGCAGGAAATCTTCGGCGCGCATGTCCATCACGGGCACGGCAAACGCTGGCGACAACATGGCGCCAAGCGCCAGCGCGGCGGCCAGGCGGCGCAGGGAAAACGGCAAGATAGAACGCATAGGGATAACTCCAGGGTAAGGCCTGCGCAGGGCAAAAAAAAGCCTGCGCTTTTTGGGGCGCAGGCAAAAACCACTTCAGGGTAGAGAGAAATACGAGTTCAGTGTAGGCCGCGAAAATCACGATCCACAAAATTCTTACAAATGCTTACGGCCGTGAACGTGGGATACACCCAATACAAACCGTCACAATTGCCGTTTCACCAGTTGGGAATTGGGCTACTTTAAATGTCAACGCGACGCGTTGTAAATCGCCGTAAAGTTATAAATGATTTCGGGAGGGCTACTACGTTTGCTGGGAATCAGGTTTATACTCGTTTCAATGCAGGTGCACGCTGCTCTCTCTTTCGGGTGAAACATGGGCAAGAAACTAAAGAATTCCGGGTTGATCGGCTTGGGCGTGGTGGCCGGCGTGGCCCTGTCGCTGCAGTTTTCGGCGATGGCGCAAAAGCCGGCCGTGCCGGCGCTGCCGCTGGCGGAATTGCGCCAACTGGCCGATGTGTTTGGCCTGATCAAATCGGACTACGTGGAACCGGTGGAAGACAAGAAGCTGCTGACCGAAGCCATCTCCGGCATGGTGGCCTCGCTCGATCCGCACTCGGCCTACCTCGACAAAAAGGCGTATGCCGAACTGCGCGAAGGTTCGCAAGGCAAGTTCGTCGGCCTCGGCATCGAGATCGGCCCCAGCGAGGACGGCTACATCAAGATCGTCGCGCCGATCGAAGACTCGCCGGCCTGGCGCGCCGGCATCAAGCCGGGCGACCTGATCAGCCGCCTCGACAATACGCCGTTGAAGGGTATGCCGCTCGACGACTCGGTCAAGCTGATGCGTGGCGAGCCGCACTCGAAAGTGGCGCTGACCGTGTTGCGCAAGGGCGAGCAGGAACCGCTGGTGTTCAACCTCACGCGCGAGGAAATCATCCAGAAAAGCGTAAAGGGTAAATTGATCGAACCGGGCTACGCCTGGCTGCGCATTTCGCAGTTCCAGGAACCGACGGTCGATGACATGGCCGAGAAAATTGCCGAGCTCTACAAGCAAGACCCGCACATCAAGGGCCTGGTGCTGGACTTGCGCAACGACCCCGGCGGCGTGCTGCAAGGCGCGATCGGTGTGGCGGCAGCCTTCCTGCCAAAAAACCAGGCAATCGTCTCGACCAACGGCCAGCTGGCCGAGCAGAAAACCGTGTATTACGGCCGCCCCGAGTATTACCAGTTGCACGCCGATACCGATGCGCTGGCCAAGCTGCCCGAGGCCCTCAAGCAAGTGCCGATGGTGGTGCTGGTCAATACCGGTTCGGCCTCGGCCTCCGAAATCGTCGCGGGCGCCTTGCAGGACTACCAGCGCGCCGAGATCATGGGCACGCAAACCTTCGGCAAGGGCTCGGTGCAAACCATCCGCCAGCTCACCGCCGACACCGCCGTCAAGCTGACCACTGCGCGCTACTACACGCCCAAGGGCCGCTCGATCCAGGCCAAGGGGATTACACCCGACCTGCTGGTCGATGAATACGCCGACGGCGACGGCGTCAACGCGCTGCGCACGCGCGAGGCCGACCTGGCCAAGCACCTGTCCAACGACCGCGAGCAGGAGGGCGCGCAAAGCAAGCGCGACGAACTGGAAGAGCAACTGCGCATCATTGCCATGGAAAAGCAGCGCAAGCCGCTCGAATACGGCAGCAGCGACGACTTCCAGCTGGCGCAGGCGCTCAACCGCCTCAAGGGCAAGCCGGTGCAGTTCGCCAAGCCGGAGACCACGGTGGTGCAGGCCAATCTGGGCAAGTAAGGCGCGACATCACGATTTTAGAGCGGCGCTTCGGGCGCCGCTTTTATTTGCGCGTAACGTGCAGCCATTGTGTAGAATTTGCTCCACTATTGGCACTCGCCATTGCCCCATTTGAAAGCTTAATCATGAAACAAGCCGTCATCAGCGGTACCGGTCTTTTTACGCCATCGCAGTCGATTTCCAACGAGGAACTGGTCGAAAGTTTTAATGCCTACGTGGCGCAGTTCAATGCCGACCATGCCGCCGCCATCGAGGCCGGCACCGTCACCGCGCTCGAGCCGTCGAGCGTGGCGTTCATCGAAAAGGCGTCCGGCATCAAGTCGCGCTTTGTAATGGAAAAAGCCGGCATTCTCGATCCGCAGCGCATGGTCTCGCACATTCCCGAACGCGGCGACGACGAACTGTCGTTGCAGGCAGAAATCTGCGTGGCAGCGGCCCACCAGGCGCTCGACCGCGCAGGCCGCACCCCGGCCGATATCGACATGGTGCTGGTCGCCTGCTCCAATATGCAGCGCGGCTACCCGGCCATGGCGGTGGAAGTACAGGCCGCGCTCGGTATCGACGGCTACGGCTTCGACATGAACGTGGCCTGCTCGTCGGCCACCTTCGGCATCCAGCAGGCGGTGGCGGCCGTGCAAAGCGGCCAGGCCCGCGCGGTGCTGGTCCTCAACCCGGAAATCACCAGCGGCCACCTGAACTGGCGCGACCGCGACAGCCATTTCATTTTTGGCGATGCCTGCACCGCCGTGGTGGTGGAACTGGCCGAGAACGCCAGGGGCGCACACCGCTGGGAAATCCTCGATACCAAGCTGAAAACCAGCTTCTCCAACAATATCCGTAACAACTTCGGCTTCCTCAACCGCTTCGACGAAGCGGGCGTGGGCCAGCCGGACAAGCTGTTCCGCCAGCAGGGCCGCAAGGTATTCAAGGACGTGTGCCCGATGGCCGCCGAAATGATCAAGGACACCATCGCCCACGCCGGCCTGCAAGTGTCCGATGTCAGCCGCTACTGGCTGCACCAGGCCAACCTCAACATGAACCTGTTAATCAGCCGCATGGTGCTGGGCCGCGATGCCGAGCCGGGCGAAGCGCCGGTCATCCTCGACAGCTACGCCAACACCTCGTCGGCCGGCTCGGTTATTGCCTTTCATAAACATTCGGACGATATGGCGGCGGGACAGTTGGGCGTGCTGTGCTCGTTCGGCGCCGGCTATTCGATCGGTTGCGTGGTGTTGCGAAAAGTTTAATTAAATGACCACTTCGGCGTCCCCGGCTCCCCGGGGATGGCAGAAGTTCCAACTAATTGGCTGGTGGTTTGCATTTTTTGACAGCAATTGCCGTGTGATGTGCTACTCTTGGGTTGTTTTCCAACAATCTTTCAGAGGAGTCCCCCCCGCATGCCCCACAACATCAGTCTGATTACCACCATTGCCGCCGCACTTGGATTTGGTCTCGTCCTTGGTTATATAGCAACGCGCTTGCGATTACCGGCGCTGGTGGGATATCTCGCTGCGGGCATCATGTTGGGACCGGCAACACCGGGATTCGTGGCCGATGCCGCGCTGGCTGCCCAGCTGGCCGAGATCGGCGTGATGCTGATGATGTTCGGCGTGGGCCTGCACTTCTCGCTCGACGACCTGTGGGCGGTGCGCAAGGTGGCGCTGCCCGGCGCGGTGCTGCAAATCGCGGTGGCCACCGGCATGGGCATGGGGCTGGCGCACTGGTGGGGCTGGAGCATCGGTGGCGGCCTGGTTTTCGGGCTGGCGCTGTCGGTGGCCAGTACCGTGGTGCTGCTGCGCGCGCTCGAGGAGCGCGGCATCCTCGATAGTTTCAACGGCCGCATCGCGGTCGGCTGGCTGGTGGTTGAAGACCTGGTGACCGTGATGGTGCTGGTGCTGCTGCCCGCCGTGGCCGGCTCCCTTGGCGGCACCACCATGGACGCCCACGGCGTGGCGATTCCCGCCGGCGAAGTCGATCTGTGGAGCACGCTCACCATCACCCTGGGCAAGGTTGCCGCGTTTATCGCGCTGATGCTGGTGGTCGGCCGCAAGCTGTTCCCCTGGATCCTGTGGCAAGTGGCGCGCACCGGCTCGCGCGAACTGTTTACGCTGTGCGTGATCGCCGCTGCCGTCGGTATCGCCTACGGCTCCACCCATTTCTTCGGCGTGTCGTTCGCGCTGGGCGCATTCTTTGCCGGCATGGTGCTGCGCGAATCGGAACTGGCGCACCGCGCCGCGCAAGAGTCGCTGCCGCTGCGCGACGCGTTTGCCGTACTGTTCTTCGTCTCGGTGGGCATGCTGTTCGAGCCGGCCATCGTCACCGAACAGCCGCTCAAGTTGCTGGCGGTGGTGGCGATTATCGTGTTTGGCAAGTCGGTGGCGGCGTTCCTGCTGGTGGTGCTGCTGCGCTACCCGGCCAAGACGGCGCTGATGGTCTCGGCCAGCCTGGCGCAGATCGGCGAATTCTCGTTCATCCTGGCCGCGCTGGGCATGTCGCTCGGCCTGATGCCGGCCGAGGGCCAGAGCCTGATCCTGGCAGGCGCCATCATCTCGATCGCGCTGAACCCGGTCGTCTTCAGCGTGACAAAACCGCTCGAGCGCTGGCTCACCCGTGACGGTTCGGTGATTTCCAACCTCGAGCGCGCGGCCGATCCGCTGGCCGAACTGCCGATGTCGGTGCCGCACGAACATCTCGACGGCCAGGTGGTGCTGGTCGGTTACGGCCGCGTGGGCCGCCGCATTGCCGAGGTGCTGCTCAAGCACAGCATCCCGTTCGTGGTGGCCGAGCAAAATCGCGAAGTGGTCGATCAACTGCGCCGCAAGGGCATCCATGCAGTGGCCGGCAATGCCGGCGAGCCGGCGGTGCTGATCCAGGCCCACGTGGCCCGCGCCAGCATGCTGGTGATTGCCACGCCAGACACCTTCCACGTGCGCGCCATGGTGGAAACCGCGCGCCTGCTCAACCCGAACATCAAGACAGTGGTGCGCACGCACAGCGACGAGGAAGCGGAACTGCTGCGCAGCGAATTGCCGGCCAAGATCTTCATGGGCGAGGAAGAGCTGGCCAACGGCATGACCGACTTCGTGATCAAGAATTTCGAGCGCAAGCAAGGTGGCGGGCACTAACAGCGCCAGCTAAAGCCGCGCGGCCAGCTCGGCCCCCTCCCTGATGGCCCGCTTGGCGTCGAGTTCCGACGCCAGCGCGGCGCCGCCGATCCGATGGAAGCGCGGGTCCGCTGCTGCCGGCAGCAACTCCACCAGGCTCTCCTGCCCCGCGCAAATCACCACGTTATCGACTGCCAGCAACCGCTGCTCGCCACCAACCGTGATGTGCAGGCCGTGGTCGTCGATGCGGTCGTATTGCACGCCCGCCAGCATCACCACGCCATGTCTCGCCAGCACCGCGCGGTGCACCCAGCCCGACGTCTTGCCCAGTCCCGCACCCGGCTTCGACAGCTTGCGCTGCAGCAGGTATAACTGGCGCTGTGGCTGCGGCTGCGCCGGCGGTACCAGGCCGCCGCGGGCGTCGCCATGCAGGTCCACGCCCCATTCGCCGGCCCAGGCGTCCACCGGTTGCGGCAGCGGGTGGGCCGGATCGTGCAGCAGGAATTCACCCATGTCGAAGCCGATGCCGCCCGCGCCGATGATCGCCACCCGCTTGCCCACTGGCGCCTTGTCGCGCAGCACGTCCAGGTACGACAGCACCTTCGGGTGATCGATGCCGGCGATGGCCGGCAGCCGCACCTTGACGCCTGTCGCCACCACTATGTCATCGTAGCCGTCAGCCAGCAATTGTTGGCGCGTGGCGCGCACGCCGAGTTTCACCGCCACACCCAGCAGCGCCAGCTGGCGCCCGAAATAACGGATGGTTTCGGAAAATTCTTCCTTGCCCGGGATCTGCATGGCAATGCGGAACTGGCCGCCGATGGCAGTAGCCGCCTCGAACAAGGTGACCTCGTGGCCGCGCTGCGCCGCCACTACTGCGGCCGACAAACCGGCCGGGCCCGCCCCCACCACGGCGATGCGGCGCGCCTGCGCAGGCGGCGCGTACACCAGCTCGGTCTCGTGGCAGGCGCGCGGGTTGACCAGGCAGCTGGCGCGCTGGTTGGCGAACGTATGGTCGAGGCACGCCTGGTTGCAGCCGATGCAGGTATTGATTTCGTCGGCGCGGCCCGAAGCGGCCTTGTTGACGAATTCGGCGTCGGCCAGGAACGGCCGCGCCATCGAGACCAGGTCGGCGTCGCCGCGCGCCAGGATGCTTTCTGCTTCGGCCGGCATATTGATGCGGTTCGACGCCACCACCGGAATGGTGACGGCCTGGCGCAGCCGCCCAGCCAGGCCGGCAAACGCGGCGCGCGGCACCGATGTCACGATGGTGGGCACGCGCGCCTCGTGCCAGCCGTAGCCGCTGTTGAGGATATTCACGCCCGCGCCCTGCAATGCCTGGGCAACAGTCACCACCTCGTTCCAGGTATTGCCCCCTTCCACCAGATCGAGCAGCGAATGGCGGTACATGATGATGAAGTCCGTGCCGACCGTGGCGCGCACCCGGCGCACGATCTCGACCGGCAGGCGCATGCGGTGTTCGATAGGGCCGCCCCAGCGGTCGGTGCGCAGGTTGGCGCGCGCGCACAGGAACTGGTTGAGCAAATAGCCTTCGCTGCCCATGATTTCCACGCCGTCGTAGCCGGCAGCCTTTGCCAGCCGGGCGCAGCGCGCGTAGTCGCGGATGGTGGCTTCAATGCCGGCCTCGGTGAGCGCGCGCGGCTTGAACGGCGAGATCGGCGATTGTTTGGCCGATGCCGACACCACCAGCGGCTGGTAGCCATAACGCCCGGCATGCAGGATCTGCAACAGGATCTTGCCGCCCTCTTCGTGCACGGCGCTGGTGACCTTGCGGTGATTGAAGATGTCGCCGCGCCAGTTCAGGGTCCCTCCAAAGGGCAACAGCCAGCCTGCGCGGTTGGGAGAGATGCCGCCCGTAACGATCAATCCGACTCCGCCGCGCGCACGTTCGCGATAGAATGCGGCAAGTTTGCCGTAGTGATAAAAGCGGTCTTCGAGCCCGGTATGCATCGAGCCCATGATCACGCGGTTCTTCAGGGTCGTAAAACCGAGGTCGAGGGGCGCGAGCAAATGCGGGTGGTGGAGGGATGCCATGCCGTGTGTATGCGCCCTGTGATAAATACTGGAGGGTTACGGTTAGGTAACGGGAGAGTGTTGCCCTTGTATTCTGCCACCCTTTCCCGTAGGCTGGAAAAATGATGCGATTCCTTCTGTTACTGTTGTTAGGTGTCACCGCCCCGCTGGCCATGGCGCAAACACCGAAACCGGACACGTCCCGGCTGGAGGTGTCGGTCAACCGGGTGGAGGTGGACGGTCAGCATATGTACGAACTCGACGCCAGCGGCGTCGTGGCCGCGCCGTTGCCGCGCGTGTGGCGCATCCTCACCAACTACGAACGCATGACCGAATTCGTGCCCGACCTGGAGTCGTGCAAGGTGCTATCGCGCAATGGCAACGAAGTCATGATCGAGCAATTCGGCGTGGCCCGGCTGCTGTTCATGACGCGGGCCATCCACCTGATCGTGCGCGCCACCGAGCAGCCGATGTCGGCCATCGACATCGCCCTGGTGTCGGGCGACATGAAACACTACGAGGCGCGCTGGGAACTGATCCCCGTGCCCGAGACCGGCGGCACCAAGGTGGTGTACAAGGGCCGCATGATGCCCAATTTCTATGTGCCCAGCCTGTTCGGCTCGAAGATGATACGGTCGGACGTCGAGCACATGATGCGCGCCGTGCTCACCCGCCTGGACCGCCGCGAGGACCGCCAGCCCAGCGTCAATTCGATCCTGATCCCGCCAGCGACCACTCCGGCGCCGGCCAGATAATCAGGACAGGCGGGTATCGCGGTCGCGCAGCTCGGCGAAGTTTTCCAGGCTGCCCAGCTTGATCATCACCGGGTTCAAACTGGCGTGCTGCATGGCGCGCCAGGCGAACAGCCACTCCTGCTCCTGCGCCTCGGCCGCCGTCTTGGTGAAGGCGGCGCCTAGCGCGGCGCGCACGCCGTATTCCACCACGCCATCGATGCCGGCCCAGTTGGGCAGGGTGCGCTGCACCGCGCGGTGCAGGCGCTCACCGAATTCTTCGCTGTTGTGGATGACCAGGCAGCTGTCGGCGGAAAACAGGTCGAACAGCTTGCGGTCCCACACTTGCGAAAAGCTCAGTGCCAGGCACGGCGGCGCTGCGCGCAGGATGAACTGGCCCTGGGTCAGCGCCAGTTCCAGGTCTTCGCGCACGCCGTAGCGGTACAAGGTCGGAGGACGTTGGTAGTCATGCATACAAAACTCGATTCTAATCAGGTTGTTTGGTCGGCGGACGGCGCACGTGACGCAGCGCGCGCATCGCGGCCGAGGCGATGAAGATTTCGCGCAGCAGGTAGCAGAAACTGCCGATCAGGCAGAACACGGAAAACACGAACATGCCGGCAATGTATTTTTCCAGCGCGATGTCGGTGATATCGCTGAAGAACAGCATGGCGATCACCAGGCAGACCATCAGGCCGCAGGCGGTGGACAGGGCGATCGAATAGTTGATCAGGTGCGAGCGCCGGTACATCACGTCAAGCTCGTTGATGTACATGTCGCTGTAAGCGATATCGAGCCGGTCCTCGAGCACGCGCGAGCGGTCGATGATGCGCGCCAGGCGGTTGGTGAGCACGATCAGGTTGGTGCACACGCCGGACAACAGGAACACCGGCGCAATGGCCAGCTGGATGAGGTGGCCGATATCGCCGAGCTGAATATTCATAAATGACGGTACGCTGAAAATGATACTGGGCCTCTTCGGGCGGTCCTTGCTGGGAGTTGCTAGTGTAGCAGCCCGGCACACCGCCCGGCCAACTTTAGCGCGCTAATCAAAAGCCCGGAGGCGCCAGAACTGCTCGGTTGCGGCCACGAGGGCCCGCGCGATGCCTTGCTCCATGGCGCCATGGCCGGCGTCCGGGATCATGCGCATCACCGATCCCGGCCACGCCTGCTGCAGGCGCCACGCCGACAGCGGCGGGCAGATCACGTCGTAGCGGCCCTGCACGATCACGGCCGGCAAATGGGCGATGCGGCCGATGTTGCGCACCAGCTGGTCGTCGCTGAAAAAGCCGAGGTTGGCCATGTAGTGCGATTCCAGGCGCCCGACGCCGAGGTCGAGCGCGTCGCATGGCGCGTCCTCGGGCTGTGGCAGCAGGAACACGCGGCGGCCCTCGAAGCGGCTCCAGGCGCGCACGGCCGGCCAATGCACGGCCGGATCGTCGCTCATGATGCGGCGCACGTAGGCGCCCAGCAGGTCGCCACGCTCGGCTTGCGGGATCGGCGCCACGAATTCTTCGTACAGTTCCGGGTAAAACCATTGCACGCCGTGCAGGAACCAGTCGATCTCGGGCTGGGTGCACAGGAAAATCCCGCGCAAGACAAACCCCAGGCAGCGCTCGGGATGGGCCTGGCCATAGGCCAGCGCCAGCGTGGAACCCCACGAGCCGCCAAACACCAGCCACTGGCCGATCCCGAACTGGCGGCGCAGCCGCTCGATGTCGTCGATCAGCAATTGCGTGGTGTTGTTGCGGCATTCGCCGACCGGGACCGACTTGCCGGCGCCGCGCTGGTCGAACAGGATCACGCGGTAGCGCTCGGGGTCGAAAAAGCGCCGGTGCTGCGGCGACAGGCCGGCGCCGGGGCCGCCGTGCAGGAAGATCACTGGGATGCCATCCGGATTGCCCACTTCTTCCCAATAAATGGTGTGGATCTCGTCCACGGCCAGCATGCCGTGGCGGGTGGGTTCGGTGGGCGGGAACAGCGGGGAATGGGGGTCGAACATGGCAATCCTTCAGGCGACGATAGCGGATTGTACGTAAAAAAGCCGGGATCGCGAACGATCCCGGCTCGTCTTGTCGTCACGCCGGCAGGCGATCAGGACATGTGCTGGCCGCCGTTGATGGCGATGTTGGCGCCGGTAACGAAAGCAGCTTCATCGGACGACAGGTAGGCCACCAGGCCCGCCACTTCTTCCGGTTTGCCCAGGCGGCCCATCGGGATTTGCGGCACGATCTTGGTTTCCAGCACTTCGGTCGGGATTTCCATGACCATCTTGGTGCCGATATAGCCTGGCGAGATGGTGTTGACGGTGACGCCCTTGCGCGCCACTTCCAGCGCCAGCGCCTTGGTGAAGCCATGCATGCCGGCCTTGGCGGCCGAATAGTTGGTCTGGCCGAAGGCGCCCTTCTGGCCGTTGACCGACGAGATATTGATGATACGGCCCCAGCCGCGTTCCACCATGCCATCGCACACCGGCTTGGTCATATTGAACACGGAGTCCAGGTTGGTGGCCATGACGGCGTCCCAGTTCGGCTTGTCCATCTTCTTGAAGGTCATGTCGCGGGTGATGCCGGCGTTGTTGACCAGCACGTCGATCGGACCGATTTCCTTCTCGATGGCGGCGATGCATGCCTGGGCCGAATCGTAGTCGGCCACGTCGCATGGATAGGCGCGGAAGTTGAAGCCCTGGTCGCGGGTGGTCGCCAGCCATTGCTCGACCTTGGCGTTACCGGGCGAATACGTGGTGACCACGCAATAACCAAGCGCCGACAACTTGAAACACACTGCTTCGCCCAAACCGCCCATACCGCCAGTAACCAATGCAACTCGTGCCATGTTTTGTCCCCTCGTTAAGTGACTTGAAAAACAGACCGCCGCGCACGGCGGACGGTCCGGGTCTATCGTTTTATTGTCGTTACGCGCGTTCGATGGCCAGCGCCACGCCCATGCCGCCGCCGATGCACAGCGACGCCAGGCCCTTCTTGGCATCGCGACGGATCATTTCGTGGATCAAGGTGACCAGGATGCGCGCGCCGGAAGCGCCGATCGGGTGGCCGATGGCGATGGCGCCGCCATTGACGTTGATCTTGCTGGTATCCCAGCCCATTTCCTTGTTGACGGCCACGGCCTGGGCGGCAAATGCTTCGTTGATTTCCAGCAGGTCGAGGTCGTCCGGGGTCCAGCCGGCCTTTTTCAGGCACAGGCGGGTGGCGCTGACCGGACCCATGCCCATGAAGGCTGGGTCCAGGCCCGACGAGGCGTACGCCTTGATCTTGGCCAGCACCGGCAGGCCCAGTTCCTTCGCTTGCGTGGCGGACATCATGATCACGGCGGCAGCGCCGTCGTTCAGGCCCGAGGCGTTACCGGCGGTAACAGTGCCTTCCTTGTTGAAGGCAGGACGCAGGCCGGCCAGGCCTTCAATAGTCGAGCCTGGCTTGATGTATTCGTCGGTGTCGAAGACGATGCTGCCTTTTTTCTGGACAATTTCCAGCGGCAGGATTTCATCCTTGAACTTGCCTTCTTTTTGAGCAGCTTCGGCTTTCAGCTGCGATTGCAGTGCGAACTCGTCCTGTTCGGTACGCGAAATCTCGTATTTCTTGGCGACGTTTTCGGCAGTAACGCCCATGTGGTACTGGTTGTACACGTCCCACAGGCCATCGACGATCATGGTGTCGACCATCTTGATGTCGCCCATGCGGAAGCCGTCGCGCGAACCTGGCATCGCGTGCGGCGAGGCGCTCATGTTTTCCTGGCCGCCGGCGATGACGATTTGTGCGTCGCCGCATTTAATCGCCTGGGCTGCCAGGTGGGTGGCTTTCAAGCCGCTGCCGCACACGTGGTTGATGGTGAAACCGGGGATGGTGTTAGGCAGGCCCGACTTGATGACGGCCTGGCGCGCCGGGTTCTGGCCGACGCCGGCGGTAAGCACCTGGCCCAGGATCGCTTCGCTGACCAGGTTGGGATCGATGCCGGTCTTGGCCAGCAAACCCTTGATGACGTGTGCGCCCAGCTCGGACGCCGGAGTCTTGGCGAGCGCGCCGCCGAATTTGCCCACACCAGTACGGCCAGCGGCCACGATTACTACATCATCCATGTGATTCTCCAAAGCGCCGGTACAAGACCGGCATGGTTAGCAAAAGCGAACTTCGATCAACTTGATCATACGCCTGCCACGCCGGGGGCGTGGCGGCTTTCGATGCTGCGTTGCCGCGAAAACTCCTGTGCAGAAACTCGCGCCTGCGCAAGGTTTGGCCATGTCAACCGTCATCATCAATCGGGAACTTATCGTAAGCGCGGCAATTCTCCGTGCCTTTGATCTGGCTCAAGTCCCCACCATACATTTTGAATAAGACATATCTATTTGTCACGACAATAATTTGATACCGTCCAGCGTGGCGGCGCACTGCTCGCGTATCACTTTCACGAAGTCGAGCACGTACGCCTTGTGCTGCTGCGCCGGCGGCACCGACACGAACAGGTCGCTCCACAAGCCCTGCTCGCCCACCGGCCGGGCGATCACGTAGTCGTAATCGACGTAGTTCTTGATGGCCCAGTTGGGCAGCGCGGCGATGCCGCGCCGGCTGGCCACCAGTTGCAGCACCGCCACCGTCAGTTCGGCAGTGCGGCGCTCGAACTGGATGTTTTCCGGCAGCAGTACTTCCCGGATCAGGTCGATACGGGCTGCCGGCACCGGGTACGTGATCAGGGTTTCGCCCGTAAAGTCGGCAGCGTGGAGGCGGCGCTGGGAAGCGAGCCGGTGCTTCTGCGCCATCACCACCAGGATCTCGAAGCGGAACAGGGGAAACGTCGCGAAGTCCGGACCGTACGGCGAACCGATCACCAGGTCGGCGGCGCCGGTGCGCAGCAACTCGGCCGGTTCGCTGTGGAAACCCGACACCAGGTCGATCTCGACGTCGGGCCAGCGCTTGCGGAACTCGTCCATGACCGGCATCAGCCAGTCGAAGCAAGTATGGCATTCGAGCACCACGCGCAGCTGGCCAGTATCGCCCTGTGTCAGGCGCGCCACTTCGCGCTCGGCGGTTTCGATTTCGGGCAGCAGCAGGTCGGCCAGCTTGAGCAGCCGGGCGCCGGTGGCGGTAAACCCGATCGGCACCGATTTGCGCTCAAACAGCGGGCCGCCGTAGCGATCTTCCAGCAACTTGATTTGATGGGACAGCGCCGACTGGGTCAGGTTGAGCAACTGGGCGGCGCGCACCAGGCTGCCGGCCGAGCGCAAGGCGCTCAGCGTACGAAGGTGGCGTATCTCTAACATGCATTAATCTTTTTCATGTGAACCTGAGAAATCTTTCATTTGGATTGTAGATCGAATGCCGCAAACTGTATCGCATCGATATGAAATCCTTATGACAAACCCCACGAGCACCGGAAAAACATTCATCCAGCCACCCCTCGCGCGGCGCCGCATTTTTGCACGCGTTCAGCCGTGCGCGCCTCCCCATTGCGGGTTTTCCACAGTAGAATGCCAGCACCTGCGCATGCGCGCGCGGTTGCAACCTACTCATACTGTCGCCCATGTCCAAGAGCCTGTTTCAAAAGCCGATCGAAATCAAGATTTCCACTGTTGTTGCGGTCTCCGCCATCCTCACCACGGCGGACGTTTCCGCGCTCGATGCGGCACTGGCCAAGATGACCGGCGGCAGCGCCGACTTTTTCGAAGACGACCTGACCGTGATCGACATTGCCGCCTTGCCAGCCGGCACGGCCATCGACTGGAAGGCCATCATCGCGGTGCTGGCCAGGTATCGTTTGAAGCCGGTGGCCGTGCGCAATGCGCCCGCCGCCATGGCCGCCGAGATCGCCGCGCACGGCCTGAGCCTGGAAACGGCCAGCAAGCCGCGCGAAGAAGAAGCTGCCAGCGCACCCCGCGCCGCGCCGAAGCCGGCGCCCGCACCAGCCCGGGCGTCGCCCACTATTTCCAGCACCGCCGAACCGCTGCCCAACGGCCAGCAAGTGATGATCATCGACACCCCGGTACGCGCCGGCCAGCGCATTTATGCGCGCGGCTGCGACCTGATCGTGACCGCCGTGGTCAACAACGGCGCCGAGATCATTGCCGACGGCAGCATTCACGTCTACAACACGCTCAACGGCCGCGCGCTGGCCGGGGCGTCCGGCAATGCCGACGCCCGTATCTTTGCTTTGAACATGTCGCCGGAACTGGTGTCCATCGCCGGCGTGTACCGTACTTTTGAAGACGGCTTCCCGGCCGAATTTGCACGCTCCCCCGCGCAAATACGTTTAATGGGTGACCGAATCGATATACTATCTGTCAATTCTGCAACCCGCGCCTGAGTGGCCGCCGTTCCTCTTTCTGTAAAGGATTATCTGTGGCAAGAATCATAGTTGTAACGTCCGGTAAGGGCGGTGTCGGTAAGACGACCACGAGCGCCAGTTTTTCCACTGGCCTGGCCATGCGCGGCCACAAGACTGCAGTGATCGACTTCGACGTCGGGCTGCGCAATCTCGACCTGATCATGGGTTGCGAACGCCGCGTGGTGTACGACCTGATCAATGTGATCAACAAGGAAGCCACGCTGAACCAGGCCCTGATCAAGGACAAGCACTGCGACAACCTGTTCATCCTGCCCGCTTCGCAAACGCGCGACAAGGATGCCTTGTCGGAAGAAGGCGTGGAAGTGGTGTTGAACGAACTGGTCAACATGGGCTTCGAGTACATCATCTGCGATTCGCCGGCCGGTATCGAGCACGGCGCGCTGATGGCGCTCACCTTTGCCGACGAAGCGATCATCGTTACCAACCCGGAAGTGTCGTCGGTGCGCGATTCGGACCGCATCCTCGGCATCCTGCAAGCCAAGTCGCGCCGCGCCCAGAGTGGCGGCGAGCCGGTCAAGGAACACCTGTTGATCACCCGCTACTCACCGAAACGCGTGGAAGCGGACGAAATGCTGTCGCACGAAGATGTGAAGGAAATCCTGCGCATCTCGCTGATCGGCATCATTCCGGAATCGGAGTCGGTACTGCATGCATCGAACCAGGGCAACCCGGCGATTCATTTCAAAGGTACCGATGTGGCGCAAGCCTACGAGGACGTGGTCGCGCGCTTCCTCGGCGAAGAACGTCCCCTGCGCTTCGTCAACTACGAAAAACCGGGCTTCCTGCAGCGACTTTTCGGGAGTAAGTGACCATGGCTCTGCTTTCTTTCCTGTTCCCGCAAAAGCAGAAAACTGCGACGGCGGCCAAGGAGCGGCTGCAAATCATCATCGCCCGCGAGCGCAACGGCCGCACCGGGCCGGACTTTCTGCCCGCGCTGCATAAAGAGCTGATCGACGTGATTTCGAAGTACACCAAGGTCAACGCCGACGACATCAAGATTTCGCTCGACCGCCAGGGCAACCTGGAAGTGCTCGACGTCAACGTGGTGCTGCCGGACGCTTAAACCGCAGGCTGGGACGGCACCTCGGCCTGCCCTTCGGGGTGGGCCGGATAGGCCGAGTTTACCGGGTTGGCTATCCCTGCCAGCTGCAGTTCCCGCGCCACGGCCACGCACGCTTCCACGTGCTGGTAGCCGATCTGGCGAAACGCAAAAAACCCGATTCCCGCCGACGCCAGCTGGCCCGCCAGCGGCACCAGCTTGCCGGCCTGCTTGGCCGCTGTTTTGACGCCGATGCGGCGCAGCACGTGCATGACCACCTCGCGCGTGACTACCTTGCCCACCAACATGCTGCCGATGCCCACCGCCGCCTGGTACGCGATCATGCGGAAGCGCGGGTGCATGCGCTCGATCTGCTCTTCGGACAGGCCGAAGTGGCGGTTGATGTCTTCGATCAGGTTGGCGAACAGGCGCATGTCCGAGATGATGTCGAGCCCCGGAATCGGCACCGCCGCCACGCCGGCCGAGACCATGGCACGGCGTCGCACCAGTTGCCGGCAACGGTCGCGCACGGCGTCGAGATCGCGCACCGTGCCGGGTACCAATGTCCAATTTGTGTCTTTTTTCAAACCCATTCTGGCCCCCGGAAGAGAAACTGAAGATTCTTTCCAAAATTCAACTTCTTCATTGAATTCACAGTTTTTAAAGTGTACCGTGTATTGGAAAGCCAGCAGTACACGATAGGAGCACGTCACTTTCTTGGCAATAGTTGTTGTTCCATGGAAAATAATCTCTGCTAATTTAGGGAGCAATTGTAAATCTCTGGTATATTGCCTGGTGTCAACTCTTTAACAATTATTTCCCACGGGCAGCAGTATGAGAATCGCTGTACTTGATAACGACCGCAGCCAGGCCGACCTGATATGCCAGGTGCTGACCTCCGCCGGTCACATTTGCCATAGCTTCCAGACCGGGAAGGATGTCCTGGCGCAGGTCCGCAAGGACAGTTACGACATGCTCATCCTCGACTGGCAGGTGGTCGACATGACCGGTGCCGAGGTCATGCGTCGCGTGCGTGAAAAGCTGCCCGACACCGCGCCGGTGCTGTTTCTCACCACCAGTTCCGGCGAGGACGACATCGTTGCCGGCCTCGGTGCAGGCGCCGACGACTACATGATCAAGCCGCTGCGCCGCAGTGAAATGGTGGCGCGCGTGCAGGCGCTGCTGCGGCGCGCCTACCCGGCCCAGAACGGCGCCGAGCAGTTGCAGTTCGGTCAGTATGTATTCGAGACCCGCCCCGGTCGCTTGCTGATGGATGGCATCGTGCTCGATGTCACCCATAAGGAGTTCTACCTGGCACTGTTATTTTTCCGCAACATCGGCCGTCCGCTGTCGCGCGCCTACATCCACGAAGCGGTGTGGATACGCGAGACCGCCGTGCCGTCGCGCACCATGGACACCCACGTCTCGCGGGTACGCAACAAGTTGCAATTGAAGCCAGAAAACGGCTTCCGGCTGGTGCCGGTGTACAGCTACGGTTACCGCCTGGAAAAGCTGGGCGCCTGAAATGTGAACCGCTGGTTGCCCTCCCACTGCTCTCTCCTTAAGCAGTCACCCCGGCAGCAGTAGGGACATCGCGCTATAATGTCCGCTAATTCATGACACTGGCCCCGCCCGGAACCGAAATGCAGCTGCTTGCCGTCGGCCTCAACCACCATACCGCCCCTGTCTCGCTGCGCGAGCAGCTGGCGTTCGCCCCCGAGCAACTGGGCCAGGCGGTGGTGGCGGCGCGCTCGTGGTTCGAACGCATCGACCATCGCGGCGCCGACGAGGCAGCCATCCTGTCCACCTGCAACCGCACCGAGCTTTACGCGGCCAGCCAGGTACCCGATCCGCTCGACGCCGGCGCCCATTTCCTTGCCGATTTTCACAAGCTCAACTACGCCGACCTGCGCCCGCACCTGTACATGCTGCCGCAGCACGACGCCGTGCGCCACACGTTCCGCGTGGCGTCCGGGCTCGATTCGATGGTGCTGGGCGAAACGCAAATCCTCGGCCAGATCAAGGACGCGATCCGCACCGCCGACGAAGCCGGCGGCCTCGGCACCTATCTGCACCAGCTGTTCCAGCGTAGTTTTTCGGTGGCCAAGGAAGTGCGCAGCACCACCGAGATCGGCGCCCACAGTGTGTCGATGGCGGCCGCTGCCGTGCGCCTGTCGCAGCGCATCTTCGACAAGATCTCCGAGCAGAACGTGCTGTTCATCGGCGCCGGCGAAATGATCGAATTGTGCGCCACGCATTTTGCCGCGCAAAACCCGCGCAGCATCACCATCGCCAACCGCACGCTGGAACGCGGCGAAGCGCTGGCCCACCGCTTTGGCGGCCGCGCCATGCGCCTGGCCGAGTTGCAGGACAAGCTGCACCAGTTCGACATCGTCATCTCGTGCACCGCCTCGTCGCTGCCGCTGATCGGCCTTGGCATGGTCGAGCGGGCCATCAAGGCGCGCCGTCACAAGCCGATGTTCATGGTCGATCTGGCCGTGCCGCGCGATATCGAACCCGAAGTGGCGCGCCTGAACGACGCGTTTTTGTACACCGTGGACGACCTCGGCAAGGTGGTGCAGGCCGGCATGGAAAACCGCCAGGCCGCCGTCGCCCAAGCCGAAGCCATCATCGAGACCCGGGTGCAGTCGTTCATGCACTGGATCGACGACCGCGCCGTGGTGCCGGTCATCCAGAGCCTGCACGAGAACGGCGAGGCGCTGCGCCAGCTCGAACTCGACCGCGCGCGCAAGATGCTGGCCAAGGGCGAAGATATCGACGCAGTGCTGGAAGCGCTGTCGCGCGGCCTCACTGCCAAGTTCATGCATGGCCCGCAGCAGGCGCTGCACCGCGCCCAGGGCGAAGAACGCGCCCACCTGGCACAGTTGCTGCCACAGCTATTCCGCGGCCGTCGTTAGCGCCCCTCCCCTGCCATGCTGCCGCGTCGATCGATGCGGCCTCCGTTATACCTCTCACAGAAATACGCTATGAAACCATCCATGCTGGCCAAGCTCGACCAACTGGCGAACCGCCTGGTCGAACTCGATGAATTGCTGATGTCCGAAGGCGCCACCGCCAATATGGACGCCTACCGCAAGATGACGCGCGAACACGCCGAACTCGGCCCGCTGGTCGCGCTGTATAAATCCTACCAGGACGCGCAAGGCGACCTGGTGGCGGCGCAAGACATGTTATCGGACCCGGAAATGAAGGAGTTCGCCCAGGACGAGATCGAGGCAGCCAGGGAGCGCCTGGCCGAGCTGGAGCTGGAACTGCAAAAAATGCTGCTGCCGAAGGATGCCAACGACGAGCGCAACATCTTCCTGGAAATTCGCGCCGGCACCGGCGGCGACGAATCGGCGCTGTTTGCCGGCGACCTGCTGCGCATGTACACGCGCTTTGCCGAGCGCAACCGCTGGCAAGTCGAGGTGGTGTCGGAATCGGCGTCGGACCTCGGCGGCTACCGCGAAGTGATCGTGCGCCTGGTGGGCAACAGCGTATACTCGAAACTGAAATTCGAATCGGGCGGCCACCGCGTGCAGCGGGTGCCCGCCACCGAGACGCAAGGCCGCATCCACACGTCGGCCTGCACGGTGGCAGTGATGCCCGAGGCCGACGAGGTCGAGGACGTCCACATCAACCCGGCCGACCTGCGCATCGACACCTTCCGCGCGTCGGGCGCTGGCGGCCAGCACATCAACAAGACCGATTCGGCCGTGCGCCTGACCCACCTGCCCACCGGCATCGTGGTCGAGTGCCAGGACGACCGCTCGCAGCACAAGAACAAGGCGCAGGCGATGAAGGTGCTCGCGGCCCGCATCAAGGACGTGCAGTTGCGCGAACAGCAGTCGAAGGAAGCGGCCACCCGCAAGAGCCTGATCGGCTCGGGCGACCGCAGCGAACGGATCCGCACGTATAACTATCCGCAAGGCCGCATGACCGACCACCGCATCAACCTGACCTTGTACAAGCTCGACTTCATCATGGATGGCGATTTGACCGAATTGACCAATGCGCTGGCGGCCGAGCACCAGGCCGAGTTGCTGGCGGCGCTGGGCGACTGAGCTTAAGAAGCCGCTAAGGCCAAACCAGCAACTTTGTGCGAAAATCCACGATTGTCGCCCATCGTCCATTGTCCAACCTGACCGGAACCACCATGCACCAATCACGCTCCCTGCTGTTGTCCATCGCCGTCGCCAGCTTCGGCCTGATCGGCGTTGCCCTGTATCTCCAGCATGGGCTTGACCTGCTGCCCTGCCCGTTGTGCGTGATCCAGCGCTACCTGTTCCTGGCGATCGGTATCGCTGCCCTGGTCGGCGCGTACATCCCCAAGCCGAAGCTTGGCGCCGGCGTGGCCTTGCTGGCCGCACTGGGCGGCCTGTACACCGCCGGCAAGCATTTGTACGTGCTGGCCAATCCGGGCCTGTCGTGCGGCATCGACCCGGTGGAAACTTTTCTGAACAAAATCCCCACTGCCACGTACTTGCCGTTCCTGTTCAAGGCTGACGGCCTGTGCGAGGACGCTACCGCGCCGTGGTTCGGCCTGTCGATTCCGCAGTGGGCATTCCTGTGGTTCGCGCTGTTTACCATTGCGCTGGCGTGGGCGCTGATCCGCCGCAGCCGCGCATGATCGCAGCGGTCACCGACCTCGTTGCCGGCGTGACCGTCGGCGCCCTGCAACGGCAGGCGCTGCTCGATGCGCTCGACTGGCGCGTGCTGCTGTGCCATGCACTCAACACCACGCGCGTCGGTTTGATCACCGGCTCCGAGCGCGCCTTGACGCCCGACGAAGCGCAGCGCTTCGGCGACCTGGTGCAGCGGCGCCTGGCCGGCGAACCGGTGGCCTACCTGGTGGGCCAGCGCGAATTTTTCGGCCTGCCGTTCGACGTGTCAGGCGCGGTGCTGATCCCGCGCCCCGATACCGAGCTGCTGGTGGAGTTGACGCTCGCCCGTCTGCCGCAAGGCGGCCGGGTGCTCGACATGGGTACCGGCAGCGGCGCGATTGCGGTATCGCTGGCACACACGCGGCGCGATGCCGACGTCACCGCGCTCGATGTCAGCGCCGACGCGCTGGCAGTCGCCCGCCGCAATGCCGACGCCAACGGCGTGCGCGTGACGTTCCTGCACAGCGACTGGTTCGCGGCGCTGGCCGATACACCGCCGTTCGACATCATCGCCTCCAACCCGCCATACATCGCCAGCGGCGACCGCCACCTGTCCGAAGGCGATTTGCGCTACGAGCCGGTCGGTGCGCTGACCGATCACGCGGACGGCCTCTCGGCGTTGCGCATCCTGGTCGCCGGCGCCCCGGCGCACCTGGCGCAGCAAGGCTGGCTGCTGATGGAACACGGCTACGACCAGGCCGACGCCGTGCGCGCATTGCTGGCCAGCGCCGGCTATACCGACGTCCAGAGCTGGCGCGACATCGCCGACATCGAACGGGTCAGCGGCGGCCGCCGGCCGCTGTAGTTTTTATTTCCCCAGCAGGCGACGCGCGGCAGCGAGCAACTGCTGCGCCGGCGCCGGCTTGAACAATACCACCTCGAAATCTTCCGGCCGCGCGGGCGGGCGCAGCGCGTGCAGCAGGCGCGGCGCGGTTTGATACCGATACCCATGGGCACCATCTGCTGCGGCTGCTGGGGCGGCGGCGGCGGCAGCGGCCGCAGCTGTGCCTGTGCCTGTGCCTGTGCCTGTGCCTGTGCCTGTGCCTGTGCTGGCGTTGGCATCGGCTTCGGCATCGGCTTCGGCTTCGGCTTCGGCTTCGGCATCGGCTTCGGCTTCGGCATCGGCATCGGCGCACACGACCAGCGCAGGTGGAATACCGTCCAGTTCCTGGACGTCGTAGCACAGCGTGAAGCCGGCGCTGTCGAACACTTCGGTCAGGTAATCGCGCATGGCGTCGTGCGGCTCGAGCACCAGCACGGTGAGGCCGTCGCCGAACGGCGTCGGCAATGCGTCGCGCGCCGTAAAGGGACTTGGCGGCGTGGCCTGGTCTTCGTCTGCCGGCGCAGCGGTGAAGGTGAAGCGCAGCGCTGTGCCGGCCTGCTGCAAGCGCCCGCCCATGGCGCGTACCAGGTGCGCCGCCAGCACCAGGCCCGGCGCAAGATCATCGCGCTCCAGCGTGGCGCGCACGTCGGTCCACGCGACGCCCATCACCGCCCCGTCCTCTGCACCTGTGCCGACGTCATTACGACTCCAGTGGCCGCTACCGCTGTCGCTATCGCCAGCGTCGCCGTTTCCATCACCGGTGTGGAAAGCCAGCGCCAGCATGCCATCTGCCGCTGCGGCAACGTCCAGCACCAGCGGCGCACCGGAGTGCCCCGCCATGCGTTCCAGCACCTGCGCCAGCAGGCGCGCATCGAGCATGGCCAGGCCCGGCAGCGACTGCGGTTGGTAGCGTACGCCGTGGGCTTGCAGCAGCGCGTGCAGATACGTCGGCGCCGGCGCCAGTTCGGGCGCTGCCACTTCGTACCGGGCGCACGCGTGCAGGTCGCCGAGCCAGGCCAGGTGGCGGCGCGCGAGATGGGCGATATCGTCCAGGCCATCACCGTGGGCGCGCGCGGCGATCTGCGCCAGCGGTGCGCGCAGGTCATGGTTCAGGCGCGCCAGCAGGCGTAACCGTTCCTGCGCCAGCAGCAGCGCGGCTGCGGCTGCGGCTGCGGCTGCGGCCGCGTCAGCACTAGCATCGGCACCAGCATCGGCAGCAGAGCCCGGGGTCATGAATGGCCGACCGCCTGCCGCACCGACTGCCGGTAGGCGGTGGGCGTGGCGTCGGCGTGTTCACGGAAGGCGGTGGCGAAATTGGCGGCGCTGCGAAAGCCGATCTGCTCGGCGATCTGCTGCACGCTCATGTCGGTATCGACCAGCAGCTGGCGCCCGCGCATCATGCGCGCCTCGGCCAGGTAGGCAAACACGGTGATGCCGGCCTGCTGGCGGAACGCCTGCGACAGCCGCTTTTCGTACGTGCCCAGCGCGCGCGCGATGCCGGCCAGCGTAAGCGGCGCGGCCAGGTTGTCGTCGATCAGGCGCATGGCGGCGTCGGTCATGACGGCGTCGGGATGCGGATGAAAATGGATGTCGGGATGAACCGGGGTTGCCTGGGGCGTCGGCGCCGGCGCCGGTCCGGCGATGACGGCCGCCGCTGCCACCACGGCAGCGGCGGCGGCGGCGCGCACGCCCGCCAGCTCGAGGTGGATGCGCACGCGCGCAAACACCTCGGCCGGGTGATAGGGTTTGGTGATGAAATCGACGCCGCCCATGGCCAGGCCGGCCACCCGTTCGTCGGGGTCGTCGAGGGCGCTCAGGAACAGCACCGGGATGTCGCGCGTAACCGGGTCGGCCTTGAGCAGGCGGCACGCGGCAAAGCCGTCCACCACCGGCATGCGCACGTCGAGCAGGATCAGGTCGGGCGGTTGGGCCAGCGCGCTCTGGTAGCCGGCAGCGCCGTCGGCCGCGCTGCGCACGTGGTAGAACTGGCGCCGCAGCAGGTCGGTGAGCACACGCAGTTCCTCCCGTTCGTCATCGACGATCAGGATACTCGGCCGTACTTTTTCAGAGCTGTTGACGGATAAGATGGCGCGCTCCCACTGGGGAATACGCGCCGATTATACACAGCACACCGGGCGATTTTCACCACCTTTTATCTACTTTAGGTAACTGTCTCCTCCAGCAAAAGTCCTGTCTCCGGATTCAGAATATCAAGTTACCAGTAACCGACCAGGGCCAGTCCGTTGGCGCCGCTCTGGATGCCGACCAGGGTCGCATCGACCACCAGTTGCGCCACCATTTCGTCGCGGCTGTGGTTGTCCAGGTAAGTGTCCCAGCGCGCCAGCGTGGCCGTATCGGGCGCCGCATCGGTGATGTTGCGGTACAGCTGGGTCACGAAGGCGGCGTCGTCGAGCGTGCCGTACAGCCGCTGGAACTCGGCCGACTGCGTGAAGCCATGGGCCAGCGTGGCGCCGGTGGTGTTCTGCGCCAGCCAGTACTGGAAGCCCTCGAGGTCGCCCGCGCGGTCGAGCGTGAGCTGGTACAACATGCCGATTTCGCGCAGCGTGGACGTGGCGGCCTGGGTGAAGGACAGGTCGAACACCTTGCCGTCGAATTCGCCGAGCTCGATCTGGCGCACGGTGTTCATGCTGCCCAGGCCCTGGCCCACCATCACGTCGGCGCCGTTGTCGCCATAGACGGTTTCGTTGGCCAGCACCACTTGATGGCCGGCAGCCGCGCCGGTAAACACGGCCGTGTCGGTGCCGTCGCCGCCGACCAGCAGGTTGGACCCGCTGCCGACCACCAGCCGGTCGTTGCCGGAGCCGGCAAGCCAGCCCTGTTCCTGATCGAGCGTGCGGCCACCGAGGTCCATGCCGTCGGCGGTCCACCACGCGGCCTTGTGGGCGTCGCTGTTGGCGATATCGGTCAGCACGGCGGCGCGCACGCCGACGTCGCCGGGCGCCGCATCGAGCCGCGCCACGAAGCCGGACATTTCGGCGGCGGTCGGTTCGCGGTCGAGCGTGTTGCGCAGCAGGGCCGAGACGAAGTCGGCGTTACCGAGCTTCATCAGGCCATCGCGCGCCTCGACCTGGCCCAGGAAGGCGCCAGCGTATTGCTGGGCCGTCATGGCCTGGTTGGTCCAGTACGTCAGGCCGATCAGGTCGGGGGCGCGGTCGAACGCCGCGTGGTACAGCAGCGACAGCGTTTCCAGGCGCACGGCATCGGCAGCCACAAAGCCCAGCTGCTGGATGCTCATATTGAGCTCGGACGTGGCGATGGTTTGCGTGACGCCAAGCAGGGTCGATTCGTGCGTGCCCAGCACGGTGCCATCGGCCTTGAGCGTGAAGCGCCACTGGCCGCTGTCGGTGCGGCCACCCTGCAGCACGTCGTTGCCGGCGCCTGCCACCAGGACGTCGTTGCCGGCGCCGGCGAACAGGATATCGTCATCGTCGCCGCCGTCGAGGTAGTCGTTGCCGCCACCGGTGCCCAGGATATCGTTGCCGCCGTTGCCGTACAGCGTGTCGTTGTCGAGGCCCACGGTGAGGGTGATGTGCTGGGCGGCGGCGTCGCCGATCAGGAAGTTGCTACCCTGCCCACCCTGCACACGCGCCGCGCCGACGATGGCGCCGAAGTCGAGATTATCGATCTGCAGGCCCACGCCGGACAGGCCGCGTGCATCGATCACCAGCGCGATCTCGGTATCGGGATCGATCACGGCGGCGGCAGCGGCCAGGGCGCCGGCGCGCGGTCCCTGTGCGGCAGCCATGGTGCCGGCCTGCACCGAAGTGTCGCCGGCAATCAGCAGCCAGGTATCGTTGATGGTGCTGTTGCCCGAGATGCGCAAGGTGCCATTCTGCTGCAGCTCGCTGGCATCCTGGCTGGCCAGGAACAGGCGCGCCTGGTCTTCCATCGCGGTGCGGGTGCTGCTGACGACCGTATGGTCGTCGATGCGGCCGATCAGGTCGGTCGCCGCCATGGCGCCGGCCAGCAGGACCGACGGACCGGTGGACTCGAAGCCCACGCCCACCGGTACGCTGACGGTCAGGGTGCTGCCCACGCCGTTGGCGTTGGCCGCGATGCCAAGCGGAATGTCGGCCAGCGTGGGATGCGGGGTACCCTCCACGTCGTCCCGGCCAGGGTTAATCACTGGCACGGTCACCGTGCGCGAGATCAGCCCGGTACGGTCGTCCACGCCGATCACGGTCACAATACCGACACCATCGACCGTGGTCAGCTGGCCGCTATTGACCGGCAGCACCAGCGGCACGGTGGCGCTGTTGGTGTTGCCGGCGGCATCGGTCAGCAGCTGGCCCGGCACGCCGATCGAGACCGGCGCGGTGCCGGTCGCGGTAAGCGTGGCGGTGTAGGTGGTGCCGCTGCCGGTGAAGTTGGTCAGCGTACCGCCGGTGACGATGATGTTGGACACGTTGAGCACGCCGGCGTCGCTGAGGGTAAAGGTCAGCGTGGCGCCCTGTCCTTCGACCAGTGCGGCGGCGCTGCTGGTGATGGTGACGGTCGGGGCGATCGTGTCCACCAGGTAAGGCACGCTCTGGGCGGCGCTGACGTTGCCGGCCGCGTCGGCCACCCGCACCACCAGGGTGCCGCTGACGTTCTCTGGGAGGGTCAGGCCGTCCAGGGTCCAGGCCTGGCCGATGGCAATCGCCGTGACCCAGGTGCGGCCCTCGTCGATCGACACTTGCACCACGTCGCCCTCGGCCAGCGGCGCCGACAGCGTGCCGCTCAGCGATTGCCGTGGATTGTTGGTGACCAGGTCGCCAGGCGTGCCGCTGTCGGTGGAGAAGCCGATGGCACCGGTCGCCGCGGCTACCGGCGCCACGGTATCGATCTGCAGCGATGGCAGCGTGGCATTGGTGCCGCTGTTGCCGGCAGCATCGTTAAAGCCCGACACGGCAATGGTGGCGGTACCGGCCGGCACGCCGGCAGGCGCCGTGAAGGTGGCGGTGTATACCAGCGGGTCGGCGGTGGCGGTAAGCGGCCCCAGGGTGCCACTGGTGACCGCCACGTTGGCGGCAGTGAAGTCCACCGGCGCGGCCGAGAAGGTGAAGGTGATGATGGCCGGCTCGACGCCGTTGGCCACCGGCACGTTGCTGGTAATGACGACGGTGGGCGCTGCCTGCGCCAGCACGTAGGCGTTGACGGTGGCGGGGCTGGTGTTGCCGGCAGCGTCGATCACGCGCACCTGCAGCACGCCGTTACCGGTCAGCGCGTGGTCGAGCGACCAGCCGGTGCCATTGACCGTGGCGATTTGCCAGGTGGCGCCGTCATCGAACGATACCTGCACCGCTTCGCCGGCTGCCAGCGGCAGCGACAAATCGCCGCTGACCGTCTGCTGCGCTGCCGACGTGATCAGATCGGTGCTGCTGATGCCGGTATCGGACGAGAAACGCGGGCTGCCGCTGGCAACTGCGAGCGGGGCCAGCGTGTCGATGGCGATTTGCGGGCCGATGGCGGCAATGCCGCCATTGCCGGCCAGGTCGGTGTAGGCGGCAGCGGCCACGGTGATGGCGGCGGTGCCACTGGCCACGCCGGCGTTGGGCGTAAACACCGCCGTGTACACCAGCGGGTCGGCGGTAGCGGTCAGCCCCGACAGCGCGCCATTGGTGACCGCGATGGCGGCGCTGTCGAAGCCCAGCGGCGCTTCGCTGAAGGTGAAGGTGATCAGCGCGGTACCGGCGCTGTTGACGGCGTCGGTGCTGCTGGTGATGACCAGGGTCGGTGCGATGGTGTCCACCACCAGGCCCGTCAGCGCACCGCCCACGCCGGGGTTGCCGGCTACGTCGGTGTAGCTGCCGGCGGCCAGCGCCACGCCGACCGGGCCGTTGTAACCGGCTTCGGCCGTGAAGACGGCGGTGTACACGGTAGGGTCGGCAGTGGCGACCAGGGCGCCGATGGTGCCGCCCGTGGTGCTCAAGCTGGCGGCGGTGACGCCAGCCAGGGCTTCGGAGAAGGTCAGCGTGATGACGGCCGTGCCGGCGGCGCCGATGGCGGCAACATCGCTGCTAAGCGTGACCTGCGGCGCACTCTGGTCGAGCACGTAGTCGGTGGCGCTTTCGAGACCGGTATTGCCGAAGGCGTCGGCCACGCGCACCCGCAGCACGCCGCTGCCAGCCAGCGTGTGGTCGATGGTCCAGGCGGCGCCGGTGGTGTCCACCGTGGCGGTTTGCCAGTTGGCGCCGTTGTCGAACGACACTTCCACGCGCTCGCCGGCCTCCAGCGGCACCGACAGGTTGCCGCGCACGGTCTGGGCAGCCACCGACGTGACCAGGTCGGTGTTGCTGGCGCCGGTGTCGGCCGAAAAGCCGGGCACGCCGATGGCGACGGTCAGCGGCGCCAGGGTGTCGATGGCGATCTGCGGTGCGACCGCGCCCAGGCCGCCATTGCCGGCCAGGTCGGTATACACCGCAGCCGCCACGCTGATGGCGGCGTTGCCGCTGGCCAGGCCGGCGTCCGGCGTGAACCGCGCGGTGTACACCAGCGGATTGTCGGTGACCGTCAAGCCGGACAGCACACCGTTGGCCACCACGATATCGTCGGCGGTAAAGCCCTGTGGCGCCTCGCTGAAAGTAAAGGTGATCAGCGCGGTGTCGCCGGCCTTGAGCGCCGTCACGTCGCTGGTAATGGCAAGCGTCGGCGCGCTGCCATCGACGACCAGTCCCGGCAACGTGCCGCTGGTGCCCGCGTTGCCAGCCGCATCGCTGTAGCTGCCGGCAGCCACGGTGACGCCGACGGCGCCGGTATAGCCCGGGTCGGACGTGAACACGGCGGTGTACACGGCCGGGTTGGCGGTGACCGCAAAGCCGCTCACGGTGCCGCCGGTGACCGCCAGGGCCGCGGCCGTCAAGCCTTGCGGCACCTCGCTGAAGGTCAAGGTGAGCGTGGTGCTCTGGCCCGGCAACAGCACTGCGCTGCTGCTGACAATGGCCACGGTTGGCGCCACCGTATCGACCGTGTACGGCGTGCTGACAGCGGTGCTGACATTGCCGGCGGCATCGGCCACGCGCACCACCAGGGTGCCGCTGGCGGCCAGGATCTGGCCGGCCAGGGTCCAGCCGGTGCCGGTGACAGTGGCGGCGGCAAAGGTCTGGCCGCCATCGACCGACACTTGCACGACGTCGCCGGCAGCGAGCGGCGCCGACAGCGTGCCGCTCAGGGTCTGCTGCGGATCATTGGTGATCAGGTCGCCCGGGGTGCCGGTATCGTTCGACAGCTGCACGCCGCCGGTGACGGTGGCAACCGGGGCCACCGTATCGATCTGCAGCGACGGCAGGCTGCCCGGCGCACCGCTGTTGCCGGCGGTGTCGCCGTATGCACCGGTGACGGCAATGCTGGCGGTGCCGGCCGCCACGCCGGCCTGCGGCGTGAAGACAGCGGTGTACACCAGCGGATCGGCGGTGGCGGTGAGCGCCCCCAGCGCACCACCGGTTACCGCCAGGCTGGCCGCCGAGAAGCCGGCAGGCGGCTCGGAGAACGTGAAGGTGATGACCGCGCCATCGACGCCGTTGGCCACCGCCACGTTGCTGGTGATGGTGACGGTGGGCGCGCTCTGGTCGAGCGTGTAGTTGTTGAAGGTTTCGGGGCTGAGGTTGCCGAAGGTGTCGGCCACCCGCACCCGCAGCACGCCGCTGCCGGTCAGGGTATGCGCCAGCGACCAGGTGGTCTCGGCGCCATTGGTGGCCACCGTGGCGGTCTGCCAGGTGATGCCGTTGTCGAACGAAACCTGCACGCTCTCGCCGGCCGCCAGTGGCAGCGACAGCCGGCCGCTGACAGTCTGTTCAGCCACCGACGTCACCAGGTCGGCATTGCTCACTCCGGTATCGGCCGAAAAGTCCGGGAAGCCGATCGCGGACGACGCCGGCGCCAGCGTATCGACCGGAATCTGCACGCCGGCGGCGGCGGCGCCGGCATTGCCGGCCAGGTCGGTGTAGCCGCCCGCCGCCACGCCGATGGCGGCGCTGGCGCCGGACACGCCGGCGCTCGGGGTAAACAGCGCCGTGTACACCCGCGGATCGGCGGTGGCGGTCAGACCCGACAGCACGCCGTTGGACACATCGACATCATCGGGCCCGAAGCCCACCGGCGCTTCGGTGAAGGTAAAGGTGATCACCGCCGTGTCGCCGGCCTTGAGCTGGGCGCTGCTGCTGGTGATGACCAGGCTTGGCGCCACCGCATCGACCAGCATGGTCGGCGCGGCGGCACCGAGGCCGGGGTTGCCGGCGGTGTCGATAAAGCCGCCGGGCGCCAGCGATACGTTGGCGGCACCGTTGTAACCGGCAGCGGGCGTAAACACCGCGCTGTACACGTTCGGGTTGGCGGTGACCGCCAGGCCGCTGATGGTGCCGCCTTCCACCGTCAGGCTGGCGGCGGTGAAGAACTGCGGCGCTTCGCTGAAGGTAAAGGTGAGATTGGCGCTCTGGCCGGCCGACAGCGTGGTCAGATCGCTGGTGATGACCACGCTCGGTGCGGTGGTGTCGATCACGTAGGCCGACGACCAGACCGGGCCATGGTTGCCGGCAGCGTCGTTGACGCGGACGTACACCTGTCCTGCGCCGGCCAGCAGCACCGGCGCCGGCAGCGCCCAGGCATTGGCGCCGGCCGGGGTGACGGCAGCGCTCCAGCTGGCGCCGCCATCGAGCGAGACTTCGACCGTTTCACCGGCGGCCAGGTTGGCGCTCAGGGTGCCGGCGATCGATTGCAGCGGATTGTTGGTAATCAGGTCGCTGCCACTGATGCCGGTGTCGCTCGAGAACGCCACCGACGCGCCGATGGTGGTGGGCGCCAGCGTGCTGTAGCTGATCGGCGTCATCGACGCCAGCCCGCCCGGATTGCCGGCCACGTCGGTATAACCGCCGGCCACGGTGATGCTGGCGGTGCCGTTGGCCACGCCCTGGTCGGGCGTGAGAATCACCGTATACACCAGCGGATTGGCAGTCTGGGCGAAGCCGCTGATGGTGCCGCCGGTGACCACGATATCGCCGATATCGAAGCCGACCGGCAGTTCGTTGAAGCTGAAATTGATCACGGCCTGCTGGCCCAGCGCCAGGATGCCGGCGTTGCTGGTAATTTGCAGCACGGGCGGGGCGCTGTCAACCGCGATCGGCGCCGACGTGAAGCCCGCGCCAAGATTGCCGGCAGCGTCGGTGTACTGCCCGACCACCAGGCTGACGTAAGCGCCGGCGCCGGCCAGGCCGGCGTCAGGCGTCAGTTGTACCGTGTACACGCGCGGATCGGCGGTGACGGTAAAGCTGGCCAGGGTGCCGTTGATGGCCACCAGGTCGGTGACATCGAAGCCGACCGGCGCTTCGCTGAAGGTCAATGTATAGGTGGCTATCTCGCCGTCACGCAGCACGGTGGTGCTGCTGACAATCGTCATGGTAGGCGCCACCAGGTCCAGCAGGTAGTTGGCCGAGAACACCGGGCCGGTGTTGCCGGCCACGTCGGCCACGCGCACCTGCACCGTGCCGCCCGCGCCGCCATTATCGGGCAGCACTTGCAGCGCCAGCGCCCATTGCGTGCCGGACGTGGCCACTGCGGTGAGCCAGCTGGCGCCGTTGTCGAGCGAGACTTGCACCCGTTCGCCGGTGCCCAGCGCGCCGTTGAGGGTGCCGCTGATGACCTGGGCAGCAGTATCGGTGATCAAATCGGTGTTGCTGACGCCATTGTCGGCCGAGAAGGCGACCGACGCGCCGGTGATGCCGGGGGCCAGCGTGTCGATGGCGATCGGCGCGCTGCTGGCGCCGGTGCCGATGTTGCCGGCAGCGTCCACCACCACATTCGGCGCCACGCTGATGAAGACGTTGGCGCCGGCCAGGCCCGGCTGCGGCGTGAAGGTCGCGGTGTACACCAGCAGGTCGGCGCTGGCGATGAAGTTGGCAAGCGTGCCGTTGGCGGCGCTGATATCGCCGAGCGTGAAGCTGACCGGCGGTTCGGTAAAGGTAAACGTGATGGTGGCGGTCTCGCCCACCTTGAGGCTGCTGGTGCTGGTATCGATAGTCAGCGATGGCGCCACGGTATCGACCGAGATCGATGGCAGGGCGCCGCCAGTGCCAAGGTTGCCGGCCGCATCGGTGTACAGGCCATCGGCCAGGCTGACGCTGGCGCCAACTGTCGAGCCTGCCGTTGGGGTGAGCAGCACGGTGTACACCAGGGGGTTGGCGGTGACGGTGAAGTTGCTCAGGGTGCCGCCGGTCGGCACCAGGTCGGCCTGGACGAAGCCGATGGGCGCGTCGCTGAAGGTCAACGTGATCAGCGCCGACTGGCCGTCGCGCAGGCTGGTCATCGCGCTGGCAATGGCCACCGTGGGCGCCGTGGCGTCGATGGTATAGGCGTACGCGCTCACCGGGCCGTGGTTGCCGAAGGTATCGCTCACGCGCACCTGCACGGCGCCGCTGCCGGCGGAGAGCAGCTGGCCGGGCAACTGCCAGCTCGTGGCGCCCGGCGCGGCAACTGCGGTCAGCCAGGTGGTGCCGTTGTTCAGCGAGATTTCCACCAACTCGCCTGACCCCAGCGCGCCCGACAGGGTACCGGAGATATCCTGCAGCGCGGTATCGGTCACCAGGTCGGTGCCGCTGGCGCCGTGATCGGCCGAGAACGTCACGCTGGCACCGGTGATCAGCGGCACGACGGTATCGATGACGATGGTGGGCGTGACGCTGACAGTGCCGGGATTACCGGCCAGGTCGGTGAACGGCGCCACGGTGATCTGGGCGCTGCCTGCCGCCACGCTGGCAAACGGCGTCAGCACCGCCGTGTACACCAGCGGGTTGGCGGTTTGCACCAGGTTGCTGAATGCACCGTCGGCGGCGCCCAGGCTGGCCAGCGTAAAGCCGACCGGCGCCTCGCTGAAGGTCAACGTGATCAGCGCGGTGGCGCCGGTCTTGAGCATGGCGGTGTCGGTGGTAATGGCCAGGGTGGGGGCCACGTTGTCGATGACGAGCGGCGCCAGGCTGGCGCCCACGCCGCTCGTGCCGCCTGCGTTGTAGGCGTTATCGGCGATGGTGATCGTACCCTGTGTTTGATCGGCCGCTGGCGTAAACACGGCGGTGTACACGAGCGGATCGCCGGCATCGACGGTAATTGCGCTCAAGGTGCCGCCGGTGACTGTCACAGCGCCATTGGCAAAGCCGGTAGGCACGGTGCTGAAGCGGAACGTGATGAGCGCCGTACCGCTGCCGTTGAGGGCGGCCACATCGCTGCTGATCGCCACGCCGGGCGCTGCCGTGTTGTAGTTGATGGTGGGCGTACTGGCGCCCACGCCGGCGTTGCCGGCTGCATCGGTGTAAGTGCCGTCCGCCACGACGACCGTCGCCGTGCCTGCCGCCTGGCCCGGTGTGGGCGTCAGTACGGCCGTGTACACCAGCGGATTGGCGGTGGCGATCACGGGGCCCAGCACCCCGCCGCTGACCAACAGGCTGGTGTTGGAGAAATTCGCCGGCGCTTCGCTGAAGGTGAAGGTGATCAGCGGCGTATCGGCGCTGTTGAGCGAAACCAGGCTGCTGGTGACCTGCACCGTCGGTGGCGTATTGTCAAACGTATAGCCAAAGCCGGTCGCAGCGCCATGGTTGCCGGCAGCGTCCGACACGCGCACCTGCACCTGCTGGCCGAAGCCGGCCGACAGGGTCTGGCCGGCCAGGGTCCAGCCGCTGGTGCCAGCAGCGGCAGTCGCTGCCACCCAGGTCACGCCATTGTCGAGCGAGACTTCCACCGTTTCGCCGGCGGCCAGGTTGGCGTTCAGGGTTCCGCTGATCGTTTGCGCGGCGACGCTGGTCACCAGGTCGCCAGCAGCGCCGGTATCGCTCGAGAAGCTGACGGCGCCGCCGATGGTGGTGGGCGCCAGCGTGTCGATGGCAATCGTCGGGATCGCAGCACCGAGGCCGGCATTGCCGGCGCTGTCGGTATAGCTGCCGGGGATTACCTGCACGGTGCCGCTGCCGTTGTTGACGCCGGCGGTCGGCGTGAAGACTACCGTGTAGACCAGCGGGTTACTGGTAGCGGTCAGGGTGCCGAGCGTGCCGCCGGTCACGGCCAGGCTGGCGCTGGTGAAGCCCACCGGCGTTTCGGTGAAGCTGATGGTAATGGTGGCGGTTTCGCCGATCTTGAGCGCGGTGGCGCTGGCATTGATGCTGGCGGCGGGGACCGACGTGTCGAGCTGGTAAGTACGGGCATAGACGGCGCCGTGGTTGCCGGCAGCGTCCACCACGCGCACTTGCAGCACGTTGCTGCCAGCGAGCGTCTGGCCGGCCAGGGTCCAGGCGGTGCCGGTGGTGATGGCGGCAGTCCAGGAGGCGCCGTTGTCGAGCGAGACTTCCACTGTCTCGCCCGTGCCCAGGATTTGCCCCAGCGTGCCGCTGATGGTTTGCGCGGCGACATTGGTGAGCAGGTCGGTGGCGCTGATGCCGTTATCGGCCGAGAACACCGCGCTGCTGGCCACGGCTACCGGCGCCTGGGTATCGATGGCCAGGGTTGGCTGCACAGGTGTGCCGACGGCATTGCCGGCAGCGTCGGTGACGGCGCCCGGCGCCAGCGCGAAGCTGGCGCCCACGCCCTGGATGCCGGCGCTCGGGGTAAACAGCGCCGTGTACACCAGCGGGTTGGCAGTGGCGACCAGGCCGCTCAAGGTACCGCCGCTGGCGGTGACGGTGGTGGCGTCGAAGCCGACCGGCGCTTCGCTGAAGGTAAACGTCACCTGGGTGGTCTGGCCGACGCCCAGCGCGGCGCTGCCGCTGGTAATGGTGAGCGTGGGCGCCAGCGTATCGATGGCCATCGGCAGCGAGGCGGCACCGCTGCCGCTGTTGCCGAACGCGTCGGCGTAAGCGCCGCCAGCCACCACCACCGAGGCGGTGGCCGCTGCCAGGCCGGCCGTCGGCGTGAACTGGGCGGTATAGACCAGCGGATTGGCGGTGGCGGTGAAACCGCTCAAGGTGCCGTTGCCGGCGGCAATGCTGGCGGCCGAAAAGCCGGTCGGTGCGCTGCTGAAGGTAAACGTGATCTGCGCGGTGTCACCGATTGCCAGGGCGTTGTCATTGCTGGTGATGGTCAGCGTGGGCACGCTGGTGTTGACGGCGAAGGTTGCCGGGGCACCGGCCTGGCCGGCATTGCCGGCGTTGTCGATGTAGCCGCCCGCGTTGACCGCCACGCTCGCGGTGGCGCCGGACTGGCCGGCCGTCGGCGTAAACACCGCCGTGTACACCAGCGGATTGGCAGTGGACGTGAAGCTCCCGACCACGCCGCCGGTCACGGCCAGCGATGCAGTCGTGAAATTGAACGGCGCCTCGGTGAAGGTGAACGTGAGCACCGCGCTCTGGCCCACGCCGAGGGCGGCGGCATTGCTGGTCACCACCACGGCAGGCGCCGTGGTATCGAGCACATAAGTGGTGCTCGAGACGGGGCCGAGGTTGCCGGCCGCATCGGCCACGCGCACCTGCAAGGTGTTGCTGCCGGCCAGGTTGACGCCGGCCAGGCTCCAGCCGTTGCTGCCGGCCGTGCCGCTGGCATTGACCCAGGTGGCGCCGTTATCGAGCGACACCTGCACGGTTTCGCCGGACACCAGCGCGGCATTGAGCGTGCCGCTGACGGTTTGCGCAGCGACATTGGTGGCCAGGTCGGTGCTGCTGGGGCCATTGTCGGCCGAGAAGGTGACGCTGGCGCCGGTGGTGACCGGCGCCACGGTGTCGATGGCAATCGGCGCCGACACGGCAGCCGTGCCGCCGTTGCCGGCAGCGTCGGTGTACGTGCCCGAGTTGACGGTCAAGGTGACCGCGCCCGAGGCCACGCCGCTGTTGGGCGTCAGTTGCGCCGTGTAGATCAGCGGGTTGGCGGTAACGGTGAAATTACTGAGCACGCCATTGGCAACCTGCACATCGCCCACCACGAAGCCCAGCGGCGCTTCGCTGAAGGTAAACACCACGGTGGTGGTGTCGCCCAGCTTGAGGGACGTGGCCGGGCTGGTGATGGCCAGCGTGGGCGCCACGGTATCGACCGCGATCACCGGCGTGGTGCCGCTGCCGCCGGACAGGCCGAGGAAGTCGGTATAGCTGCCGCCGGTAACGGTGACCGAGGCCGGGGCCGTGATGTTGGCGCCCGGGGTAAACAGCGCCGTGTACACGCCGCCGCCCTGGTTGACCAGGTTGCTGATGGTGCCGCCGGTGGCGACGATGTCGGTTGCGTCAAACCCGAACGGCACGGCGCTGAAGGTAAAGGTCAGATTGGCCGTCTGGCTGGCGTTCAGGCTGGCCTTGTCGCTGGTGATGACCACCGTCGGTCCCAGCGTGATCGAAATCCCCAGCGCGGACGCCGCGCCGCCGGCATTGCCGGCCACGTCGGTATAGGTGCCGGCCACCAGTTGCACGCCACCGAGCACGCCGCCCAGGCCGCCGTTGGGAGAGTAGTCCACGGTAAACACGCGCGGATCGGCCGTGGCCTGCAGGTTCGACACGGTGCCGTTGACGCCGGCAAAACTGGCCAGCGACAGGCCGTACGGCGCCTCCGAGAACGACACCGTGATCGCGGTGCTCTGGCCCGCGCCCATCACGTTGACACTGGTGCTCAGGGTGGCGGTGGGTCCGGTGACGTCGAGCACATAGGCAGTGCCTTGTACAGCGCCCGCGTTGCCGGCGGCATCGACGACCCGTACCTGCAGGGTATTGCTGCCGGTAAGCGTGACGCCGGCCAGGCTCCAGGCGGTGCTGCCGGCGCTGGAACTGGCCGTGGTCCAGCTGACGCCATTGTTCAACGAGACTTCCACGCGCTCATCGGCGGCCAGGCCGGCGGTGAGCGTACCGCTGACGGTCTGCTGGGCGGTACGGGTGATCAGGTCGGTGCTGCTGGCGCCGCTGTCGGACGAGAAACTCACGGCGCCGCCGGTCGTGGTGGGCGCGGTGGTGTCGAGCTTGTAGTTGACGCTGTATGGCGTATTGCTGCCGCCGGGATTGGTTACCCGCACTTGCAGCACGCCGGCGCCGGTCAGGGTCTGGCCGGCCAGGGTGAAGGCGGTGTTGCCCACGCTGGCAGTGGCATTGGCCCAGGTGGCGCCGTTGTCGAGGGAGATTTGCACCTGCTCGCCGCTTTGCAGGGCGGCGGACAGGGTGCCGCTGATGGTTTGCGCGGCCACATTGGTGACCAGGTCGGTATTGCTGATGCCGCTGTCGGCAGAAAACGCCACCGCCAGCGCGGTGGTGGCGCTGGGCACGCTGGACTGCACCGTGGTGACGCTGTTGCTGACGATGACATGGCCGTCGTTGACGCCGATGGCCAGCGTGGCGGTGCCGGCCTGGCCGGGCGCCGCCTGGTACACCAGCGCCTGCAACGCCGCCTGGGCGGCGCCGGGAGCGGTCGACGTGTGGGTGTAGGTCAGGCCGCCATCGGTGGTGACAAAGCCGGCCGCAGCGGCCGACGCGGCGGTAAAGGTACCGAGGCTGCTATTGGTATTGGTGACGGTGATGGTGAGGATCACCGAGCTGCCCGCGTCGGGATCGGCAATGACGACATTGGCAAACGGCCGCACGGTACCGCCGGCAGCCACCGCCTGGCCACCTACCGTACCGGTAACGACCGGGGCGTCGTTGACCGACAGCGCGCTGACCACGGTACCGGTGTTGACCGCGCTGGCCAGGCCGTTGGCATCAACGGCGGTGAGCGAAAACGTGGTGTTGACGGTGGCGCCCACCACGGCCTGGTTGTCGGTCGGAGTAAAGGTCAAGGCTTTCAGCTGCGCGCTGAGCGCTGCCGGCGAGGTGGCGCTCAGCGTGTAGTTGCCGGCGCTGCCGGTCAGGCCGGCGCCCGACAGCACGCCGTTGGCGGCGGTGTAATTGATGGTCAGGCTGACGTTGTCGCCGTCGATGTCGGCGACATTGACGTTGGCGAACGGGTTGATGGTGGCGTTGTCGTTGACATTGCCGATCGAAACACCGGTAATCGTCGGCGGGCTGTTGGCAACGTTGGACACCGCGATGCCCACCCCGGCCACACCAATATTGCCGCCGGTGACCACGCTGTTCCAGTCGTCGCCGGCCGTCAGCTGGTACGTGGCGCCGCCGCTGGCCGCGGTGCCGTTGCGGTTGAGCAGCGCGGCAATGGCCGCCACGTCGGCGCCGGTCAGGGTGACCGAAAACGACGTGGCGCTGGTGACTTCCACGTTGCCGGTAGTGTTGAGGGTATAGGCAACGCCGCCTTCGCCGCGCAGCGAGAGCTTGCTGACGGTAATGTCGTTGGCCGCGCCCAGCGTGCCGACCAGGTTGCTGCCGGTGACGGTCAGCACATGGGTGGTGGCGTCGTAGGTGGCGCCGGTGATGGTGGGCGCTGCCACGTTGCTCACGGTGACCGGGTTGCCGGTCAGGTCCTGGCCGCTGGGGCGGCTGACGTCCCAGTTCAACCCGGCCGACAGGTTGAAGCCGACGCCGCTGACGGCCGTGCCGCCGTTGTTGTTGAGCACGCCACCGAGGGCCAGCTTGTCGGCAGCGTTGAGGAGGATCGTGAATGACGTGCCGCTGGCGGCGGTCACCAGCGGTGACGTCAGCGTGTAGCTGCCGCCCTGGCCGGTCAGGCTGAGCTTGGACGGATCGATGCTGTCGCCGGCGTTGATGCCGGCAGCGGTCACGGTCAGCACGCCGGTGCTGGCGTTGTACCCGGCCGACGTGATCGACGGCGCCACGCGGGCATTGGCCACGGCCACATCGTCGATACTGATTTCGAAACCAAGTGGATTGACGATGCGTACGCCGAAGATGCCCTTGAAGTTGGCCGAGGCACCGAGGTTGAGCAAGCCGTCTTCGTTGATGAGCAAGCCGGTGACCGACTGGCCGCCGCCGGTGGGCTGGAAGTTGGCGTCCAGCGCATAGACGGTAAACACCACGTTGCCCAGCAAATTGCCCACCGCATTGCCACTGCCGATCTTGATGCTGGTCAGGTCGAACACGCCGCTGTTGGCGCGCAGGTCCACGTAGCTGACCGGCGAGAGCAGCGAACCGTTGATGGTCAGGCGGTCGTCGGTCAGGCCCAGCACGCCATTGGCATTGACGACCGTGACGCTGCTGTTGTTGAGGCCGCCGCTCTGGGCATACAGGTCGAGGCCGGTATTCAGGATGTTGGTGACATTGACCACGGTGCCGGCAGCCAGGCCGGTGGCGTTGAGCAGCGTAGCGTTGCTGTTGGTGTTGAAGGTCAGGGTGCCATTGCTGCCGTTGTTGACCAGCGCCAGCGTGTGGGCGTAGTCCTGCTGCGCCTGCACCGAGACGGCGTTGGCCGCTTCAATGCTGCCGGTGGCAGCTTCCAGCGTCCAGTTGGCGCCCAGCAGGTCGCTGCCAGTCACATCGGTAGAAGCGGCCACGTCGGCGCCGGTAAGGACCGCCAGTGCGTCGATGAAGGCGGCGCCGGTGTCGCCCTGGGCCACGTCGCAGCCGTACAACAGCAAGTCGCCGCCTGCGCGCAGGGCGCCGCCCCACTCGGCCAGCGCGGCCGCATGGGTGGCCAGGCTGGCGGCGTCAAGCACGGTGTCGCCGATCTGCAACTGGCCGCTGGCGCCGTGCGACACAATCTGGATGCTATCGAGCCCTTCCAGGCCGGCCAGCGCAGCGGCGATCTGCTGCACGCCGTCGCCTTCCGGCGCCAATTGCACCACCAGCACACCCGCGCTTGCCGAGGTCAGGAACACCCCGGCGTCGGCAACGCGGGCATCGATAAACAGGACCGAGTGGTATTGGCGCTGGCTCATTTTGCTACTCCAAAAAGTTACGCTACAGGAACGATTATGGGTAGCTTCCAAGCGATCACGAAATTTTCCTGTCTGCCAAACACTTTGTCCGGTGCGGCAAATGCCGGCGTCCGTTGGCGCACATAATTTCTATTACGCATTTTGTTAAAATGCTCTTCTTTTCCCGGCGTTTTCGATGGGTTTCGGCGGGGTTGGCCAATTTCGGTTACTCTCAGCACCAAAATAGCTCTTACTGCATTTGCTTAAAAGGATTACAAATTGCCAACTCTTTTGACACGACGCCTGGCCTTGCTGGCCGATGAAAAACACCGCGCCGTGCTGGCAGGCGGTTTGCGCGGCATCGAACGGGAAACCTTGCGCGTCGACGGCGCCGGCCAGCTGGCCCGCACCCGTCACCCGGTCGCCCTTGGCGCTGCCCTGACGCACCCGCAAATCACCACCGATTACGCTGAAACCCTGCTGGAATTCATCACCCCTGCCCAGTCCGACATCGCCACCACCATCGCCAGCCTCGACGGCATCCATCGCTACGCGTACAGCAAGCTCGGCGACGAACTGCTATGGAGCCAGTCGATGCCGTGCGCGCTGCCGGCCGAGGAAGACATCGAGATTGCCTGGTATGGCACGTCCAACCTCGGCACGCTCAAGCACGTGTACCGGCGCGGCCTGGCGCTGCGCTACGGCAAGGCCATGCAATGCATCGCCGGCATCCACTACAACTACTCGCTCGACGAGCGGCTGTGGCGCGTACTGGCCGAGAACGAACCGAACCCGAAACAGCTGGGCGCCAAGGCCTACCAGTCGGAAGCCTACCTGGCCACGATCCGCAACTTCCGCCGCTACAGCTGGCTGCTGATGTATCTGTTCGGCGCCTCGCCGGCGCTGTCGGCCGGCTTCCTGCGCGGCCGCCCGCACCAGCTCGAACAGCTGTCGGACGACACCCTGTACCTGCCATACGCCACCAGCCTGCGCATGAGCGACCTCGGCTATCAGAACGACGCCCAGTCCGGCCTGCGCCCGCACGAGAACTGCCTCGACAGCTACGTGGCGGCGCTGACGCGCGCGGTCAACCAGCCGTATGCGCCCTATGCCGAACTCGGCACCAAGCGCGACGGCGAGTGGATCCAGCTCAGCACCAACGTGCTGCAGATCGAAAACGAGTACTACGCCACCATCCGTCCCAAGCGCGTGATCCAGACCGGCGAGCGGCCGATCCAGGCGCTGTGCGCGCGCGGCGTGCAATACATCGAAGTGCGCTGCATGGATGTCGATCCGTTCGAGCCGGTCGGCATCAGCGTGGCAGCCGGCCGCCTGCTCGACGCCTTCCTGCTGTTCTGCGCACTGGAAGAAAGCCCGGCCATCACGCCCGAAGAAGGCGCGCGCCACACCGCCAACTTCGCGCGCACGGTCAAGGAAGGCCGCCGCCCGGGCTTGCTGCTCGACGGCGACCACGGCCCGGTCGCGCTGGCGCAGTGGGGCGAGGAGCTGCTCGAGCGCATCCGCCCGGCCGCCGAGCTGCTCGACAGCCTGCGCGGCGACACCGCCCACGCGGACAGCCTGCGCGCGCAAGCGGCCAAGCTGGCCGACCCGTCGCTCACGCCGTCGGCGCAAGTGCTGGTCGCCCTGCGCGAACACGACAACTCGTTTGCCGCCTTCGGCCTGGCCCAAAGCGAACAGCACGCCGCGTACTTCCGCCAAGCAGCCCCCGGCGCAGTGGAAGCCGCCGCGCTGGACGCCATGGGCGCCGCATCGCTGGCCGAGCAGGCCGCCATGGAAGCGGCGCCGCGCATCGCGTTCGACGACTACGTGGCCGCCTACCGCAACAGCAACCTGTGCCACTCCACTCCCGGCTGCGACTGAACACCGGGGCCCGAGCGTGCTAACTTTCTACAACGAGCTGCACGCCCAACACCGGGGCCGCCACGAATTTTTCCGTGGCGACCTGGTGCCGTGTTTTGAAAAGCCGGAACGGGCCGACTCGGTGCTGGCCGAACTGGGCCGGCGCGGCCTGGGCCGCATCGTCACGCCGCAGGGCGTGCCGCTGATGTCGCTCGAACGCATCCACACCCCGCGCTACCTGCATTTCCTGCGCACGGCCTGGAGCGAGTGGCTGGCGCTCGATCCGGCCAACGCCGGACGCGACGCCTTCCCGTCGGTGTGGCCGGTGCGCTCGCTGCGCCACGACATCGAACCCGATAATTTCACGGCCCGCATGGGCCTGTATTCGATGGACAGCGGCACACCGCTGACGGCCGGCACCTGGACCGCCGCCAAGACCGGCGCCGACTGCGCGGTCAACGCCGCCCACGCGCTGCGCCTGGGCGAACGCGGCGCCTTCGTACTGAGCCGCCCGCCCGGCCACCACGCCGGCAAGGATTTTTTCGGCGGCTACTGCTTCCTCAACAATGCCGCCCTGGCGGCGCAGCACATGCTCGATGACGGCGCCCGCAAGGTGGCCATCCTCGACATCGACTACCACCACGGCAACGGCACCCAGAGCATTTTCTACGACCGCAGCGACGTGCTGTTCGTCTCGATCCACGCCGACCCGCGCAGCGAATACCCGTTTTATCTCGGCCACGCCGACGAACGCGGCGACGGCGCGGGCCACGGTTTCAACATGAATTTGCCGCTCCCGCAGGGCAGCTCGGCCAAGGCGTGGTTTGCGGCCCTGGAGACGGCCTGCATCCGCCTCGGCAGCTTCGGCGCGGACGCGCTGGTGGTGTCGCTGGGAGTCGATACGTTCGCGGGCGATCCGCTGTCGCGGTTTGCCTTGCAAAGCGCCGATTACCTGAAGATCGGCGAGCGGCTGGCATACCTGAATGTGCCCACCGCGTTCATCTTCGAAGGCGGCTATGCGGTCAAGGAGCTGGGCGTGAACGTGGTGAACGTGCTCGAAGGGTTCGAGACGGCGCTGTAACCGCGCCGCCCCGTTTTTACTTCTTACTTAATAGACGTCGCGGCGGTAACGACCGGTCTCGATCAGGTCATCGAGCGCCGCGCGCCCGATCATCTCTTCCAGCGCCGCATCGACGCCGCCAGCCATGCCCTGCAAGCTGCCGCACACGTACAGCACCGCGCCCTCGGCGATCCAGTCGCGCAGCACGTCTGCGCGCACGCGCATGCGGTCCTGCACATACTCGCCGCCGGTCACGTCGCGGGAAAACACCAGGTCGAGTTCCGGCAGCATGCCTGCCGCGCGCCAGCCGGCGATCTCCTGCGCGCAGATGCTGTCGAACTCGCGCTGGCGCTCGCCGAAGATCAGCCAGTTGCGCTGCTGCCCGGCCTGCACCCGCGCCCGCAGGTGCGAACGCAAACCGGCCATGCCGGAGCCGTTGCCGATGTAGATCGCCGGCCGCGCCTCGGTGTGCATGTCGAACGCCGGATTGGCGATCAGCCGCACCCGTACTTCGTCGCCCACCTGGGCATGCTGCGTGAGCCAGCCCGAGGCCAGGCCCAGCGCCGGACCCGAAGCGCCTTCGTAACGCAGCTGGCGCACCAGCAGTTGCAGCACGCCGTCGCCCGGCAGCGAGGCCAGCGAATAGCGGCGCGGCGCTACCGCTTCCGGTGCACCGGCCGGCGTGTAATGGCCAGGCCAGATATCGGCCAGCGCACCGGGACGCCAGTCGGCCGCAAGGTCGCCGGACAGGGTGATCTCGTACAGGCCATCGCCCGCGCTGCCCGGGTTGAGCAGCTCGCGGCCGACGATGCGCCAGCTGGCGTAATCGTCATCGGCGACAGCCGCCGACAAGGCCAGGTCCGGTGCCTCCGAAGCCGAGCCGCCGATCAGCGCATGCAAGGTGCCCGACCAGCGCGCCAGCGCGCCGGCGTCGCCGTTATCGACCTCGATGGTCGGATGCAGCGCTTGCGCGCCCATGGTGCGCAGGCGCGCGTCGAGCGCGTGGCCGAAGCCGCAGAACTGCGCGTAGTTGCGGTCGCCCAGCGCCAGCACCGCGTACTGCATGTGCTGCAGTTCCTCGGCGGCCGTGTGCAGCAGGCGGTTGAAGCGGCGCGCGGCGTCGGGCGGCTCGCCCTCGCCGAAACTGCTGGCGACGAACAGCGCGCGTTTGTACTTGACCAGCTGCGGCGGCGTGAGTTTTTCCAGCGAATGCACGTGCACCGCCACGCCGGCCGCCTGCAGGGCCGCCGCGCTTTGCAGCGCCAGGCGCTCGGCCGCACCGGTCTGGCTGGCGTAGGCCAGCAGCACGGCGTCCGCACCCGCAGCGACCGTACCGGCGCCGGAACCTGCGGCAGCGAACTTCTTGCGCTCGGCGGCGGCGCTGCGTTTTTGCTTGCGCCGGTTCAGGTACAACATCCAGCCGGTGATGGCAAAGCCGGGCAAGGCCAGGCTGATGAGGAACATCACGATCCTGCCCGGCATGCCGAAGAAGCTGCCCACGTGCAGCGCATAGATCGACGCCTGCGCCTGGCCACCCACTGTCATCTCGGCGTATGGCTCGTTCTTGATCATGGCGCCGGTCTGCTGGTTGAGCGCCATGCGGCCGCGCGCGCGCACGTGCGGCGCATCCTTGGCAGTCCAGACGATTTGCAGCGGCGCGGTGGCGCGTTCCGGTATGCGCAGGAACGCCATGCGCCAGTTGGGCGCGGCGCCTTCGAACGTGGCCCAGCTGGCGGCCAGGTCCACTGGTGGCGGCTTGACGCCCTTGGCCGGCCTGGGACCGGGTACTTCGCGCGCCACGCGCGTCACACCGAGCCAGCCATCGACCGTGCTGCGCACCACGTCGAAACTCCAGTACACGCCGGTCAGCGTGAAGATCACGTAGCCGACCATCATCCAGGTGCCCACCACCGAGTGCAGGCCCCACAGGAACGAGCGGCCTTTCAGGCGCAGATCGAGCTTGAGCCAGGCGCGCCAGTCGCCAGCGCGGCGCGGCCAGCGCAAATACAGGCCGCTCAGCGACAGTCCCAGCAGGCATAGCGCCAGGATGCCGAGCGCGATGCGGCCGGCGTCGCGCGGCAGCAGCAGGTGGCGGTGCAGCGAATCGACCCACTCGAACACTTCGTCGTAATGCAGCGGCGGCAGCAGCGCGCCGGTGTACGGGTTCAGGAAAATCGCCTCGCCGCGCTGCTCACCCTTGGCAGGGGCCAGGCCCACGCGCGCGGTGCTGCCCGGTTCCGAATAGATGATGATGCTGGCGATGCGCGCATCCGGGTGCAGGGCCTTGGCGGCAGCGGCGATCTGCGGCGGCGTCAGCACCGGCGCATCCTGCACCGCGATATTGCGCACGCCGGGATTGAGGAAGTCGAGCAGCTCTTCGCGGAACGACAGGATAGACCCGGTCAGCCCGATCAGGATCAGGATGGTGCCGGCGGTGATGCCGACAAACCAGTGCAGCTGGAACCAGAGCTTTTTCACAGGGTCACCTTCCCGGCAGCAAAAACAACGGAAATGGCGAGGATCGGATGGATCGGCTGGTGCATGGCGGGCAGACAATAGGGGGAATGTCGCCATTCTATAGGTAATAGGAATCATTATCAATTACACCGAGATAATGTCACCCGTGCGGACTGTAAAAAAAATATACTGTTGGTTATGACAACTGCGCTCCCACTCCCCATCACTGCCGAGGCTGAACAGTTCAAGCTGTTCATCTCCAGCGTCAGCGATTACGCCATCTATATGCTCTCGCCCGATGGCATCGTCTGCAGCTGGAATGCCGGCGCCCAGCGCTTCAAGGGGTATTCGGAGACGGAAATCGTCGGCCGCCATTTTTCGTGTTTTTACACGGCAGAAGACCGCGCCGCCGGACGCCCGGCGCAGGTGCTGCACCAGGCCGCGCAGGCGCGTTTCGAGGACGAGGGCTGGCGCGTGCGCAAGGACGGCACGCGTTTCTGGGCCAGCGTGGTGATCGATCCGGTGCGCGCCAGCGACGGCGCCCTGATCGGCTTTGCCAAGATCACGCGCGACGTCACCGAGCGCCGGCGCGCCGACGAAAGCCTGGCGCAGGCCAAGGAGGCGCTGTTCCAGTCGCAAAAGCTGGAAGCCATCGGCAAGCTCACGGGCGGCATCGCCCACGACTTCAACAACCTGCTCAACGTGATCACCAATGGCCTCGACCTGCTGCGCGTGGTCAACGACCGGCAGGCGCAGAACAAGACCATCGACAGCATGGAACGCGCCGCCAAGCGCGGCGCCAGCCTCACCCAGCAACTGCTGGCGTTTGCGCGCCAGCAGCCGTTGAAACCGGAACGGGTCAATCTCAACCGCGCCATCAACAGCTTCGAGGCGGTGCTGCGGCGCGCGATCCGCAGCTCGATCCGGCTCGAGATGCAACTTGCCTCCATCCTGCCCGACGTGATGACCGACCTGACGCAGTTCGAGTCGGCGCTATTGAACCTGGTGGTCAACGCGCGCGACGCCATCGATGCGAACGGCACGATCACGCTCACGACAGCAGTCGATGGCGCCAGCGTGGTGGTGTCCGTGCGCGACACCGGCGCCGGCATGACCGAAGCCGTGGCGCAGCGCGCGGTGGAGCCGTTCTTCACCACCAAGCAAGTGGGCCAAGGTTCCGGCCTGGGCCTGTCGCAGGTGTACGGGTTGATGCAGCAAGCCGGCGGCAGCCTGGCGATTACCTCCACCCCGGGCGCGGGCGCCTGCATCACGCTGCGCTTCCCGGCGCTCGCCTATGCGCCGCAGGACGCGGACGGCGACGAAGCGGTGGAAAAAGTGCTGATCGTGGACGACCAGCCGGACGTGCTGGACATGGCCAGCCACCTGTTCTCTAGCCTGGGCTACCAGGTGCTGGCGGCCAACAACGGCCAGGAGGCGCTCGACACCTTGCGCCGCCATCCCGACATTTCGATCCTGTTCAGCGACGTGGTCATGCCCGGCATGAGCGGCATCGAGCTGGCCAAGAGCGCGGTGAGCTACCTGCCAGCGCTCAAGGTGATCCTGGCCTCGGGCTATGTCACGTCGGCGCTGCAGCAGGACCACCCCGACCTCGACCAGTTCCAGCTGATCGGCAAACCGTACCGGCTGTCGGACGTGATCCGCAAACTCAAGCTGATCAGCGCTTAGCGACTTCCCTCCCCTGGGTCCAGCCACGCGACAATGGTGGCGATCATCTCGTCGGCATCGACCGGCTTTGAAATGAAACCATCCATGCCGGCCGCCAGGCATTCGCCGCGCTCGGCCTGGGTGACGCCCGCGCTCATGGCCAGGATCGGCGTGCACACGCCGCGTTCGCGCAGCAGGCGCGTGGCCTCGTAGCCGTCCATCACCGGCATTTGCACGTCCATCAGGATGATGTCGAACGGCGCCTGCGCCATGGCCAGCAGTTCCAGCGCATCGCGGCCGTTTTCCGCCACCGTTGGTGTGGCGCCCGCCAGTTCCAGCAGGCGCGAAGCGACCAGCTGGTTGATCGGGTTGTCCTCCACCAGCAGCAGGCGCCGGCCCGCCAGCGGCCTGGCCTGGTGCTGCGGGGCCTCGGCGATCGGTTCGCCGGGGCCATCACGCTGGCCGGGATCGGCCAGTTGCGCCAGCAGCCGCAGCAAGGCGCGGCGCGTGACCGGCTTGGCCACCGCGCCGTCGAACAGGGCATCGTCGAACGCCGGTCCGGCCGGCGCATGCATCAGCACCAGCTGCATGCCGGCCGCGCGCGCCGCCGCCCGCAGGCGTTCGGGCGCGGCCGCGTACAGGCCCGCGCTGACCAGCGCCACGCCGCTGTGCGCACCGTCTTCGGCCTGCTGGTGCAGCCAGGCGATGGCTTCATCGACGGTATTGGCGCTGTGCGCCGGCAGCCCGTAAAACGCGGCGTTCTGCAGCAACGCCTTGAGCGATGCCAGGTGGGCGTCGATGAACAGCAGCGGGCCGGCGGCCACTGCTGGCAGCAGCGGTTCGGGCTCCGGCCCCGGGCCGGGACTCGGCGCCAGGGCCACCGGCAGCGTGACCGTAAACTCGGCGCCGGCGCCGGTCGCGCTGGTGACCGCAATGTTGCCCTTCATCAGCGCCACCAGCTTGCGCGAAATGGTCAGTCCCAGGCCGGTGCCGCCGTACTTGCGCGAGGTGGACATGTCGGCCTGCTCGAACGGCTGGAACAGGCGCTGCTGCTGGTCCGCCGACATGCCGATGCCGGTGTCGCGCACGGTGATCGCCAGCTCGTCGCCATGCAGCGCCAGGCTTACCACCACTTCGCCGGCAGCGGTGAATTTCAGGGCGTTGTTGACCAGGTTGGTGATGATCTGGCGCATGCGCATGGCGTCGCCGACGAGCCGTTCCGGGAAGTCGGCCGGCACCACGATGGCCAGCTCCACCCCGGGCTTGCGGCCCGAGGACAGCATGGCCGCTTCGGCCGCCTCGATCAGGCCGTGGGTGTCGAACGCTTCGTGCTCGATCTGGATTTTGCCCGCTTCGATCTTGGAAAAGTCGAGGATGTCGTTGATGATGTGCAGCAGCGAACGGCCGCACGATTCGATCAGTTCCAGGTAGCCGCGCTGCTCGCCGGTCAGGCGGGTATTGCCGAGCAAATGCGAGGCGCCCAGTACTGCGTTCATCGGCGTGCGGATCTCGTGGCTCATGTTGGCGACGAATTCGCTCTTGGCGCGGTTGGCAGCTTCGGCCAGTTTTTCGTTGGCCGCCTGGGTGATCTCGATCTGCTTGCGCGCGGTGATGTCGGTGACCAGGATGTGAAAGCCGCGCACCGGGCCATCGCCATCGGCGTCGGGAATGAAATCGGTCATGAAGTGCTGCGGCCAGCCGGGGCGGTCGAACGCTTCCTCGAAATGCACGGTGGCGCCATCGAGCACGCGCGCGATGCGGCCGCGCAGCACACCGTACACGTCGTCGCCCAGCACTGCAGCCATGTGATGCCCGATCATGGCGTCCGGAGCAATGCCCAGGATGCGCTGGTGGGCGTGGTTGGCAAAGCGATAGACATGGTCGCGATCGACATACGCGATCAGCGCCGGACTGTTGTTGGCGATGGTGCGCAGGAATTTTTCGCTGTCGTGGGCCTTGCGCTGCGCCGCGCGCTCCTGCTCCTCGCTGCGCGACTTGGCGGCCAGCGACGCTTCGAGCGCCTCGGTACGCTGCGCCACCTTGTGTTCGAGCGCGGCGTTGAGGGTATTGAGTTCGTCGCGCTTTTGCGCGAGGCGCGCCAGCAGCGCATCGAACGCGCCGGTGAGCGTGTGCACTTCGTAAAAGCCGCCGCGCACCGACAGCGTGGCGCCATTGGTGTCATCCTGGTCGGTACTGGCGCCGATGGCCGCTGCCGCCTCGGCTGCGGCCAGGAGCGGCGCGGTCAGTTTGCGCGCCAGCAGCCAGCCGCCCACCGAAAACAGCAGCGTGAGCACGATACCGCTCTGGTAGATGCGGCGCTGCATATTGACCACGTGGGCGTACGCGCTATCGGCCTGCTGGCGCGCCAGCACGGTCCAGCCCAGGCCCGGGTAGTCGCCCTTGCCGTGGGTGGCATAGCGCGCCGTGATATAGCGCCTGCCATCGACCCATTGCAGCTCGGTGGCCACCGGCGACGCTGCCGGCGCGCCGGGCGCCAGCCGTTCGAGCCGGTTGCCGACCGCGTCGTCGGGTCCCATCAGCACGGTGCCGTCGGCCGCCAGCACCATGATCTCCACCGGACGGTCGGCCACCGGCGCGTTGAACATGCGCCCCAGCTGGCCGATCCAGCCCCAGCTCAGGTGCGCGCCCAGCACGCCGGGCGCTACACCACCGGGCGTGGCCAGGCGCACCGGAAAAGCCAGATCGACGAAGCGCTGCGGATTGCCGCGGTCGAGCGGCAAATGCTTGGCCAGCAGCTTGGCGTCGTGGACATCGTGGACGAAGATGCCCTTGACGGCGTCGCTGAACCACGGCCGCTTCGAGACGTCCACGCCTTCGAGCAGGCCGCCGGTGCTGGCCACGACCTTGCCATCGGCACCGGCCAGGCCGATCCACGCGTACTGCGGGGCGGAGCTCTGCACCTGTTCGAGCAGCTCGCGGCGGGCGGCGGTGGCGCGGCCGGCATAGGCGGAGTCGCGGTCGATGCGCTCGGCCAGCTGGCGCACTTCCAGATAGCGCGTGGCCATGTTGTCGTCGATCATATCGGCCGCCGTGCGGGCCCGCTCGGCCAGGATCTCGCCGACCGTGCGCTTGATGTCGGTGGTGGCGATGCCGCCCACGATCCACACCATCAGGCCCGTGACCAGCAGCGTGGCGGCCGCGATCACGATCGTCAGCAGGGTGCTGAGGCCGGGCAGGCGGCGGCTGTCGCGCAAACTCATGGGGATCACCGGTGTGAATGTCTTGGGAGAAAAGTCTAACACACGGCCTGTGGCGCGGATGGCACGGGCAACATGCAAAAAACAGATAACCACGGCACAAATCATTCGTTCCTTTCGCCTTGCTTGCACCTTTATAGTGCACAGATTATCGACTTGCCATGATTGCTGCCATGTTTTCTTCCCGCTTGCCCCTGACCCCGCTGCGCCTGACCCTGGCGGTGGCTGCCGCCCTGCCGCTGCTGGCCAGCGCCCAGACCGATGCACCCTCTGACATGGCCCGCGTGACCGTCACCGGCTCGAATTTGCGTGTGACACAGAAGGAAGGCGCCAGCGCGGTCCAGGTGCTCACCGCCAAGGACCTGGCCGCCACCGGCAAGACCGCCGTGGCCGACGTGCTGCGCGCGATTTCCGCCAACAGCGGCAACAGCTATAACGAGCAGTACACGGGCAGCTTCTCGGCCGGCACGGCCGGCCTGTCGCTGCGCGGCCTGGGCCAGAAGAACACGCTGATCCTGGTGAACGGCAAACGCGTGGCCAGTTTCGCCACCGCGCAAAACCTGCAAGAGACCTTTGTCGATCTCAACAGCCTGCCGATGGAGGCGGTGCAGCGCATCGAGATCCTCAAGGACGGCGCCTCGTCGGTGTACGGCTCGGACGCGGTGGCGGGCGTGGTCAACATCATCCTGTACCAGCAGTTCACCGGCACCGAGATCAAGGCGCAGGCGGGCAGCTCCACCGAAGGCACGGGCCAGACCGAAAAAAGCGTGGCGCTGAAAACCGGTTTCGGCGATCTCGATCGCGACGGCTACAGCGTGGTGCTGTCGGCCGACGCGATGGAACGCGACAAGCTCCAGCAAAGCGATGTGGCCTGGATGGCCGGCAGCGACTTCCGCAACTACAAGAATGGCACGCTGGCGTGGGTGCCCACCAATTACTACGGTACCGACCCTACCCGGCTGCTCGGCAGCGCCCAGGGTCCGCTGCAACTGGTGCCCTACGACGCCATCACCCCGGGCAAGGCCGGCACCGTGCTGGCGTATAACCCGGCTCAATATAAAACCCTGATCCCGGGCGTGAAACGCGTGCACACGGCGCTGCTGGGCACCGTGCGGCTCGACGCCGATACCGACGTTTACGCCGACCTGCTGTACGGTTATTCGAGCGCCGCGCAAACCTTCAGCGCGCCGCTCACGGTGGGCACCGGCCTGCGCGCGTGGAACAACGCCACCCAGTCGCTCGACGACATCGCCGTCACGCTGCCGGTGGGACACCCGAACAATCCGGGCGCCACGCCGGTGGCCATCAACGCCACCCTGTTCGACCTCGGTCCGCGCATGAAGGTGGGCCGGGTGGACTTTTACCGCGCGCTCACCGGCATCAAAGGCACGGCCGCAGGCTGGACCTACGACGCATCGATCGGCCGTTCGGGCAGCAAGCTCAAGGAGACGGTGGATAACTTCGTCAATCGCTACGTGTTCCAGGACGTGCTGGCCAGTGGCAGCTACAACTTCGCCAACCAGTCGGCCAACAGCGAAGCGGTGCGCCAGGCCCTGCGCCTGTCCACCCTGCGCCCGGCGGAATCGACACTGACCACGGTGGACTTCTCAGCCTCGCGCGATCTGTTCGCGCTGCCCGCCGGCACGGTGGGCTTCGCATTCGGCGCTCAGTGGCGGCGCGAGGAAATGGATTCCAACACGTCCACCGCCGTGTTGAGCGGCACCGAGCTGCGCCCGGCGATCAATATCATCAAGGGCCAACGCGACGTCTCGGCGCTGTTTGCCGAGTTTAACGTGCCGCTGCGTCAAGACCTGAACCTGAACCTGGCCGGCCGCGCCGACCGCTACGACGATTTCGGCAGTTCGTTCTCGCCCAAGGTGAGCCTGCGCTACGAGCCGTTCAACTGGCTGCTGCTGCGCGGTACGGCCTCGCGTGGCTTCCGGGCGCCGTCGCTGCCGGAAAGCACCAACAGTACGGCGGTCAGTTACGCCAGCGTGCTCGATCCGCGCGACCCGGTCTCGCCCACCCAGGCACGCGGCATCACCAACATCACGCGCGCCAACACCGATCTGAGTCCCGAGCGGTCGAACAACCTGAACCTGGGCGTAGTGATCGCACCGACCAAGAACAGCAGCATCGGGCTCGATTACTACCGGATCCGCCAGAAAGACGTGATCGGCACCGAAACCGCCGACACCATCATCGCCAACGAAGCCACCGCGCCGCAAAACATCGTGCGCGGCGTCGATGGCCGCATTTTGACCCTGTACCGCCAGTATGCGAACCAGGGCGAGCGCCACGTGTCGGGCCTCGACCTCGACGCCCGTTATACATTCATCGGTGGCGGCTGGGGCAATCTCACCATCAACGGCCAGTTGAGCCGGGTATTGAAATTCGAAGCGCCGCTGTCCACCGGCGCCAGGCTGACCGACGGCGCCGGCACCAACTACTTCGGCTCGATACCGAAATGGCGCGGCGTGACGGCGGCCACCTGGGACATCGGCCAGTGGTCGAACACCGTGACCTGGAACTACACCGACGGCTACGAACAAACCACGCGCAAGGGCGACACCGTGGCGCCGATCGGCACGCTGGACCTGAACCTGGCGTGGCGGGTGACGCCGCAAACGTCGGTGGGACTGGTGGTGTCGAACCTGACCGACAAGCGGCCGTCGTGGGATTCGTCCACGGCATTCTTCGACTACACCCAGGCCGACCCGCGCGGGCGCTTTGCTGCGCTCAAGCTGTCGCACAAGTTCTGAGCCCGCACCGCCATGCGGGGCTTGCCCGCATTGGCGACGCCAGCGCACCACGCTGGCAGTCGTCCGCGTGAGCCCTACTTTCCATTGACTTCAGCGGCCAGCGTTTGCTCCAATCGATGCTGGCCCTTGGCCGCGTAGTCGCGGCAGGCCTGGCGGTCGATGAAGGCGGTATTGCCTTCGGCCGGCTGGCGTGCCTTGCGCTGCCACAGGTTGCTGGCCTCCGGGTGGGCGGACACCAGGATGTCGCAATCGAATCCCGCCACCGTGGCGATCGATTTTTTCACGTCCGCCAGCGCGGTCGGATACAGCGGGTCGCCGCTGTAGCGGAACTTGCCGTCGCTGATCGCGGAGAGGCTGTCGGCATATACCATGGCGGCAGTCTTGCCGCCCTCCGTGGACTGCCAGGTCCAGCTGGTGCCGCCCTGGGTGTGGCCGGGCGTGTAGTGGGCGGTAACGGCCAGCGGGCCCACCCTGACTACCTCGCCATCGCGCACGGCGCGGGTGTTGGCCACCGCCGCCAGCGGCGTGGTGAGCATCGCGTATTGCGGGTCGCCCCGGCTCTTGCTGCCGGTGCGCAGCATGGCTGCACCGTGCACGCTGGCCAGCACGGCGGCGCCGGTCATTTTCTGCAACTCGGCGATGCCGCCCGCATGGTCGAAATGCTCGTGCGAGTTGAGGATGATTTTAATGTCCTCGAGCTTGAAGCCCAACTGGCGTATGTGCGCGGCGATGGCTGCCGGGGCCTTCGGGCCGGCGCCGTCGATCAGGATATGTCCCTGCTTCGACGTGATCAGCACGGAACTGAGGCCCTCGGTGCCCACGCAATACGTGTTGCCGAACAGGGCGAACGGCTCTTGCGGGCCGTCCCAGTCGGCGGCGCAGACGGACAGGGCTGGCAGCGCTGCCAGCAGGGTGAGCAACAGGCGTTTCATGGAATCTCCCGGAATGTATGCGACGAATGACACCATTGTGCGACATATGTCACATAAACGTCAAGCTTCGGTCGATTGCTAAGCTGTCACAACTTCTTACAAATATCGCTTGCGATTAAATCGCACACTATGTATAGTGGTGTTCATGGGCGCTACGCAAATATAAAGACGCAGCGCCAAAGTGAAACAACGCATTAAAATTGAAAAGTTGTTCCCTCATTCACCGTAGTCTCTGAAAGGAATACATCATGTCGATCGAAAAAGTTCTCTACCGCGCAACCGCCACCGCTACCGGCGGCCGTGAAGGCAAAGCCGTCTCGTCGGATAACGTGCTGGACGTCAAACTGACCACCCCGAAAGAACTGGGCGGCGCAGGTAACGCGGGCACCAACCCTGAGCAACTGTTCGCAGCCGGCTACTCGGCCTGCTTCCTGGGCGCGATGAAATTCGTCGGCGGCCGCGACAAGATCGCCGTACCGGCCGACGTGTCGATCGAAGGCACCGTGGGCATCGGCGCCATTCCGACCGGCTTCGGCATCGAAGTGGAACTGAAAATCTCGCTGCCAGGCCTGGACCGCGACACCGCGCAGAAACTGGTGGACGCTGCCCACATCGTGTGCCCTTACTCGAACGCCACCCGTGGCAACATCGACGTCACGCTGACCATCGTTTAAGCTCAGCCGCAGTAACGCAAAAGCCGGCATTCGCAAGGATGCCGGCTTTTTTCACATACAATTATCGTTTCGCATACTTCCGGGACGCACATGATTGAGTGGCAATGGTTACCCTTTGACGACATCCCCGCGCGCGACTGGTACGAGGTGCTGCGCCAGCGCCAGCAGGTGTTCATCCTCGAACAAACCTGCCTGTATCCCGACATCGACGGTCTCGATCCCCACTGCCACCACCTGATGGCGTGGCGCGAGGTCGATGGCCAGCGCGTGTTGCAGGCAAGCTTGCGGGTGCTGCCGCCAGGGCTCAAATACGACGAGATGTCGATCGGCCGCGTGCTCACCACGCAGGCTGCGCGCGGTACCGGCATCGGCCGCGCCCTGCTCGATCACGCCATGCCGCTGGTCGATGCGCTGTACCCGCGCCACGCCTGCCGCATCGGCGCCCAGGCACACCTGGAAAAATTCTATGGCGGCTTTGGTTTTGTCACCGTGACCGAACCGTACGACGAGGACGGCATCATGCACATCGACATGCTGCGCCCTGCTTCCCTCACTTCCTAAAACGTCAGCATGAAACGCGCGCCGGCGCCGACCGGCCGCGCATAGCGCACCGTGCCGCCGTTGGCGTGCACCAGGTGCCGCACCATGGCCAGGCCGATGCCACGGCCCTGCTTCCTGGTTGAGAAAAACGGCGTGAAGATGTGCGCGGCCAGCGCTGCCGGCACGCCGGGGCCATTGTCGGCCACCTCGATGCGCAGCCGCCCGCCCCGGCTCAGGCGCGCCGTGACAGTGGCCTGCGGCTGCGCCACGCCCGCCGCGGCTGCCGCCTCGGCTGAATTTTTCAGCAGGTTGATCAGCGCCTGTTCCAGCTGGCCCGCATCGATTACCGCTTCCAGCGACGCCGGTTCCACCGCAAACACCACCTGCCCGCCCATGGCCTGCCAGCCAGGCGTCACCAGCGCCGCCAGCCGCGCGAACTGCGCTGCCAGCGCCACCCGTTGCGGTTGCGCTGCCGGCACCGTGGACAGGCTGCGATAACTGGCCACGAAATCGACCAGGCTGGCGGCGCGGCGCGCAATCGCATCGAGTGCGGTATCGAGGTCGGCGTGGATATCGGCGGGCAGCGTGGCTGCCGCGTCGTCGAGCAAGCCGCACGCGGTGCGCGACAGCGAAGCCACCGGCGTCAGCGAATTCATGATTTCGTGGGTGAGCACCTGTACCAGCTCGCGCCAGGCGTTCAGCGCTTCCGCTTCCAGTTCGCTTTCCACCGGCATCAGCGCCACCAGCCGCTGCGGCGCGCCGTGCAGCGCCAGCGCGGAGACAGCCACCAGCGCGCGCTCGGCGCCGCGCTCGGTGTCGAAGCTGACCAATTGGCGCTGTCCCACCGGCTGCGCCGCCAGCAGCTCGCGCAGCGCCGCTGGTGCGCTGGCGCGGCCCGGCGCCAGCAGGCGGCGCGCACTGCCGTTGAGCGGCGCCAGCGTGCCGGCGCCGCTGGCGTGGTCGAGGCGGAACAGCGCGATCGGTGCATGTTCGAGGCGCGCTTCCAGCGCCAGCAGCGCCGGCAACTGATCGTCGCGGTCCCTGGGAGGCGCAGCGCAACCACCGGCGGCCTCCATGCGCGGCGGCCGGCGGCCCAGCGCCTGCACGCAGCGCCATAGCAGCGCGGCCGGCATCAGGCCGAGCAGCGCGCACAGCACGATGCGGCGCGGCTCGGGTGTGAGCGCGTCGGCCGCCACGGCCAGCGCCAGCAGCGCTGCCACGCTTGCCGCCACACCCAGCTTCTGCCGGCGTTCAGATGCCATGCTTGCCCAGCTTGCGGTACAACGCGGCGCGGCTGATGCCCAGCGTCCTGGCGGCGTGGCTGATATTGCCATTAAACCGGGCCAGCGTGCTGGCAATGGCGTGGCGTTCGAGCGCATCCAGCGTGCCATCATGATCTGTGCAGGATGGGGCGAACGCGGGCGCGAACGTGCTGGCGTTCGCCTCAGCGTTCGTGCTGCCGTTGCTGGCGGCTGGCGTCATGGTGGCAGCCGGCAGCGCCGGGCCGCCCAGCGCGAAATCGGCCAGCCCGTACTGCGCGCCCTGCCCCAGGATCACCGCCCGTTCGCACGCATGGCGCAGCGCGCGCACATTGCCGGGCCAGTCGTGGCGCACCAGGCTGTCGAGCGCGGCGCCAGCCACCGTGCGCGCGGGACGTCCGTACTGCGCTTCGTACACCCGCAAATAATGCGCCAGCAGCAGTGCGATATCGCCGCGCCGCGCGCGCAGCGGCGGCACCCGCAATACAATGGTATTGAGACGGAACAGCAGGTCGGGCCGGAACACGGCCGGGTCGAACAGCCGCGCCTCGTCGAGATTGGTGGCGCTGATGATGCGCACGTCGATCGCCTCGGGTTTGTCGGCGCCGATTGGCGTGACTTCGCGCCGCTCCAGCGCCGTCAACAGCTTGGCCTGGGCGGCCAATGGCATGTTGCCGATCTCGTCGAGGAACAGCGAGCCGCCGCGCGCGGCCTGGAAGCGCCCGGCGCGGTCTGCGCGCGCGTCGGTAAAGGCGCCCTTGCGATGGCCGAACAACTCGCTTTCGAACGTCGATTCGGGCAGCGCGCCCATGTCCACCGCCAGCAGCGTGCCGGCGGCGCGGCGCGACTGGGCGTGGATCGCGCGCGCCACCAGTTCCTTGCCGACGCCGTTTTCACCGAGCACCATCACGTTCGCTTCGGTGGGCGCCACGCTGGCGATCAGCGCGTTCAGTTCGCGCATCGCGTTCGACTCGCCCATCAGCTCGGTGGCTGCCGTCGGCGCCCGTACCGCAGCGCGGCGGGCCAGTGCCTGGTCCACCGTGGCGACCAGGCGCTCGTTGTCCCATGGCTTGGTGATGAAATCCACCGCGCCGCGCTGCAGCGCTGCTACCGCCAGCGGCACGCCGGCATAGGCGGTCATGGCAATGACCGCCGGCGGCTTCGGTTGCGCGCGCAGCAGGTCGAGCAACGCCAGTCCCTCGGCGCCGTCGATGCAGCCGGGCGTAAAATTCAAATCAAGCAGCACCACGTCCGGTACGCCCTGGGCCAGCAAGGCCGGCAGCCCGGACGGATCGCCGAGCGAGGCCACGGCGCCATGGCGGCGGCGCAGCAGCAGGCGGGCGGCAGTGGCGACATCGGGGTCGTCGTCGAGGATCAGGATGTGGGCAGGCATGCGGTCATTCTAGCAGCGCGCCAGCCGTGCGGGGACGGCCGCGGCGCCGGTTGGCGGATGCCGCCACCGCCACTGTCCATCTGCGAACAGCGGGCGGTGTTCGATACCGGACACCTGTTCCCGCCACACCGGCGCAACCCGCATGATTGCTGGCTTGCTGTGCATGGCACACGCTTTGCTGTACGTCCGCCATGCACAGCAAAAAAAATTCACCCGCCCCCACCACCTTGCCCGCCAGCGGTGCGGCCATGGACACCATCGTCCCGCGCCGGCGCGGGCGCCGCATTGCCCTCGGCATCGCGCTCGCGCTGACCATGCTGATGGCTGCCTATGCGCTGTGGTCGATGCTGCCGCGCGGCCTGCGTGTCGATGGGACCGACCTGCGCATCGGCCAGGTAACGCGCGGCGTGTTTATCGACGACATCGTCGTGCGCGCCAGTGCCGAGCCGCTGCATTCGGTGATCCTCGACGCGGTGGAATCGGGCCGCGTGGAGGAAGTGCTGGCGGTCGATGGCGCGCTGGTAAAACAGGGCGAGCTGCTGTTCCGCATCTCGAATCCGCAGCGCCACCTGGAACTGCTGGCACGCCAGTCCGAACATGCGGTGAGCATCTTCAATCTCTCCAATTTGCGCGTGGCGCAGGAAGCCAGCGCCAGCGACCACCGGCGTCGACTCGACGACCTGCGCTTCAACCTGGAGCAGGCGCAAAAGCGCCACGACCGCAATGTGCGCCTGGCCGCGCAGGGTTTTATCTCCAATGTGGCGCTCGAGGAATCGCACGATGCATTGCGCCAGCAGCAGCACCTGCTGGCACAGCAGGAACGGGCCACCGCCACCGAAGCGCAGGTGCGCAACGCCGCCGCCCAGCAACTGGAAAGCGCCATCGGCGGACTGGACTCGGGTTTGAAGCTGGTGGCGGGTACGGTCGATGCGCTGGCCGTACGCGCGCCGGTGGCCGGGCGGCTCACCAATTTTCGATTGCAGGTGGGCGAATCGGTCGCCACCGGCAAGAACATCGGCCGCATCGACGATCCGGCGCGCTTCAAGCTTGCCGCCAGCGTGGACGAGTACTACCTCAATCGCATGGCCGTGGGCCGCCACGGCGCCGTGACCCAGGACGGCCGCGACTACCCGGCCGATATCCGCGCCATCTACCCGCAAATCAAGGACGGCCGCTTCATCGTCGACCTGGTGTTCACCAGGGAGCAGCCGCCGGTGCTCAACCCGGGCCAGAGCCTCGATGCGCGCATCACGCTGGGCGAGCCGGCGCCGGCGCTGCTGTTGCCCAACGGCGCCTTCATCAACGACAGCGGCGGCGCCTGGGTGTATGTGCTGGACGCCGCTGGCGGTGGCGCCGAACGGCGCGCCGTGCGCGTGGGCCGCCGCAACAACGCCCAGCTCGAAGTGCTGGCAGGGCTGCAAGCCGGGGACCGCGTGATCCTGTCCAGCTACGCGGCTTACGGAAATTCACCACGGCTGCAACTCGCGCGCTGAAAACTGCAGTAAATTCCCTCATCAACCAGAAAGGCAATCGCTATGCTCAAACTCGTCGGCGTCAGCAAGATCCACCAGGCAGGAGAAGTGCAAACCACGGCGCTCGACCGCATCGACCTGCATATCGAGGCCGGCGAATACGTGGCCATCACCGGGCCCTCGGGCTGCGGCAAGTCCACCATGCTGGGCATCCTTGGCCTGCTCGATGTGCCGACCCAGGGCGAGTACTGGTTCGAAGGCCGTAACGTCGCTGGCTGGAGCGAATCGCAGCTCAATACGCTGCGGCGCGGGCGCATCGGCTTCATCTTCCAGAGTTTTAACCTGATCGAAGAACTGACCGTGTTCGAGAACGTGGAACTGGCGCTCGAATACAACGGCACGCCGGCGCGCGAACGGCGTGCGCGCGTGGCCGCCATGCTCGATAAACTGGGCGTGGGCCACCGCGCCGCGCACCGGCCGTCGCAGCTGTCGGGCGGCCAGCAGCAACGGGTGGCGATCGCGCGCGCACTGGTGGCCGGCCCCGCCGTGCTGCTGGCCGATGAACCGACCGGCAACCTCGATTCCGCCCACGGCGAGGAAGTCATGCGCCTGCTACGCCAGATCAACGCTGAAGGCACCACGGTGGTGATGGTCACCCACTCCCCCGACCATGCGGCGCAGGCGTCGCGCACGCTCAATTTGCTCGATGGCCGGGTGGTGGTCGACGCGCTGCAGGCGGCATAAGCCCATGAACCTGCGCGACTTTCGCATCGGCTGGCGCCTGCTGGTGCAGCAGCCGGTTTATTCGCTGGTGGTGATCGGCGGCCTGGCCGTGGGCTTTGCGGCCTGCTTCCTTTTGTTCGGGTATGTCGCCTACTGCCTCAACTACAACAGCGCGGTGCCTGATCACGACCGCGTCGTGGTGGTCAAGCAGCGTATCAACGGGTTCCCCCGCCCCGACTGGCAGCTGATTGCGTATGTGCCGCTGCGCGACCTGGCCATCACCAGCGGCCTGGCGCAAGCGGCCACCATCGCCCTGCCCCTCGATGTGCCGCTGCGCGCCGACGCCGACCTGCAGGCGCTGCCACTGGTGGTGGTCGATCCGGCGTTCGGCGCCATGTTCGGCGTGCGCGCGCTGGAAGGCGACCTGGCGGCGGCGCTGGGCCGGCCCGACGGCCTGGCGCTCACCCGCGCTGGCGCGGCCAGGCTGTTCGGCGCCGGCCCGGCGCTGGGACGCACGGTGTGCGCCGCCGACGCCGCACTGCTGGTGCGGGCCATCCTGCCCGACCCACCGGCCAACGCCAGCGTCACCTACGAGGCGCTGGTGGGCAGCGGCAGCAGCGCCTGGGCCGAGCGCACCACCGCCGTCAGCGATTGGGGCCGCGCGCCGCTGTACCTGAAGCTGGCGCCCGGCGTATCGAGTGCGCAACTGGCTGCCATGCTGCAGCAAGCCACCGACGTGGCGCCACCCACCGTGCGTATCCGGAACAGCGCCGTGGGCAAAGCCCTCAATGGCATGAAGGTGAGCGATATCAGGGTGCTGCCGGTGCGCGATATGTACTTCGATCCGGACCTGGCCGCCAGCCGCACCGGCGCGCGTTATGGCCAGCACAGTACCGTGGCCGGCATGGCCGCCGGCGGTCTGCTGATTTTGCTGCTCGCCTCCATCAACTACGTCAACCTGGCCACCGTGCGCACCCTGCGTCGCCAGCGCGAAATCGGCATACGCAAGCTGCTCGGTGCCAGGACGCCGCAATTGATCCGCCAGTTCCTCAGCGAAGCGGTGCTGACTGCCCTGCTGGCCGCCAGCGCCGGCCTGCTGCTGGCGTGGCTGCTGCTGCCCATGTTTTCCGACCTGGTGAACCGCCGCCTGGAAGGGGTGTTCACGTCCGCGAACTGCCTGCTCGCGCTGTCCGGCGGCGCGGTCGTTGGCGTGCTGGCCGGCGCCTATCCGGCGTGGCTGGCACAGAGCGCGCTGCCCGGTCCCGCGCTGGCGGGACGCGGCAACAGCGAAACCATCGGCGGCCTGTGGGTGCGGCGCCTGCTCACAGTACTGCAATTTGCCAGCGCCATGGCCATTGGCGCCACCGCGCTGGCGGTGGGCTGGCAAACCTGGTATGCCAGCCGCGCCTTGCCCGGCTTCGATCCGCGCCAGTTGCTGGTACTGGCGCTGCCGGAAAACTCGGATACGCCGGCGGCCAGGAGCCTGATTGAACAACTGGCACGCGTGCCGGGCATCGACGGCGTAGCCACGATTTCCGAAGCGGTGGGGCGTGACCGCATGAAGCTGGTCACCATGATGGTCGCGCCGGATGGCCGCGACATCCGCGTGGAAGGTAAATTCATCAGCCCGAACTGGTTTGCGTTGCACGGACTGGCAGCGCTGCACGGCCAGCTGTTCGATCCGCAGCGGGCGGCATCAAGCACCCCTTCCCCGTCGGACGATGTCGTACTCAATGCCGCTGCTGCCCTGGCGCTGGGCTATGCCACGCCCGAACAGGCCGTGGGCAGGAACCTGCCGCGCGGTGAGCATATCCTCGGCATCAGCCCCGAGGTGCGCTTCCAGGACTTGCGGGCGCCAGCGGGCGCCATCATCTACCGCCTGCGCCCGGGCCGTACGCTGGCCATCCGCAGCAGCGACAGCTTTGCTGTCGCCTACGACCAGGTGGCATTGCTGTGGCGGCGGCATTTTCCGAACCAGATCATGGACCTGCAGCGCCAGGAGACCGTGCTGGCCGACCGCTATGCCGACGACGCCCGCGTGGCGCGGCTGCTGGGCTACACCAGCGCGGTGGCGCTGATACTGGCCGCTTTCGGCATCTATGTGCTGTCGGCCTACAGCGTGCAGCGGCACCGGCGCCAGATCGTGCTGCGCAAGCTGTATGGCGCCCGCCGCCGCGACATCGCCGTGATGCTGGGCCGTGAATTTTCGCTGCTGGTGGGCGCCGGCGCGCTGGTGGGACTGCCGCTGGCAGCACTATCGATACAGCGTTACCTGGCCGCCTACACCGAGCGGGCGCCGATCGGCGCCTGGACGCTGGCCGCCGCGCTGGCGCTGGCACTGCTGGTGGCGCTGCTGGCCACCAGCCGTCACACCCTGGTCGCACTGCGCATGGCGCCCGTGGCGGCGCTGCGCGATTGAACCCATCGAGGAGAGACGATGAACTTCTTCAATCTGGCGCGCCATTGGCGCATCGGCCTGCGCCTGCTGGCGCGCCAGCCACTGCAATCGGGCATCGAGTTGCTGGGGCTGGCCGCCGGCTTTGCCGTGTGCTTCCTGCTGCTCGGCTATGCGCGCTACGCGTTCACTTACGACCGCGACGTGCCCGCCCGCGAGCAGGTGTACCTGGTCAAGCACCGGCTCAATTTTATTCCGCAGCCACAGTGGATGGAGTACACGCCGTTCGCGCTGCGCGAAGTGGCGCTGCGGAGCAGCTTGCCGCTCGACGTCAGCGCCTGGTGGCCGCGCCAGGCCACCGCGCGCCTGCAAGGGTTGCCGCGCGCGGTGGAGATCACGCTGGTCGATCCCGCCTTTGCGCGCATTGCCGGTCTGCGCGCGCTGGAAGGCGACTTGCAGCAGGCGCTCACGCGCCCCGACGGCCTGGCCGTCACGCGCCAGGCGGCGCGCCAGTTGTTCGGTGATGGCAGCACCACCGCGCTGGGCCGCACGGTCGAGATCAACGGCCAGACGGTGCAGGTGCGCGCGGTACTGGCCGACCGTCCCGCCAACAGCACCATCCAGTTCGGCATCCTGGCCGGGGTGGACACCGCGCTGTGGCCCGAGCCCGAACGGCGCCAGGCGCTGGCCAACTGGATGGGTATCGGCGGCCGCATCTACGTCAGGACCGGTCCCGGGGTGCAGCCAGCCGCGCTGCAACAGGTGCTGCAGGATGTGATCGACCACGCGCCCTGGGGCGACATCGCTACGCCCGAGATGAAGGCGGCGCTGGGACAGCGCAAGATGGTCGATATCGCCCTGGGGCCTTTGAGCGAGGCGTATTTCGACCGCAGCGTGGCCGGCACCATGGGCACTGGTCCGCGCGGTGATCGCCGCCTGGTGCTGGCGATGGCCGGCGCCGGCGTGGTGATTTTGCTGCTCGCCGCGCTCAACTACGTCAACCTGGCCGCCATGCGCGTGGTGCGCCGCCAGCGCGAGATCGCCATGCGGCGCGTGCTGGGCGCCACCACCGGCCAGCTGCTCACGCAGTTCATGATCGAGTCGGTGCTGCTGTCCATCGCTGCTGCCGCTGCCGGGGTGGTGCTGGCCTGGTTGCTGGCGCCGGTGGCGTCCGACCTGCTGGCGTGGCCGCTGGTGGGCCTGTTCACGCCGGCTAGCGTGGCGCTGGCGCTGCTGGGGGGCGCCGTGCTGGGCGCGGCAGCGGGCGTCTATCCGGGCTGGCTGGCGCGCGGCGTCGATCTCACCCGGGTGCTATCGCATCGCAGCGGCGAGACGGCCGGTGGCGCGTGGTTGCGGCGCGTGCTGGCGGCGTTGCAGTTCGGTGCGGCCATGGCCATGGGCGCGGTGGCGCTGGCGATCCTGTGGCAAACCCGCTTTGCAGCGACCGCGCCGGCCGGCTTCGATGCGGCGCCGCTGCTGGTGGTCGAGCTGCCGCGCGGCGATGACACCATCCCGGTAGCGGCGCTGCGCGATGCGCTGGCCCGGCTGCCCGGCGTGGCAGGCGTGGCCGACAGCCGTTCCGTGCCGGGCCGCGACGACGGCACCGGCACCCTGGGCAGCGTGGCGGTGCAGCGGCTCGATGGCAGCAGCGCCTCGCTCACCGTGTACGCCGTCGGCGCCGGTTTCTTCGATGTGTATGGCCTGGCGCCGGTGGCGGGCCGTCTGTTCGATCCGCGCCTGGAGCGCACTGGCGGCCCGGGCGCCGGAAAGCCAATCGAGCACGCGCCCAAGCACGCCGCCGGTCAACCGAACGGGCAGAATGGCGGGCAAGGTGCCGAGCAAAGTATCGGGCAAGAGCGGCCGGTAGTGCTCAACGCCGCCGCAGTGCGCGCACTGGGCTGGCAATCCGCCGCGCAGGCGACCGGCCAGCGGATTGTCGGCACCCCGTACCGCATCGTCGGCGTGGCGCCCGATATCCGCTGGGAGTCCTTGCGCGCGCCAGCGCGGGCTATCCTGTACGAGCTGGCGCGCGACAGCAATCTGCTGACGGTGCGCCTGGCAGGCCGCAGCGACCAGGCCACAGTGGCGGCCGCGCAAGCATCGATTGCCGCCACCGCTGCCCGCTATGTGCCGACCGCGCCGACCGTGGTGCGCCGCGCCGGCAGCTACGCGGCCGAAGCCTATGCCGCCGATGAACGGGTGGGGCGCACGCTGGGCTGGGCAACCGCGATGGTGCTGGCGCTGGCGGCGTTCGGGGTGTATGCGATGGCGGCCGCCAGCGTGCAGCGGCGCGGGCGCGAGATCGTGCTGCGCAAGCTGCACGGCGCCGGCCGGGCGGCGATTGCGGTACTGGTTGCCAGGGAGTTTTTGCTGCTGACCGGCGCCGCCGCGCTGCTCGGACTACCGCTGGCGATACTGGGCGTGGAACGCTACCTGGCGCCGTTCGTGGTGCATGCGCCGTGGGGCCGCTGGGCGCCGCTGGCGGCCCTGGCGCTGGCACTGCTGGTGGTGGCGCTGGCGGCGGCCCGCCACACGCTGGTGGCGATGCGTATGCCGCCGGTGCAGGCGCTGCGCGATTGATATCGAGTGCGCAAAAAAACGGCGGCATCGCTGCCGCCGTTTTTTCCCGGTGAAACTGGTTACTTCACGTTTTCAAGGAACAGGTCGTACACCAGCGGCGTATTTGGAGCAATCGTTCCGCCGCCCGCTGCGCCGTAGCCCAGCGCCGATGGGATGAAGACGGTGCGCCGTCCCCCGACCAGCATGCCCCTGACCGCCTGGTTGAAACCGATGATAACCGACGCATTGGTTCCATCCGCAACCACAACAAACTCAAACCCCGCCGCCGCAGTGGTATTGGTTTCAATTACCTTGCCACGACGATCGGCGACCGTGCCGTCAAACGCGTACAGCGTGTAACGCACGACGGCAGTCTTGCCGACTGCTGCCACGGCGCCGGTACCTGCCGTAGGTGCTGCCGTGTCGGTGACGACCGATGGCAACGTTGGCACGATATCGGGCAGCACGGTGATGGCCACCAGTTCGATGTCGTAGACCATCGGCGAATTGGCCGGCAGCGCAGCGAACGATTTGCCATTGGCAAGAGTCCTGGCAGGCAGTGAATTAGGGCCGTAGGCCAAGTTGGCAGGTAGCACCACGGTGCGCTTGCCGCCTACTTTCATTGGCACCTGGGGGTCGTTACCTACTTTCACACCCAGCAAGGCCTGGTCGAGGCCGATCAGACTGGTGGAATTCGCAATCGGCCTGCCCACGCCAACCGTAAATGGCTGGATCACGCTGGTCGATTCGCCGGGCGTGGAGGTTTCGAACAGCGCGCCTTTGCCATCGGCCTTGGTACCGTCGTACAGGTAGCCGGTAAAATTAACGGTCACCAGCTGGCTGCCCGACGGGTACGGAATGGTGATGTTGGGATTGTCCGGGGCAATATAGGTTTTGGTCACGCCTGCCGAAGCAGCGATACCCGTGCCCACCACGGTATCGGTCTGCTTGTACTCCGGCTGCACCACCACCACGGCTTCGGGTGGTTTGTAATGACCGCCACAGGCGGACAGCGTTGCCGCGCCGATCACTGCGACGGCAATGAATTTCAACATCGATTTCATGATGACCTTTGAGGATAAGTTCGTATTCCTTGGCAGCTTTGCAGCTTTTCAGGAGCAGAAGTGTAGCAGACCGGGCACCCAGTGCCCGGGCCACAACATTCGGTTACATATTTTTGCGGGCGCGCCTGCCTAGATTTCCACCTGCGTGCCCAGTTCGATCACCCGGTTGGGTGGAATCTGGTAGTAGTCGGCCGCGCCGCGCGCGTTGCGCGACATGGTGACGAACAGGTGTTCGCGCCACGGCGCCATGCCCTTGTCCGGCGCCGAGATCACGGTCTGGCGGGCGATGAAGAACGAAGTTTCCATCATTTCGAACGGCAGGCCCAGGCATTCGCACTGCTGCAGCACTTTCGGCACGTCCGGTTCGTCCTTGAAGCCGTAATACACGTTGACCTGGTAGCACTGGTGGCCCAGGTCGGTCACCTTTACTTGCTCATCCACCGATACATACGGTTCCTCGACGATGTGGACCGTGAAGAACACCACCCGCTCGTGCAGCACCTTGTTGTGCGACAGGTTGTGCAGCAGCGCATGCGGCACGCCGTCGCTCTCGCCACGCAGGAAGATCGCGGTGCCGTATACCCGGGTGGGCGGCGCCACGAACAGCGAGTCCATGAATTCCTCGAGCGGAATCGCATGTTTTTGCAGGTTCGAGAACACCAGTTCGCGCCCGCGCTTCCAGGTCATCATCACGGTAAACAGCACGATGGCCAGCAGCAGCGGGAACCAGCCGCCATGCAGCAGCTTGAGCGTGCTGGCCGAGAACAGCAGGATGTCGATGGTGATGAAAAAGCCGGTGGACAGCAGGCATACCCACAGCGGCAGGTGCCAGCGGTAGCGGATCACGAAGAACGTCAGCACGGTGGTGGCCAGCATGGTGGCGGTCACCGCAATGCCGTAGGCGCCGGCGAGCTTGTCGGACGAACCGAAACCGACGACCGCCATCAATACCACCACCAGCTGCAGCCAGTTCACCGCCGGAATATAGATCTGGCCGATCTCGGTAGCGGACGTGTGGTTGATGCGCATGCGCGGCAGCAAACCGAGCGCGATGGCCTGCTTGGTCATCGAGAAGGTGCCGGAAATGGTGGCCTGGGAGGCGATCACCGCCGCTGCCGTGGACAGCATGACCAGCGGGTACACGCTCCAGGCGCCGAGCTGGTTGAAGAACGGATTCGACACCGCTTCCGGGTGGGTGAGCAGCAGCGCGCCCTGGCCCAGGTAATTGAGCGCCAGGGCCGGGAACACGATCAGGAACCAGGCCATGCGGATCGGCTTCTTGCCGAAGTGGCCCATGTCGGCGTACAGCGCCTCGGCGCCGGTAAACGCCAGCACCACGGCGCCCAGCGCGACAAAGGCGATCATGCGGTTTTCCAGCATGAAGTGGAAGGCGTTGACCGGGTTGAGCGCGTACAGGATCTGCGGCGCGGCCACGATGTTGATCACGCCCATTACCGCCAGCGCGGCAAACCACAGCAGCATGATCGGGCCGAACCAGCGGCCGATGCCGGCCGTACCCAGGTGCTGCACCGAGTACAGCGACACCAGCACGATGATGGTGAGCGGCACGATGTACTGTTCCAGCCCCGGTGCGGCCACTTCCAGGCCCTCGATTGCGCCCAGCACCGAGATGGCCGGGGTGATTACGCTGTCGCCATAGAACATGGTGGCGCCGATCACGCCCAGCACCAGCAGCGGGTAATGCCAGCGCGGCGCAGCCTTGTTGACGGAGTTGAGCGCCAGCGCCATCAGCGCCATGATGCCGCCCTCGCCACGGTTGTCGGCGCGCAGCACCAGGGTGACGTACTTGAGCGAGACGATCATCGTCAGGCCCCAGAAAATCAGGGAAATGATGCCCTGCAGGTTGGCCTCATTGAGGACCAGGCCGTGGTCGGGATCGAAAATGGTCTTGAGGGTGTAGAGAGGGCTGGTACCGATGTCGCCGTAGACGATGCCGATGGCGGCCATGGTCAGCGCGGCAACGCTGCTTTTCTTGTGTTGCTCGGTCAAGATTGCACCTGTTGTTGTTTTGGTGCATTGCACAGTAGGTCAAGGTCCGTCAAAACGCAAGGAGATTTTGGCATGGAGGATGGCATCGGGTTCGTTCCAATTCGTCAATATCGCCAGTGTACGCCGCCGGGGGCCGCGTGTGCGTCCGCCTTGCAGTGTGTTAGGCAGTTGAGGCCAGCAAGCAACGCCCGGATAGGTCATAATGTCAGACCGACCACAAGTTTCGCCGCCTTGCACCATGAACCCAGGAATTCTCTACGCCGCCTCCGCCTTTATTCTCTGGGGAATTTTTCCGCTGTATTTCCACGCCATCCGCGCAGTGCCGCCGCTGGAAATCCTCGGCCACCGCATGCTGTGGTCGCTGCTATTCCTGGCCATTGTGCTGACCGTGCGCCAGCAGTGGAAATGGTTGCCGCAAGTGGTGCGCCAGCCGCGCGTGCTGGGCGCCTTTGTTGCCAGCGCACTGCTGCTGTCGTCGAACTGGTTCGTGTATATCTGGTCGGTCAACAACGGCCACGTGCTCGACGCCAGCCTCGGCTACTTCATCAATCCGCTGATCAATGTGATGCTGGGCATGCTGGTATTGAAAGAAACCCTGCGCCGGGGCCAGTGGCTGGCCATCGGCCTGGCCGCGTGCGGCGTGGCCTGGCTGACCTGGTCGGCCGGTGAATTGCCGTGGATTGCCCTGATTTTAGGCATCTCGTTCGCCTGCTACGGTTTGCTGCGCAAGACCGCAGCGCTGGCTGCGCTCGAAGGGCTGTCGCTGGAAACCATGCTGCTGTTCCCGCTGGCGCTGGGCTACGTGGCCTGGCTGACCGTACACGGCCAAAACACTTTTGTGAACACCGACACCGGCGCCACGCGCTGGCTGCTGGCGGCGGCCGGTCCGATTACCGCGATCCCGCTGCTGTTGTTCGCGGCCGGCGCGCGCAAGATTTCCATGTCGGCGCTGGGCCTGCTGCAATACCTGTCGCCGAGCTTGCAGGCGCTGCTTGGCGTGTGGGTCTTTCACGAAGCGTTCCCGCAGGAGCGGCTGATCGGCTTTGCGATTATCTGGACCGCGCTGGCGCTGTACGTGGCCGAAGGGCTATGGGTCAGCCGGCGTAACAGCCCTAAATAGTGGACGCAAGAGTGGGCGTAACAGGGGATTTGTCGTATCCTGTCGTCCTTCCCCGGATTTTCACCGCGCTTTTTTACTGCGCTTTTTACCGCGCTTTTTACCGATTCATATCACCGAGACACTCAATGGCAAATTACGTCTATACCATGAACCGCGTGGGCAAAATTGTCCCGCCGAAACGCCAGATCCTCAAGGACATTTCGCTCTCCTTCTTCCCGGGCGCAAAAATCGGCGTACTGGGCCTGAACGGCTCCGGTAAATCGACCTTGCTCAAAATTATGGCAGGCATCGATACCGACATCCAGGGCGAAGCGCGGCCGATGCCGGGCCTGAACATCGGCTACCTGCCGCAGGAACCGCAACTCGACCCGGAAAAAACCGTGCGCCAGGAAGTGGAATCGGGCCTCGGCGAAGTGTTCGAAGCGCAAGCCAAACTCGACGCCGTGTACGCAGCCTATGCCGAAGAAGACGCCGACTTTGACGCCCTCGCAGCCGAACAGGGCCGCCTGGAAGCGATCATCGCGTCGTCCGACGGCGGCAACCTGAACCTGCAACTGGAAATGGCCGCCGACGCGCTGCGCCTGCCGCCATGGGATGCCAAGATCGGCGTGCTGTCCGGTGGTGAAAAGCGCCGCGTGGCGCTGTGCAAACTGCTGCTGTCCAAGCCCGACATGCTGCTGCTCGACGAACCGACCAACCACCTCGATGCCGAATCGGTCGAATGGCTCGAGCAATTCCTGCTGCGCTTCCCGGGCACCGTGGTCGGCATCACCCACGATCGCTACTTCCTCGACAACGCCGCCGAATGGATCCTGGAACTGGACCGTGGCCATGGCATCCCGTGGAAAGGCAACTACTCGTCATGGCTGGACCAGAAACAGGCGCGCCTGAAGCAGGAAGAATCGACCGAATCGGCACGCCAGAAAGCGCTGCAGAAAGAACTCGAATGGTCGCGCCAGAATCCGAAGGCACGCCAGGCCAAGTCGAAAGCCCGCCTGGCCCGCTTCAACGAGCTGAGCGAGCACGAATACCAGAAGCGCAACGAGACCCAGGAGATCTTCATTCCGGTCGCCGAGCGCCTCGGTAACGAAGTGATCGAATTCAAGAATGTCTCGAAAGCGTTTGGCGACCGCCTGCTGATCGACAACCTGTCGTTCACCGTGCCGCCAGGCGCCATCGTCGGCATTATCGGCCCCAACGGCGCCGGTAAATCGACCCTGTTCAAGATGATCGCCGGCATCGACACGCCGGACAGCGGCGAAGTGGCGATCGGCCAGACCGCGCGCATTTCGCTGGTGGACCAGAGCCGTGACGAGCTGGGCAACAGCAAGACCGTGTTTGACGACGTGTCCGGCGGCGCCGACATCCTCAGCGTGGGCCGCTTCGAAATGCCGTCGCGCGCCTACCTGGGCCGTTTCAACTTCAAGGGCGGCGACCAGCAAAAAATCGTCGGCAACCTGTCCGGTGGTGAACGCGGCCGCCTGCATTTGGCCAAGACCCTGCTCAAGGGCGGCAACGTGCTGCTGCTCGATGAACCGTCGAACGACCTCGACGTGGAAACCTTGCGCGCGCTGGAAGATGCACTGCTCGAATTCGCCGGCTCCGTTCTGGTGATCTCGCACGATCGCTGGTTCCTCGACCGTATCGCCACCCACATCCTGGCCTTCGAAGGCAACTCGCAAGTGACCTTCTTCGACGGTAACTACCAGGAATACGAAGCGGACAAGAAAAAGCGCCTCGGCGAAGAAGGCGCCAAGCCAAAACGTATCCGCTACAAGCCGCTTACCACGTAATACCTGCAAAGGTGCACCGGTCGGCCCGCCCCGCGCCGGCCACCGCCCGGGATCGGCCACATGGCCGGTCCCCGCCACGCCTCAACCTCCACAACACAGTCGCCACCCTTGGCTAGCGCCATGCTACCGTTGCCAAAAGGCATCATCGGGCACGCTTATCTCCCGCCGGGCACACACAGAAGTTTCCACCGCGCTACTATAAGACGTCGCTGGCAGGAGCCGGCATTCACCAAGAAAAGAGACATCATGGTCCAGCCTCGCCTGCTCGTTGCCGCTTCCTGCCTTTTATTGCTGATGTCGTCCTCACGGGCGGCCGACGGCGGCGCCACCCGCGCCGATGCCGAAGCGATGGTCAAAAAAGCCGTGGCCCACGTCAAGAGCGCCGGCGACGCCAAGGCCTACGCCGACTTCACCGGCAAGACGCCGCAGTTCGTCGACCGCGACCTGTACATCGTGGTGTACCGCAACGATGGCACGGTGCTGGCACACGGCAGCAATGCCAAGATGGTCGGCAAGAACCTGATCGAGCTCAAGGACATCGACGGCAAGGCCTTCGTCAAGGAACGGATCGACATGGCCAAAAGCAAGAACAGCTTCTGGCAAGACTACAAGTTCACCAACCCGGAAACCAAGAAAATCGAGCCCAAGCAGATGTACTGCGAAAAGCTCACCGACACCGTGGTCTGCGGCGGCGTCTACCTGTAATTCCCTCCCCATGCGGCTGCGGCCGCCAACCGGCTCGCCTGGAGGGATCGTGAAGATCGCACACAAATTGCTGATAGTCCCGGCCGCCGCCATGCTGGGGCTGCTGTTTCTCGGTAGCCTCTCGTATGTGTCGATGCAGGCGGACGAACGCCGCATGCAGGGCTTGAAGGATGTAACCTTCTCGGCGCTGCAGCAGGCCAGCCAGCAAAGTATCGCGCTCGGGCAGGTGCATGCGGCCACGTATGCGCGGATCGCCATCGCGGGCAGCCTGACCGAAGCCGAACTCAAACAGTACGGCGAGCAGGCCAACAGCCACCTGGGCGCGGTCAGCAAAGCGCTCGAGCAGTTGCGCGCGCTGCCGGGCGCGGCCGACGCCGCCCAGGCCCTGCCGCTGGTGGACCAGTACCGCGCCAGCGTGGCGCAGGCGCTCGACCTGGCGTCGATGGACCCCAATACTGGCGTGGCGGCCATGCAGGGCGCCGACGGCCATTACCAGAAAGTACGCGCGCTGCTGGCCAAGGTAGTGGCCAATCTCGGCCACGAAACCGACCAGGCGCTGCAGGAAGGCAAGGACGCCAATCGCCAGGCCAACTGGATTACGCTGCTCACCACGCTGGTCGGCTTTGCCGCGCTGGTCGCCCTCACCAGCTGGGTCACGCGCACCGTGCTGCGTCCCATTGCCGCCACCTGCGCTGCCGCCGAGCGCCTGGCGGCCGGTGACCTGGCCACCGACATCGTCGTGCAAAGCGACGACGAACTCGGCGCGCTTGCGCGAGCGCTCTCGACCGTGGTGGAGAACTGGCGGCGCCTGCTCGGCGACATCCGCAACGTCGGCAGCACCATTACCCAGGAAGCGAGCGAGATAGCCCAAGGCAATGCGGATTTGTCGGCGCGCACCGAGTCGCAGGCCAGCTCGCTGCAGCAGACCGCCGCTTCCATGCACGAGCTCACCGGTGCCGTGCGCGAAAACGCCGACCATGCGCGCCACGCCAACGCGCTGGTAGTATCGGCGTCGGACGTGGCGTTGCAAGGCGGACAGGTGGTGGGCCAGGTGGTAGCAACGATGGCCTCGATCAAGGCCAGCTCCAGCCGCGTGGGCGACATCATTGGCGTGATCGACGCAATCGCCTTCCAGACCAATATCCTGGCGCTCAACGCGGCAGTGGAAGCGGCGCGCGCCGGCGAGCAGGGACGCGGCTTCGCGGTGGTGGCCACCGAGGTGCGGGCGCTGGCGCAACGCTCGGCGCAGGCGGCACGCGAAATCAAGGGCCTGATCGAGGACTCGATGGCCAATGTGGCCAATGGCAGCGCGCTGGCCGACACCGCTGGCCAGACCATGGACAATGTCGTTTCCTCGGTCCGCCATGTCACCGAGATCATGAACGAAATCACCGTGGCCAGCCAGCGCCAGACCAGCGGCATCGAGGAAGTCAACAGCGCGATCACCGAGATGGATGACCTGACCCAGCGCAACGCCGCGCTGGTCGAACAATCGGCCGCTGCCGCCCAGAGCATGCGCGACCAGGCACTCGACCTGCTGCGGGTGGTGGGCATGTTCCAGTTACCGGGGGCGTTACCGCAGCGGCCGTTGGCGGTAGCAGCGATTCGCTAACGCCCGCCAACGCAAAAAAGCCACCGGATCAACCGGTGGCTTTTTCATTTGGAACTAAGCAGCGCTGGGCTTAGAAAGCGTAACGCACGCCGGCAGTGACAGCACCGCTTTTACGACCGGTGTCGATGTCGTTCTTGCCATAGTGTTCGTATTCGAGCGACACTTTGACGTTGTTGGTCACAGCGTACTCGGCACCGACCGATGCATACAGCGCGGTCTTGTTCTTGTCGCCATTGACCGACGAGATACCGGAGGTGCTCACTTCGTTGGTGTTGCGGGCCACGCCGAGCTTGCCAGTCAGCGCGATTTGCTGGTTCACAGGCCACGTGCCTTTACCGGCCAGGTAGTACGAGTGGGCATCGGTATGCACGCCGCCCGGCAGGCCGCCGGCGGTGTAGTTATACGATTTTTTGCCGAAATCGGTGTAACCACCTTCAACTGCCCAGGTCTGGTCGATATTGTAACCACCGTAGATCTTGCCGCCAGCCTTGTAGCCGCTGTGGTTTTCGCCGCTCACCGCGTTAGGAGCATTGAATTCGTATTTGCTGCCGACGGCGCCAACGCCGACGTAACCGGTGCCTGCGTCATCGGCGTAGGCGGAGGTGCCAGCCATGGCGGCTGCGGAAGCAATAACTGCCAGAATAATTTTTTTCATGATCTCGATCTTTCAGCAAAAGTGGTTATGGACTTGCTTGGGATCGCAATTCTCTCTGTGTTGAATCGCGATGTGTTCAAGATACCACCAGATGCCGAATGCGTCACGACCGAATTAGTAATAAGTGTAACGAGATGTGAGCCAAACGAATGACTGCGAATTGGTGTCACGACCAAACTTAAGCGAGGCTTAAGAGATTGCGTCAAAACCCCTGGCAAAAGGATAGCTGGGTGCGCCAGCACTCACAGGATCAGCCGGAAAGTGAGGTTGATGCGCGGGCCGCGCGCGGCGCGTTCCTTGTTGATGCCGTGGGTCCAGTGTTGCTGGAGTGTCCCGGCCATCAATAGCAGGCAGCCGTCGCCCAGCGCCAGCTTGATGGTCTGCGGTCGGGTACGGTGCTTGAGGATGAAGGTGCGCGGCGCGCCGAAGCTGACCGAGGCGATGGCCGGCTCGGGGCCCAGCTCGCGCTCGTCGTCGGCGTGGAAACCCATGCTGTCGCGCTCGTCGCGGTAGTAATTGAGCAGCACGCTGTTGAAACGGCAGCCGGTGGCCCGCTCGACTGCCTGTTTGATATGCAGTTGCAGCGGCGTAAACGGCTGGGGATCGAAGGTCTTGCCGGAATAGCGGTACCGCGCTTCGCCATGCCAGGCCGACAGGCGCGGTTGCCAGTGCAGTTTGCCCCACACCTGGATTTGTTCGGCGCGCCAGTCGGTCTCGTCGCGCAGGCGGCGAAAGATTTCTTCCGGCGGCAAGTCCAGCAGGAGGCGCTGCTGAAAGGCGAGCTGGCCATCCTCGATCGGGATGGCAGTCAGGGCAGTGGCGGCAGCGTCTTCAAAAAGGTCCATGCGCGCATGATACCTCCATGGAGCCCAAGATGAACTTAAGCGTACGCCTCTGCCAGCGACATCACGCGCGGGGTGATGGCGATGCCGATGCTGGAGAACAAGGCGGTAATGGCAGCCATATTGCCTTCCAGCTCTTCGGCTTTCCAGCCCTGGAACAGGTCGGTGCCGTCTTTCTGGAAATGCAGGTCCAGCACCTTGCCGCGATCCTTGTGGGTGTAACCGCCGCTATAGGTATTCTTGAAGCCCAACTCGGCCAGCTTTTCCAGCACGGCGGTCGGTGGATGGTCGGGGTCGGTGGCAATGAACACGCCGAAAGTCTTGCCTGGCGGCTTGGCGGCGATATCGACGTCGTAAATGCCCGGCGCTTTCGTCACGGTGGTGCTTTTTAAAAATAACATTGTTTACCCCTATACAATTGACGCCAGCGCGGCACTTTGTGAATTCTTAATTTCTCAGAAAAAACATTCTGAGAATCAAGCTTATTGCTTATCAGGGCGTTTGTCGATGTATCAACGGAGTTATTTGTCAATTCGTGGCATTTCAACTGCAACGCCGCAGTGTTTGGCCGTCATCGCGACTTTTTGCGCGCCAGCGCCGTGGTCGGTGCGACGAGGTCGCGGTACAGGTCGCCGGTGGGCGCGTGCCACTGCGAGACCGCCTGCTGCTGGCGCGCCACGGTGGCCATGTCGCCGCGCGCGATCGGTCCGCTGAGCGCGGTGGCCGCACCGAGCCGAAACACGTTGGCCATTGATTCGAACGCCAGCGGCTGCGCCATGCGCCGCGCCACATCCTCCGGCACGCCAGCGGCCTGGTAGGCGCGCAGCGCGGCATCGAGCACGGTCACCAGGTAATTGCTGGCAAACACGGCCGCCGCGTGATACACGGTCTTGGCGCCGGCATCGATCGGCACCGGCTGCGCGCCGATCGCTTCAAGCGCCGGTATCAGCACCGCCAGCGCGGCGGCGTCGCCCTCCACGCCGCAATAGGTGCCGTCGAAGTGGTCGGCCACCGCCGCCGGGTCGGCAAAGCTGCGGATCGGGTGCACGCTGGCCACCAGCGCGCCGGCGTCGCGCGCGGCCTGCAAGTGGGTGGAGGCCAGGGCGCCGCTGCAATGGAACACGATGCTGCCGGCCAGCGGCACGGCAGCGGCCAGCGCCGCGCAAGCAATGCCGATCTGATCGTCGCCCACGGCCAGCACGTGCACCTGCGCCACTTGCAGCTGGTCGTAGCGCTCGACCGGCTGGCCGGCGCCGACAAAATCCACCGCCTGGCGCGCCGAGGCGGCGGACCGCGTGAGCACCTGGCCGATGTCAACGCCGCCCTGGCGCGCCAGCAAGCGGCCCAGCACCCGGCCCACGTGGCCCGCTCCCACCAGGTTGAGCGTTACTGCCATCAGAAACCCGCGCCCGGCTGGCTCAGGTATTCCTGTTCTTCCGGCGTGGACGGGCGGTCGAGAATCACGTTGCGATGGGGGAAGCGGCCGAAGCGAGCAATCACTTCGTGGTGCTTGTGGGCGTAGTCGAGCATGCCGGCGATGCCCTTGGCCAGCTCGGCCGAGGCGGCCACCGTGGGATCGCCAGCCAGGCGCGTGTACAGCGCCACCGCCAGGTCTTGCTGCGCCAGGTCTTCCGCGTGCTCGTACGGCAAGTACACAAAACTGCGTTGCAGCGGCGGCAGAGACAAGTCCTGGCCCGATGCAACCAGGGCCTGGGCGGCAGCGAGCGCCTGCGCATCGCCGGCAAATGCCTGCGGTGTGCCGCGATAAGCATTGCGGGTAAACTGGTCGAGCAGCAGGATGCGCGCCAGCGTGCCGGCCGGGCCCTGCTGGTCCCATTCCTGCAAGCCGCCCGCTACCGCCTGGTCGATCAGCGCGCCGAAGCGGTGGCCAATCTCGGCGTCGAACCCGTCATCCTTCTTGAACCAGGCGGTGCGCATGGCGTCCGCCGGTTGGCCCGGGTCGGGGGTGAACCAGAAATCGAGCACGTCCTGGGCTGATATGGTCATCTTAATTCCTTGCGTGGGAGAGTTGGAAACTGTGGATGCCGTCGAAATCGGCCAGTTCGGCCGACAGCACCGACATCGGCGCTCCGCTGCGTTTGCTGAAGGCGATGGCGACAAAACGCCATTCCTGCATGCCGCCGTCGCTGCCGATCATCAGCGAGCCGCCGGCGATTTCATAGCCGCGCTGCAGCGCCATCTCGCGTAGTGCCTGTTCCTGCGGCCGGTACCCGGCCTTGAAGCGCATGGTGATCGCAATCGCATGGCGCGACGGCAGCCACGCCTCCACCCGCGTGAGCAGCACCATCGAGCCGGCGCACAAAATGGCCAGCCCGATCGCGCCCAGGTAAAAGCCCACGCCCACCATCACGCCGATCACCGCCGAGGCCCAGATCGACGCGGCCGTGGTCAGGCCGCTGATATTGAACCCCTCGCGCATGATCACGCCGGCGCCAAGGAAGCCGATGCCGGTGACGATGCCCTGCACGATGCGGGTGGGGTCGGAGTTGATCAGGTACTGCGACACGTGGCCGCCGAACCAGTGCCCCGGATAACCGCCGATGACGGTGAGCGCGGCCGATGCCATGCACACCAGGCCATAGGTGCGCATGCCGGCCGCGCGGCCGTGGTACGAGCGCTCGTAGCCGACCACCAGGCCCAGTGCCAGCGCCCCCAGCAAATTAAGCAGGATCACCAGGTTGGTGGCCACTTCCGACTGCGACCAGTACGCGCCGAGGAATTCGATTGCCGGCATGAGGCGCCCTTCGTTTATGTTGGCTTTTTCTGCAGCTGTTTTTCGAAGGCGATATCGAGCTTGCTCACCCGCTTGGGCGCCAATGGCGAAATGCCGTTCACGAACGCAACGAAGTCGTCGAGTTCGAGCGGTGGGCACAGCGGCGGCTCGCCGGCGCCGTCGCTAAGGGTAAAGTGGCCGGCGCCGGTACGCGCCATCGAGTAGCGCGGGTTGCCGGTGCGGGCTTTCAATCGGTCGAGCGCCGAGGTGGCGCGGGTGGCGCGTCCGCTCATACTGCCTCCGTACGTTGGGTGAGCCAGGCCAGCGCGGCCCCCGTCACCAACGGTGACAGGCGTTCGCGCACCATGGCGTGATAGTCGTTGAGCCAGCGCCGTTCGTCGTCGCGCAGCAGCGCGGTGTCCAGGCAGCGGGTGTCGATCGGGCACAGGGTGAGCGTTTCGAACTGCAGGAAGTCGCCGAAATCGGTCTGGCCGGCAGCCCGGTTGAGCACCAGGTTCTCGATGCGGATGCCCCACTGGCCGGGCCGGTACAAGCCCGGTTCGATCGACGTGATCATGCCAGCCTCCATGGCCGTTTGCGGCTCGGGCATGGCCGACGGCGAAATCGACTGCGGTCCTTCGTGCACATTAAGGAAGTAACCGACGCCATGGCCGGTGCCGTGGCCGTAGTCCATGCCGGCCGCCCACAGCGGGGCGCGGGCGATGGCGTCGAGCATCGGCGACCTGGTGCCGCGCGGGAAGTGGGCCGACGACAGCGCGATCAGGCCCTTGAGCACCAGCGTGAAGTCGCGCTTGTGCTCGGCCGAGATGGCGCCCACGCCCACCACCCGGGTGATGTCGGTGGTGCCGCTCAGGTACTGCCCGCCCGAGTCGATCAGCAGCAGACCGTCGCCGTCGATGACCGCGTGGCTCGCCCCGGTGGCGCGGTAGTGCATGATCGCGCCGTTCGCCTGGTACCCGGCGATGGTGGCGAAACTGGGGCTGACAAAACCGGGACGGCGGGCGCGGGCGGCCGTGATCTGCTCGTCGATGGTCAGTTCGGTCAACGGGGCGCGCTGCGGGTTGGCCAGGGTGGCATCGAGCCAGCTGAAAAACTCGCACAGGGCGGCACCGTCGTGCTCCATGGCGGCGCGTACATGGCCCGCGTCGGCCTCGCTCTTGCGCGACTTGGCCAGCGTGGTGGGATTGGTCGCCTCCACCACTTTGACTTTGGCGGCAATCGCCTGGCGGGTGCCGTGGGTGATGCGGCGCGGGTCGATCAGCAGGGCGGACTCCGGCCCCAGCGCAGCCAAGGCGGCAGCGAAGCCGCCGTAGCGGGCGACGTCGATATCTTCCTGGGCCAGTTGTTCGCGCAGCTCGGGCGAGATTTTGCCGTCGGCCACGAACAGGGTGGCGCGGGTGGGCGTGACCAGCGCGTGGGCCAGGAAGATCGGGTTGAACGGCACATCCGCGCCGCGCAAATTGAATAAATAAGCAATATCGTCAAGCGTGGAAATGACATGGCGGTTGGCGCCCAGCTGTTGCATGGCGCCGCGCAAATCGGCCAGTTTGCCGCTGCGGCTTTTCGACGCATACGGTGGCAGGTGTTCATACACGGGCGCAGCGGGCAGGCTGGGACGATCGGACCAGACGTCGTCGAGCAGGTCGAGGTCGAAGCGCAGCGCGACATCTTTGGCGGCCAGCGCCTGCTGCAACAAGCGGGCAATCGATAATCCCAATACCGCGCCATCGACTGCCACGGTTTGGCCGGCCTTTAAATGCGCGGCCAGCCAGTCGATATATTGCACGCTGGCGCCGGACGTTATTTTCATTAATTGAATACCGCTGCCGGCCAATTGCTGTTCGGCCTGGGTCCAATAGCGGGCATCGGTCCAGATACCGGAAAACTCCTGGGTAATAATGAAGGTACCAACCGAGCCGGTGAAATTACTGAGCCATTCACGGCCCTGCCAGCGCGGTGGCAGGTATTCCGACAAATGGGGATCGGCGGATGGCACCATCAGGGCGTCGATGCCGCGCTGGCGCATCGCGGCGCGCAATTGCAGCAGGCGCTCGGCGGTGTGGTCGGTAGTGGTCATATGCATGGGTCCGTTGCGCCGCAAGCGCGGCATGATCAGTTATCCCTATGATACCGCGATTGCCCAGGCACTGGTTCCCGCCTGGAATCGCGGTCTGCGCGCATTTACTCACGTCCAAGCAATGGTTTTCGCCCTTTTTATGCCAGTTATTGGCGCGTGTTTGCCAGATTCCGGCATAAGTACCCGGCCCGGTATAATCGGCGCACCATCCAGACTGCGAGGACCACCGTGAAGCTCGAACAAGCCAAGGCGCTGTGCCGCTCCCTGCCGGGCGCGACCGAAGACGTGAAATGGGAATCGACGCTGGTGTTTTCAGTGGGCGGCAAAATGTTTGCAGCCACCGATACCGGCCATAATGTCACCCGGTTGAGTTTGAAAGTGGATGACGATTTGTTTCTCGGATTAACCGATCGCGACGGTATTATTCCCGCGCCCTATCTCGCGCGCGCCAAATGGATACGTATCGAGAATATTCAAAGCATGGGCGATGCGGAATTAACCGGCTTGATTACCAGGGCCCATGAATTAATATTGAATAAGCTGACCAAGAAGCTGCAACGCGACATACTGGGCAGCGCCGGCGCTTAATCCAGTCGACTTGCAAATAGCCAACTTTGCCGCAGGAATTCGCCAGATGAAGGATAATGGCGGGCATCGTTGTTACCGAGAAAATCATGCAAGATTTCCACCATAATCGCGCCCGCGCGCTGCTGCAAAACGCGGAAGAGCTGTTCACCAAGCAGGATGTGGACACCGCCGTCACGGCCATGGCCGACCACCTCAACGCCCGCTACAACCACCCGGAAGCCGAAGCGTTTCCGCTGGTGCTGGGCGTGATGGGCGGCGCGGTGGTCTTCACCGGCAACTTGCTGCCGCAACTGACTTTCCCGCTCGAGTTCGACTATATCCACGTGAGCCGCTACGGCGACGAAGACAAGGGTGGTGAAGTGGTGTGGAAAGTGGTGCCGCGCTCCAACGTCGCGGGCCGCACCGTGATCGTGCTCGACGATATCCTCGACGAAGGCGAAACCCTGGCCCACGTCAAGCAGCGCCTGCTGGACATGGGCGCGGCGGAAGTCATCCTGGCCGTGTTCGCGGACAAGGCCATCGGCAAGACCAAGCCGGTCAATGCCGACATTGTCGGTTTGACCATTCCGAACCGTTTCGTGGTCGGCTTCGGCATGGATGCCTATGGTTACTGGCGCAACCTGCCGGGCCTGTGGGCGATCCGCCCCGAAGAACTGCAGCAGACGTAATCAGGGCCGCAGCGCGTATTTATCGACGAACTTGCGAATGCCGTTCGGATTGTCGCGCTTCCACGCTTCGAGCTCGGGGCGCCACGATTCGCGGTAGTCAAGCAGCAGCAATGCTGTCTCGAGTTCGCCATCCTTGTCGAGCATCTGCAAGGTCTTGAGTGCCGGATCTTGCAGCTCCGGCGCCCCCTTGGCCGTGACTTCATTCACCACCTGGAATCCTGCGCGCCACCTGGCCGTTTCTGCGGCCAGCGTCGTGGCGTTGGCCTTGCCATCTTTTTGTGCAATCAGATCGGTGCTTTGCTGGATGCCCAGCGACAGCCACAGGGCGCCATCGGTGGCCTTGGGGTTGGCGCCGGAAAATTCCGGATCGAGGGTGACCACCGGTTTGCCGTCCGCCCCCAGGCTGGCTGAGGACTTGCGCACCAGCTTGAGCGACGTGACCGGGTAGCCGGCCGCGTCGCGCAACTGCGCCAGCTTGATCCAGTTCGGTACCTGGCTCGGCTGGGCGGCGATGCCTTCGAACAGCGCATCCTCGGCTGCGCCGCGCTTGCCCTGGAATGCCAGCGCATCGGACAGGTAGCGCCAGCCCTGGGAATTGAGCGGCTCGATCTCGACGCCCTTGCGGTAGCGGGTTTCCGCTTCCGCATATTTTTTCTGGGCATAGTAGCTGTCGCCAGCATACACCCAGGCCATCGAATAACCGGGATCGATGGCAGCGGCGCGCTCGTAGTGACCGAGTGCGACGTCCATCTTGTTCTGGACAAAAGCGGCTTCGCCCAGGATCAACTCTGCCTGCGCGGCCGGGCTGCCTTGGTGCAGCGGCGGCGGCAGGTTGTCCTTGAGCTTGCGCTGCACCTCGTGGGCCAGCGTGTTGTCCGGGAATTTTAGCAGGATCTGGCGCACCAGCGATTCCGCCTGCTGGCGCAGCGCCACTTGGCGCTCGCCCTGGACTTTCTCGGAGGCCTGGCGGAACAGCTCGGCGATATGGGACAGCAGCACCGGCGACGAGGGATCGGCCTTGGCAGCGTCCGAGTACTTGGCCAGCGCCTCCTGCATCTTGCCCTGGCTCAACAGCACCTGGGCCTGGTTAAACAGCGCCGCAGCGGCGGCATTCATGTACTGGTCCGCCTGCGCGCTGCACACGCTGGACACGGTCGACAACAGCGCCAGGGTGATGGCGGCAACGGCATGCGAAATGTTCAAGATGGTGTCCCCGGATTGGATAAGACCATCTTAGCTGAACGGCAACCTGAAAGAAATCATTTGATTGCGTGATTCATGCCTGCAACCCGCAGGCCCCCGAACGCCCTGGGGTTACAGCGCCAGGCGCGCGCGCGCGGCGTCGTACTCGTGCTTGAGGCGCGCCACCATCTCGGCCGTGGTCGGAATGTCGTTCATCAGGCCCACGCCCTGGCCGGCGCCCCAGATGTCGCGCCAGGCCTTGGCGCTGCCCGAGCCGAAATTCATGCTGGTCTTGTCCGACTGCGGCAGCGCGTCCGGGTCCAGGCCGGCGGCAACGATCGATTTTTTCAGGTAGTTGCCGTGCACACCCGTAAACAGGTTGGAGTAGATGACATCGGCAGCGGTCGATTCCACGATCGCGTCGCGATAGTCAGCGCTCACATTCGACTCCTGCGTGGCCAGCCAGCGCGAGCCGATGTAGGCGAAATCGGCGCCCATCGCCTGCGCGGCCAGGATGGCGTCGCCGGTGGCAATCGCGCCGGACAGGGCAATCGGGCCGCTGAAAAACTTGCGCACCTCGCCTACCAGGGCAAACGGCGACAGCGTGCCGGCATGGCCGCCGGCGCCGGCCGCCACCAGGATCAGGCCATCGACGCCGGCCTCCAGCGCTTTTTCCGCGTGGCGGATCGAGACGATATCGTGCAGCACGATGCCGCCGTAGCTATGGATGGCGTCGAGCATCTCTTTCGGCGGCGCGCGCAGCGACGAGATGATGATCGGCACCTGGTGCTTGACGCACACTTCCACATCGTGGGCCAGGCGGTCGTTGGACTGGTGAACGATCTGGTTGACCGCGATCGGGCCCACTTTTTTATCGGGGTGGGCGGCCTGGTAGTCGGCCAGTTCCTGTTGCAGGTCGGTCAGCCACACGTCGAGCAGTTCGGCAGGACGGGCATTGAGCGCCGGGAACGAGCCGACGATGCCGGCCTTGCATTGCGCCGCCACCAGCGCCGGACCGCTGGCGATGAACATCGGTGACGCGATGACGGGAAGTGAGAGGTTTTGCAACACTGCAGGCAGGGCCATGGCGAACTCGCTGAGAAGGTTGATCGGATCGAAGCATCGGTCGAGCGATTATAGATCGAAAAAAGTACGATCGTGCCAAAAATAGGGGCCATGCTCTATTTCAGCGCAGGAAACCATCCTCATCAAACGAGACCGTATCCCTGCGGCGGGCGATTTCCACCCACACCGCCTGTTTATAGGCGTCGTCGGCCTTGGACCAGGCCATGATTTCGTCGATGGTCCGCAGGCAGCCCATGCAGTACTGGCGTTCGACGTCCATCTTGCACAGGCTCACGCAAGGAGAAGGAATAGGGTTAGGTGGCGCACTCATGACCCACATTATGCACGTGTGCCGCTTGATTTGCCGCAGATCGTCCTTATACTACCATCCAGGTAGATGGTAAATGGATGGAGACACATGGCCAAGCAAGAATTAAAACTGAAGACCGCCGACTCGGAAAAAATCACGATCAACCTCGGTCCGATCGACCTGGGCCAGATCGACCTCTTGGTACAAGAGGGGTTCTATTCGAACCGGACGGACTTGATCCGCACCGCGATCCGCAACCAGTTGAACCAGCACGCCGACGTCGTCAAGCAGACGGTGGCGCGCAAAAGTTTGGTGCTCGGCATGCAGCACTACACCCGTGCCGACCTCGAAGCCATACGTGCCGCCGGCGAACGGCTGCACATCCAGGTACTGGGATTGGCCAGCATTGCCAGCGACGTCACGGTCGAACTGGCGCTGGCAACAATCGACTCGATTTTCGTTTTAGGTTCGCTGCATGCCAGCGCGGTACTGAAAACCGCCCTGGCGCCACGCATCCACCACTAAGGGAACACCATGAAACTTCCATTCATGTCGCATATGCGACAGGCAGCACAAAAGCTCGTCCGCAAGGGCGCCACCGCGATGCTGCACAAGGCTGTCGAAAGCATGATGCAACAACAGCAAAAACTCCAGGAACAACGGATGAACACCCCAAAACCGTCGCCCAAGGCGCCACCGGGCGGCATGCGCGACCTCAATCCCGCGCCTGATTACACGTCGGCCAACACCGCCACGCCGCCGCCGGCAGCAGCGACTGTGGAAGCGGCCGCCGTGGAAGCGGCCGCCGTGGCAGCGGCGGCCGTGGCAGCACCTGCCGACGAAGCACGTCATAACTTCCAACCGGCGCCGGAGCCCAAATCCAGGCCCGCACCGGAAGCAGCACCGCAGCAGGCAGCGCACGCCGCGCCCGAAGCCGACGCAGCACCGGCGGCCGCTCCTAACCCCGCCATCAATCCCGCCGCCTACGCGCAGGACATGCTGGAAAAAATGGGCATCAAGATCGATCTCACGGCCAGCTTCGAGCGCGGCATCGACCTCGGCACCTTGCGCCACCCGGGCGTGCACACGCCGCAGGCACCATTGCCCGCCGGTGCGCGCTTCGAGACCGGCAGCTATGCCAACCACGCGGGCAGCCGCAACTACAAGCTGTTCATCCCGTCGACCTACAGCGGCCAGCCGATGCCGCTGCTGGTGATGCTGCACGGCTGCACCCAGAACCCTGACGATTTCGCCGCCGGCACCCAGATGAACCAGGTCGCCGAGGAAGCAGGCTGCCTGGTGGTGTATCCGGAGCAAACGTCCGGCGCCAACCAGTCGAAGTGCTGGAACTGGTTCAACGCCATCGACCAGCAGCGCGGCCAGGGCGAACCGTCGATCATCGCCGGCATCGCTGAAAAAATCAGCGACGACTACGCGGTCAATCCGCAGCAGGTGTACGTGGCCGGGCTGTCGGCCGGCGGCGCCATGGCGGTCATCGTCGGCACCTTGTACCCGGAGCTGTTTGCAGCGGTGGGCGTGCATTCGGGCTTGCCGTTCGCGTCGGCCACGGATTTGCCGTCGGCGCTGTCGGCCATGAAGCGGGGCGCGAGCAACGCCAACGTGCCCAAGGCCGGCAACGGTTCGCAGCCGATCATCGTGTTCCACGGCGACAGCGACACCACCGTCAACCCGCGCAACGGCGAGCAGGTGATCGCCCAGCATTTGCACAGCATTGACGCCGATCCGGCGGTGCAATCGGGCGCGGTACCGAACGGCTACCGCTATACGCAAACCACGCACACCAGGGCTGACGGCTCGCCGCTCGGCGAACACTGGGTGGTGCACGGCGCCGGTCACGCCTGGTCGGGCGGCAGCGAACATGGCACGTACACCGACTCGCGCGGACCCGATGCCAGCCGCGAAATGCTGCGTTTCTTCCGGACCGTCAGTTAAAGGACCTCGCAAAACCTGCTGCGCGATCCGCTACGGTTTATCGAGACCCTTTCAGCAATTGGATGTGCGCCGCCAGGCATGCCGGGCACCAGCAGCCGATGATTTCGGCAGTGGCGGCGCTGTCCGGCACCGGCACAGGCACAGATAGCGGCAGGTACGTGCACCAGCACGGCGGCGCCGGGATGGCGGTTGCCGGGCCGGTATCGGCCATCGCGCAGGAGAAGGTGGCGCCGCAGCGCGTGCAGGTGCTCATAGGTCGGTCTTGATCGGTGTGCCGGCCAGACTAGCCGATGAACGCTGAAAATACAACCAGATGGCCCTATAATGCGTGCTTGACCGCAGCCGCAGGCTGTAAAATTGCTGCACTTTCTTTACCGGACTCGCCATGACCCAATTTTCTCACCTTAACTTAGGCATGAATGACGATTTGACCGCGGTGTCCCCGCAGATCAAGGCGCAGATCCTGGCTGAGGCACTGCCCTACATCCGCAATTACCATGGCAAGACCATCGTCATCAAATACGGTGGCAACGCCATGACCGACGAACGCCTGAAACACGGCTTCGCGCGCGACGTCATCCTGCTCAAGCTGGTCGGCATGAACCCGGTCGTGGTGCACGGCGGCGGTCCGCAGATCGACAACGCCCTGAAAAAAATCGGCAAGCAAGGCACTTTCGTGCAGGGCATGCGCATCACCGACGAAGAAACCATGGAAGTGGTGGAGTGGGTGCTGGGTGGCGAAGTCCAGCAGGACATCGTCATGCTGATCAATCACTACGGCGGCCAGGCAGTGGGCCTGACCGGCAAGGACGGTGGCCTGATCCGCGCCCGCAAGATGGCCATGCCCGACAAGGACAATCCGGGCCAGACGCTGGACATCGGCTTTGTCGGCGAGATCGACGCCATCAACCCGGCAGTAGTAAAAGCGCTGCAGGATGACGCCTTCATTCCGATCATTTCGCCGATCGGTTTCGGCCAGGACGGCCAGGCGTACAACATCAACGCCGACGTCGTCGCCGGCAAGATCGCCGAGATCCTGAAAGCCGAAAAGCTGATCATGATGACCAATATCGCCGGCGTCCAGGACAAGCAGGGCAACCTGGTGACCGACCTGTCGGCGCGCGAGATCGACGAGATGTTCGCCGACGGCACGATTTCGGGCGGCATGCTGCCTAAAATTTCATCGGCGCTGGACGCAGCCAAATCGGGCGTGAACACCGTGCACATCATCGACGGTCGCATCGAGCACTCTTTATTGCTCGAAGTATTGACCGAACAGGCATTTGGAACTATGATCCGGTCTCACTGAAAAAACGGCGACGCACTTCGCGCCGGTATTCGAAGTGAGTCGCCACATTTGTTTGCCCTTTTAGCTCAGTGGTAGAGCACTCCCTTGGTAAGGGAGAGGCCACGTGTTCAATCCACGTAAAGGGCACCATCTTCCTGTAGTGCCCTCCCCCCCCCTGTTTCATCCGCTAGTAAATCCGCTCGACTTTCAGCCCGCGCTTGCGCAGCAGTTCCGGCACGCTTCCCTTGCCCACCAAATGCAGCACGCCGATCGCGGCCAGGCTGTTGTTTTCGCGCGCCATCAGGCGCACCATGGCGTCGGCCAGTGCGGGGTTGCGCCCGTCGAGCAGTACCTTCTGCACGAAGCGTCCCGAAAAACTGTCGTCGGTGGCCGATTTTTGCGCCAGCGCGTCGAGCGCTTTGACGTCGGCGTGGCGCCAGGCGTCGGCGATCTCGCGCGACTGGTCGGCCTGCTCCTTGTCTTCGATGCCCGCAATCGCCTCCTGCAGGAACAGCACCTGGTCGGCGGTGGACAGCTTGCCGAACAAGGACATTTGCGCTTCGGGCGATTCGAGTTCGATCACTTTCTGGCCATTGTCGTGGGCCTGGCGCGACAGGTAGCTGTCCACCGCCAGCGACGGATCGTAGCCTTGCGCCGCAAATTCGCTCACCGTGAGCATGCTGGCCAACATCCACGGCCGCATCATGGCCACCGATTCGGGCGCGATCTGGTACTGCTTGAGCAGGCGGTCGAGGCGCGTACGCCAGGCCGGCGACAGCGACGCCATCGAGGCGCCGCCCTTGAGCGCCAGGCCATATTTTTGCAGCGCCCGGGCCAGGCGCTGCTGGTCGCCCAATGGGTCGATCTCCAGCGCCAGCACCGGCGCCTGCTTGAGCACACCGGCCAGGCGCGGCTCGAGCGGATAGAAATCCCGGGTACCCACGTGGATGGTGCCAAACAGGTACAGCGTGCGCCCGCCCTGCTCCACCTTGAACAGCGCGCCGCGATTGGGGATGGCGGTGGCCGCCGGCGCGGCGACCGGCGCCAGTGCTTCGGCCCGGGCCGGCCCGGCCAGCAGGCAGATCAAACTGTAGAACATCACTATAATCAGGCGCATGGCTGTCTTGGCTCTCTTTGTAAATCGTCTCTCGTGAATACTACTCTTTCCTCGCCGGTATGGTTGTTTGATCTGGACAACACGCTGCACAACGCTTCGTACGCGATTTTTCCGGCCATCGTCGCCAATATGAACCTCTACATCGCCCGCGTGCTGGGCGACGGCATCACGCCCGCCAGCGACGCCGTGGTCGATGCCGCGCGCACCCAGTACTGGCGCCGCTACGGCGCCACCCTGCTCGGACTGGTCAAGCACCACAACGTGCAGGCCGCGCACTTTTTGCACGAGACCCACAGCATCGAGGATTTGACCTCGCTGATCCGCGCCGAGCGCGGGCTGCGCCAGCTGTTGCGCCGCCTGCCGGGCCGCAAGATCCTGCTGACCAACGCGCCGCACCGCTATTCCACCCAGGTGCTGCGCCACCTGGGCCTGCACCGCTCGTTCGGCCACCACATCGCGGTCGAAGCGATGACGGTCAACCGCCAATTGCGGCCCAAGCCATCGAAACTGCTGCTGCGCAAACTGATGCGCATGCACCGCCTGACGCCGGCGAACTGCATCCTGGTCGAGGACACGCTGGCCAATTTGCGCAGCGCCCACGCGCTGGGCATGCGCACCGCGTGGGTCACGCAGTACCTGACATTGCGCGACACGGCCGGTCTGGCCCATCCACAAAAAAGGCTGATCCGCCCCGCTTATGTCGATGTCAAAGTAAAATCTGTCCGGAACTTGCCGGCGCGGCTGCATCGCCTGCGCTGACCACCTTTACTTTTACTTTTTACCCGCGAGATCACATGGCAAGCACACCGCCCGGCCAGCGCCGCCTGGACATTCTCCAAGCGCTGGCGGAGATGCTGGAACAGCCCAAGGGCGACAAGATCACCACGGCCGCCCTGGCGCGCAAGCTGGGCTTTTCCGAGGCGGCGCTGTACCGCCACTTCGCCAGCAAGGCGCAAATGTTCGAGGGCCTGATCGAATTCATCGAGTCCAGCGTTTTTGGTTTGATCAACCAGATCGCCGAACGCCACGACGACGGCCTGACGCAGGCGCGCGACATCGTCGGCATGTTGCTGCACTTCGCCAGCCAGAACCCGGGCATGACACGGGTGCTGATCGGCGAGGCGCTGGTCAACGAAGACGACCGCCTGCAACTGCGCATGAACCAGTTCTACGACCGCGTGGAACTGGCCCTCAAGCAGGCCTTGCGCGTGGCCGCCACCGAAGGCCACGGCCGCGAAGAAGAAGTCGCGCCGCGCGCCGCCATGCTGGCCAGCTTCGTCATCGGCCGCTGGCACCGCTACGCCAAGAGCGGCTTCAAGAACAACCCGACCCAGGACGCGCCGCTGCACATCGCGCTGCTGCTGGCGTAACATCTTGACCACAGCGATGTCCATGACCGCCGAATGCTTTGCCCTGCTCGATGACGCGAGCCCGCTGCTCGATGGCGCCACCGTCGCCGCGACCTCACGCCTGTACACCGACCACGTCGCCACGCTGCGCTGCGACACCATCGGCGACTGGCGGCAAGTGCTGGACGCCATGCAGGCAGCGCTGGCGCGCGGCGAGTACGCGGTCACGCTGTGCAGCTACGAGCTCGGAGTAGCGTTGCTGGGCATCGCTGACGGGCTACCCGGCACATCGCACCGCCGCCCTGCCGCGACCGGCAGCGAGACGCCCACCATCCCGGACGGCTCGGCCACTGCGGCAGCGTCGGTGCATGGGCCTGGTGCGGCTGCAATGACCGCCCCGGCGCTGCTGGCACAGGTACTGCTGTTTCGCCGGTGCGAACTGAAAACCGCGGCCGAGGTGGGCGACTGGCTGGCGGCGCGTTCATTCCCGATCGCGCGCCCGGCCGGCATCGCCAACGTGCGCGCCAATATCGACCAGCCGGCCTTCGATGCCGCGCTGGCGCGCATCCACGCCTATATCGAGGCTGGCGACACCTACCAGGTCAACTACACCATGCGGCTGCGCTTTGACGCGTTTGGCGGCATCCATGCGCTGTATGCGCGGCTGCGCGCGCGCCAGCCGGTGCCGTATGGCGCGCTGGTACAGTGTGAGGACGGTTCGGCAGTACTGTCGCTGTCGCCCGAGCTGTTCGTGCGCCACGCGGGCGGCGTGCTCACTGCGCGGCCGATGAAGGGCACGGCGCCGGCCGCGCCGCCAACCCAGGCAGACACGCACGCGGATGACAACCTGGCGCGCGCGCGCGCGCTGGCGGCGGATCCGAAAAACCGCGCCGAAAACCTGATGATCGTCGACCTGCTGCGCAACGACATCGCGCGCGTGGCGCAAACCGGCAGCGTGCAGGTGCCGGCGCTGTTCGACGTGCAGCGCTACGGCAGCGTGCTGCAAATGACTTCCACCATCACCGCCAGTCTGCGCCCCGACGCCACGCTGGCGCAGGTGTTCGAGGCGCTGTACCCGTGCGGCTCGATCACCGGCGCACCCAAGCGCCGCGCCATGGAAATCATCGGCGAACTCGAACCCGACCCGCGCGGCATCTACACCGGCGCCATCGGCTGGTTCGATCCGACGACTGACGCCAACCCGGGCACGGTGGGCGACTTCTGCCTGGCAGTGCCGATCCGCACCCTGGCCCTGGGCGCGCCCGATGCCGCCACCGGCGTGGCGCAAGGCGAAATGGGCGTGGGCGCCGGCATCGTCTACGACAGCGCCAGCGGCGACGAATACGACGAATGCCACCTCAAGGCGCGTTTCTTGACGGGACTGCCCAACAGCTTCGAGATTTTCGAGACCATGCTGGTCACGCCGGAACAAGGCGTACAGCACCGCGCGCGCCACCTGCGGCGCCTGGCGGCATCGGCAGCGTACTTCGGTTTCGCGTGGGACGGCAAGGCAGCCAACGCCTACCTGGACGCGGCGTGCTCGATGCTGAAGGACGAAGCACAGAACGGTCTGGCGACCGTGGCGGCATTCCGCCTGCGGCTGGCGCTGGCGCAATCGGGCGCCTTCACGGTACAGCACGCGCCGCTGGCGCCGTTGCCGGAGCCAGTGCGGGTACTGCTGGCGCCCGACACCACCGCTGCCGGCGACCTGTTCCTGCGCCACAAGACCAGCATCCGCACCCGCTACGACAACGCCTGGCGCGACGCCGAAGCGCAAGGCGCGTTCGATACGCTGTTTTTCAACGACCGCGGCGAGCTGACCGAAGGTGGCCGCAGCAATGTATTCGTCAAGGTCGATGGCCGCTGGCTGACGCCGGCCCTGCACTGCGGCGTGCTGCCGGGCGTGATGCGCAGCGTGCTGCTCGACGATCCGGCGTGGCAGGCCAGCGAGGCGGTGATCACGCGCGAGATGCTGGAACGCGCAGAGGAACTGGTGGTGTGCAACGCCCTGCGCGGCGCGATGAAAGCCACGCTGTAGCAGCGAAGCTCGCTGACTCTGCGGGATGATGACTCGCCAACCTCAACCGTTCGCGCCGAGCCCAAACCGCTTGCGATACGCCCCCGGCGTGGTCCCCGCCACCCGCCGGAAATGGTGCCGCAACGACTCCATCGAACCGAATCCGCTGCGCTCGGCCACCTGCGCCAGCGGCACCTCGGGGGCTTCCAGCAGTTCTTTCGCCAGCGCGATGCGCTCGCGGATCAGCCAGTCCACCGGCCCCAGCCCGGTCGCCTGCTGGAACTGGCGCTGCAAGGTGCGCGGGCTCATGGCCGCGCGGTCGGCCATGGCGGCCACCGTGTGCGGCAGCGCCAGGTTGCCGCGCAGCCAGTCCAGCAGGCGCGACAGCCTGCCGCCTTCGCTGGACGCCACCGGGCGCGGCACGAACTGCGCCTGGCCGCCCTCGCGATGCGGCGCGATCACCAGCCGCTGCGCCACCATGTTGCCGACGCGCGCACCGTAGTCGCGCCGCACCAGGTGCAGCAGCATGTCCAGGCCCGCAGCCGACCCGGCCGCCGTGATCACCTGGCCGTTATCGACGTACAGCAGGTCGGGCTCGACGCGGATGCGCGGATGGCGCTGCGCCAGCCGCTCGGCGTAGCGCCAGTGGGTGGTGGCGCGCTGGCCGTCGAGCACGCCGGCGGCAGCGAGCACGAACACACCCGAGCAGATCGAGCACAAACGGGCGCCACGCGCGTGGGCCGCGCGCAGCAGGTCCAGCAGCGCGGGCGGCGGCGCCTCGTCGGCATCGCGCCAGCCGGGAATGACGATGGTGTCGGCCAGCGCCAGCAACTCGGGCGCATACGGCGCCTGCACGGTGATGCCGCCGGCCGCACGGATCGGTCCCGGTTCGATCGCGCAAACCGCAAAGTCGTACCAGTCCACGCCCAGTTCGGGACGCTCGAGCGCGAACAATTCGACCGTGCAGCCGAATTCGAAGGTGCACAGGCGGTCGTAGGCCAGTGCGACCACCAGGTGTTTTTTCATGGTGCGGTTTTTCATGGCGCTGTTCTCATGTCGCAATCTTACCGCAGCATGGCATTGACGCCACTGCCGGCCAACGCCGAGCGGCCGCACAATGGCGTCATCACCACCCCAGGAGTTCGCCATGTCCCTGCCGTCCGCCGTTGCCGCCGTACCAGCCGCACCCAGCGCTGCCGCCCTCGCCCACTTCGAGGCCAGCTTCACCTTTGAAACCGATTGTTGGGATGTGCACGAGGCGCTGGCCGGCGGTGCGCCGGACTTCGTGCTGCTCGACGTGCGCGGTACGGAAAAATACGCGGGTGGCCATGTGCCGGGCGCGCACGACCTGGCGCACGGCAAGATCGTCGCCGGCAAGCTGGCGCAATATCCGGCCGATACCTTGTTCGTGGTGTATTGCGCCGGTCCGCACTGCAATGGCGCGGCGCGCGCAGCCGTGCGGCTGGCCCGGCTGGGCCGCCCCGTCAAGCTGATGACCGGCGGCGTCACCGGCTGGCTCGACGAGGGGTTCGCGCTGGCGCAGCTGCCATAGCGGACAGCTGCTGCGGTTCGTCGAGCCGCTAGAGGTCGACGATCATCTCGAAGCCGCCGTAAATCATGCGCTTGCCGTCGAACGGCATGTTTTCCGGCTGCATGAATTCGGCCAGCCTCGGGTCTTTCATGACCTTGTCGTTGATTTCATCGCGGGCGGCGCGCGAGGCATAGACGATCCAGGAAAACACCACCACTTCGTCGTCCTTCAATTGCACCGCCTGCGGGAACGATGTGTGCTCGCCCGGTTTGACGTCGTCCGCCACCGTCTCGCGAAATTGCAGCGCGCCGAATTCCTTCCAGATCGCGCCGCTTGCCGCCGCCATTTTCTTGTAGTCCTCCAGCTTGCTGCGGGGGACAGGAATCACAAATCCATCGACATATGCCATGACCGCCTCCATCAAATGGTTGAACGGTCAGGTTAGGCGACGCTCCTTTGCAATTCAAGCGGCGTGGGCTTTTATTCCTGGTGAAACTCGCTGGCATTGGCAAACAAGTCCCACGCCGCGATGAACAAGGCGGCCACCACCGGGCCGATCACGAAACCGTTGAGGCCGAACAGCGCCATGCCGCCCACGGTGGACAGCAGCACCACGTAGTCGGGCATCTTGGTATCTTTACCGACCAGCAGCGGACGCAGGATATTGTCGACCAGGCCGATCACCACCACGCCATAGATGGTCAGGCCCACGCCTTCCCACACCGAGCCGGTCGCCAGGAAGTAGATCGCCACCGGCGCCCACACCAGCGCTGCGCCAATGGCCGGCAGCAGCGACAGGAAGGCCATCAGCACGCCCCACAGCACAGGTGCGCTCACGTCCAGGTACCAGAAGGCCAGGCCGCCCAGCGCGCCTTGGGCGATTGCCACCAGGATGTTGCCCTTGACGGTTGCGCGGATCACGGTCGTAAAATTCTGGAACAGGCGCTGCTTGTACTTGCGGCTCAGCGGCACGGCTTCGCGAATGCGCTTGGCCAGCTTGTCGCCGTCGCGCAGCAGGAAGTACAGCAGGTACATGGCAATACACAGGCTGGTGAGGAAATCCATCGTGTACAGGCTGAAGTTGATGGCGCGCTTGGCCACTTCCTGGCTCACTTGCGCTGCGCCTTCGGTCAGCTTGTCCTGCAAGTTGGTCAAACTGGTCAGATGGAAGCGGTCGAGCAGGTTGATCATCCAGTCCGGCAGCACGGCCATCACCTTGGCGAAGAACATGCCCACCGTGATCTGCCCCGACTGCATCATCTCGACTACCGCAGCGGCCTGGTTGACGATCGATACCGCGACCAGGGTGAGCGGCAGGATCACCATCACCAGGATCAGCAGCAAGGTCAGCAGCGCTGCCAGGTTGGGCTTGTTGCGCGTGCGTTGCAGCAGCCAGCGGTACACGGGCGCAAAAATAATCGCCAGCACCACGCCCCAGAAGACCGCGCCGCCATAAGGAACCAGGATCCAGATGAAGGCAATGGTGATGATGCCCAGAAGGGCAAGAAAAACTTTTTGTTGGAAGGTAAATGGTTGCATGGTTCATCTCGTGGTGTAAGTCGCCACCGATTAAACCACGATTGACCAGTGGCAATAACAATCAGGCGCGGCGCCCGGTGCGCGGGCGCACACAAAGCACTACGCAGACATGCTAGTTGGTGACGAGCGGCATGAAACCAGTTTTATGCGGCACAGTGACCCAACAGGCCCGTACCGCACCGGTGCGTCAGGAAGCCAGTGCTTTTTCGACGGCGCCAACGAGCTGCTTGTCTTCGGGCGTGACCTTGCTGCCGAAGTTGGTCAGCACCTTGCCATCGCGGCCGATCAGGTACTTATGAAAATTCCAGGCCGGCGCCTTGCCGGTAGCCTTGATCAGGTCGGCGTACAGCGGGTTCGGATTTTTACCGGACACCACGGTCTTGGAAAACATCGGGAACTTGACGCCATAGGTGTTGTAGCAGAAGTCGGCGATTTCCTTGGCGCTGCCCGGTTCCTGCTGGCCGAAGTCGTTCGACGGGAAGCCCAGCACCACCAGGCCCTTGCTGCCGTACTTGGCGTACAGCGCTTCCAGGCCCTCGTATTGCTTGGTGAAGCCGCAGTAGCTGGCGGTATTGACCACCAGGATCACCTTGCCCGCGTACTGGCACAGGTCCTGCGGCGCCTCGTCCTGCAGGCGCTTGAAGTTCTGCTTGAGGATGGCGGGGCAGCTGGCCGGCGCCACGGTGGCGGCAGGCGCAGCGCCGGCAGCGGCGGGCGCCTGGGCCAGGGCGGAGGTAGCCGCCAGCAGGGTCAGGGACGAGGCAGCGCACAAATGGGCAAGGATCTTGGACATGGTGGAGTGGGCAAGAATGAAAGAAAATTCATTCTATGCCAAATGCCCGCCCCTTGTCCGACTGCCGTGCAATTTACGCGATACCGCCGAGGCACACGTATTTCACGACCAGGTAGTCGTCGATGCCGAGGTGCGAACCTTCGCGGCCCAGGCCCGATTGCTTGACGCCGCCGAACGGCGCGATTTCGTTCGAAATCAAACCGGTGTTGACGCCGACCATGCCGCTTTCCAGGCCCTCGGACACGCGCCAGATGCGGCCCACGTCGCGCGCATAGAAATAACTGGCCAGGCCGAATTCGGTATCGTTGGCCAGCGCGATCGCCTCATCCTCGGTTTTAAAGCGGAACAGCGGCGCCATCGGGCCGAAGGTTTCCTCGCGTGCAACCAGCATGTCGCTGGTGACGTCGGCCAGCACGGTCGGTTCAAAAAAGCTGTGGCCCAGCGCATGGCGCTTGCCGCCGGTGAGCACGCGGGCGCCCTTGTCCAGCGCGTCGGCAATATGCTGCTCGACTTTTTCCACGGCCTTGGCGTCGATCAGCGGGCCCTGCGTGACGCCTTCCTCGGCACCATTGCCCACCTTGAGCTTCTGCACGGCCGCCACCAGTTTTTCGGCAAAGGCGTCGTACACGCTATCCTGCACATACAGGCGGTTGGCGCACACGCAGGTCTGGCCGGCGTTGCGATACTTCGAGGCGATCGCGCCCTCGACTGCCGCATCGAGGTCGGCGTCGTCGAACACGATGAACGGCGCATTGCCGCCCAGTTCCAGCGACAGCTTCTTGATGGTGGGCGCGCTCTGCTCCATCAGCAGGCGGCCGATGTCGGTGGACCCGGTAAACGTCAGCTTGCGCACGATGGAATTCGCGGTCATCTCGCCACCGACGTCGCCGGACTTGCCGGTGACGACGCTGAACACGCCGGCCGGCACCCCGGCGCGCGCAGCCAGTTCGGCTAGCGCCAGCGCGGAAAACGGCGTAGCCTGGGCCGGTTTGAGCACCATCGGGCAGCCCACCGCCAACGCTGGTCCGGCCTTGCGGGTAATCATGGCGATCGGGAAGTTCCACGGCGTGATGGCGGCGCACACGCCGATCGGCTCGCGCGTGACCAGGATGCGCTGGCCGGCAGACGGCGACGCCAGCGTCTCGCCAGCCACGCGCTTGGCCTGCTCGCCAAACCATTCGATGAACGATGCGCCATACGCGACCTCGCCGCGCGACTCGGTCAACGGTTTGCCCTGCTCGGCCGTCATCAACAGCGCCAGGTCGTCGGTGTTTGCCAGGATCAGGTCATTCCACTTGCGCAGGATGAGCGCGCGCTCGCGGGCGGTTTTCTTGCGCCAGGCGGGCCAGGCGGCGTTGGCGGCCTCAATGGCGCGCCGGGTTTCGGCTGCGCCCATGACCGGCACGGTGCCGATCTGTTCGCCGGTGGCGGGATTGGTCACTGCCACGGTGGCGCCGTTGTCGGCATCAACCCACTGGCCGTTGATGTACGCCTGCTGGCGCAGCAGCGATGGATCTTTCAGTTGCAGCATCGTGGTTCTCCTCAAAAAACCACTATGCCATAGCCGAAAAAATCGTGATTTACACGACGGTGAACGAGGACAGGTCCGGGTGCGGCGGCGGATACTGCAAGTCCATGCCTTCCAGGGTTTCGAGCAGCAGGCTGGCAATGGCCAGGTTGCGGTGCACCTTGGAGTCGGCCGGCACGATGTACCACGGCGCGTAGTCGGTGTTGGTGGCGCGGATCGCGTGCTCGTACGCCTTGACGTAGTCGTCCCACTTCTTGCGCTGCTCGATATCGTTGGGATCGAACTTCCACTGCTTATCCGGGTCGTCGAGCCGCTCCTGCAGGCGCTCGCGCTGCTCTTCGTGCGAGATATGCAGGAATACCTTGATGATCACGGTGCCGGTTTCTGTCAGCATGCGCTCGAAGTCGCGGATGTGGGCATAGCGGCGCTGGCACTCGTCGTCATCGATCATGCCCTGCACGCGGGTGATCAGCACGTCCTCGTAGTGGCTGCGGTTGAAAATCGCGATCTCGCCCTTGACCGGCACGTGCTGGTGCACGCGCCACAAATAATCGTGCGCCAGTTCGGCGTCGGTGGGCGCCTTGAAGGCCACCGCGCGCACGCCCATCGGATTGACGCCGCTAAATAGCGCGCGCACCAGGCCATCCTTGCCCGAGGTATCCATGCCCTGCAAGACCAGCAGCACTTTATGCTGGTGTACCGCGTACAGGCGGTCCTGCAGGTCGGAGATGCGGTCGATCAGGCCAGCCGTGCGTTCGTTGTCGAGCGCCTTGGCTTTCGACTTGCTCAAGTCGGGATTGGCGGCGCGGCTGGAGAACACGCTGTTGCCGGCGTCTTCGTCGCGCAGCTTGGGTTTGGCGGGCGCGAGAAAGCGCTTGCGGGCGTCGTGGGTCATGGGTTGTCTTATGTCTTTGTCGAGAGACGAGCTTATCACTTTGCCGCCAGTGTCGCCGCCCGATAACCCCACCACGCCGCTTCCTCGAACACCGAAAACCCCGACAAATCGGCATGCGCGAACAGGATGCTGCCATCGACCTCGCGCAGCGCCTTCATGCCGGCATTGCTGCGGAAGTTGGGCCACGGCACGCTCATCGCGTGGCCGCGCAAGGTGATGTCCACCCTCTCCACGCATGCTGCGAACTGCGCGCCGTACGCGGTTTTCAGATCGGCGCAGGCCAGCGCCAGCAGTTCCTCCGGGCTGGCCGCCACCATCCAGCGCCGCGCGTTCACCGCCGTGCGGTCCGACAGCGCCACGTAAGCACTGAACACGGTTTTTTCGGGCGGGCGCACGCGGATGTCCTGGTGGGTGGAGACGACAAAACCGAGCCCCGGCTCGCTATAGACCACGTTGTCCCACGACAGCGGCTGGCCGGGCAGCTCGTCCGGAAAACGCTTGAGCAGGAAATTGGCCACCAGCCACGGCGCATATTCGGGAATGTGTTGGGCCGGATCGAAACCATAGCCGGCGATGTTTTCCACCACGCGCGCGGCCACGTAGGTCGGCATGGCGCAGATGGCCTTGCGGGCGCGCACCAGGTACGTGGCCGGCTTGCCGGCCTCTAACCGGAAGCACAGCGCCTCGACACCGCTGGCGGTCTTTTTCAGCGAGATGCAGGTGCCGGCGCGGCGCTCGATGCCGGACGCGCGCTCCATGCCGCGCACCAGGGGCTGCAAGCCGCCGGGCCAGGTCAGCCAGGTGCCGTCATTGGCATTGGCGGCCTTGCCCCAGCGGCTGCAATAGTAGTGCAGGCCGGCCCATGCCGACACCTGGTCGTAGCGCGTGCCGTAATCGTCGCGGCAGCAGTAGTTCAGGTACCAGTGCAAGGTGGGCGAGCGGTAGCCGTTCTGTTCCAGCCAGGCTTTGAGCGTGATGCGGTCGAGCGCCGTCCATACCGGGTCTTCCGACGACATCACGGTCGGGAACACGAACACGCGGCGGCCGTCGGCGCCATGCAGCTGGCGCAGGCGCTCCACTTCCTTGAAAAAGCGCGCGTGTTCGTCGAGCTCCCACTGCGGCACGCCCTCGGTGGGCATGAAGCCTTCCTGCCAGTGGCCGTCGTGCAGCAGCCGCTCTTCCGGTGCGTGCAGGATGAAGCGCTCATCGTAATATGGCTTGTCGCCGAAGGCGTCCTGTTGAATGATGCCCAGGTCGGCCAGGATTTCGCGCACGTGCACCGACTCGGGCGACGGCAGCGGCAGGTAGTGGGCGCCGGTCGGGTATGCGAGGTCGCCGAAGGCGCCGCCGGCGGCGTTGCCGTACGCTTGCGGACCGTCGATCATCAGCATGTCGGTCTTGCCGAGCTTATTGAGCTTCCAGGCGGCCGTGAGGCCCGCCACGCCGGAGCCGAGGATGGCGATGTCGGTGTCGATCACCTCCGATGGCGGCGGCAACGCCTTGCGGTCGCGCAGAAAGTGGCCCTCGTCGCGGCCCGGGTAGTGCAGCACCGGCGTGATCTCCTGCCAGCGCTGGAAACCGGCCACGCTGCCGGCGGCTGCCAGGCCGGCCATGCCGCCCCATACCAAAAATGATCGGCGCAACATTAACGGATCACCCGGCGCCAGTCTTGCTCGAACTCGTGCACCAGCGACTGCGTGTTGAGGCGATTGGGCGCCATCGGCAGCGGCTGCATATCGGGCGGGAAGATGAACATTTCGCGCGTGGTCGCTTCGTTCAGGTAGCGCATCGGCAGCCGGTAACTGGTCGGCGGCGTGTAGTCGGCCTGCGGGCTGGCCAGCACAAAACCCCATTCGCCGAACGACGGCACGTAGGCGTGATAAGGCGAGGTTTTCATGCCCACTTCGCGCAGCGTGGCGTCGATGGTCCAGTAGGCGTGCGGCGCGAAGAACGGCGACGTCGATTGCACCGACATCAGGCCATTGGCGGCCAGGTGTTTTTTCAGGATGCCGTAGAACGGCACCGAGTACAGCTTGCCGAGCGCAAAGCTCGACGGATCGGGAAAGTCGACGATCACTGCGTCGAACATGTCGTCGTTTTGCTGGAGCCAGATCGCCGCATCGGCATTGATCACGCGCACCCGCTTGTCGGTGAGCGAACCGTGATTGAGCTTGACCAGTTCCGCGCGGGTGGCAAAGGCGCCGGTCATGGCAGGATCGAGATCGACCAGGGTGACGTGCTCGATATTTTTGTAGCGCAGGATTTCGCGCAGCGCCAGGCCGTCGCCGCCGCCCAGCACCAGCACGCGCTTTGCCCACGGCAGCGGTTCGAGCACCGGGTGCACCAGCGCCTCGTGGTAGCGGTATTCGTCGCGCGACGAAAACTGCAAATTGCCGTTGATGTAGAGGCGCAGGTCGTCCTTCCAGCGCGTGACCACCAGCCGCTGGTACGGCGTGGTGGTGGCAAACACGATTTCGTCGCCGAACAGGCCATGCTCGCCCCAGTAGGTCAGGCGGTCGGCGGAGATAAAACCGCACACCAGCAGGAAAAACACGGCGCTGGCGCGCAGCATGCGGCCGGTGACGTTGGTCAGCTCTGTGCGAAACACCCGAATTGTCCACAGGGCCACGCCCACGTTGAGCATGCCGAAGACAAAACCGCTGCGCACCAGTCCCAGCTTGGGCGCCATCACCAGCGGGAACAGCAGCGAGACGGCCAGCGCGCCCAGGTAGTCGAACGTGAGCACGCGGCTGACCAGTTCACTGAAGTCGGTCTGGCGCGCGTTGAGCGCGCGCATCACCAAAGGCACTTCCATGCCCACGAACGCGCCGACCAGGAACACCATCGTGTAGAGCATGGCGCGAAACGGCGCGGCGCTCCACGAAAACGTCAGGAACAGCACTGCCGCAGAAATACCGCCCACCAGTCCCACCGCCAGCTCGATATCGACGAAGCGCGCCATCACGTCCTCGTCGCGCACGTACTTGGAAAAATGCGCGCCCACGCCCATGGCAAACAGGTAGCAGCCGATAATGGTGGAAAATTGCAGCACCGAGTCGCCGAGCAGGTAGCTGGCCAGGGCGCCGGCGATCAGTTCATACGCCAGGCCGCACGACGCGACCACAAACACGGACAAGATCAGGATTTTTTTGTTCATTGCGCTTCTTTTGGCCTTTTTATGCACTACCATGCTGCTTCGTTAGCAATTTCGCCATCACTTTAACCTGCGAGAGCGCGCCGTGCCAGCTATCCTCAATTATCTGATCCATCTTTTACTGGCGGCCATGCTGCTGGCCGTGTTCTTTGCCGCGTACACGCGCATGACGCCGTACAACGAGGTGCTCCTGATCCGCCAGGGCAACCAGGCCGCCGCCTTGTCGCTGGGCGGCGCCTTGATCGGCTTTTCGATCACGGTCGGTTCGGCGCTGATGCACACGCTGGGCTACCAGCAGTTCTTTGCCTGGGCGTTTGGTGCGATGGTCGTGCAGATGCTGGCCTACGCCATCACCACGCGCGTGCTGAACATGGCCAAGGACCAGATCGAGGGCAACAACACGGCATTCGGCGGCCTCTTGGGCGCGATCGCCATTTCCATCGGCGTCATCAACGGCGCCTGCATTTCCTGACATTTGAACGGAGGTCCACCATGGGCATCGGCAGCTTTATCAAGAAGCAGTTTATCGACGTACTGCAATGGAACGAGGAAGTGGACGGCGTGCTGGCCTGGCGCTTCCCGATGCAGGACCAGGAAATCCAGAACGGCGGCGTGCTGGTCGTGCGCGAGTCGCAGATGGCGGTATTCGTCAACGAGGGGCAAATCGCCGACGTCTTCGGCCCCGGCACCCACAAGCTCACCACGCAAACCCTGCCGCTGCTGACCAACCTGAAAAACTGGGACAAGCTGTTCGATTCGCCGTTCAAGTCGGATGTGTATTTTTTCAGCACCCGCGTGCAGACCGGCCGCAAATGGGGCACGCCGCAGCCGATCACGATCCGCGACAAGGACTTCGACATGATCCGCGTGCGCGCCTTCGGCATGTACTCGTACCGCGTCAGCGATCCGCGCCAGTTCTTCAAGGAGATCAGCGGCACGCGCGACACCTACACCCGCGACCAGGTCGAAGAGCAGTTGCGCGGCATCCTGATGTCGTCCATGGCCAGCTCGCTGGGCAGTTCCAACGTGCCGTTCCTCGACATGGCCGCCAACCAGGCGCTGATGGCGCAGCAGGTCAAGGGCGATCTGCTGGAAGCGTTCGGCCGCTATGGCATCGGGCTCGATGAATTCAACGTCGCCAGCGTGAGCCTGCCCGAGGACCTGCAGACCGCGCTCGACGACCGCATCTCGGCCGGCATGAAGGGCGGCCTCTCGGCAGACAAGATGACCGGCTTCACCCGCTACCAGACCGCCACCGCGATTCCGCTGGCCGCGCAGAACGAAGGCGGACTGGCCGGCATTGGCGCTGGCATCGGCGCCGGCATGACGGTGGGCCAGGCCATGGGCACTGCGATGGCGCCCGCCGCTGCTCCCGCTGCGGCGCCGGCTGCCGCAGCACCGGCCGACGACTCGATCGAGGCGCGCCTGCAAAAGCTCAAGGGCCTGCTCGACAGGGGCCTGATTTCGGCTGCCGACTACGACAGCACCAAGGCCGAGCTGCTGAAAAAACTGATCGGCTAACGACCTGGAACCACATGCAAATCGTTTCCTGTCCCAGCTGCGGCGCGGAAGTCACATTCCGCTCGCACGCGTCGGTAGTGGCCGTGTGCGAGTACTGCGCCACCACCGTGCTCAAAGACGCCGACACGGTCAAATACTTCGGCAAGATGTCGGCGGTGCTGGAAGATTATTCGCCGATCCAGATCGGCACCGCCGGCGTGCTGGCCGGCCGGCCGTTCACGGTCATCGGCCGCATCCAGCTGCGCTATGCGGCCGGCATGTGGAACGAGTGGTATCTGCTGTTCGACGACGGCGCCACGGCGTGGCTCGGCGACTCCTCCGGCCTGTACACGATCACCGCAGAATTCAAGGGCGACGCCCGCCTGCCGGCGTTCGAGCAGCTGCAACCGGGCCGCAACTACGACATCAATGGCGCGTCCTACACGGCCGCCGAAATCCGCGTGGCCGATTGCGTCGGCGGCCAGGGCGAGCTGCCGTTCCGCGTGGGCGACGGCTATCAATCCAAAGTGGCCGATTTCCGCCGTGGTAAAGAATTCATCACGCTCGATTATTCCGACGGCGCGCCGGTGGTCTATACCGGCGCGGCCGTCACCCTCGACAGCCTGCAACCGCAGCTGCTGCGCGACGACGACACCATCCTGCGCGCGGCCGGCCGCTATCGCGGCAAGCTGGCCGCTCTCGATTGCCCGTCGTGCGGCAGCGCCATCAAGTACCTGCCCGGCGTGACCACCACCCTGGTCTGCGCCGCCTGCCAGGCGCAGATCGACGCCACCAGTCCCAAGGCGCAGGTGCTTGCCGCCGGCGAACAGGTAGCCAGGGTGGCGACCACCATTGAACTTGGCGCCACCGCGAAGATCAATCAACAGGACTTCACCATCATCGGCGTGATGCGCCGCGCCGATGACGAAGGCACCGAGTGGACCGAGTACCTGCTGTACGGCGCCCGTGCCGGCTTTTCGTGGCTGGTGGAGACCGACGAAGGCTGGTCCGGCGCCACCGTCATGGCCGAGTGGCCGCTGCAATACCAGCCCGGCGCGGACAACGTGGTGATCGACCGCGTGCGCTACGAGAGCCTGTACGAATACGGTTCAACCGTCACCTGGGCCGCCGGCGCCTTCAACTGGCGCGTGGCCGTGGGCGATGTCACCCACGTGGAGGAATACGAAGCTGGGCAGATCAAGCTGGCGCGCGAGACGACCGAACACGAAATGACGTGGTCGCGCTCCTCCCCCGTGCCGGCCGACCAGATGCGCGCATGGTTCGGCGCCCAGTTCCACGGCAAGGTCAACGCCACCGTCGGCGCCAGGCCGTTCGCGCGCAACCGCCACCGCGATGCGGCCAAGTACATCATCATGTTCATGCTGGTGGTAAATGCCTTGCCGATGCTGATGAATTTTTCATCAACCTGGTACCTGAGCGCCCTGGGCGCGCTGGCCATTTATTTGCCGGCCACCTTCCTCGATAACAACGACAAGTCATGAGCAAATTTTTCCTGTACGCCGTCATCGTCACCCTTGCCACGTCAGGCGCCTCGTGGGTGCGCGCCGTCTCGGGCGACCGCGACAAGTCCAATTATCGCGGCAGCACCTGGAGCTCGTTCGGCGGTGGCGGCGGCAGCTATGGCAATGGCTCCGGCGGCGGAGGCCACAAGTGAAGCGCGAGGCGTTACCGGCCAGCGTGCCAGACACCGCCATCATGCCGGTGCCAGCTGCGCACGCGGCGGCGACTGCGGCGCTCAAGCACCGCCCGACCGGCACCCACGTGCTGGCCGACCTCGGTGGCATCGCTGCTGAAAAACTGTGCAGCTGCGCATCGCTCGACGCCCTGCTGCGCGCGGCCGCCGAGGCGGCCAAGGCGCGCGTGCTGCACAGCCACTTTCACGGTTTCGGCGACGGCCAGGGCGTGACCGGCGTGGTGCTGCTGGCCGAATCGCATATCTCGATCCACACCTGGCCCGAGTGCGGCTTCGCCGCTGCCGATATCTTCATGTGCGGCGATGCGCAGCCGGAGTTAGCGCTTGCTATCATCGAAACTGCTTTGCAGCCGTCGTCACGCAAGATCAATTCGGTACATCGCTCCCCGCCGGTCCGCTAACTCTAATGGCTGAAGGCGGGTTGCCGTAGCGTCGCAACAGCGCCGGCAGGAAGATGATGGTGGTGTCGATCAGCACGTGGGCGATCATGCAGGCGACCAGGTCGCGGGTGATCAGGTACAGCCCGGTAAGCAGTACACCGCCGAACAATACGCCGGCCAAATGCCCGATCGTCCAGCCACCCAAATGTGCGAGCACGAACACCACCAGCGGGATCAGCGCCGCCAGCCACACGCTGCCGGTGATCTGTTGCAGCCGCTCGATCGGATAGCCACGGAACAGGATTTCCTCGGTGATGCCGGCGGTGATGACGATCGCATAGCGACCCCACAGCGGCAAATCGGTCAGGCGCTTGACGCCCGCAGCGGAGCTTTCCGGTATGGCCGCCTGCCCCCGTTGCAAGCTCAGGTGGATCGACAAAATCGTGATGATGATCATCGTCACGCCGATCAGTGTGCCGGCCGCCCAGGCGCCGTAATTACCCCAGACAATACCGAGGCTGGACAGAGGGCGCAGCTCCCAGAACAGCACGATCGCCAGCAGCGCCAGGCACAGCCCCCACATGGCACCAAGTTGGCCTGCCATGTCGATGGGGCCTTGCTTGTTCCGTGATTTCAGCAGCGCAAACGCCAGCGGGCCACCCAGCGCGAGCAACAGGCCAACGACGGTAGCGAGGGGAATGCCGTTCATATCCGCTTTCAACATGGCAAACGGCAATCATCGCATGGCGTTGAATCCATGTGTCACGCTTCCTGCGCGGCCGCCAGCGCCTGGTCCTTCGCTTGCGCGGCAACGATGGCGGGACGGCTGTGCACGCGTTTCACGTACTCACCGATTTCGCTGCGCTTGGGCAGCAACTCGAACATGTCCATCCAGCCCAGCGCCGTGCCCCACAACACATCGAGCGCGGTGAACTGCTCGCCCAGCAGGTATGGCCCCTTTGCCAGTTGCGCCAGCAAGGTATTGAACACATCGTCGAAACTGCCGTAGCCGGTGGTGGCCTGGTCCGGCACTTCGCGCTTGAGCCAGCGATCGATCAGCGCCGGCTCGAAGCAGCTGCCGTAGAACGCCATCCAGCGCAGATACGGGCCGCGTAGCGGATCGCCGAGCGGCGGCGCCAGTTTTGCTTCGGAAAATACGTCGGCCAGGTAAGTGTAGATCGCCACCTGCTCGGTCACCAGCGCGCCCTCATGCACAATCGCGGGCACCTTGCCCATCGGGTTGATGGCGAGGTACGCTGGCTCGCGATTTTCCTTTTTCTTCATGTTCATCACGTGCAGTTCGTACGGCGCTTTCAATTCCTCGAGCAGCGCGAGCACGCCGGTGGAGCGGGAATTCGGGCAGTGGTGCAGGGTAAGGTTGATGGTCATGGTGGTCTCCTGTTGAAGAACTCAGGATAGCCGCTGCTATGATGGCAGTCTTGGAAAAACGCGCATGCCGCCATGACCTCTCCGCTGACGTTGCAAGACCGATACAAGGGTGTGCTCAATCCGGCCGCCGTGGGCAAGCTGTTCCGGTTGGAGCGCTATCCGGCGCCGCCGGACCTGGCGCCGTTCATCGAATGGTACTGGCTGGTCGCGTGGGACTTGCCGGCAGGCGTGTCGCACACGCAGCGTACGCTGCCGTCGCCGTGCATCCAGGTGGTGTTCGACCGGGGCCGCACAGCGGCGTTCGGGGTGATGACGAAAGCGTTCAATTACACGCTGTCGGGTAGCGGCCATGTGCTGGGCGCGCGCTTCCGGCCGGGGGCGTTTCGCGGCTTCCTTGGCGCAGCGGTGCACACGCTGGCCGACCGCGAACTGCCGCTATCCGCGCTGTTCGGTTGCGACGACATGGCGGCGGAGCGCGCCGTGCTCGATGCGCCTGACGACGCGGCCATGGTACTGGCCGCCAGCGCCATCCTCCGGCACGCATTGCCGCCACAACCGGCGCCGCACCTCGCCCGTATCGCGCAAATTGAAAAAATCATGGAACTGATCCGCCGTCATCCGGATCTGACCCAGGTAGGCCAGTTGGCCGAGCGCGTGGACATGAGCGTACGGGCATTGCAACTGCTGTTCCACGACTGCGTAGGCGCCAGCCCCAAGTGGGTCATCCGTCGCAACCGCCTGCTCGACGCCGCCGACCAGCTGGGCAACGGCGACGACATCGACCTGGCCACGCTGGCGCAGAATCTTGGCTACTACGACCAGGCGCATTTCACGTCGGATTTCGAAGAACTGGTGGGTAAGCCGCCGGCGCATTATCGCGATAGCTGCAAATCCTGACGATACATCTGATAGACGCGGACAAGAGTACTATCTAAGCATCCATGCACTTAACGGAGGACATATGGAAACGAAAGTGATACACAGCGATCCTGAAATTATGGGCGGCAAGCCTGTATTCCTTGGCACGCGCGTACCGGTATCGTATCTGTTTGATTACTTGGGGGCTGGAGAATCAATCGAGATATTTCTCGACCACTAACCAACAGTATCCAGGCAAGCTGCCACCGTAGCACTGAAATCAGCAGCCCAATGGGTTAATAACAATGCGCATTTTGCTTGATGAATCGCTGCCGCGACCATTTGCTTCCAGCCTGGTTGGCCATCAAGTAAAAACGGTGGGGCAATGTGGCTGGGCAGGGGTAAAAAACGGCACGCTGTTGGCGTCGTTCCAAAAACTAGTGCCGAAGTTGACTGTGACACTTTCGATGCTGACTCCATGCACGCTTCTGGAACTAATGCTATAACATTTAAGCAATAAAAAAAGGCAGCCGAAGCTGCCTTTTTGCTGTACTGCTAATGCGTTGCTTAGTGCTTGGCGCGCAGTTTGGCGATGGCGGCCAGTTGGCCTACCGCTGCTGCCAGTTCGGCTTGCGCTTTCGCGTAGTCGATGCCGGCGCCGGTGTTGGCCAGCGCTTCTTCGGCACGCTTCTTGGCCGCTGCCGCTTTGGCTTCGTCCAGGTCGGCGCCGCGGATCGCGGTATCGGCCAGCACCGTCACGGCGTTCGGCTGCACTTCCAGCAGGCCGCCGGCGACGAAGACGAACTCTTCTTCAGCACGGCCAGGAACCTTGATGCGCACCGCGCCCGGGCGGATGCGGGTGATCAGCGGCGTGTGCTTCGGGTAGATACCCAGCTCGCCCTGTTCGCCCGGCAACGCGACGAATTCGGCTTCGCCCGAGTAGATCAACTCCTCGGCGGAAACCACGTCAACGTGAATAGTGTTTGCCATGTGTGTCCTATCGGATGGAACGGTCCCGGCAAACGCCAGGACCGCACTCAACAATTAGCTCAACGATTAGTTGAGTTTTTTGGCTTTTTCGATGGCTTCTTCGATCGTGCCTACCATGTAGAACGCTTGTTCCGGCAGGTGGTCGAGTTCGCCCGACGCGATCATTTTGAAGCCCTTGATCGTGTCTTTCAGCGAAACGTATTTACCAGGCGCGCCGGTGAATACTTCAGCAACGTGGAACGGCTGCGACAGGAAACGCTGCATCTTGCGAGCGCGCGATACCAGCAGCTTGTCTTCAGGAGCCAGCTCGTCCATACCCAGAATCGCGATAATGTCGCGCAGTTCCTTGTAACGCTGCAGCGTGCCTTGCACGGCGCGTGCGGTGTCGTAGTGGTCCTGGCCAACGACCAGCGGGTCCAGCTGGCGCGAGGTCGAGTCCAGTGGATCGACCGCAGGGTAGATACCCAGCGAAGCGATGTCACGCGACAGAACGACGGTCGAATCGAGGTGACCGAAGGTCGTCGCTGGCGACGGGTCGGTCAAGTCATCCGCTGGCACGTACACGGCCTGGATCGAGGTGATCGAACCGGTCTTGGTCGAAGTGATGCGCTCTTGCAGGCGACCCATTTCTTCGGCCAGCGTAGGCTGGTAACCCACAGCCGATGGCATACGGCCCAGCAGTGCCGATACTTCGGTACCGGCCAGGGTGAAGCGGTAGATGTTGTCCACGAAGAACAGAACGTCTTTGCCTTCGTCACGGAATGCTTCAGCCATGGTCAGACCGGTCAGCGCCACGCGCAGACGGTTGCCTGGTGGTTCATTCATCTGACCGTAGACCATCGCAACCTTGGAGTTCTCTGGATTTTCCAGATCGACCACTTTGGCGTCAGCCATCTCGTGGTAGAAGTCGTTACCTTCACGGGTACGCTCACCCACACCGGCAAACACGGACAGACCCGAGTGTGCTTTGGCGATGTTGTTGATCAGTTCCATCATGTTCACGGTCTTGCCCACACCTGCACCGCCGAACAGACCGACTTTACCGCCCTTGGCGAACGGGCACACCAGGTCAATAACTTTAATGCCGGTTTCCAGCAGATCTTGCGATGGCGACAGTTCGTCGTACGCAGGAGGAGCGCGGTGGATCGAAGCGATCTGGTCGTGAGCGACCGCGCCGCATTCGTCGATCGGGTTACCCAGCACGTCCATGATGCGACCCAGGGTTGCTTTACCGACTGGCACCATGATAGGTTTGCCGGTGTTCTGGATCATCATGCCGCGACGCAGGCCGTCGGAGGTACCCAGTGCAATGGTACGGACAATGCCGTCGCCCAGCTGCTGTTGTACTTCCAGGGTCAGCTCGGAGCCTTCCATTTTCAAGGCATCGAATACCTTGGGCATCGCGTTGCGTGGAAACTCAACGTCCACCACAGCGCCGATACACTGAACGATTTTGCCATCAGCCATGTTCGTTCCTTCAAATATAGTTAAATTCGTTTAAACCGCTGCCGCACCGGCGACGATTTCGGAGAGTTCTTTGGTAATCGCAGCCTGACGCGTCTTGTTATAGATCAGCTTCAGTTCACCGATGACGCTACCAGCGTTGTCGCTGGCGGCTTTCATCGCCACCATGCGCGCCGATTGCTCGGACGCCAGATTTTCCGCGACCGACTGGTACACCAGCGCTTCTACATAGCGCTCGAGCAGTTCGTCAATCACCGCAGCCGCATCAGGTTCGTAGATGTAATCCCAATTGTGATTACCTGCGTCCGCCTGAGTCTTGGCAGCTGGCAGTGGCAGCAACTGCTCCACAACCGGCTCCTGCTTCATGGTGTTGATAAACTTGGTGTAGCAGATGTACACGGCGTCAACTTCACCGTTCTGGAACTTCTCGAGCATGACCTTGACCGGTCCGATCAATTTTTCCAGGTGCGGCGTGTCGCCGATCTGGGTCACTTGCGCGACCACGGGAACGCCTACGCGATTCAAAAACCCCAAACCTTTGTTACCGATGGCAACTGCCGCAATCTTGTTGCCAGCCGTTTCCAGCTCGCGGGATTTCTGCGTCACCATGCGCAAGATGTTGGTGTTCATACCGCCGCACAGACCTTTGTCGGTCGTGACCACGATGAAGCCAACTTTCTTGGCCGTGTCCTTTTGCTCTACAGCCAGGAACGGGTGCGTGTATTCCGGATTGGCGGCGGCCAGATTGGCGGCGATATTGCGAATCTTTTCACTGTAGGGACGGGCGGCGCGCATACGATCCTGCGCTTTGCGCATTTTCGATGCGGCAACCATTTCCATCGCCTTCGTGATCTTCTTCGTATTTTCTACGCTCTTGATCTTGCCACGTATCTCTTTGCCTACTGCCATGAGTCCTTACTCCTTCTGCGCTGAGGACGGCGCGGGGCGAACCCCGGCGCCGTCAAGCACCTTAAAATGCGCCGGATTTCTTGAAGTCGGCAATGGCGGCAGCCAGCGATGCTTCGCCGTCTTTGTCCAGTTGCTTCGACGATTCAATCTTCGACAGCAGGTCAGCTTGCTTGGTCTTCAGGTAAGCGTGCAGGCCGGCTTCGAATGGCAGTACTTTCTTCACTTCGACGTCGTCCAGGTAGCCTTTGTTCACGGCGAACAGCGAGGCAGCCATCAGCGAGATCGACAGTGGCGAGTACTGAGCTTGCTTGAGCAGCTCGGTCACGCGGGCACCGCGGTCCAGCTGTTTGCGGGTCGATTCATCCAGGTCGGATGCGAACTGCGCGAACGCAGCCAGTTCACGGTACTGGGCCAAGTCGGTACGGATACCGCCGGACAGGTTTTTGATGACCTTGGTCTGAGCAGCACCACCAACGCGCGACACCGAAATACCGGCGTTAATCGCAGGACGGATACCGGAGTTGAACAGCGAAGTTTCCAGGAAGATCTGACCGTCGGTGATCGAAATCACGTTGGTTGGCACGAATGCCGAGACGTCGCCAGCCTGGGTTTCGATGATCGGCAGGGCGGTCAGCGAACCGGTTTTGCCGGTGACGGCGCCGTTGGTGAAGGCGGACACGTAGTCGGCGTTCACGCGGGCTGCGCGTTCCAGCAGGCGCGAGTGCAGATAGAACACGTCGCCTGGATACGCTTCGCGGCCTGGTGGGCGGCGCAGCAGCAACGAGATCTGACGGTAGGCAACTGCTTGCTTCGACAGGTCATCGTACACGATCAGGGCGTCTTCACCGCGGTCGCGGAAGTATTCGCCCATGGTGCAACCCGAGTATGCCGAGATGTACTGCATGGCAGCCGATTCCGACGCGGTCGCCGCAACGACGATGGTGTATTCCATGGCGCCGTGCTGTTCCAGCGAACGCACGATGTTCTTGATGGTCGAGGCTTTTTGGCCGATCGCCACGTAGATACAGGTCATGCCCTGACCTTTTTGGTTGATGATCGCATCAACCGCAACGGCGGACTTACCGGTTTGACGGTCGCCAATGATCAGCTCGCGCTGGCCACGGCCGATTGGTACCATCGCGTCGATCGATTTCAGGCCGGTTTGCATCGGCTGCGAAACGGATTCACGGGCGATCACGCCCGGTGCGATCTTTTCGATTGGCGAGGTCAGCTTGGCATCGACCGGACCTTTGCCGTCGATCGGCTGGCCCAGGGCGTTGACCACGCGGCCACGCAGTTCCGGACCGACTGGTACTTCCAGGATGCGGCCGGTGCACTTGACCGTGTCGCCTTCCGAGATGTGCTCGTAAGCACCCAGGATCACGGAACCGACGGAGTCGCGCTCCAGGTTCATTGCCAGGCCGAAGGTATTGCCTGGGAATTCCAGCATCTCGCCTTGCATTACGTCCGACAGACCGTGGATGCGGCAGATACCGTCGGCTACGGAAATCACCGTGCCTTGATTGCGCACTTCAGCGCCGCTGTCAATGCCTTGAATCCGGCTCTTGATCAGCTCGCTGATTTCAGATGGGTTGAGTTGCATGCTAACTCCTAATTTAGTTCTCTCCGCTTGCGCGAGGGTATGTTTGGTCTGCCGTAGCCAGCGGGTTCTTACTGAACCAGCGCGACGTGCATCTGTTGCAGCTTGGCGCGGACCGAAGTGTCGAGCACTTCGTCGCCAACCACCACGCGCACACCACCGATCAGCGATGGGTCGACCGTGACAGTCGGGTTAAGCTTGCGGCTGAATTTCTTTTCCAGCGTGGCGACCAGATCGGACACCTGGGCGGCGCTCAGATCGAACGCGCTCGTGATCTCGGCGTCCGCTGCACCTTCTGCACTGTTTTTGAGCAGTTGGAACTGGGCACCGATTTCCGGCAGCAATTCGATACGGCCATTGGCGACCACCATGCCGAGGAAGTTATTCGCTTCTGCGGTCATCGGCGATTTCACCAGCGACGCGATGGTGGCGGCGAGTTCGCTCTCCGACACTTTCGGATTGCGGGCATAGTCCTGGACATCGGCGTTGCTGCCGATCTGGGCCATTTCGGACACCAGATCGGACCACTGCGCGAGGTTGCCGGCTTGGGCTACGCGGAAGAGGGCTTCCGCATAAGGACGGGCGACGGTTGCGAGTTCAGCCATGATTACAGCTCAGTCGCGAGGCGGGCCAGCAGGTCGGCGTGGGCCGACGCGTTGACTTCGCGCTTCAGGATCTGCTCGGCGCCTTTGACGGCCAGGTCGGCTACTTGTGCGCGCAGTGCTTCGCGGGCTTGGGTAACTTGCTGATCGGCTTCTGCCTTGGCTTGCGCAATGATGCGGTCGGCTTCAGCTTTGGCGTTGGTCTTGATTTCTTCTGCGACCAGTTGCGCACGCTTTTCTGCGTCCGCGACGCGCTGGGCAGCTTCGTCACGGGCGGAGGTCAGGGCTTCTGCAGCGCGCTTTTCAGCGACTGCCATCGAAGCCTTGCCTTGGTCGGCAGCTGCCAGACCATCGGCGATACGCTTGGCACGCTCGTCCAGCGCGGTGTTCAGCGCCGGGAATACGAATTTCATCGAGAACCATACGAGCACCGCGAAGGTGATCATCTGGCCGATGAGCGACATATTAACGTTCATACCTTGCTCCTAATTAGTTTCCCCGGTTGGAGCAGTATTACTGGCCAGCAGCGGCGATAACAGCGGTCAGGAATGGGTTGTTGAACGTGAACAGCAGAGCAACACCAACGCCGATCATCGAGATCGCATCCAGCAGACCAGCGATAACGAACAGCTTGGTTTGCAGTTGTGGCATCAGTTCTGGTTGACGTGCCGACGCTTCCAGGAATTTGCCGCCCAGAATGGCGAAGCCCAGTGCGGTGCCGATAGCGGCCAGGCCAATGATGATAGCGACTGCCAGAACGGTCATGCCTTGTACTTGTGCGATCAGAGCTTGCATATATTTCTCCTAATTTAAAAAACGAAAGATACTAAAAAATAAAACTATAAAGTTGGTGATTAGTGCTTCTCAACCGCAAGGGCCAGATACACAACCGTCAACGCCATAAACACAAAAGCTTGCAAAGTTACAATCAAGATGTGGAAGATTGCCCATGGACCACCCAACAGCCACTGCGCCCACCAAGGCAACAACGCGATCAAGATGAAAATCAGTTCGCCGGCATACATATTGCCGAACAGTCGCAGCGCCAGCGAAACTGGCTTGGCGAACAATTCAACCATTTGCAGCAGGAAGTTGACCGGTGCCAGCAAGATGGCGGCGAAGCCGGTTGCATGGAATGGCGCCGTGAACAGCTCCTTGGCGTAACCGCCGAGGCCCTTGGCTTTGATCGAGAAACCGAAGATGCACAGCAGGACCGACAGCGACAGGGCGAAGGTCAGGTTGGCATCGGCGGTTGGTACCACACGCAGGTTGTACACGCCGAAGAACTCGAGTGCCTTCGGCAGCAGGTCCACCGGCAGGAAGTCCATGGCGTTCATCAGCCACACCCAGACGAAGATGGTGATGGCCAATGGTGCGATCACCGCGCTTTTGGCGTGGAACGCGCTATTAACAGTGTCGTTCACCAGTTCCATGACCAGTTCGACGAAGTTTTGCAGCTTGCCCGGCACGCCAGCGGTGGCACGGCGCGAAGCCATGTAGAAGACACCGAGGAAAATCGCGCCCAGGATGGCCGAAACCCAGAACGTGTCCAGGTTAAACATGCCATCGCTGGTTTGCAGATGTTGCAAGTGGTGCTTGATGTATTCTGTGGCGTTAGCCGGGGCTGAGTGCCCCCCGTGTTCAGTGGTCATAATGTCGTCAGATTTTGTTAATTAAACTGCAAGCAGTGCAAACCAATACGCCATGGTTGCCACCGCGAAACCTAAGATCAGCCATAACCAAGCGGCCGATGAAAATAGCACCAGCGCGACAATAAACAGCGCTGCAGTGATGGAAAACTTGACCATTTCCGCGCGAAAATGCGTCCGGAAAGTCTTTTTTGGATCATTCGTTGCGCCCATGACAATCATCGCGTACACCAGGCTACCGATGACTGCGATTGCTCCGCCATAGGCGGCCGACCATGCTTTGAGTACTCCACCCAGGTTCCAGGCGAGCAAGGCGAATCCAGTTGCGATGGCCAACTGGAGGGCGACGACTTTAAACATCGGCCTCGAAACACTCGTCGTTTTAATCACTGCGAGGCTCCAAAAAATTGCCGATAAACTCAAAGACGCGTGATTATATGTGTCTTTCCTGTATCACGTCAAACATGCTGCACCGCACCAGAGCATTTAGTGCGCGAAAGAGACGCTTTTACAAACATTTCCAAACGCGTTGCACCACTTTGGCGCCGGATGAGGTAAAAGGGAGAAAACAGCCGATTTGTGACTTGAAATCAACAATGCTGCGATCTGCTGTCATCTCCCATTTTTCCTCGTGCCGGCTCAAGCACGCAGTCTTGCCAGCACACCATCGAGGATATCGAGGTCGGCAAAGTCGATAATCATCTGGCCGCGTCCCTTGCTGCCCATCTTGAAGACCACCGGTGTGGCCAGCTTGTCCGACAGTTCTTCTTCCAGCCTGGTGATATCTCCGGACTTTTCCTTTTGCCGCGCCTCGGCCGGCGCCGCCTGTTGCTCTTCCAGCGTGCGCGTCACCAGTTTTTCCGTTTCGCGCACCGATAACCGTTTGGCAACGACCGTGTTGGCCAGGTTGATTTGCGTGGCCGCATCGACCGCCAGCAACGCGCGCGCATGACCCATGTCGATATCGCCGGCCATCAACATGGTTTGCACGCTCGACGCCAGGTTCATCAGGCGCAGCAGGTTCGACACGGCGCTGCGCGAACGGCCCACCGCGTTGGCGGCCTGTTCGTGGGTAAAACTGAAATCGGTGATCAGGCGGTGGATGCCCTGCGCCTCTTCCAGCGGATTGAGGTCTTCGCGCTGCATGTTTTCGATCAGCGCCATGGCGGCGGCAGCCTGGTCATCGACGTTGCGCACCAATACCGGCAGCACGTCCAGTCCGGCCAGTTGCGCCGCGCGGAAACGGCGTTCGCCGGCAATGATTTCGTACGTGACCGCGCCGGTCAGCGGGTCGGTGCCGACCGGGCGCACCAGGATCGGCTGCATGATGCCCTGGGTTTTGATCGATGCCGCCAGTTCCTGCAGGCCGCCCTCGTCCATGCGCGTGCGCGGCTGGTATTTACCGGCCTGCATTTGCGTGACAGGCAATTCGGATGGCGTGTTGGCGTCCGCCGCCTTGTCGTCGCTGCCGCCAAGCAGCGCGTCGAGGCCGCGGCCCAGGCCCTTGAGTTTTTTGGTTGCCATAAATAGGTGCCTTACATTTTCTTGATGCGTTCGACCATCTCGGCGCCAAAGGCGATATACGCCTGCGCGCCCTTGGACGATGGATCGAACGTGACGCCGGGCATGCCATACGACGGCGCTTCGGCCAGACGCACGTTGCGCGGGATGATGGTTTTGAAGACCTTGTCGCCGAAGTGCTGTTCGAGCTGGGCCGAGACCTGCTGCGACAGCGTCATGCGCGGATCGAACATCACGCGCAACAGGCCGATGATCTTCAGATCCTGGTTCAGGTTGGCGTGCACCTTCTTGATGGTGTTGACCAGGTCGGACAAGCCTTCGAGCGCGTAGTACTCGCACTGCATCGGGATGATCACGCCGTGCGCGGCGCACAGGCCGTTCAAGGTGAGCATCGACAATGCCGGTGGACAATCGATCAGGATGAAGTCGTAGTCCTGGTCCACTGCCGCCAGCGCGAGCTTGAGGCGCCGCTCGCGGTTATCGAGCGCCACCATCTCCACCTCCGCGCCGGCCAGCTCGCGGTTCGATGGCAGCACATCGAACCTGCCTGCCTCCGAGCGCAGGCGCGCGGCGGCCACGTCGGACTCGCCCAGCATCACCTCGTAGGTGGAGGCGGCCAGGCCGGCCTTGTTGATGCCGGCGCCCATGGTGGCGTTGCCCTGCGGGTCCAGGTCCACCAGCAGCACGCGCTGGTTCAGCTTTGCCAGTCCGGCCGCCAGGTTGACGGTGGTGGTGGTCTTGCCCACCCCGCCCTTCTGATTCGCTACGCAGAAAATTTTTGCCATGTATTTTTTATCGTCTTCCTACGGTATTTTCCAAAAAATTATTTATACGGTTTAAATGATTTATACCGTTTATTTCATATAAACGATTTATACGATTTAAACCATTTATACTGTTTCTGCGTGTTCTGATTTTATGAACACAAGATGGCGCTCCGCCTCCAGCCCCGGCACCTGCAAAGGCTGCAGTTTCTGCACCTTCCATGGCTTCGGCAGCCGCTCGCGTTCCTCCGCTGGCGCTGTGCCTTTCAGGGCGATGAACTGGCCGCCCTGCTCCAGCAAATGGCCGGACCAGTTGACGAAGTCGGACAGGTCGGCAAAGGCGCGCGAGGTGATCACGTCGAACCTGGTTTTGACTTCCAGCTGCTCCACGCGCTTGGTGTACACCGTCACGTTGGTCAATTCCAGCTCCGCTTTGACCTGGTTCAGGAACGCGGTTTTCTTGTGCACGGTGTCGATCATCGACACTTTCATGTCCGGCCGGCTAATCGCCAGCACCATACCGGGCAAGCCACCACCGGCGCCCACGTCGAGCACGTTTTTGGCGTCTTTGAACGCGGCCACGGCAGCGAGCGAATCGAGCAAATGCAGCGTGACCATCTGCAGCGGATCGCGTACCGACGTCAGGTTGTACACCGCATTCCACTTGTTCAACAGGGCCAGGTAGTCGAGCAGTTTTTCGACCTGGGCCTCGCTCAGGTCGAGCTCGAGGCCGGCGATTCCGGTGCGTAAAACGTCAGCAACGACGGCGCGATCGAAGACCTTCATTGCGCCACCTCGTCTTTCTGCTCCTTGTTCAAAAAGCCGCCGAAGCCCACTTTTTTCAGATGGACCAGCAGCAGCGAAATGGCCGCAGGCGTCACACCTGAGATGCGCGAGGCCTGGCCCAGGGTTTCCGGGCGCTGGGCGTGCAGCTTCTGGCGCACTTCCACCGACAGCGCGGTGATGTCGAGGTAATTAAAACCTTCCGGCAGTTTGAGGTTTTCGTAGTGTTCGTGGCGTTCGACTTCCTTGGTCTGGCGGTCGATATAGCCCGAATACTTGAGCTGGATTTCGATCTGTTCGCGCACCGCATCGTCAGTGACCCCAGGGCCGGCCAGGTCGCGGCCGTCGATGCCGGACAAGGTCATCAGCTTGTCGTAGCCCACGCCCGGCCGGCGCAGCAGGTCGGCCAGCGAGTACTCGCGCTCGATGGCCTGGCCAATCACACGCTCCGATTCAGCGGCTTCCAGGATGCGCGGATTGACCCACGTGGAACGCAGGCGTTCCAGTTCGCGGGCCACGGCCTCGCGCTTGCGGTCGAATGCTTCCCACTGGGCGTCGCCCACGCAGCCAAGCTTGCGGCCGATTTCGGTCAGGCGCATGTCGGCATTGTCTTCGCGCAGGCTCAGGCGGTACTCGGCGCGGCTGGTAAACATGCGGTACGGTTCCATCACGCCTTGCGTGACCAGGTCGTCGACCATCACGCCCAGGTAGGCTTCCGAGCGCGCCGGGGTCCAGGCTTCGCGACCCTGGGTTTGCAGCGCGGCGTTGATACCCGCCAGCATGCCCTGCGCTGCCGCTTCTTCGTAACCAGTGGTGCCATTGATCTGGCCGGCGAAATACAGGCCGCCCACCGCCTTGGTTTCCAGCGATGCTTTCAGGCCGCGCGGGTCGAAATAATCGTATTCGATGGCATAGCCGGGACGCAGGATGTGGGCGTTTTCCAGCCCCTTCATTGAGCGCACCAGGGCGATTTGCACGTCGAACGGCAGGCTGGTCGAGATGCCGTTTGGATAGAATTCGTGGGTCGTCAAGCCCTCTGGTTCGAGGAAAATCTGGTGCGATTCTTTCGAAGCAAAGCGGTGGATCTTGTCTTCGATCGACGGGCAGTAGCGCGGACCCACGCCTTCGATCACGCCCGTGTACATCGGGCTGCGATCAAGGCCCGCACGAATGATGTCGTGGGTTTCGTTATTGGTATGGGTTACCCAGCACGGCAGCTGCTGCGGATGCATGGCGGTATTGCCCATCACCGAAAACACCGGCACCGGATCGAGGTCGCCCGGCTGCTCGGTCATTTGCGCGAAGTCGATCGAGCGGCCGTCGAGGCGCGGTGGCGTGCCGGTTTTCAGGCGGCCTTGTGGCAGTTTCAGTTCTTTCAAACGGGCCGACAGCGAGATCGCTGGCGGATCGCCGGCACGACCGGCCGAGTAGTTTTGCAGCCCGACGTGGATCTTCCCGTCGAGGAAAGTACCAGCGGTCAGCACCACGGCTGGCGCCAGGAATTTCAGGCCGATCTGGGTAACGGCGCCCACCACGCGGTCGCCCTCCACCATCAGGTCATCGACGGCCTGCTGAAACAGCCACAGGTTCGGCTGGTTTTCCAGGCGTGCACGGATCGCTGCCTTGTACAAGATGCGATCAGCCTGGGCGCGGGTGGCGCGTACTGCCGGGCCTTTCGAGGAATTCAGGATGCGGAACTGGATGCCCGATTCGTCGGTGGCGATCGCCATCGCGCCACCCATGGCATCGACTTCCTTGACCAGGTGGCCTTTGCCGATACCGCCGATGGAAGGATTGCACGACATCTGGCCCAGTGTCTCGATGTTGTGCGTCAAGAGCAAAGTCTTCTGGCCCATGCGGGCGGAAGCAAGTGCGGCCTCGGTGCCGGCGTGACCACCGCCGACAACGATGACGTCGAATGAAGTTGGAAATAACATGATGGAATTTTTAAAGCGGAGGGAGTAAGGTCAAATTATAGAGTCTTTTTGTAGCTGCGACTTTTTTAGGCAAAAATATTCTGCTTTGGTTCCACGTGAAACATTAAAAAAGGGCGCTCATCTTTCGACAAGCGCCCTGCTCTTTGATGTGGTTTGGTTCCACGTGAAACATCACGCCATCGTTACCACCTCAGGTAAGCGTCGTACCCGGTCTTGGCAATCAACACCGATACCACGATCAAAAACAATTTACGCACAAAGCCACTGCCATGTTTCATCGCCAGGCCGGTACCGATCACCGAGCCGGCAATCTGGCACACGGCCATCATCAGGCCCAACTGCCATAGCAGGTGGCCGCTGTAGCCGAACCATACCAGCGCGGCAAAGTTGCAGGCAACATTGACAATCTTGCTGACCGCCGACGCGCTGAGAAAGTCAAAGCCGAAGATCCGCACGAACAGGAACACCAGGAAGCTGCCAGTGCCGGGGCCGAAGAAGCCGTCATAAAAGCCGATCGCCGAGCCGATGATCAGCGCCAGCGTTTGCTCCTTGCGCCCCGTATGCAGCGGCGCGTGCACCGAACCGAGGTCTTTCTTGGCAAACGTATAGATCGCCACCAGCAGCAGCACCACCGGCAAAGCCGTACGCAGAAAGTCGGGCGATACTTTGGTGACGGTGTACGCACCGAGGAAGGAAAAGATCAGCGCGGCAAACGCCGCTGGCGCGGCGACGGTCCAGGCCACCGCCACCCGGCGCGCATAACTGACCGCCGCCACGCTGGTGCCAAAGATCGACGCCAGCTTATTGGTGCCGATCAAGGTGGCCGGCGCGGTGTTGGGGAACACCGAAAAAATCGCAGGCATCTGGATCAGCCCGCCCCCACCCACCACCGCATCGACCAGTCCCGCGCCAAATGCGGCCACACCCAATATCAAGTAATCCACTGCTACCGCCGTCCGTCAATTTTTCAAGGCTGTATTGTACGGAACAACGGGACTCAGGCCTCATGCCGAGATGGCATTGCAACGGCAAATGATGTTGGACCGCGACAGGTGAGTTGCGCTGCTGCTACCACAAACCGCAGCCCAAAGCGGGTGCAGCCCATGCCGAAACGGCATAGCTCTGCAAATTGCATAAGCAGCAGATTCCAGTGGCGAAGCACCTACGTGACGTATCCCCATCTCGGTTGCTGTGCCGGTACTGTTCAGTACAGCGATGTGGCTGTAGCTGCGAGTGGTGCGGTGCGAGTGGGTGCGGTGCGGTGCGGTGCGGTGCGGTGCGGTGCGAGTGCAAGTGCAAGTGCGAGTGTGGGTGTAAGTGCAAGTGCCGGTGCCGGTGCCGGTGCGGGTTAAGCTAAGTGAAACTTGCTCAGTGCACAGTTGGTAGTGCGGAATACAAACAAGCAGAAGGCGGCAGCGCAGTGCGCTACCGCCTTGTACCAAGCTTATTGCGGCACGTCCACCGTCGTGCCGCTGACAGTGATCGCGTTGGCTGGCGCCGGGGCGGCTGCAATCGGCGGCAGGTTCGCCTCCGTCAACGGCACCGCATTATCCGGCCGAGTGGTCGTGCGCACCACTTGCGATGGCGGCAATGCAGCATTGCTGCGCAGATGCGCCATCATCGCGTCGAGCGCGCGGAACAGGTACACGTTCAGCGGGATCACGTACTGCGGCAGCGCATTGGTCAGCACATCGAAGTGGTTGCCATTGGTGACCTCGATGTAGCGCAGCTTGCTTGAGGAGCCTTCCGCTGCCGCGTTCAGTCCCAGGTACGCACGCGACGTAAAGTTCACCACCATCAGCGTATCGCTGCGGCCATGCACGATGATCGCCGGTTTGCCGTTCAGCTTGCCATTTGCAACCACCTCGGCGGCCCCGTCGCGCACCCGCTTGCTTTGCGCGGCCAGCGTGCCGGTCAGCGCGTTGCCGTTGACGGGATCGATGCCGGTGGCCAGTGCACGCAGGCACAGGAAGCCGTCGAGCGACTGGTCGGCCAGGTTGGTGCTGGGCGAAACACCCGCCGCATACGACCGGGCGCCGCCGACCGAATCCTCGTAGATCGGCGTGCCGATGATGCCGTTCTGGGTGGCAAAGCTGGCAGCCTTTTGCGCGGCGGTGAACGTGGTTGGCAAGCCCGCCGTATCGACCGGGCCGAAGGTAAAGCCGCACACCTTGTCGGTGGGCGCGAAGCGGCCATAGGCAAATGTATAGGTGACGGCCACCAATACATTGATCGGCGAGTAGGTTGCCTGCAAGGGATCGGACTCCGCCAGCCAGCCGTAGGCACGCAGCCGCGCCCTGGCGTCAAGCTGCTGCGCCACCAGGTCGGCGCCGACCAGCAGGCCCTTGGCCACGAGCGCCGTGCAGCGGCCGGACGTCGCTGCCGTGGCGGCAATGCACGGCTGGTACAGCGCTGCATACGTCGAGTAGTCGATCAGCAGCTTGCCCTGCCCCGTCACCGGCGTGCCGTTCTGGCGCACCGAGTAGCTGGTGGTGTCCTTGGGCTGGATCTGCGGTTCACTTACCGCCAGTCCGGTGATCAGGCCCTTGCGGTCCTGCTCGGCAGCCAGCAGCGCGGCAGCGCCGCCGTTGGAAACGCTGGAACCGATGGTGATCGTATTGCGCGGCGTAAAGCGCACGCGGTGACCCTTGCCGTCCCTGCCCGGCTCACCAAACTTTTCGTTGAGCGCGTAGTAAGCGAACTCCACCGATTGCAGCACGTGCGTGCCCCAGTCTTTTTCCGGGTTCTGCTGAGAATGCGCATGCTTGGATGCGATGCGGCCCGGGTAAGCGGCAGCAAACGCGGCACGTTCGGCTTCGGTAATCGCCGGGGAGAAATTGGCGTTGTTGCCTGTTGTCGTACGTGGTGCGCGCACGCCGGTGCGCAGGTTCACGCTGTCGTCCTCGAACGTGTACAGGCCGGTGCCGGTACCCTTGTCGGTATAAGCCACCGCGCACTTGTGCTTGAGGCCCCATTCACCCGCCGTGGCAATCGCCCCGTACACGCCGCGCGAACCGCTCGAGGCGCCGGTGATAATGCACGGGTTGCTGACATCGAAACTGTCCGGTATTTGCACCATGACCGTCACGTTCTGGTTGCCGCTGCCGTCGTCGGCGTAAGCGATGTACTCGGTGCCGGCGATCTTGCCCTCGCCGGTGGTGGGCACGCCGTTGACATCGACATTGGGTCCGTATAGGCGGCCATAGCCGGCAGTGGGATTGACGTCGGCAATCGCCCGGTAGTTGAAATAGATGGCGTTGCGGCGCAGCTCGGCCGGCGTGGGATTGAGTGGATCGGCATAGCCGGGCACCGGTGCGGCGGCAGTCAGTCCGGAGGCGCCGAGGCCGCCGGTCAGCAAATCGTCGGACACGCCATCGTAGGTGACAACGCTGATGTCGCGCAGGTAGCGCGGTGCTTCGTTCGGTTCGCCGTGGTGGCCATGGTGTGAGCCGCAGGCGCTCAATGCCAGGGTGGCAATAGCGGCCGTAACGGCGGAGACAAGTGTCGTGGTTTTCATGCTCATCCTCCAGATTGGTAAATGATGGACGGAAAGAGTCCCTCCAGACTGCTGCCAGAAATTTACCCCGTCCAAATGGAAAACGCCGGGCAGATCGCCCGGCGCATGTGCTACGTCATACTTGGTCCAGAAAACTCTCAGGCCGGCCTGGCCACCGGCTTTTTCCGGCTCCAGGCCAGGAACTCGCCGATGATTCCGCGCCGGAATGCCAGCACGCAAATGATGAAGATCAGTCCCACCACCATGTTGACCGCCTCGCCGATGGTGGTGAACCACTCGATGCCGCTGACCGACGACAGGTAAATGCCCCAGTCGCCCAGTTTATTTTCAAGCATGATGATGATCACCGCGCCGAGGATGGGACCGGCCAGCGTGCCCATGCCGCCAACCAGGGTCATCAGTACCACCAGGCCGGACATGGTCCAGTGGACGTCAGTCAGGGTTTCGAAGCCCTGTACCAGCACCTTGAGGCCGCCGGCCAGGCCGGCCAGCGCGGCCGACAGCACAAACGCCAGCAGCTTGTACTTGTCCACGTCGTAACCGAGCGAAATCGCGCGCGGCTCGTTTTCCTTGATCGCCATCAGCACCTGGCCGAACGGCGAGTGGACCGTGCGCACGATCAGCGCAAACGCGCCAACCGCCAGCGCCAGCACGAAGAAGTACAGCAGCAAGTCGTTGCCGAGGTCGATCATGCCGAGCACGCTGCCACGTGGAACACCCTGCAAACCATCTTCGCCACCGGTAAAACCGCCGGCGCGCAGCGCGATAAAAAACACCATCTGCGCCAGCGCCAAGGTGATCATGGAAAAATAAATCCCCTGGCGGCGGATCGCCAGCCCGCCCATCACCAGGCCCAGGCCGGCGCCACTGAGCAGTCCCATGAACAGGCTCAGCTCGACCGGCCAGCCCCATACCTTGAGGGCGTTGCCCACCACGTAGCCGGCGCCGCCAAAGAAGGCCGCGTGGCCGAACGACAGCAGGCCGGTAAAGCCGATCAGCAAGTTGAAGGCGCAAGCGAACAGTGCAAAGCACAGCAGCTTGGCCAGGAACACGGGGTAGCCGATGAAGGGCGCCGCCAGCGCGACCGCCAGGGCCAGGGAATAACCGAGTGTCTTGTTCATGAAGAGCCTCTTATTTTTCTTTACCAAACAAACCGGCAGGACGCAGCAGCAGCACCACGATCATCACCAGGAATACCACCGTCGAGGAAAACTCCGGGTACAGCACCTTGGTCAGGCCCTCGATCACGCCAAGCCCGAGGCCGGTCAGGATCGAGCCCATGATCGAGCCCATGCCGCCGATCACCACAACAGCGAACACGACGATAATCAGGTTCTGGCCCATCAGCGGCTGGACCTGGATGATCGGCGCCGCCAGCACCCCGGCAAAGCCCGCCAACGCGACGCCGAAGCCGTAGGTGAGCGTGACCATCAACGGCACGTTGACGCCGAACGCTTCCACCAGCTTGGGATTTTCGGTACCGGCGCGCAGGTAAGAGCCCAGCTTGGTTTTTTCAATCACGTACCAGGTGGCCAGGCACACCACCACGGAGGCGACCACCACCCAGGCGCGGTAGTGCGGCATGACCATGAAGCCGAGGTCGGTAGCGCCAGCCAGCGCGTCGGGTGTCTGGAACGGCTGGCCCGACACGCCGTAGAACGAGCGGAACACGCCTTCGACCAGCAAGGTGATGCCAAAGGTGAGCAGCAGCCCGTACAGGTGGTCCAGTTTATACAGCCAGCGCAGCATGGTTTTCTCGACGATTACGCCGAACGCGCCGACGGTCAAAGGCGCAAGCAGCAACATCCACCAGTAGCTGAGGCCGAAATACGTCATGCCCATCCAGGCCACGAACGCGCCCATCATGTACAGGGCGCCATGGGAAAAGTTAATCACGTTGAGCAGGCCAAAAATCACTGCCAGGCCCAGCGACAACATCGCGTAGAACGAACCGTTGACGAGACCCAGCATTAGCTGGCTCAACCACACGGTCAAGGGACGGCCGAATATTTCCATGAGATCACTAACAAAAAAAGTCGCCTGCTCGAGGTGCGCTGTGCCAGGCGGGGGTCGGGAGGGTAAGAACCGGGGCAAGCCGAATGGCCGCCCCGGGCAGGCATCACATCATTTCCACAGGCTGCACTTGGTTTCCGCCTTGGTGGCGTACGCCTGGTCGCCGGGGATGGTGGCCACCACCTTGTAGTAATCCCACGGATATTTCGATTCCGATGGCTTTTTCACTTCCATCAAATACATATCGTGGACCATGCGTCCGTCCGGACGGATCACGCCGTTCCTGGCAAACATGTCGTTGACCTTGTTGGCCTTGAGCCAGGCCATGACCTTGTCGGCATCGTCGGTGCCGGTAGCCTTGACGGCTTTCAGGTACTGGGCGGCAGCGGAATAATCGGCCGCCTGCAGCATCGATGGCTCTTTCTTCATCTTGGCAAAATAGCGCTTGGACCAGGCGCGGGTATCGTCGTTCTGGTCCCAGTACCAGCCGTCGGTCAGGTACATGCCCTGCGTGAGGTTGAGCCCGAGCGAGTGGATATCGTTGATGAAAATGAGCAGCCCCGCCAGTTTCATTTTCTTGGTGATGCCAAACTCGTTGGCGGCCTTGATGGCGTTGATGGCGTCGCCACCGGCATTGGCCAGGCCCAGGATTTGCGCGTCCGACGATTGCGCCTGCAGCAGGAACGACGAAAAATCCGATGCCGACAGCGGGTGCTTGACCGCCCCCAGCACCTTGCCACCGGCCGATTTCACCACGTCCGCCGTGTCTTTTTCCAGCGATTGGCCGAACGCGTAATCGGCGGTGAGGAAATACCAGTTCTTGCCGCCCTGCTTGACGATGGCGCCGCCGGTGCCGCGCGCCAGGGCGATGGTGTCGTAGGCATAGTGCACGGTGTACGGCGTGCACTCCTCGTTGGTAAGCCGGGCCGAACCGGCGCCAATCGATATAAACACTTTTTTCTTTTCCGCAGCGACCTTGGCCATGGCCAGGCTGGCGCCGGAATTGGTGCCGCCGATCAGCATGTCCACGCCCTGCTGGTCGAACCATTCGCGCGCCTTGGACGCGGCAATGTCGGCCTTGTTTTGATGGTCGGCGGAAACGAATTCCACCTTCTTGCCGGCGATGGCGCCACCGGCATCGGCAATGGCCATCTTGATCGCTTCGGCGCCGCCGGCGCCGTCGATATCGGTGTACAGGCCGGACATGTCGGTGATCATGCCGATCTTGATGGTGTCGCCTGAGATTTGCGCCTGCGCGCCATACGACAGGCACAGCGCGCAGGCGCTGACGAGTACTTTGCGTTTCATGGTGTCTCCCGAGGAATATTGGAACGAAAACCGCTACACGCCGAGAAGCTCCGTCAACACTGGCATCTTGGCGCTGAGTTCGGATGCAACAAAGGTCTCGACGATCTGACCGTGTTCCATCACATAGAACCGGTCCGCCAGGGGCGCGGCAAACCGGAAATTCTGTTCCACCATGACGATGGTGTAACCGCTGGCCTTGAGGGTTTTGATCATGCGCGCCAGGCCTTGCACGATCACGGGCGCCAGCCCCTCCGAGATTTCATCGAGCAGCAGCAGCCGCGCGCCGGTGCGCAGGATGCGCGCGACAGCCAGCATTTGCTGCTCGCCACCGGACAGCCGGGTGCCCTGGCTATGCTTGCGCTCCTCGAGGTTGGGGAACATGGCGTAGATATCGGCCAGCGCCATGCCCTGCTTGGCGCCGGCCAGCTGCGGTGGCAGCAGCAGGTTTTCCTCGGTGGACAGCGAGGCGAAAATGCCGCGCTCCTCGGGACAATAGCCAACGCCGAGGTGGGCAATCTGGTGCGTGGGCAGGCCGATCGCCTCGGCACCGTTGACCTTGATCGAACCCTTGCGGGCGCCGGTCAGGCCCATGATGGCGCGCAATGTGGTGGTGCGGCCGGCGCCGTTACGACCGAGCAAAGTGACCACCTCGCCCGCTTGCACGCGCAAGTTGACGTTGTGCAGGATGTGCGATTCGCCGTACCAGGTTTGCAGGTTGCAGATGTCGAGCGCTGCGGTCATCAGTGCGCTCCTTCGAGTTCGTGGACTTCGGTGCCTGCTTCGGTTCCCATATAGGCTTCCATCACCTGCGGGTTGCGCGACACCTCGGCATACGTGCCTTCGGCCAGCATGGCGCCGCGCTGCAGCACCGAGATGCGGTCGCAGATCCCGGCCACGACTTTCATATTGTGTTCGACCATCAGGATGGTGCGCCCGGCCGAGACTTTTTTGATCAGTTCGGTAACCCGGTGCACGTCTTCGTGGCCCATGCCCTGGGTGGGTTCGTCGAGCAGCATCAATGCCGGGTCCATCGCCAGGGTGGTGGCGATTTCCAGCGCGCGCTTGCGTCCGTAAGGCATATCGACCGTGACCGTGTCCGCGAAACCGGCCAGATCGACCTCGGCCAGCAAGGCCATGGCGCGGTCGTCGAGGGCAGCGAGCTTGCGTTCGCTTTGCCAGAAATGGAAGCTGGTGCCAAGCTGGCGCTGCAAGCCGATGCGCACATTTTGCAGCACCGTCAGGTGCGGAAACACGGCGGAAATCTGGAACGAACGGATCACGCCGAGCCGCGCGATGTGCGCCGGTTTGGCTGCCGTGATGTCCTTGTCGTTGAACAGGATGCGGCCGGACGTGGGCACCAGGAACTTGGTGAGCAAATTAAAACAGGTGGTTTTGCCCGCGCCGTTGGGGCCGATGAGGGCATGGATATGACCGCGCTGGACGCGAAGATTGACGTCGCTAACGGCGGTAAATCCGCGGAACTCCTTGGTCAAATGCTGTGTTTCCAAAATAAAGCCTGACATCCTGTCTCCTTGTTTTTATATGCAAGGTACCGCCTTTTTTTCAGATCATACACAGTAACAAATTGACCAACAATACGGTATAAATACGAGGATTGTTTGATCCAGATCTAGTCAGACACCCTTATGCTGATTGGGTTTCTTGATGAGCTCGGCTGCTTTTTCCGCAATCATGATGGTGGGAGAATTGGTGTTGCCGGCGGTGATCAGCGGCATGATGGAGGCGTCGGCGATGCGCAAGTTTTGCACGCCGATTACGCGCAATTGGCTGTCCACCACGGCATCCGGATCGTCGCTGCGACCCATCTTGCATGTGCCCACCGGGTGGAAGATGGTGGTCCCGATCGCCGCAGCGGCGTCGGCCAGTTCCGCGTCCGTGCGCAGGTGCGCGCCGGGCCGGAATTCTTCAGGAGCCAGGGCGGCCAGCGCCGGCGCGGCAACGATGCGGCGCGTCAACGCCAGCGCGGCGGCCGCCACCTGGCGGTCGTGCGCGGTGCTCAAATACAGCGGCGAAATCTTTGGCGGTATATGCGCATCGGCGCTGGCGATGCGCACATGGCCGCGCGATGTCGGCCGCAAGTGGCACACGCTGGCGGTAAAGGCGGGAAACGCGTGCAGCGGGTCGCCGAACTTTTCCAGCGACAGCGGTTGCACGTGGTACTGCAAATCGGGCGTGGCCTGGCCGGGATCGGACCGGGCAAAGGCGCCCAGTTGCGACGGCGCCATCGACATCGGACCGCTCTGGAACGCCGCATACTGGGCGCCGATGCGCAGCTTGCCGAACCAGCTTGCCGCCAGCGTGTTGAGGGTGCGCGCGCCACGCCCGAGCTTGAAGATCATGCGCAGTTGCAGGTGGTCTTGCAGGTTTTCGCCCACCCCGGGCCGATCGAGTACCGGCGCAATACCGAGCGCATGCAGACGGCTGGCCGCGCCGATGCCCGAACACTGCAAGATCTGCGGCGTGCCGATGGCGCCGGCGGCCAGTACGGTCTCGGCGCTGGCGCTGGCCGTATAGCGCGTGCCGCCACCGGTAAACACCACGCCGGTGCAACGCGGGCGGCCCTCTCGTGGGCCGCCCTGTCGTGAGCCGCCCTCTCGTGGGCCGCCCTCCCCCGCAGCCGGCGCGAACAGCAACCGTTCCACATGGCAGCCGGTCATGATGGTCAGATTGGGCCGGCGCGCAGCCGGCCGCAAGAACGCCTTGACCGTGTTCCAGCGGATGCCGCGCTTCTGGTTGACGTCGAAATAGCCGCAACCGTGGTTGTCGCCGCGGTTGAAATCGTCGGTTTTCGGAATGCCGCACTGCTCGGCGGCAGCGCGAAACGCTTCCAGCACCGGCCACGACACGCGCTGCTTTTCTACCCGCCATGGCCCGCCCGCGCCATGGAAATCGGACGCGCCGCCGTGGTAATCCTCGCTCTTCCTGAACAGCGGCAGCACCGACTGCCAGCGCCAGCTGTCGTCGCCGACCAGTTCGGCCCAGCGGTCGTAATCGGCAGCCTGGCCGCGCATATAAATCATGCCGTTGATCGACGAACAGCCGCCGAGCAACTTGCCGCGCGGGTAAATCAGGCTGCGTCCGCCCAGGCCGGCTTCGCTTTCGGTGCGGTACATCCAGTCGGTACGCGGATTGTCGATGCAGTGCAAATAGCCAACCGGAACGTGGATCCAGAAATAATCGTCGCGTCCGCCCGCTTCGATCAGCAGGACTTGTTTGGTGGAATCCGCACTGAGGCGGTTGGCGAGGACGCAGCCGGCCGAGCCCGCGCCGATGATGATGTAGTCGTAGTCACCTGCTGATTCCAAACTGCGGCTCCCCCGGTCACGCCCCTGAAAAGAGGTGTTTACCCATGTGGATAACCTTATGGATATCCACAGGTGCGAAATGTGCGTAAACGAATTTTTTTTGGGGACACCATTTTTTATCCAAAAACAGTGCCTGTCCACATACACAGTTTACGCGCCCGGTTCTACAGCGCGTAAACGCCTGATTCTAATCCAAAATAGCGACTTATCCACAGAAAAGTGTCCACGTAAACAACTACTACTATTCTTTATATACATCTTTTAGAGTAAACCACAGCACGCGCCAACGCGAACATCGCGCCAGCACAGGCTTTCCCCTATACTCGGCTTGTGCAAGACAACGCCTCACAACCGTGTCGGAGACCGATTGTCATCCATGCCTACCCAACCGCGATCGCCTGCCTACCTGCGCTTTCGCCGTCGCTTGCTCACGGGCCTGTTTCTGGCTGCAACGCTGGCCGTCACGGTGGTCATCACCCAGGTCCGCACGTCCTATATCGAACGCGAACAGGCATTGCAAAGCCAGACCGATCACTACGTGAAAGCGATGGAAGCGTATGTGGCCAACTCGCTGCAGTCGGTGGACCTGGCCATGATCGGTTTTGCCAATGCCATCAAGGTGCTGCCCAGCACGCAAAATCCTTCCCGCGCTGCCATTTCCGACTTGTTATCGGCACGCGCGGCCAATTTCAATGTCGATTACTGGCTCACTTTTCTCGACACGCGGGGCAATGTCGTTGCCACGTCGCTCGATATCGATGTCACCGGCCAGAACTATGCGGAACGCGACTACTTCAAGATCCATCTCGACAACGCCAACGGTAACCGGCCGTATATCGGCGCACCGGTACGTGGCAAATACACGGGTAAAAAACTGTTTTTCGTCAGCCGCCGGGTGGAAAACGCCAAAGGCGAGTTCATCGGCGTGCTGCTGGCGCCGCTCAATGTCGAGCGCTACGCCTCGGTGTTCGACAATTCGCGGTTTACCGCCGATATTTCGATCACCCTGTTCTACCGCGATGGCAAGATCATCGCCCGCGCGCCGCTGTTCGAACAGTCGTTCGGACGCGACTTGTCCAACAGCGAGTTGTTCAGGCATCTACGCAACGGCAACACCGGCACCTACAAGGCGGTCGGCATCATCGACGGCTTGCATCGCACCTACAGTTACCGCATGTTTGACCAATTTCCGCTGGTAATGCTGGTGGGCAGCAGCGATGCCGAGGCGGCGCGCCAGAAAAACCGCAGCTACCTGGTGGCCGGCGCCGGCCTGGTTTGCCTGTTGTTGCTGATGACGGCCGGCGGCATGTATTCGCTGCGCACTTATGCGCGCCAGGAAGAACGCGAGTTGCGCATCCGCGCACTGCTGGGCGAGAGCCGCGACATGGAGCAAAAGCTGCGCGCCAACGAGGAATCGATGAAATTGTCGGCGCTGCTGTTCCACAATATCGGCGAAGCGATGATGGTGACCGATGCCGCAGGCCGCATCCTGACCGTCAATCCCGCTTTTTCCCTGCTCAGCGGCTATACGGAACACGAAGTGATCGGTCGCCGCAGCTACGAATTAACCGCCGGGCGCGAAGGTGTCGAGTTTTTTGCGCGCATGACCAAAACCATCCGCGAGACAGGCCAGTGGGACGGTGAAGTGTGGCACCGCCACAAGGATGGCACCGAGTACCTGGCGGAAATCCGGTTCGACACCGTCCACGACGACTTCGGCCACCCGTTCCGCTACGTCGCGTTACTGAGCGACGTGACGGAAAAAAAGGCATCGGAAGAACGGATCTGGCGCCAGGCCAATTTCGACGGCCTGACCGGGCTGGCCAACCGGCGCATGTTCTACGAACTATTACGCAAGGAAATGAAGAAAGCGGACCGGGCGAAGTTGCCGATGGCAATATTGTTCGTCGATCTCGACCGTTTCAAGGAGGTCAACGACACCTTGGGGCACGACAAGGGCGACCTGCTGCTCAAACAAGTGGCAGAACGGTTGACCGCCTCGATGCGCGGCACCGACCTGGTGGCCAGACTCGGCGGCGACGAGTTCATCGCCCTGCTTGGCGAGCTGCGCAACCCGGCCGACGTCACCCGCACCGCCAGGGAAATCCTCAAACAGATGAGCACACCGTTCGACCTGGACGGCGATGGCGCCCATATCGCGGAGATTTCAAGCAGCATCGGCATCGCTTTGTACCCGCAAGACGGCAAAGATATCGAAACGCTCATGAAAAACGCCGATCAAGCCATGTATGGGGCCAAGGAAAGCGGTAGAAATCGCTTCCAGCACTACGCTTCTGTGGATAACGTTCTGGATATCCACAAGGATCGATGTGAGTAAGCGCCTGGTGAAGCAAAGGCCGTAATTTTATGCAGAAATTGTTCTGCAACTGGTACAGCGCTTATGCGCCTGCTTGTAAAAGTTGTAAACAGCTGATTCGTAAACGTATACAGAACTTATCCACAGCTTTGACCGCGTTTACTACTACTATTATTTTATATAAATTCTTTGTAAACAAGTAAACAGCAACAGCCCCGACAAAACCCGAAAACCACTCAAAACAGCCCGAAAACAGCGGCAACCACAGGCCTGTTCGCAGTCCAAGTCCCGTTCTGCACGCAAGAAACGCCTTAGAATCGACCGTTTTGAACGCTGCGCTGTGGACAAGGACGTTGCTGTCCACATGCAAAACGTCGTCATCGATCCAAAAACAAGGGAAAAAACATGCGTCTTGGCATCATCAGTGCGTTGGCCGAAGAACAGCAGGGGCTGCTGGAAGCCCTCCAGAGCCCCGCCACGCGCGTTCACGGCATGCGTGAGTACACGACAGGGAAACTGTGGGAAATCGACGCTGTGTGCGTTCTGTCGCGAATTGGCAAGGTTGCCGCTGCCATGACAGCCGCGATCCTTGTGGAAAAGTTCGGTGTTACCCACATCGTCTTCACCGGCGTTGCCGGCAGCGGGGATGCGCACGTGAATGTCGGCGATATCGTGGTGGCCGACAGTCTGGTCCAGCACGATATGGATGCGTCACCGCTATTTCCCCGATTCGAGGTGCCATTGACCGGCCTGTCGCGCTTTGCCACCGACGTGGCTTTGACCGAACGGCTGGCGGCCGCTGCTGCCAAAACCACGCGCGTGCACCGTGGTTTGATTGCCAGCGGCGACCAGTTCATCGGCAGCCTGGAACAGATCGTCGCTTTAAAGACCGTCCTGCCCGACTTGCTGGCGGTGGAAATGGAAGGCGCGGCCGTGGCGCAAGTGTGTTTCGAGCTGGGCATACCGTTCGCGGTGATCCGCACCATTTCCGACAATGCCAACGACGATGCGGCCGTCGATTTCCTGCATTTCATCGAAACCGTGGCGTCGCGCTACGCATTCGAGGTGATCGAGAACTTCTGCAAGGCATAAAAAAAGGCCGGCAAACGCCGGCCCAAAGGGTCTACAACAGGTTCTTGACTATACCGACAGCGTCATCAGGCTGGCATTGCCGCCCGCCGCTGTCGTATTCACGCACAGGGCCCGCTCAGCAAGCAAACGCCACAGCGGGATGGCATCCTCTGCATTGGTGTCGATCAGGCTTGCCAGGGCCCCTTCCCGGGCCGCCAAACGCGGGTGCAGGCCTGCCGCCAGCTGCGATTCCACCAACGCCACCTGGAACGGGCCCTCCACGCCGTCGCCAGCGCGGCCGATGCAGTCTTTCACGGCCGCCGGCAAGTCGGTCGGCAGCAGGCTGGCGGCTTCGTTCGCGACCAGCGCGGTGTTACCGGTGGCCAGCACCGCCGCCAGCTGGTTCAGCAGCGCTGGCTGGGTGCCGGCTGCGCACAGCACGGCGCCGCGTGGCAGCAGCGCCAGGGTGTTGCGCTCGCCGGTAGGGCCCGGCAGCGTGGTGAGGTTGCCCAGCATGCTGGTGCGGCCGTATTGCTCGATCAGCGCAGCCAGGCGCTGCTGGCCGTGCAGGTTGGCCCAGGCAGTGAGCGCATCGAGCGCCGGCGCCGGCTGGCGCTGGTGGGCGCTGGCGGCTACCGCGTTGCGTTGCAGGCGTTTCAGGTACAGCGGGCCGCCGGCCTTGGGGCCGGTGCCCGATTTGCCCTCGCCGCCGAACGGCTGCACGCCGACCACGGCGCCGACGATGTTACGGTTCACGTAAATATTGCCGACGTGGGCATTGGCCGTGATGAAGTCGATGGTTTCATCGATGCGCGAATGCACGCCCAGGGTCAGGCCGAAGCCGGACGCGTTGATCTGCTCGACCAGCTTGGGCAGGTCGGCGCGGCGGTAGCGGATCACGTGCAGCACCGGGCCAAATACTTCGTGCGTGAGTTCGGCCAGCGAGCGGATTTCCAGCACCGTCGGCGGCACGAAGGTGCCGGCCGTGATCACGTGCGACGGCAGATCGAGCGAGAAGTAGTTGACCGCCGTGCCTTTCAGTTTGTTGATGTGCGCCAGCAGGTTGGCTTGCGCCTCGGCATCGATCACCGGGCCGATATCGGTCACCAGTCGGTCGGGGCTGCCGACGTTGAGTTCCTGCATCGCGCCCTTGAGCATGTGGATGGTCTTGTCGGCGATATCTTCCTGCAGGAACAGCACGCGCAGCGCCGAGCAGCGCTGGCCGGCGCTGTCGAATGCCGACGAGATCGCATCTTGCACCACCTGCTCCGGCAAGGCCGACGAATCGACGATCATGGCGTTCTGGCCACCGGTCTCGGCGATCAGCGGGATGTCGCAGTGTTCCAGCGCCGCACGCCTGGCCAGGGTGCGGTTGATCAGCTGCGCCACTTCGGTCGAACCGGTGAAGATCACCCCTTTTACGCGCGCGTCCGCTGTCAGTGCGGCGCCTACCACTTCGCCGCGGCCTGGTAAAAATTGCAGCGCGGCGCGCGGGATGCCCGCTTCGTGCAGCAACTCCACCGCGCGGAATGCGATCAGCGGGGTTTGCTCGGCCGGCTTGGCCAGCACCACGTTGCCGGCGGCCAGGGACGCTGCCACCTGGCCGGTGAAAATCGCCAGCGGGAAGTTCCACGGGCTGATGCAGGTAACGGGACCGAGCGCCAGCGGATTGGTGGCGCCGGCCACTTCGGCTGCGTAATAGCGCAGGAAATCGACCGCTTCACGCAGTTCGGCAATCGCGTTGGGCAGCGATTTACCCGCTTCGCGGATGGCCAGGGTCATCAGTTCCATGGCGTTGGCTTCGAACAGGTCGGCAGCGCGCTCGAGGGCGGCAGCGCGCACGGCCGGTTCGGTGGTTTGCCAGTCCATGGCGTACTGATTGGCGGCGATCAGCGCCGATTCCACGTCGGCGGCAGTCGCTTCCACCAGCTGGCCCACCACGTCGGCGCGCTGGGCCGGGTTGGTGATCTGCAGGATCGGCTGGCCGGCCGAGACGCCGCCAGCGAGCAGCGGCAGCGCGTGCCAGCTACGCGGCGCTGCCAGCGCGGCGGCGATGTCGCGCAGCACGTCTTCGTTGGCCAGGTCGAAACCGGCGGAGTTCTTGCGTTCGGCGCCAAACATGGCCAGCGGCAGGGCAATCGCCGGGTGCGGCAAGCCGCCCTGCTCGCGCGCCTGCGCCACCGGGTCCTTGATCAGCGCATCGACGGGTATCGCTTCATCGACGATCTGGCTCACGAACGACGAGTTGGCGCCGTTTTCCAGCAGGCGGCGCACCAGGTAGGCCAGCAAGGTTTCGTGGGTGCCCACCGGGGCATAGATGCGGCACGGCTTGTCGAGGTTGTCCTTGCCGACCACCTGGTCGTACAGCGACTCGCCCATGCCGTGCAGGCACTGGAATTCGTAGTCGGTCACGCCGTCGCGCTTGGCCCAGGTGTAGATGGTGGCCAGGGTTTGGGCGTTGTGGGTGGCGAACTGCGGGTAGATCACGCTGGTGGCGGCCAGCAGGCGCTGGGCGCACGCCAGGTACGACACGTCGGTGTACACCTTGCGCGTATAGACCGGGTAGCCGGGCATGCCATCGACCTGGGCGCGCTTGATTTCCGCGTCCCAGTACGCGCCTTTGACCAGCCGCACCATGAACTTGCGGCCGCTGCGGTGGGCCAGGTCCACCAGGTAGTCGATCACGAACGGGCAGCGTTTTTGGTATGCCTGCACGACAAAGCCGATGCCGTCGAAGCCGGCCAGCGCCGGATCGTGGGCCAGCGCTTCCATCAGGTCCAGCGACAGCTCGAGGCGATCGGCCTCTTCCGCATCGATATTGAGGCCGATGTCGTATTGCTTGGCCAGCAGCACCAGCGCGCGCACGCGCGGCAGCAGTTCGGCCATCACGCGCGCGCGCTGGGCGCGGCTGTAGCGCGGGTGCAATGCCGACAGTTTCACGGAGATGCCGGGGCCGTTACGGATGCCGCGGCCGTTCGAGGCCTTGCCGATCGCGTGGATCGCGGTTTCGTACGAGGCGTAGTAATTTTTGGCGTCCGCTTCGGTCAGCGCCGCCTCGCCCAGCATGTCGTACGAATAGCGGTAGCCGCGCGCCTCGTTGGCCTGGCCGTTCTTGATCGCCTCGCCGATGGTCTGGCCGGTGACGAACTGGTTGCCCAGCATGCGCATGGCCAGGTCCACGCCTTTGCGGATCAACGGCTCGCCACCTTTCGAAATCAGCTTGGTCAGGGCCGAACCGAGGCCGGTTTCACTGTTGGTGGAGACCAGCTTGCCGGTGATCAGCAAGCCCCAGGTGGCGGCGTTGACGAACAGCGATGGCGACTCGCCCAGGTGGCGGCGCCAGTCGCCCTTGCTGATTTTGTCGGCAATCAGGCGGTCGGCGGTGGCATTGTCGGGAATACGCAACAGTGCTTCAGCCAGGCACATCAGCGCTACACCCTCTTCCGACGACAGCGAAAACTCGTGCATCAGCGCATCGACACCGGAGGCGCGGGTACGCTGCTGGCGCACCGCGCTGACCAGTTTATGGGCCAGCTGGCGCGCCTGTTCGACACTTGCGCCGTCGTGGTTGGCGACCTGGCCGAGCAGCCACTGCACGGCGGTGATTTCATCGCGGCGGTAGGCTGCCGTCACTGCGGCGCGCAGCGAGATCGGGTCGCGCAGGATCTCCGCCTGGAGCGCTGCAAAAGGGGTGAAAACGGTGGGGTCTGCTGCGTGCATGAAAGTACTTTCAAGTTTGAATGAAGGCAGTCCACTTACAAAAACACGCGCTGCAAGCGGGTAGCTTGAGCGCGTGAAGATGGGTGATTCTTGGTCACGAATCGGTGAACTGCTGATGATTCGATTGTAAAGTGTATTCTTTCGGATTAATTCTGGTATTACAGGGGGCTAGCAATAGATTGTTTTTAGTGCGACAATTTAACCAAATAATATTTATTTGGGAGTTCCCTGAAATGTTAGACAAGATCAGCAAGAAGATATTGATGGAGTTGCAGAGCGATGGCCGCATCAGCAACGTGGAGCTCGCTGCCCGGGTCAACCTGTCGCCAGCCGCTTGCCTGGAGCGTGTGCGCAAGCTGCACGAGTCGGGCTACATCATGGGCTACACCGCGCAACTCAATCCGCAGTTGCTTGACGTGTCCCTGCTCGTCTTCATCGAAGTGGTGCTTGATCGCACCACGCCCGAAGTCTTCGACGCCTTCAAGCACAGCGTGCAGGTGATCCCCGAAGTGCTCGAATGCCACATGGTTGCCGGCGGCTTCGACTACCTGGTCAAAGCGCGCGTCAAGGACATGGCGGCCTACCGCGAGTTCCTCGGAAAGACCCTGCTGCAAAAAGGCGTGCGCGAAACACACACCTATGCGGTCATGGAAGAAGTCAAGAATACCACCAAGTTGCCCATAAAATAGTACCAGCAATAAATTAAATCCGGACGCTGCCAGCGTTCAGCGCTGGCAGCGCGCCCGGTGACAAGAACAACGCGGGGGGAGACATGAGTCATTTGCAACACAAGTTGGTGCAGCGTGGATTGTGGATACTGGGTGCGACGGCGGGCGGTACGGCGCTCGCGTATTTGTTCAAGCTCGCTGCGGGCGATACGCCCGCGCTGGTCTACACAGCTGCGCCTGCCGCACTGGCGGGCGCAGCCATCGCCTGGTTTGCCGCGCGCCGCGACAGCGATGATGGTGGCGTGCGCCAGTTCGCCCACACCGTGGGCGAGGAAATCGACGCCATCATGATCGGCGCGGCAGAAACCTCGTATTTCGTCGATTCGGTGAAAAAGAAGATTGAACTCGACGTCGGCACCGCAGGCGGCATCGCCCACAGCTCGGCGCAAAATGCCGCCACCACCGAGCGCATCGCCGCCAATGCCGAACGCGCCGCAAAAATTGCCACCCAGGTGCGCGGCGAAACCGTCACCGGCCGTGCCGAGGCCGATACCGGCCTGCAACGGATCCGCACCGCGCGCCACGACGCCCAGGCGGCGGCAGCCGTGATGACCGACCTGCAAACCAACTCCCGCAAGATTTACGGCTTCACCGAGGCGATCAGCGAAATCTCGGCCCGCACCAACCTGCTGGCACTGAATGCCGCCATCGAGGCCGCGCGTGCCGGCGAACAGGGCCGTGGCTTTGCCGTGGTGGCCAGCGAGGTACGCCAGCTGGCGCTGCGCACCAAGGAAGCCACCGACGAGATCAGCATCATGGTGCGCGAGATCAACCAGCAAGCCGAACGCGCCGCCACCGGCATGAACGCGCTGGCCACCAAGGTCAGCGAGGCGGCCGGCAACGTGGAAACCGTGCACGGGCTGCTGGGCAATATCGAACGCTCGTCGGGCGTGTCGGAAACGGAAATCGGCGAAATCGCCCGGTCGTCGCGCGAGCACGTGGCCATCGCCGACGAGATCGCTGCCGCGATTGCCAGCATCCGCGACAGCCTGCTCTCGACCGAGAAAGAACTGCCGCGTGCGGCCAGCTCGGCCATGGCCCTGGCCGAACGGGCCGAACTGATCACCGGCGCCCTGGGCGAGTCGGCCATCGAAACCTCGCACGACGCCATCCGCACGGCCGCGCAAACTGCCGCCCGCGAGGTGGGCAAGATTTTTGAAGCGGCCATCAAGTCGGGCAAGATCACGCGCGAGGCGCTGTTCGACCGCACCTATACGGCCATTCCCGATACCGACCCGCCCAAGCACAAGACCCGCTTTGACGATTTTACCGACCGGGTATTGCCGGCCTTGCAGGAAGCGTTGCTGGCGGCCATGCCGCAACTGGCCTACGCGGGCGCGGTCGATAACAATGGCTATTTTCCCACTCACAACAAGAAGTTTTCGCAGCCGCTGACGGGGAATTACGACGTCGATATCGTCAACAACCGCACCAAGCGCATCTTCAGCGACCGCACCGGCAAACGATGTGGTTCGAACACCAAGCCGTTTTTATTGCAGACGTATAAGCGCGATACGGGGGAAGTGATGCACGACCTGTCGGCGCCGATTTACGTCGATGGCAAGCATTGGGGCGGGTTCCGGATCGGCTACCGATCGAGCGTATAAAAAAATGGACCGCAATTGCGGTCCGATTTTTTTTAAGCAGCGTCTTTTTTGGCAGCGGTGGCAGCTCTTGCCGCCCCCTGGTTCATGCCCTCCAGGTGCAACCTCAGCCACTTGTGCGCCGGGCTGCGCGCATCGCGTTCGTGCCACAGCATGTCGAGGTGGACCGCCGGCAGCTGGAACGGCAATTCTTTCCAGATCAGCGCATCGGTCATGCCGGTGGACGCGATCAGGTGGCGCGGCAACACGGTAATCAGGTCCGAGTTGGCCACCACGCGGCCGGCCGTGAAGAATTGGTTGACCGTCAGCAAAATGCGGCGTTCGCGCTGCAACTGCGCCAGCGCTTCATCGACCAGGCCGTGGGCGCGGCCCGAGAAACTCACCAGCAGGTGATTGGCCTTGCAGTAGTTGTCGAGATTGAGCTCGACCTTGGCCAGCGGATGCTCGCGCCGCATCACGCACACGTACTGGCCCGAATACAGGCGCTCGTGGCGGATCGGCGAGCCGGTCTCGTAGGACAATTGCGCCGCCACGCCGGGGAAGAAGCCGACCGCCAGGTCGATATCGCCGCGCAGCAGCATCGGCCGTGGTTCGCGCGTGGTCAGCGGCATCATGCGCACGTTGACACCGGGCGCTTCGCGCTCGATCGAACGCATCAGCGACGGCAGCCACATGGCGGCGGTGGCGTCGGCCATGGCCAGGCGGAAGGTCGCGTGGGCGGCGGACACATCGAAGGTCTCGGGCGCCACGGCCGCTTCCAGGCTGGCCAGCGCGCTGCGCACGGACGGCCACAGCGCTTCGGCGCGCGGCGTGGGTTTCACGCCGTAGGCCGTGCGGATCAGGAGCTCGTCGCCGAGGCTCTCGCGCAGGCGCTTGATGGCATTCGATACCGCAGGTTGGGTCATGGCCAGGTGGCCGGCCGCGCGTGTCAGATTTTGCTCTGTCATCACGGCGTCAAAGACGCGTAACAAATTCAAGTCCAGCGTCAGAAAGCTCATGTTGGCTCGGATATAGGAGGTGGAAAGGGGGAGATGGCGTACAGTCATCATACGCCAATCCATTCACCAATCGCATAATTGTTATCGGAGAACTAAATTGGCAGCTTATGTTGCGCTGCACTATATTGAGCCTGATTCTAAATGTCCGGCCCCATCATGTCCACTCTCATCGCAGTTCTGCAAGGCTTGTCGCTGATCGCCGTGATCCAGCTGGCGCTGGGGATCGGTGTGTTTGCGCTGCTGGCGCTGCTATTCAAACCGCTGCTGACCGGCTGCGTGCGCGCTGCCGCGCTGGCCGTCAAACTGCATTTCGCGCCAAAGCGCGCCGAACTTTAAGCTTTCGGCGCCTGCAGCGCTTCAAACTTCGCCCGCAACTGCTCTTCCGTCTCACGCCACTCGGGGTTGAACGGAATGCAGCTGACCGGGCACACCTGCTGGCACTGGGGCTCGTTGAAGTGGCCCACGCACTCGGTGCATTTGTCGGGATTGATTTCGTAAATTTCCGGACCCATGTAGATCGCGTCGTTCGGGCACTCGGGCTCGCACACGTCGCAATTGATACAGTCGTCGGTAATCATTAAGGCCATGACAGAACTTCTTTCTTAGTCGGTCTTGGTAGCGGCAATTTTCTTTTGCAGCCAGCGGTCAACCGAGGGGAACACAAACTTGGAGACGTCGCCGCCGAGCACCGCGATCTCGCGCACGATGGTGCCGGAGATAAACTGGTACTGGTCGGACGGCGTCAGGAACAGGGTTTCGACGTCGGGCAGCAGGTAGCGGTTCATGCCCGCCATCTGGAATTCGTATTCGAAGTCAGACACGGCGCGCAGGCCGCGCACGATCACGCGGGCGTCGTGCGCACGCACAAAATCTTTCAACAGGCCGGAAAAACTCTCGACCTTGACGTTGGGGTAATGCCCCAGCACCTCGTTGGCAATGGCCAGGCGTTCGTCCAGTGAAAAGAACGGTTTCTTGTTCTTGCTGTCCGCCACGCCAACCACCAGCGTGTCGAACAGACCCGAGGCGCGGCGCACCAGGTCTTCGTGGCCACGGGTCAGCGGATCGAACGTTCCCGGATAAACAGCTACTACCATTGTGTCTCCCTGCACTGCACCATTATAGAACGTGCATTATGCCCCAAAACCGCGAGTGCCTTAAAATTTAGCAGTCACTGCAGGGCAACTTCGGGTCAACTCCGGGCAACTACGCCACAGCCGGCCTGGCTTGCAGCAAGTGGTAAAACACCATGCCCGCCTTGTCGGCGCGGATCACTTCCCAGCCCGCCATCCAGTCCGGCGTGTCGCCGTCGGGCCAGGCCAGCGCCGCGCCCGATTCCGCGTACACCAGGCCGCCCTCCTTGAGCAGGCGCACGCACAGCGGCAGGTTGCGCTCGAGAAATTCCTGCTGGTATGGCGGGTCGAGGAAGATCAGGTCGTATTTCTGGCCACGGGCGGCGGCCGCTTGCGCCACCACCAGCGCGTCGCCGCGCAGGATCTGCACATTGTCCGCCTTCAGTTTGGCCTTGATGTCTTCGAGCTGGCGCACGACTGGCGTGGCCATGTCCACCATGGTCACCGATTGCGCGCCACGGCTGGCCGCTTCAAAGCCGAGCGCGCCGCTGCCGGCATACAGGTCGAGCACCTGGGCGTCGGCCCAGTTGGCGTCGCGCTGGTGGTTGATCCAGTTAAAGACCGTTTCGCGCACGCGGTCGGGGGTGGGGCGCAGGCCTTGCGCGGCCAGGACCGGCAGCGGGGTGCGCTTCCACAGCCCGCCGATGATGCGCACCTGGTTGCTGTGCTGGGGACCGTGGACCGGGACTTTGGCTGCTTTTGCTGGCGATTTGACGGGCTTTTTTGGCATGTGGCGCTGTTCTAAGTCTTTGATTCAACAGGCCACACTATATCACGCAGCCTATTTGGCCAGGCTCTGGAAGTCGCCGATCCAGCCCTGCATGCGCTGCTGGGCGTGGGCTTTTTGCTGCGGCGTGGCGATGCGGATCGCGGTCAGGATCAGCTCGGCCGTGCCTTTTTCGGAGGCGTCGAAGAATGCCTTGTGCTCGGAATTGTCGAGGCGGTTGAAGCTGTCTTTCACCAATGTATCGATCAGGGCCATGGTGGATTCCTTGCTCAGCTTGTCCTTCTGCACCTTGCGCACCAGGGTGAGAATGGCGCCCTGGCGGCGCTGGCGTTCGGCCAGCCACAATTCGTTGTCGAGCGGACGGGCGTCCGATGCCTTGCGCAGCTGCACTTCCTGTTCGGTAGTGAACTTGCCGAACCACAGCTCGAACTGCTCCATCGATTTTTTGTAACGGAATTTCTGCTGGGCTTCGCGGTCGCCCTTCATGTTCTTCTTGCGGAAATCATCGAGGTTGGACGCGAATTTCTTTTCCAGCTTGTCGATCTGGTCCGGTTGCAGCGAACGCGCCAGCTCGGCCAGTTCCGGCTTGGCTTGCAACAGCAGGCGCTGGGTGCGCTTCTTGATTTCATCGAAGTCGCCCAGCAGGTCGGCCGTGGTGGGATTGCCCGCCAGCTGGCGCTGGCCCGTTTGCAGGATCTGGATGTAGTCCTCGAGCTGGGTCTTACGGTGCCACTGGAACAGCTTGTCGATATCCTTCTTGACCCAGTCCTTCTGGTCCGAGTTCAGATCGACGTAGCCGTCGAGCCACCAGTACAGCAAGGTGTCGCCATTGTTGTAGGCCAGGCGCAGCGAACTGCACGCGGCCAGCAGGCCGATGAGGGTGATCAGGAAAAGGCGGCGCAGCGTCTGGCTGGCGCTGGAGGGCATGTTAGACTTTTGCATTAACTTACTCTCTCTAAGTGATACTTATGAACGTTGTGATCCTGGCTGCCGGTATGGGCAAGCGCATGCAGTCGGCGATGCCGAAAGTGTTGCATCCCCTGGCGGGAAAACCGCTGCTCGCGCATGTGCTTGATACGGCGCGCAGCCTGTCTGCCAATAGAGTATGCGTGATTTACGGACATGGCGGCGCAGCCGTGCTGGAGCTCCTCAGCAAGCAGCCGCAAGCGATTGCCACCGCCCAACAGGAACAGCAGCTGGGCACCGGTCACGCCGTCATGCAGGCCTTGCCCGAGCTCGACGACAACGCCCCTACCCTGATCCTGTACGGCGACGTGCCGCTGACCACCGCCGCCTCGCTGCAGGCACTGATCGACGCTGCCGGCACCGACAAGCTGGGCATCCTGACCGTGGTGCAGGACCACCCGACCGGCCTGGGCCGTATCGTGCGCGAGAACGGTCACATTACCCGCATCGTCGAGCAAAAGGACGCCAACGAGGCTGAACGCGCGATCAAGGAAATCAACAGCGGCATCCTGGTCGTGCCCACGGTGCAACTGAAAAAATGGCTGGGCCAGCTGAAAAACGAGAATGCCCAGGGCGAGTACTACCTGACCGACATCGTCGCCATGGCCGTGGCCGATGGCGTGCCGGTGGTGTCGGCCCAGCCGTCGGCGCAGTGGGAAGTCGCTGGCGTGAACAGCAAGGTGCAACTGGCTGAACTTGAACGCATCCACCAGCGCAATATCGCCAACCGCCTGCTGGAGCAAGGCGTCACCGTGCTCGACCCGCAGCGCATCGACGTGCGCGGCGAACTGGTGTGCGGGCGCGATGTGACCATCGACGTCGGCTGCGTGTTCGAGGGCAAGGTCGAACTTGGCGATGGCGTGCACATCGGCGCCCACAACGTGATCGTCAACAGCCGCATCCTGGCCGGTGCGAAGATCAAGCCGTTCTGCCATATCGAGGAAGCAATAGTCGGCGAAGTCTCGCTCATCGGGCCGTACGCGCGCCTGCGCCCGGGCACGGTGCTGGCCGAAGATGTCCACGTCGGCAACTTCGTGGAAATCAAGAACGGCCAGGTGGCCGCCCACAGCAAGGCCAACCACCTGGCGTATATCGGCGACGCCACCATCGGTTCGCGCGTCAACATCGGCGCTGGCGTGATTACCTGCAACTACGACGGCGCCAACAAGTTCCGCACCGTGATCGAGGATGATGCATTCGTCGGCAGCGACAGCCAGCTGATCGCTCCTGTGACCGTGGGCCAGGGCGCGACCATTGGCGCCGGCACGACACTCACTAAGGATGCTCCGGCCGGCAAGCTGACCGTCTCGCGCGCGCGCCAGGTCACCATCGAGAACTGGACCCGTCCGGTGAAGATCAAGAAGTAACTCCCCCTTGCGCGCCTGGCTCCAGGCGCGCTTCTTTCTTGTGGATAAAGCTGTGAGCAGCTGGTGTGCAAGCAGTGCACAGCCAGTGGATATCTGCACGCTTTTCTTCCATGGGGCACAAACGGTATTCGTCGTGCCGACTCCCCTCCGGATTTTGGGTGACTTCCGGTATTTGTGCATAACCCTGTGCGCAACCATCGGAACAACCATTGGATAAGCGCGGGACAACCGGGAATAACTGGCTTCCCTGGTTTTTTGCCTGAAAACGAGGTGTGCACAACTTTGTGGAAAAGCCCGGTACAGGCCGTGCACAAGCACTGGATAACTCTAAAAAATTGTTGTTTCACCATGGTGTCGATGTTAGAATAAGAATCATTCTCATCGATTGTCACAATACTCCGCCGGCACCCCTGCCGGCTGCGCAGCAAGCCCCCCTTCCCGTTCGCGGAAGTCGCCAGCTACCCCTATAAACCCAGCGCCAGGCTCCAGCCGAGCCAGGCCCGCGCACGCCTGTGCCCAACCGCAAGGAAGTTTTATGCAAGCAGCTTTACGCCCCGCCTCTTTCCGCCCCACCGCGCTCCACCTGGCAGTCCTGATGGTCGTGACCGCAGCAGCGCAACCAGCGCTGGCCCAGTCCGCCGATAAAACCGCCGATCCTGTGCAGCTGAACCAGGTCACCGTCAAGAGCGACACGCTTGGCAGCATGACCGACGGCTCCGGTTCCTACACCACCGGCGCCATGCGCACGGCCACCCGCATGGACATGTCGATCCGCGATACGCCGCAGTCGGTCAGCGTGGTCACGCGCGAGATGATCGACGACCTGGGCGCGGTGCGCCTTGACGAGGTGCTGACCCAGACGCCAGGCGTGACGGTCGGCCAGCAAGACAGCGAACGCACGAGCTTTTATGCGCGCGGCTTTTCCATCACCAATATCCAGGTCGATGGCATGGCCATGGGCGGCAATGCGCCGCTGCAGGACACCATTCTTTACGACCGCGTCGAGGTGGTGCGCGGCGCCAGCGGCCTGATGGGCGGCACCGGCGACCCGTCGGCCACCATCAACCTGGTGCGCAAGCGCCCGGGCCGCGCGCTGCAAGCCAGTGCCAGGGCGGTATTCGGACGCTGGGACGACCGCCGCGCCGAAATCGATGTGAGCGCACCGCTGAGCGCCGACGGCAGCGTGCGCGGCCGCACCGCCATGGCCTACCAGGATCGCGATTCGTATTACGACATGTACCACGAGCGCAAGACCGTCGGCATGGCCATCGTCGAAGCGGACCTTGGCGCATCGACCTTGCTGACTGCCGGCCTTACCTTCCAGCACAACAATCCCACCGGCGCCACCTGGGGCGCCGTGCCCTACTGGAATGCCGATGGCAGCCTGGCCCGGCTGCGGCGCAATTTTTCGCTGTCCACGCCGTGGAGCACCTGGCGCAACCGCGAACACAGCGCCTTTACCTCGCTCGAACACCGCTTCGACAACGGCTGGAAAGTGCACCTCGGCTATACCCGCACCGACAGCCGCAACAACACCACCGTCGCTTACGGCGGCGCCGGCTACCCCGATCCGGCCACCGGCACCGGCATGCGCCTGTGGACCGGCGTATGGGGGGAAGGCAAGAACATCGACGACAACCTCGACCTGTACGCCACCGGCCCGTTCAGCCTGCTCGGCCGGCGCCACGTGCTGATCGCCGGCTGGAACGGTTCGCGGTCGGTCAGCCACAGCCAGGGCGGCGAGGCTACGATTGCGTATCAGCCCCAGATTCCCGACTACCGCACCTGGACCGGTAACATCCCCATGCCCACCTTTACACCGGACGGCTCGCACACCGAAACCGAGGTGCGCCAGGGCGGCGCCTACCTGGCCGGACGCTTCAGCGTGGCCGATACGCTCACGCTGGTACTGGGCGGCCGCCTGAGCAACTACCGCACCGAGGAAGGCGCCTGGGACACCTCGGGCCGGCTGATCGGCTACGACAACCTGCGCAAGACGAAAAATGAGTTCACGCCGTACGTGGGCGCGGTGCTCGATTTGACCGACGATATCTCGGCCTATGCCAGCTACACCTCGCTGTTCAGTCCGCAGTCGGCCCGGGACCGCAACAACGCCCTGCTCGACCCCGAGACCGGCACCAATAGCGAGTTGGGCGTCAAAGGCGAATTCTTCGACAAGCGTCTCAATGCATCGGCTGCCGTGTTCCGCACGCTCAAGAAAAACCTGGCGGTACTGGACCCGACCGTGCCGCCCGGCTTCAAGCTCCCCAACGGTAACAGCGCCTATGTCGCCAATGGCGACGGCATCACTGCCCGGGGCATCGAATTCGAGGTGGCGGGCCAGGTCAACCGGTCCTGGAACGTCAGCGCCGGTTACACCTTCCTGCGCGTCAAGGATGTCGATGGCGAGCGGGCCGAGCCCAACCAGCCGCGCCACCTGCTGCGCCTGTCCACGGCCTACCGGCTCGACGATGTATTGAAAGGGTTGAAGGTGGGCGGCGGCGTGACCGCGCAAAGCGGCACCTACGGCGTGACCTGGTACGGCCAGCCGGGCACCGGCGACCGCAATGCACGCATCAGCCAGGGCGGCTATGCGCTCATCAACGCCATGGCGTCGTACGAGATCAACCGCCAGCTGGGCGTGCAGCTGAACGTTTCCAACCTGGCGGACCGCAAGTACTACCGCAACGTGGGCTTTTACGACAGCGTGTTCTGGGGCGAACCGCGCAATGTACGGCTCGCGCTCACCGCGAGGTTCTGAAACTGCCTGTGGATATCCCTGTGGGCAAGCCTGTCAACAAGCTGGTGAGAACCACCGGGATAACTGCATGGATAAGGCGGTGCATAACCACTGGAAAAGCCTGGTAAAACCTCTGTATAAACGGTGTGAAAGCTGTGGATTACAGCGCCACCCGGGTCTCGAACTTGCTGCGGAACGTGGAGAAATACGCCTTCACGTTGCGCACATTGGCGTGCGCGGCAAACAGGCGGTGCGCCAGCGCGTGGTACGCCGGCATGTCGCCGACCTGCACGATCAGCACAAAATCCGGACCCGGCGCCACCCGGTAGCATTGCAGCACCGCCGGCTCGGTTGCCACCAGCGCCTCGAACTCGGCCATGCGCTCGGCCGCCTGCACATCGAGCGAGATTTCCACGATCACCGTCAGGCTGGGGCCGATCTTTGAAGGATCGACCAGTGCCACCCGGCGCGTGATGACGCCGGTATCGGTCAGATGCTTGACGCGCCGCAAACAGGTGGGAGGAGAGACGTGAACCGCCTGCGCCAGCTCACTATTGGTTTGCCCCGCATCAAGCTGCAAGGCAGTCAGAATGCGGCGATCGATGTCATCCATAAAATTATTGGCACTAAAATGAAATAATATTTCATGCTATCACAGTGATGAAACAATATTTCATGGATGTCGATAATTAGAAAGCATATTTCACCCGCTCTCCTCTAGGATGAACTCCTCAATTCATTGAAGAGGTTTCCCATGTGCGGCATCGTCGGCGCGGTAGCGCAACGTAACATCACCCCGATCCTGATCGAAGGCTTGAAGCGCCTCGAGTACCGTGGCTACGACTCGTGCGGCGTGGCGCTGCACGTGGACGGCCAGTTGCAGCGCTCGCGCAGCACGTCGCGCGTGGCCGACCTGGAACAGCAGATCGAGCATACCCACCTGCACGGCTTCACCGGTATCGCCCACACGCGCTGGGCCACCCACGGCGCGCCGGCCACCCACAATGCCCACCCGCACTTCTCGCCGTCGGCCGACGTGGCGCGCATTGCGCTGGTCCACAACGGCATCATCGAAAACCACGACGAACTGCGCGCCGAACTGACCGCGCTCGGCTACGTGTTCCAGAGCCAGACCGACACCGAAGTCATCGCCCACCTGGTGGACCACCTGTACAACGGCGACCTGTTCGAGACCGTGCAGCAAGCGGTGAAACGCCTGACCGGCGCGTACGCCATTGCCGTGTTCGCCCGTGAAGAACCGCACCGCGTGGTCGCTGCGCGCCAGGGCTCGCCGCTGATCGTCGGCCTGGGACAAGGTGAAAACTTTGTTGCGTCCGACGCCATGGCGCTGGCCGGCACCACCGACCAGATCATCTACCTTGAAGAGGGCGACGTGGTGGACTTGCAGCTGGGCCGCACCTGGATCGTCGATGTCAACGGCAAGCCGGTCCAGCGCGACGTCAAAACCGTGCACGCCCACACCGGCGCGGCCGACCTGGGACCGTATCGCCACTACATGCAGAAGGAAATCTTCGAGCAGCCGCGCGTCATCGGCGATACCCTGGAAGGCGTAATGGCCGTCATGCCCGAGCTGTTCGGCGACGGTGCCCATGCCGTCTTCAAGCAGATCGACCGCGTGCTGATCCTGGCCTGCGGCACCAGCTACTACTCGGGCCTGACCGCCAAGTACTGGATCGAGTCGGTGGCGAAAATCCCCGTCAACGTCGAGATCGCCAGCGAATACCGCTACCGCGACAGTGTGCCGCATCCGAACACGCTGGTCGTGACCATCTCGCAAAGCGGCGAAACCGCCGACACCCTGGCCGCGCTCAAGCACGCGCGCAGCCTGGGCATGGAACACACGCTCACCATCTGCAACGTGGCCACCAGTGCCATGGTGCGCGAATGCAAACTGGCCTACATCACGCGCGCCGGCGTGGAAGTGGGCGTGGCCTCCACCAAGGCGTTTACCACCCAGCTGGCCGGCCTGTTCCTGCTCACGCTGACGCTGGCGCAAGTCAACGGCCGCCTCTCCGACGAGCAGGAAGCGCAGCACCTGAAAGCCATGCGCCACCTGCCGGTAGCGATCGCCTCGGTGCTGGCATTGGAACCGCTGATCATGGCCTGGGCCGAAGACTTCGCCCGCAAGGAAAACGCCCTATTCCTCGGGCGCGGCATGCACTATCCGATCGCGCTGGAGGGCGCGCTGAAACTGAAAGAGATTTCGTACATCCACGCCGAAGCGTATCCGGCCGGCGAACTGAAACACGGCCCGCTGGCGCTGGTCACCGAGGAAATGCCGGTGGTCACCGTGGCGCCGAACGACGCGCTGATCGAAAAACTGAAATCGAATATGCAGGAAGTGCGCGCCCGCGGCGGCCAGCTGTACGTCTTCGCCGACGTCGATTCGCGCATCACGCCCGGCGAAGGCGTTCACGTTATCCGTTTGCCCGAGCACTACGGTTTGCTGTCTCCGATCCTGCACGTGGTGTCGCTGCAATTGCTGGCGTATCACACGGCGCTGGCGCGGGGGACGGATGTGGACAAGCCGAGGAATCTGGCGAAGTCGGTGACGGTGGAGTAAGCGTGCCGGAGTGGTTTGCGGCAGCTGTCAGAGGCAAATAGATAGGTTAGAAGTCCCTCGAATCATTAGGTTAGAAGTGGGGGGTAGATTTTCCAAAGGAGCCTTATGGAATATGGCTTCTAACCTAAATTTGATGGTCGCAATTTTCGATTAAAAGTATGGCGTAATTTACCCACTCAATTTTTCGAATTCGCGAGGGTGAGCATGCTTCTCTACATCTGACTTTCTTGCATCCGCATGCCTCCCGAACCAGCCTGGGACACGGCAAACAGGTCCACTGGTTGAGAGCGAGGAATGTCCGGAACCCGTTCGTAGATTCCAGTAATCTCCCACCGTGGGCCTATTAGCTGAAGAGTGACGAAGTAATATCCGGTGGTGAATTGGGGACGGTTCGTGATTTCGACGGTCCAGTTGTTGTTTCGCTCCCAAGTGGAAGACTCGCCGGCGACTGCGGCAAGTGCTGATGTGCCTAGACGACGGCCGTAACCGCGGATGAGATAGCGTGAAAATGCGCAAGTGCGCCATAACTTGGTCCTTTACTTCGCTGCGGCTATTTCAGCGAGGCGCTGGAAAACACCTGCCTGGTTTAGTGCATATTGTGGCGAATCGACGTAGCGAACCCTGTTGCGTGCTGGGTCTCTCCATTCCTTCATTGAGTCGGCCGATTTGCTGCCGGCGACGTAAGCTTTGGTGATGGTCGTCGGGATAAACACCGAGCCAAACTCGCTGTTGCAGGGGCTGTAGCTTTGAGACTTTGGAATGGTAGCGCCGCAGTCCGTTACCACTGTGGCTTCGTTGTAGTTGCCGCTATCGATAAAGGTGCGGAAGGGGGACTCAGTGAAGTCCGGAGCGAACGCGGTCAGGTCTGCGCTGAACGCAATGCGCTCCTGTCGCGGGTTCGTGATTGCCTGGCGGCTCGCCGATATGCTGACCAAAGTGTAGCGACCGATGGTGCCCCACGACGTGGTGTATGAAGACTTCGCCAGAGATGGCGTTTAGGAAGGCCGCGAGAAGGTGGTCATTGTGATTCTTGAGGTAATGTTGGGTTTACGAAGACCTTAACAAAACCACTTTGAGGAACCACAATGACCGACACCACTATCGCATTATCTGAGCTTGCCGAAAAGGGGGCAGATGCAGATTTCATCCGCCAGACGCTGCAGCACGCTCTGCAGCGACTCATGGAAATGGACGTCGAGGCGCTTTGCCAGGCAGCTTACGGCGAGCGCAGCGACGAACGTATCAACAGCCGCAACGGTTATCGGGACCGCGGCTACGAAACCCGGGCCGGCAAAGTCGACTTAAAGATTCCAAAGCTCCGTACAGGCAGCTATTTCCCCGGATTTCTCGAGCCGCGCAGGACGGCCGAGAAGGCTCTCACGGCAGTGATCCAGGAAGCCTATATTCAGGGAATCTCGACCCGCTCGGTCGATGACCTGGTCAAAGCCATGGGCATGACCGGGGTCTCGAAAAGTCAGGTATCACGGCTATGCGAGGAGATCGATGAGCGCGTGCAGACCTTCTTGAATCGACCGATCGAAGGCGATTGGCCTTATCTCTGGATCGACGCCACCTATGTGAAATCACGCCAGGCCGGCCGTGTGGTCTCGGTGGCCGTGATAATCGCTGTAGCAGTCAATACCGATGGCGTGCGCGAAATTCTCGGAGTAGCGACCGGCCCTTCGGAAGCGGAGCCGTTCTGGACCGACTTCCTGCGCGGTCTGACCCGCCGTGGTCTGCGTGGGGTGAAACTGGTGATCTCCGATGCGCATGAAGGCCTCAAAGCGGCAGCGAGCAAAGTGCTCAAAACGAGCTGGCAGCGCTGCCGGGTCCATTTCATCCGTAACGCGCTGGCCCATGCCGGTAAAGGTCAGCGGCAAGCCGTGCTCGCCATGATCAATACCATCTTCGTGCAGGACACTGCGGAGGCGGCCAGCGTGCAATGGCGCAGCGTCGCCGATCAGCTACGGCCAAAGTTCCCCAGGCTCGCTGCCATGATGGACGATGCTGAACATGAAGTGCTGACATTTATGACGTTCCCAAAAGCGCATCGGACGCAGATCCACAGTACCAATCCGCTTGAGCGGCTCAATGCCGAGGTCAAACGAAGGACCAACGTCATCGGCATTTTTCCCAACGATGGCGCCATCATCCGCCTAGTAGGCGCCATGATGCTCGAGCAAAACGACGAGTGGTCATTACAGCGCCGTTACATGCAGCTTGAAGGATTGCAGTCCTTGAGCGACAATCAGCCTGCACGGCTATCCGCTGTGATTAACTGATCGGGAACCCAGCCCCTCGAGAATTACTTCTCATACACCACTTCTGGGGACACCATCTAGCGACCATCAGCGGTTCCCTTCTCCAGCAGTACGAACTTCGCCGTCTGTCGTTGAGCTTTGTCCAATACGGGTTGGAGAACTTCACCGGCACGCCAGCTGGATTCAGAATGGTGGAGTTTGTCGCGCAGCCGCCAACCAAGGCAGCCAGGGTCAATGGCACAATCTTCGTCCACATTACAAATGCACTCCTAAAACAGGTCGGATAAAAACTGCTGCCGCACCGGCTATCAGTTGCATAATGGAAAGTTATTTGTATACTATAGTATAAAGACCGCTACGTGTTACTTCCGCATACTTTTTCGCTACACAGCGAAGGAGTGTCTTGGAACCAGCGAGAGCTTTCGGGCGTGCCCTGCGCAAACGCAGATTGGACGCTTCGATGTCGCAAGAAAAATTGGCACTGGACGCCGGGCTTGAACGCGTCTTTATCAGTTGGCTCGAAACCGGAAATAAGCAGCCGACATTTGGTACGATATTGAAGTTGGCGTCAGCTCTGGGTTGCTCCGCCTCAGATTTGGTGAGGGAGGCCGAGGCAGTTCTTCTCTTTCCTGACCAAGAAGCACCGGACTGACGCAGTCTCGAACCACTGCCTACTCGAGATTTACACCTAATCCCTCGTCTTGGACCTCAAGGTTCCTTCCCGCGTAGCTTTGAGTCTGCTCAGAATTCCTCAAGTCGCCGGAGGTGTCCCAGAACTCGAATCAGTAGTCGCGTGTTCGCCGCACCGCAACTTGACAAAACTTGACTGATGGTGTTTTTGTCCGTAGGATGGCGAGACTATGCTAAATCTGGAAAAAATCAAATCGGCAATGCAGCATCTTGGGCTGACCCAGATGGCTTTGGCCAAGGATTGTAGCGTTAGCAAAGAGGCGGTCTCGAACTGGCTCGCCGGTGAGTCAATTCCACGCCCAAACAAACTCAAGGCTCTGGCAGCCGCACTCCAACTCGAAATTGAGAACCTAATCGTTACTGATTCGGCGAGTGAGCCTGTTGTTGCCTATCGCATGCGTAGAAATCGCATGCCTACTGGTGCAGCGCTGGAAGCTGCGCAGGACCAAGCTCATCATTTAAAGCAGTTAGTTCCATTCATTCGTCGGGAGACGGTCTTCGCGCCGCCAGTATTAGAATCCCCCAGACTTGACGATGAGTACATTCGTGAAGCTGCCAGGCAGGTTCGCGCTAAGAATGGTATCGGCTTAACTGCACCGGTTTCACGGAATGAGCTCTTAAACTTACTCCACGATTTTGGCGCATTGCTCGTTCCCGTATTTTGGGGGAAAGAGCGCGATGGCCATGAAAATGCGTTGAGCGTATATCTTCCTGATTCGAAGACTTCTTGGGTCGTATTCAATCTCAATGCCAAAAATGATGACTTCAATTATTGGCTGGCACACGAGTTAGGACACTGCTATACACTGCATACTCTGCAAGGCGATGACGGCGAAGAATTTGCGGAAAGATTTGCTCAAGAATTGTTATTCCCGATTGAGGCCGCGGCAGAGGCCATGACTCTGATAAATTCGGCGCCGGTAAAACGAGACCAGGCGAATTGGTTCGCGGGTAAGTATGAAGTCTCCGTAATCACTGTCTTGAAACAGGTCGACCGAGTAGCCGAACAAGCTGGACTTCCGCCGACCGGAATTCAGACGAAATCGTTCTGGGCTTCCTGGAACACGACTCGACATTTAGTGCCTTCAGTAGCGCATGAGTTGTTCGGTCACGAAAACATAACCGTATCGGATTATGTGACCACGTGCGAGCAGAAATTCAGGACCCCCGTTTTTGAAGCAATTGCTAGTTGGCAGCAGCAGGAAGGCGGACGTTCTCCCGCCTTCATCGTGGGCGCTCTCAATATCGACTTGGGCCTTGCATTTGAACTGTCGCACCAGCTCTCCGCTGCCGCCGATTAGTCATATTCCTCGCCAAAATTACGTTTATAGTCCGCGCGCCAGGTCGCCGGGAGGCGTTCGCGTAAACGTATCCATGTATCAACTGTGTTCGTCCGCTGTTCTTTGGTGAGCATGGCCTCTTTTTCGAACATGGCAAGTACATCCATAGAACAAACCACGTCCATCGGGTAGTCTTCTGGGTCTTCCCTCAAATCCTTCACGATTAGCTGCAGCGCCCGCTCGTCCGTTGCGATGACTGCTCCCAGAACAACGGCAGTTGCTAGCAACGTTAAATCGGCGTTCGATAAACGTGAGATGATAGTTCTTCGCTGGAGGCAATTGTTTACAAATAAATCAACGTAAGGACGTAATTCCTTTTTCTTTTCCTCGATTTTGCGATTCTGCGCGGCATTCAACTTAAGGACACCTAATCGTAAATCGTCTGCTTTAGGTGCAATCGCGACCCACTGATAAGCAGCGAGCAGGCGAGGATTTGCAATGAACTCATCTATAAGACCTGACAGCGTGAACATCTGATGGTTTTGTACAACTATGCCCATCAAAGGCATTACTGGCGAGCAATAAAGTCTGAGAAAACAATTCGTATCGACGATTAATATTCGAGCCGGGGGCATGGAGAGGAAGTTTCAAAATATTCGCTCTAGTGTACATCAAATGAAGGATGCAACCGGGAAAACTGCGAAGTTATCCACATCCTCAAAGTAAAATATGGCACTATTGGGGCCAAATATGGCACTTTTGGGGCAGGCATGTCTTTACCAAGTTTTGACCAAGGCGATGTGACGAAGGAGACGTTAAGAAAGCGTCTCGGTGACCGAGTGCGCCTTGAGCGTCGGAGGAAGAAGTTAACTCAAAAAGACTTTGCGGACGCATGCGGCGTCGCTTTGCGAACGTACAAGCGGTTTGAGGCCGGCGAATGTGATTCGCTGGATGCGTTTTTGGCAATAGTTATTCACTTCGAGCGGCTAGTCGCCTTGGAGCTGCTTTTCCCACCAAAGGACCTTGTAGAGCTGAAGCCGCGCACCCCTGGCGCGGCACTCGAGCAATTCCGGAGGCGAGTTGAGCGGTAGGATACCTGACGAGAGCATTGAGTAGAAGTTTGCCCATTGTGCGAGACCTCCGCCAACCGACGGAACTTCGGGTGAGGAATTCAAAATCGCAATGCGTTCTGGTTGAACAGCCATGAGCCGCTCAGCAGACATGCAAGCTTGAGCAGTGCGTGCTGGGACAATAGAATTCACTAGCGAGTAAGGATTTTGGGCGCCATAAACTTGCAGTTGACATCGCCATGGTTGGATATGCTAATATCCTCCGAAGGCGTCTGGGCCTAACCTGCTCCCGGGTTAAAGCAGACTTGTAGCAAACGTAGGACTCACATTCCATTCATTTGGCCAGTGTGTAATCGGGAGACGCTGACCGCAAATGATTGGAATTCAAAATGGCTACAATCGCCCTGTCTTCGACATCTGTACGTGCGCTCAAAAACGCACTCCTCGACCGTTTCCCTTCTGTTAAGTCGGCACATCTCAGCGAAGCTATCGCTGCGACAGCAGGCTTCCGCACGCATGCAGCTCTGCTTTCTCATCTCCAACAATTTGTTGATGAACCTGTCGTAGTCTTAGAGGATAAGCCGTTTCTTCAGCGTTTGAAAGAGTTGGGCTATCCTGAAATTTTGAACTTCGAACTCAGCTCGGTTTGGAACGACGGGACCGGTGTACCAGAGGAAGTTCGCGAACTGATTGTACGACTCTTGAAGCTCGAAGAAAATCCGGAAGGTCGTTATCCCGAAATCTATTCGTTGCGGCGGCAATGCTCTAAATTGTTCGCTAAAGCTTTTGGCATCGGTCAGTTAGAACCGCTCGATAAGGACCGGCTTATGGTCAAGAGCTTTTCGCGGGGAGTCGACCATAAGGCCGCGCAACCAGGATGGGGCAAGCACATCAACACGCACAATCCGAGCCTCGATTTCCCTGGAACCGACCATCAAGTTCGCTTCTATGAACGCTTACCACTTTCCGGTGGCAGGTATGTCGAGTACAGCACTGCACTAGTTTCTATGCCATATACGCAGTCGTTCAAAATTCCAGAGTTGCCACGTGCCAAGGCACTAGCTGAAACGCTTGGCTGGCAGTACATGGAACTCGAACAGTGGAGCTGGTATGCGGCGAGCAAGACCACTCTCATATTGTACCGGCGCACGACTACACATCAAGAGATGTTGCAGATGTGGTCGACTTCGTTCAAACGCTGGCTCATCGAGAACAGGAGTCGCTTGAACAAAGGTGCCAGCCAAGACCGCAGGAACGTCATCGAAGACGCCATCGACTGCCAACACCTCCCGCTTGGCGTGGAAACGTGGGAGGAACTCCGTGAACAGTATTTCAAAGAGTTCGCTCCATCGATGTATTACTCCGAAGATTCGCCGACGGCACGCACGTTTAAAAAAATCTTCGAAAAATGGCTCAGTGAGCGAGGCACGGAAGCAGCCAAAATTCAGTAATCTCACATGCTGTGGAGGACGGCTTCGCTGCCGCCTCCCGGAGGATTGCTAATATCTGGATGAAGTGGATGTGAGTTGGATAAATCGGAGAAATGATGGGCCAAGAGAGAGATTTGTACAAACGTTGGAAGCGCGCGAAGCAGCATTTGAACGAGTTTTTTCAAGCGCCGGAACACGTTGTAGTGATTCATTACTCATGCGAGAGTTTTTATGACCGAGACAATCCTCGCTCTCCACGCGTGACATCAATCGCCATTCGGAATTTAGATAGCGGGCAGACCAAATCCTTCTCCATCCACCTTGTGGCCGAGCGCCGTAGGGTACTGGACAGCATCGATGAACACTACGATTCACTTGAGCTAGAAATGCTCGACGAATTCTTCCAAGCGGTCGGCGCTCGGCAGCACTGTAAGTGGCTGCACTGGAACATGCGAGACGCAAACTACGGATTTGAAGCACTCGAGAACCGGCTCAGGGCCCTTGGGGGGCAGTCGTCCGCCCGCGTGCCTGAAGAGCGACGTATGGACCTGTCCCGACTACTGGTAGCGATTTATGGCGTTGGTTACACCTCGCATCCGCGAATCGAAAACCTGATGCAGCAGAATTCGATAACGGCGATGGATTTTTTGACTGGAAAGCAGGAAGCCAACGCGTTTGAAAATAAGCAGTTTTTGAAACTCCACCAGTCCACTTTGCGCAAGGTTGATATTTTTGCGAACTTCGCCGAACGAGCTAACGCCGGGCGCCTTAGAACTCAATCGAGTTGGTGGGAAATCAACGGCCGGTCCGTGAAAGCGTTGGGCGAACTTTTGCGGGAGCACTGGCTCATAGGCTCGATAGTTGTAGTTGTCGGGCTGGTAACCACAGTCGCCCGGGCCTGGCCAACACTGGCCGCCGTTATCAAGTAGTAGGAAAAATCCAAGGCAGCCATCGACGCCTGTAAGAGCAAATCCAAGCTACCACGGGAGTAAAATTTCAAAGAAACCCAACGGGCATAAGGCTTCTAACCTAACTTGCCCCGTCAAACTCAAATTTTGGCGAAGTCTATGTTAATAACCGGTAAATCCACTATATCGATGCGTTAGGAAAAACAACATTTTGCAATGAAATCAGTGGGTTGCTGAGAGTGTTGCAAATTTTTCTAACCTATCTATTTACCTCTGACAGCAGCTGTGGACGAACAATAGAGTTCGACACAAAACAATAAAGTTTGGGGCCGGGGCGGAGAAGCTTTGGCGAACTTCCGCTGTCGGCCAAGGACCGGACCTTGGCACTTTGCCGCAACAGTAGGTAAGGTGGATGGTGCCCCACGACGTGGTGTATGAAGACTTCGCCAGAGATGGCGTTTAGGAAGGCCGCGAGAAGGTGGTCATTGTGATTCTTGAGGTAATGTTGGGTTTACGAAGACCTTAACAAAACCACTTTGAGGAACCACAATGACCGACACCACTATCGCATTATCTGAGCTTGCCGAAAAGGGGGCAGATGCAGATTTCATCCGCCAGACGCTGCAGCACGCTCTGCAGCGACTCATGGAAATGGACGTCGAGGCGCTTTGCCAGGCAGCTTACGGCGAGCGCAGCGACGAACGTATCAACAGCCGCAACGGTTATCGGGACCGCGGCTACGAAACCCGGGCCGGCAAAGTCGACTTAAAGATTCCAAAGCTCCGTACAGGCAGCTATTTCCCCGGATTTCTCGAGCCGCGCAGGACGGCCGAGAAGGCTCTCACGGCAGTGATCCAGGAAGCCTATATTCAGGGAATCTCGACCCGCTCGGTCGATGACCTGGTCAAAGCCATGGGCATGACCGGGGTCTCGAAAAGTCAGGTATCACGGCTATGCGAGGAGATCGATGAGCGCGTGCAGACCTTCTTGAATCGACCGATCGAAGGCGATTGGCCTTATCTCTGGATCGACGCCACCTATGTGAAATCACGCCAGGCCGGCCGTGTGGTCTCGGTGGCCGTGATAATCGCTGTAGCAGTCAATACCGATGGCGTGCGCGAAATTCTCGGAGTAGCGACCGGCCCTTCGGAAGCGGAGCCGTTCTGGACCGACTTCCTGCGCGGTCTGACCCGCCGTGGTCTGCGTGGGGTGAAACTGGTGATCTCCGATGCGCATGAAGGCCTCAAAGCGGCAGCGAGCAAAGTGCTCAAAACGAGCTGGCAGCGCTGCCGGGTCCATTTCATCCGTAACGCGCTGGCCCATGCCGGTAAAGGTCAGCGGCAAGCCGTGCTCGCCATGATCAATACCATCTTCGTGCAGGACACTGCGGAGGCGGCCAGCGTGCAATGGCGCAGCGTCGCCGATCAGCTACGGCCAAAGTTCCCCAGGCTCGCTGCCATGATGGACGATGCTGAACATGAAGTGCTGACATTTATGACGTTCCCAAAAGCGCATCGGACGCAGATCCACAGTACCAATCCGCTTGAGCGGCTCAATGCCGAGGTCAAACGAAGGACCAACGTCATCGGCATTTTTCCCAACGATGGCGCCATCATCCGCCTAGTAGGCGCCATGATGCTCGAGCAAAACGACGAGTGGTCATTACAGCGCCGTTACATGCAGCTTGAAGGATTGCAGTCCTTGAGCGACAATCAGCCTGCACGGCTATCCGCTGTGATTAACTGATCGGGAACCCAGCCCCTCGAGAATTACTTCTCATACACCACTTCTGGGGACACCATCGTAAGGTGACATGGCCGATAGCGGTCACAGTGCTGATATGATGGAATGCTCCGCATCGCGGATGGGCTTAGGGGCGCTTGCCCTTTTAGGACCATGCATGAAAATTCGTTCTCGCCTCAAGCACGGTGCTGCCGGCCTACTTGCCAGATTCATCAGCCGCAATAACGACTACCAAGGTTTCTGGACATTAGGTGTACTGTATAGCAGTGTGCGCGTAGCACCGTGGCGCGTCGAGCTTAATCTCATTTCTGGGGCTGCCTACCCAACTAATAAAATCACCACCAGCGTCGCTGCTGAGCAATTGGCCTTCTTGCGTACAGCGCTGTCCAAGCAAAACGTTGCCTGGCATTGCCTAAAACGAGCCACGCTCACTGTGCAGTTCAACGCTCAAGTACAGGTCGGCTATACCGGTACCACAGGTGAACCCTTCGTGTGCATTGTCGAACTCGAGTCCTTAACAGGGCAGAGTGCGAAGGTCAGCCATGTAGGTCGCTGCGCAGCGTGGGCACCAGGCCTCTTTTCCGGAAGGGCTGGCCACCTATTTCCTCAGCTATAAGCTATGCCGCGATATTGGACCGTGAACGGCCATGAGCAGACCTAGCGCATTCACATCAACTAAGGGTGGAAACCAAAATGCGCTGTTTCAAGCTGCTCGGCGAGCGGGGGATGGCGCGCGATTTCGACCGCCAGGTTGCGGAGCGTCAAGTGCGTGCTGCCATCCTCAATCTTTATTGGTGCAACAAAGCCTAGCGTTGGCACAAGAAATTCGCAAGTTGTTGTGAGTGTCGAGGGGGTTGTGCCGAACTTTATTGTTCGTGCACAGCAGCTTCACATCACTGCGCATTACTACCGGCCGACCCATCAAAAGTTCAGCTCCATCCCCATCATCCTGATCATCAGGAACGTCGCCAGCCCCACCCCAAGCAGCCCCAGCACAAAGATAACCACCACCTTGCCCCCCGCACGCAGCACCGCGCGCCGTTCGTTCACCGACACCTTCTTGCCCTGGTCGTAATGCCACTTGATGGCGTAGTACATCCCCGTGCCCAGCACGAGAAACTTGAATATTACGAAAACTATCGGGATCCAATCCATCATTTTTCCAGGTGATTACGTGACGCTGTCGATTTGAAGCATACTACTGAAAAACAATTTCCATACATCGAGACAAAATGTCCCAGGCGAAAACCATACAAGAAGGACATTTGACTGGCTGGTTGCCGCGCCTGGTCGAGAACCAGGGGCCACGGTTTTTGCAGATTGCCGATGCCTTGCAGGCTGCCGTGGCAGACGGATCGCTGACGCCCGGTGACCGGTTGCCTCCACAGCGCCAGCTGGCCGCCCGGCTGGACGTGGACCTGACGACGGTCACCCGCGCCTACGACGAAGCCAGGCGCCGCAACCTGCTGGAGGGGCGCGGCGCCCGCGGCACGTATGTCGCAGCGCCGAAAGTCGAACTGACCTCGATCCTCGACCTCAGCATGAACACCCCGCCACCGCCCGCTGGCGTGGACTTCGACGACCTGTTGAAACAAGGTTTGTCGCAAGTGTTGATGCGAGCCGATGCGGAATTGCTGATGACCTACCACCTGGCCGGCGGCAGCGACTCCGACCGCAAGGCAGGCGCCACCTGGCTCGCACCGATGTTCGGACACCTGGATGCCCGGCAAGTGATTGTCTGCCCGGGGGCGCAGGCGGCGATCGCCGCATCGATCCTGGCGCTGACGGCGCCCGGCGATATCATCCTGGCCGAGCCGGCGAGCTATCCCGGCTTGCTTGCCGCAGCCACCCGGTTCGGCCGGAGAGTCATTGCGGTGGCCGCGGACCAGCACGGGATGGTACCCGGGATGCTCGAGCAAGCGTGCCGCCAGCACCAGCCCGCGCTGGTGTACCTCAACCCCACTTTGCAGAACCCCACTGCCATCACCATGCCCAAGCACCGGCGCCAGGAGCTTGCCGGCATCGCCAGGCGCTGCAAGGTACGCATCGTCGAGGACGATCCCTACTGGCTGCTTGCCGATGCCCCGCCGCCACCGGTTGCCACGTTTGCGCCGGAACAGGTGGTGTACATCTCGACCCTGTCGAAATGCCTGACCCCCGGCTTGCGCGTCGCGTTCGTGCTCATACGCGAGTCCCAGGAACGCGAGCGCTTTTTGGACGCACTCCGATCGTTTGCGCTGATGACAGCTCCGCTGACGGCCGCACTGGCCACGCAGTGGATCCTCGACGGCTCGGCCAGCAGATTGATGGAAGGCGTACGCAACGAGGCGCGCCTGCGCCACCGCATGGCCCGCACTATCCTGGCGGGGCGGTACAGCGGTACCGGCGACGGCCTGCATGTCTGGCTCGAGTTGCCGGCGTATTGGAACTCCGCGCAGCTGGCGCGCGCAGCCCGCAGCGAGGGCATCGCCGTCACGCCAGCACAGGCATTTGCAACCGGCACCGAATCCGTGAATGCCATCCGGATTTCGCTGGGCAGCATCAAGGACCGGGGCCGCTTGCAGGCAGGCCTGCAACGGCTGTCTCACCTGCTGGCGCAGCGTTCGATCACTCCGGAATCGGCTTCGTCACCAGGAACAGATACGACATCGCCCCCATGAACGCAATCCCCGCCCCCGCCAGCAGCGCCGGCACGAACGACCACGTCTGCGCGATGTAACCGGTGAGTATCGGCGCCAGCGCACCGCCCAAGAAGCCGCCGAAGTTTTGCAGCGCACCCAACGAGGCCACCCGGCTCGGCGGCGCCGCCACCGTCGCCAGCGACCACGCGCAGGCCGACGAAGCGTTGGCCAGGAAAATCACGATCGAGATGCACGCCACCGCGACCAGATTGCTGTCCACCAGCGCCGCCGGAATGGTAAACACCACCATGCCCAGCGTGGCGATCACCACCGCGTTGCGCCGGCCCGTTACCGGCGAAGACGCCGCGCGCGCCACGCGGTCGGAGGCCCAGCCGGCGATCAGCGCGCCGGCAAAGCCGCACATGAACGGCACCGACGCCGCCAGTCCCGCGTACGCCAGGTCCATGTGGCGCTCGGTGCGCAGGTAGCCGGGCAGCCAGGTCAGATACACCCAGTTCAGATATACGGAACCAAAGAAGCCGAGCATCATGCCCCAGGTAACGCGGTAGCGGAACAGTGCCAGCCACCAGGCGAAGTTCGCCTTGGGAGCGGCAGCAGCCGCCTCGTCCACTTCGAGATAGGCTTGCTCTGCGGCCGTCATGTCCGCGCGCACCGGGTCGCGGTACAGCATCACCCACACCACGGCCGCCACCAGGCCCATGGCGCCGGTGATGAAGAACGCCCAGTGCCAGCTGGTGGCGATGATCAGGGGCGCGAGCACCAGCGGCGCCAGCGCCACGCCCAGCGGCGAGGCCGAGTTGTAAATGCCGGTCGGCGTGCCGCGCGCGCGGGCCGGGAACCAGTTGCTGACCACGCGCGCCGCCGCCGGAAACTGCGGCGCTTCGCCGATGCCCAGTGCAATGCGCGCCAGCACGAAGTAGCCGAACGTGGCCGCAAAACCGCCGGCCGCCTGCGCCAGCGACCACACCACCAGGCCGCCGCCGAGCAGCCAGCGCGGCCCGATCTTGTCCACCAGCGCGCCCACCGGTAACTGGCACAGCGCATAGCTCCACGAAAACGCCGACAGCAGCAATCCCATCTGCCCCAGCGACAGCCCCAGGTCGGCGCGGATGTATTCGTTGGCCACGGCCAGCGTGGCGCGGTCGAGGTAGTTGATCACGCCGCAGACGACCAGCAGCACCAGCGAAAGTTGCTGGCGGCGCAGGATGCGGGTGGGGGTCTCGTTATAGGTATTATTTTTCATGGGGTGCGAGTATAGCCGCAGAGCCGCAGCTTGGTTCCGAAGCTGTTAGCTCCCGCACAGACCCCCCGCCCCAAACCCGTATGCTGATCCCTTACACCCACCCACAGGAGATCCCGACATGGGCATACTGAGCAACATTTTTCACAAAATCTTCCCGGCCTCGCACCCGGCCATCGCCCAGGCGCCGCAAGGCACCAGCGTGCCGGCGCCAGCCAACCCTGCTGCCGTGCCCACCGCACCGGCGTCGCCGTCCGTGCCTGCCGCAGACACCACCGCCGCGCCAGCGGCCGTGCACCTGTCCGAAGTGGACGTGGAGTCCATCCTCAACACCAAAGCGCAGCAAGCTGGCCAGCCGCTCAACTGGCGCACGTCGATTGTCGATCTGCTGAAATTGCTGGACCTTGACAGCAGCCTGCAATCGCGCAAGGATCTGGCGCAGGAACTGCACTACAGCGGCGACACCGGCGACTCGGCCAAGATGAACGTCTGGCTGCACCGCCAGGTCATGAACAAGCTGGCGGAGAACGGCGGCAAGGTGCCGGCCGACCTGAAAGACTGACCGGCAACCGCGCAGCAGGCAGGGCATGTAAAAACCGCATGAGCTAAGTCGAAATGCTTCGTTTCTGATCACCTCGCCAACATTTATTCTTTGCGCACTTCATCCGCAAGGAATACCATGCCCGCTCCACGCCTGCTGCACGTCATTCAACGAAGCCTGATCGGCCTGTCCGTCACCAGCGCCCTGGTACTGGCCGGCTGCAGCGAGTCCGCCAGGGCGCCGCTGTCCGAAGCGGCGCCGGCGATCAAGAAAAAGCCGAACATTCTCTACATCATGGCCGACGACCTCGGCTATTCCGACATCGGCGCCTTCGGCGGCGAGATCGACACGCCCAACCTCGATGCGCTGGTCAAACAGGGACGGTTGCTGACCAACCACCACACCGGCACCGTCTGCGCCATCACGCGCGCCATGCTGGTGTCGGGCACCGACCACCACCTGGTGGGCGAAGGCCACATGGGCGCGCCCAACGATGAACGGCGTGGCCTGCCCGGCTACGAAGGCTTCCTCAACGACAGCTCGCTGTCGTTTGCCCAGCTGCTGCGCGATAACGGCTACCACACCTACATGGCCGGCAAGTGGCACCTCGGTTCGGCGATTGCCGGCGGCGCCGTCACCACTGCCGGCAAGACGCCGGACCAGTGGGGTTTCGAGCGCAGCTACGCGCTGCTGGCCGGCGCCGCCGCCAACCATTACGCCCACGAACGAGAAGGCTCCACCAACTACACGGAAGACGGCAAGTTCGTGCAGCCGGGACAACCGGGCCAGCCCGGCGGCGCCGGCGGCGAACCGTTTTATTCGACCGATTTTTATACCAGGCGCCTGATCTCTTACATCGACGGCAACAAGGCCGACGGCAAGCCGTTCTTTGCGTACGCCGCCTACACGTCGCCGCACTGGCCGCTGCAAGTGTCGGAGCCGTGGCTGTCGAAGTACAAGGGCAAGTACGACGCCGGCTACGAAGCGGTGCGCGATGCGCGCATCGCCCGCCAGAAGCAGCTCGGCATCATCCCGGCCGACTTCACGCCGTACCCGGGGGCACCGGAAACCACGTCGCGCAGCCCCGCCACGGCCGGCTTCAATACGGCTAGTGCCAAGTACATCAACGCCAACAACGGCATGGCGCAGGGCTATGCCGATTACGGTCCGGGCAAGGTCAACAAGAAGTGGGCCAGCTTGACCGCGCTGGAAAAGAAAGCGCAGGCGCGCTACATGGAAATCTACGCCGGCATGGTCGATAACCTCGACCACAACATCGGCCTGCTGATCCAGCATTTGAAGGACATCGGCGAATACGACAACACCTACATCATGTTCCAGTCCGATAACGGCGCCGAAGGCTGGCCGATCGACAGCGGCGCCGACCCCAGGCTGACCGACGAAGCCAACGCCACCGAACCGGTGTACGCCACGCTGGGCACCGACAACGGCGCCCAGGCAGCCAGGCGTCTGCAATACGGGCTGCGCTGGGCCGAGGTGAGCGCCACGCCGTTCCGCCTGACCAAGGGCTATGCCGGCGAAGGCAGCGTCGCCACGCCGCTGATCGTGCGCCTGCCGGGCCAGACCGCGCGCCTGCCCAACCTGAGCGCCCTCACCCACATCACCGACAACACCGCGACGTTCCTGGCGCTGGCCGGGGTGACGCCGCCCACCCAGACTGCGCCGGCCGCGATCGACGCCAGCGGCGTCGATCGCGGCCGGGGCAAGGTGGTGTACAACGGCCGCAACGTCTATCCCGTCACCGGCAAGTCGCTGCTGCCGCTGCTGCAAGGCAGCACCGCCAGCGTGCGCACCGAACCGCTCGGACATGAATCATACGGCCGCGCCTACCTGATCAGCGCCGACGGCAAGTGGAAGGCGCTGTGGAACGAGCCGCCGACAGGTCCGCTCGACGGCCGCTGGCAACTGTACGACCTCACGCGCGACCGCGGCGAAACCACCGACGTCGCCGCGCAAAACCAGGCGCTGACCAACACCATGGTCGGAGAGTGGCAGCAATTCATGCAGCGCGTGGGCGGCGTGGAGCCACTGAAACCGCAGGGCTATTACTGATGGGCGTAGCGTCACGCAGCAGGGCCTGGCGCATGGCGTTGCCAGCGCTGGCCTTGGGCGCCGCGCTGCTGGCGTTGGTGTGGCATACCAGCGCCAGCAATGCGCTGACCGGAGCACCGGCGGCCAGGCTGGGCAGCGAACCATCGTGCGCCGCCTACAGCGGCCTGCCCGCCGGCTGGGGCGCCGATCCTCACGCGGGCATGGTGCAAGTAAAAGGCGGCAGCTTCATCTTCGGCAGTGAGCGCGGCTACCCGGACGAGCGTCCCGCGCAGCCCGGCGCCACCCGCGTTGCCGGCTTCTGGATCGACCGCACGGAAGTGACGCAAGCGCAGTTTGCCGCGTTCGTGGCAGCCACTGGCTATGTAACGGAAGCGGAACGGCAAGGCGCCGGCGTGGTGTTCCACGTGCCGACAGCGGAAGAACTGCAACAACGGCCGTACGCCTGGTGGACGCTGGAAAAAGGCGCGCAGTGGCGCACGGCGCAAGCTGCCGCGCCATCGCCATCGCCATCGCCATCGCCATCGCCATCGCCATCGCCATCGCCAGCATCAGCCCCGGTCAAAGTACCCGGCGGCCACCTGCCAGTGACCCTGGTCACGCAAGCCGACGCGCTGGCCTACGCGCACTGGCTGGGCCGCGATCTGCCTACCGAGGCGGAATGGGAATACGCCGGCAAAGCCGGCCGCAGCGACAATCAACTCGACACCGCGCCGACGGACGCCGCAGGCAAGCCCGCCGCCAACTACTGGCAAGGCGCGTTTCCGCAACTCGATGTCGCCGCTGACGGCCATGCGGGCATTGCCCCCGTGGGCTGCTACGCGCCCAACGGCTTCGGCCTGTACGACATGATCGGCAACGTCTGGGAATGGACGCAAGACCCCTACACCGGCCCGCGCCAGCCGCACGCCAATGGCGATACCGCCATCGCAGCCGGCCGCATCGCCGGTGCCGGCAACGCGCCCAACGCAGCTGATATCGCCAATGCTGCCAACGCCACGATGGTGATCAAGGGCGGCTCATTCCTGTGCGCTCCCGACTATTGCGTACGCTACCGGGCCTCGGCGCGCGAGTCGCAGGAACGCGACCTGGCCGCAACGCACATCGGCTTTCGCACGGTGCGAAGGGACCTGACTGCCGCTCACCTGGATGTCGTGTCGGGAAAGATCAGCCGATAATTGCGCAAATCTTCCTGAAACGCATTACACCGCGCAAGTTGCATCTGGACGTCGTGGAGCGGCTGCTCGTAGTCGAAGCGCGATGTCCAGTCATGGGCACGCGTCATGCTGCGCACATACGGGCTGGCATCGCGGTCGTTCGATAGGCGCTTGAGGGGTAACAGATAGTCTTCGCGATACACGGTGGGTACCATGATCCGGCAAATGCCGGCCGCGCTGAGTATGCAATTCATCGCCAGCCGGGCCGTGCGTCCGTTGCCGTCCTTGAACGGGTGGACTTCCGACACGACGAACATCGTCATCAGTGCGCGTGCCACCGGGTCAGTCAATGCACGAATACGCTCGTAGCCTTCGACCAGGGTTCCTGGCACCTGTTCGGGCAAGACGAATAGTGTGTTGCCTGCCATGTTGCGCTGTTCTTTCCATTGACCCGGCAGTTGGTCGGGACGCGCCTGCATGACGAGGGCGTTGACGCTTTTGAGCCAGCCGAGAAAGTCTTGCGCAGTTGCCGCCGGCTGGTTGCGCCATGGCGCTGCGTTCGCGGCCTGGAAAGTGCCGAGAACGTCATGCGAATCCTGCGAGCGATTGGCAATGATCGCACCCTCGAACACGATCTGCTTGGCCTCGGCCACCTCGAACGTGGTGCCTTCGATAAAATTCGAAAAATATGCTTCGAAGAATGCGAAATTTTCCAGCGCCGTACCCTTGCTAGCAAGATCGGCGGGGTGCGCAAACACCTCGGCAGCCAGCGCGCGCTGCAGCATATCGAACAGGTCGAGCCGGTCCGGATCGTAAGGCTTGCCCGGTTCACCGCACCGCGCGCGGTACCCATGTTTTCAAGAAAACCTCGTGCTTCGCCAGGAAGGTAGATTTGCCTGTGTAGCAGGTCGGCGTTGGGGTTTTCCAGCAAAGGTGGCTGGTCCGCGCCAGGGTATACCTCGACCACGAGGCCGGGCAGGTGCAGCGTGCGCCGCGTGCTGGCGCGGCGTACGTGAATAACCCCTGCTACGGGCCGGTGTTCGATTGCGGAGCGATATGCCAACACAGCTGCTGGCAGCAGGTGGCTGATGATCGCCGCCCAGTTGCGAACTACGATGGCCTCGAGCGGGCTGTCCAGATTAGTTGTGTACACCCCGGCGTAGATGCGTCTGAGCGTACCCGCACCCACTTGACGGGCCAGGGTCCGCTGTAACGCCGCATTACCGTCGGTAAACAGGACTTCTGCAGTGTCGGTGTCTGAAAACTGTGCCATTGTTTCCCCCTGCCTCGTTCGAATGACTGAAAAGCAGAGGAATTATGGCACTTTATGACCGAAAACTAGCGGTTTCTCTCCGGTCGCAGTCCATCTTCATGCGCCCGGCAATGGCGCCAGCGCCGACACCAGCCCCTGCTCGCGCAACGCCTGCCAGAACGCTGCCGGCACCGCCTGGCGCAGTGCGGCCTGGTCTTCCAGCAGGCGCTCGGGACGGCTGGCGCCCGGAATTACGCTGGCCACTGCCGGATGCGCCAGCGCGAACTGCAAGGCGGCGGCCTTGATGCTGATGCCGTGGCGGGTGGCCAGCGCGGTCAGGCGTGCCACTTTCTCGACGATGGCAGGCGGCGCCTTGGCGTATTCGAAATGCGTGCCGCCGGCCAGGATGCCCGAGCTGTACGGACCGCCGACGACGATGTCCACGTGTTGCGCGGCGGCGGCCGGCATCAGGCGTTGCAGCGCGCGCTCGTGGTCGAGCAGCGTGTAGCGGCCGGCCAGCAGGAAGGCATCCGGCTTCGGTTCGTCGAGGTCGAGCGTCAACTCGAGCGGCTCGACCCGGTTTACGCCCAGGCCCCAGCCCTTGATCACGCCTTCGTCGCGCAGGCGGTCCAGCACGCGGAAGGCGCCGGTGCGGGCGATCTCGTATTGCGCCAGCCATTCGTCGCCAAAGAAATCCTGAGCCACGTCGTGCACCCAGACAATGTCGAGGCGGTCGGTCTTGAGGCGCTGCAGGCTTGCTTCGATCGAGCGCAGCGTGGCGTCGGCGCTATAGTCGTTGACGATCTTGTTTTTCAGGCCGAACTCGAACAGGCCGCCCTTCTCTCCCATGTCGCGCGCCAGCGGGTCTTCCAGTTCGTCGAGGATGACCCGGCCGATCTTGGTGCTCAGGACGTATTCGTCGCGCGGCCGGCGGGCCAGCGCTTCGCCGAGGCGGATCTCGGCCAGGCCGGCGCCGTACAGCGGTGCGGTGTCAAAAAAGCGGATGCCCTGGTCCCAGGCCGCATCGACCGTGGCAATCGCCTCGTCCGGGGGAATGTCGCGGTACATATTGCCCAGCGGGGCGGTGCCGAAGCCGAGTTTGCCTTGCAGTTGTTCACGAATGCTCATGGGGTTCTCCTGGTGGATGAGTGAATAAGACCAGTGTAGATTGACTTTAACAGACCGTCCAAGACATAATTTACTCATCTTAAGTCCTGTTGGGTCTGACATGCTCGATATTCGCCAGTTGCAATACTTCGTCGCCGTGGCCGAGGAAGAACACGTGGGGCGTGCTGCCGAGCGCCTGCACATTTCGCAGTCGCCGCTGAGCCGGCAGATCGCCCAGCTCGAGGAAAAGCTGGGATTGACCCTGTTCGAGCGCAGTCTG